>NZ_CP103423.1:0-600000 GCF_024918955.1 Mesomycoplasma molare
ATTATTTAATAACTATGAATCTAAAAGTTGAAAATAATGTTAGTAATTTAAAGAAAGAAACTAAAAAAATATTAAAAAATATTGAAAAAAAAGTTCAAGATTTTATTATTTTTTCCACTTTTTTTTCACAGTTAAAAATTAATAAAATATCTAATACAGAAATTGTATTTTTAGTAGAAAATTCTTATATTAAACAAGAAATTAATGATAAATTTATAGAAATATTAGAAAATTCTGTTTTAAATACTTTTAAACAAAAACTCAAAATTGAGTTAATAACATTAGAAGAAAGCCTAGAAAACGACAACGAACAAGAAAATAAAAAAGTTGTTAATAAAATTGTCAAAAAAAATGATGGCATAATAAACTTTAGCGACAATCTAATTAAAAATTTAACATTTGATAAATTTGTTTCAGGAAAATTTAATCAAGATTTAATAAAGATTTCTTCTTCTTTGATTAATAATAAAACATCCGAATTTAATCCTATTTTTATTCACTCTAATTCCGGGATGGGAAAAACTTTATTTTTAAATGCATTAGGAAACGAATTAAAAAAAATTAGCTTAACTTCTTATTTTTTAAATCCCGACAATTTCACTAACGAAATATCTTTAATTTTAAAAAATAAAGACATCGAAGAAATTAATAAATTTTCAAATATATTAGAGAATGTAGATGTTCTTTTAATAGATGACGTTCAAATGTTAGGAAATAGAACAAAAACTTTGGAATTCTTATTTAACATAATAAATAATTTAACAAACAAAAATAAGCAAATAATAATTTGCGCTGATAAAAGACCCGAATTTTTAGGGGGATTTGAAGAACGTTTTATAACTAGATTTCAAAGTGGTTTAGTATTAGAAATAAAAAGACCTAATAATGAAGATTTGTTAAAAATTATTAAATTTAAATTAGAAGACAAAGGTTTCGACCTTTCAAAATGAGAAAAAAGTGCTTTAAATTTTTTAACTAGAAACTTTTATAAATCAATCAGAGAATTAGAGGGAGCTTTAAATACAATAAAGTTTTCTGTAAGCAACTCTTCAAAGGAAATTGTTTTTAACGAAAATTTAATGAAAAACATTTTTCAAAATACTGCTTATCAAGAAAAAGAAATAACTTCTGATAGAATAATTGAAACTGTTTGTTCTTACTACAAAATTAAAATTAATGAAGTTATAAGTAAATCAAGAAAAAAAGAAATTGTAGTAGCTCGTTCTATGTGTATTTATTTAATGAGAACCTTAATGTCTTTAAGTTATGAAAAAATAGGAATTATTTTGGGAGGTAAGGATCATTCATCAATTTTATTATCTTATAAGAAAATGTTAAATGATTTAGAAAAAGCTCCTGAAATTAAAAATGCTATTTTAAACATAACAACTAAAGTTACAAAAGTTATTTAAATTATTAACCTATTTTTACCCTATTTTTAGGTAAAAAAATAATTTACTCAATAAATTAACAAAACTAATATAAATAATTAGAAAGAAGTAAAAATGAATTTTAAAATAAATAAAAATAAAATAGAAAAAGCAATTGAAAGAGTATCTGTAGCTATTAATCCTATAAATATAGTTTCTTTTTTAAGATATATGAAATTAGATTTTAGACCTGAAGGTTTATATTTAATAGGAAGTGATGGAGAAATCTCTATCTCTCATTTTATAGAAAAGAATGAATTTGAATTTTATGAAGGAATTACTGATTTTTTACTAAGTCACTCTTTATTTAAAAATGTATTAAAAAAAATTAATGGATTAATAGAAATTACTTTGGAAGGAAATTTACTTTCTATCAAAAATAATGAAGACGTTTATAATATAAACACGATTGAATCTGATGATTTTCCGCTTATAAATTTTTCTTTTGATACAAAAAGTATAAAAATAGACTCTACTTCTTTTAGAAGAATTGTAAAAGACACCAGTTTTGCTGCGTTAACAGAAGGAACAGAAATAATTTTAGAATGTATGAATTTACAAGCTGAAAAAGGTCACTTAAAATTTGCTGCTACAGACCGTTATAGAATTGCAACAGAAACAATCCCTATATCAAATGATATAGAATTTAATATTTCGATAGTTGCAAAGAATTTAAAAAATTTCATTCCAATTGATTACAATGGGCAAATAGAAATTTTTATCGATGATAACAAAATAGAAACTCAAGTAGAAAATACAAAAATTCAATGCAAAGTTATTGATTACCCTTATAAAGATATTTCAAGTGCGTTTCCTAAATTAGAAGATTTAGTTTATAAAATAGAAATAGAAAAAAAAGAACTATCAGATTTAATTTCGAAGGCAACAATACTATCTAACGATTCTTTTTTTAAATTAAATATAAAAGTTAATAAAAATAAAATTAAGTTATACAGTTCTAAAGAAGAAACAGGAAATATTTCTGTAAGTTCAAATAACGTTAAATATGATAGTGCAATAGAAGAATTGGGTTTTTCTATAAATCATAAATATTTAAAAGAGGCTATATCTGTCTTTGATGGGACTTTAATAATTTTTTTAGATAAAGAAGTTAGAAAAGTTTACATAGTTTCTACTTCAAATAGAAACAACAAACAACTAATAGGAACAACGTAGAAAGGAAAAAATGCTTGTAAAAATAAAAGGTGACTTTATTAAAGTTAGTCAATTATTAAAAAAAATGAAGATAGTTGATTCTGGGGGTCAAACGAAAGAATTTTTAGCAACTAATCAAGTCATTATTAATGACAAAAAATGCGAAAGCAGAGGAACAAAGGTTTTTATTAATGATGTAGTTTGAATTAATGATGAGTTATATAAAATAGTTTCTGAAGATACAGGAGAGGAAAAATAAAATAAAATGAAAATATATGACGCTGTAGTTATAGGTGGAGGCCACGCAGGGATTGAAGCAACATATGCATTAGCTAAGCAAAATTTCAAAGTTTTATTAGTTACTTTAGATAAAAACAAATTAGCTTCTATGCCTTGCAATCCTTCGATCGGAGGTCCTGCAAAAGGGATAATTACCAGGGAAATAGATGCGCTTGGTGGAGTGCAAGGAATTTTTGCTGATAAAGCAATGATTCAGATCAAAATGTTAAATGAGTCAAAAGGTCCTGCTGTTAGAGCTATTAGAGCGCAAATAGATAAAGATAAATATTCTGAATTAATTTTAGAAGATATTTTGTTAAATAAAAATATAACAATTTTAGAAGATATAGTAACAGAATTAATAGTGGATAATGATCAAGTTAATGGGGTTATTACCGAAAAAGGAGAAAAAATATTTTCAGGTGCAGTTGTTTTAACAACAGGTACCTATATGGATTCTAGAATTTTAAGAGGAGAAGAAATTCAACAAAGCGGACCTGATGGTCAAAAAACAAGTAATAAATTATCTTTATTTTTAAAGTCAAAAGGCTTTGATTTATTAAGACTTAAAACAGGAACTCCTCCTCGTATATGAACAAATTCAATAGACTTTTCTAAAGTTGAAGAAGAAATCTTAGAAAATAAAAGATTAAATTTTAGTTTTAAAAGTCAAGAAATATTAGAAAAGCAAATTAGTTGTTATCTAACATATACAACCCCCAAAACTCATGAAATTATTTTAAATAATTTAAATAGATCTAGTATGTATTCAGGAGCAATAAACGGTATCGGGCCTAGATATTGTCCATCAGTAGAAGATAAAATAGTTCGATTTAGAGACAAAGAAAGACATCAAATCTTTTTTGAACCAGAAACCAAAAAAGGTGATTTAATGTATATAAATGGACTTTCTACTTCAATGCCTATTGAAGTGCAAAAAGAGATGATAAAATCAATACCCGGTCTTGAAAATGCTGAAGTAGCCAAATGAGCCTATGCCATTGAATATGATGCTATAAATCCTTTACAATTAAAAAAATCACTAGAAAGTAAAATTTTAAAAGGCTTATTTTTGGGTGGACAAATAAACGGAACAAGTGGCTATGAAGAAGCTGCTGCTCAAGGATTAATAGCAGGAATTAATGCGGCTCAGTTTTTAAAAAAAGAAGAACCGATTGAAATTTTAAGAAGTGACGGTTATATAGGTGTACTTATTGATGATTTAGTAACTAAAGGTACAAAAGAACCTTATAGAATGCTTACTTCAAGAGCAGAGTATAGATTGTTATTAAGAAATGATAATGCCGATTTTAGAATGATGAATTACGCATTAAAATCAAACATGATTACAAAAGAAGAATTTAAGTTTATTGAAGAAAAATATTTAAAAATAAATAACAAAATCGAAGAACTAAAAAATACTTTTATATCTGCTAAAAGCGATTTAGCTATTAAATATAATGCAACTAATGGGCAATCAATGTTGCAATTAATTTCTAGACCAGAAGTTAATTATGAAGAGATATTACCGGATTTTGAATATGCATATGAACTGGTTGTTCTAGCTCGTTTAGAAGGTTATATTCAAAAACAAATTAATGATGCTAAAAAAATGATAAGACTAGAAAAGTTAAAACTACCAGAAGATATTGACTATTCTAAAGTTGAAAATTTAGCAAACGAAGCAAGAGATAAATTAACTAAAATAAGACCAACAACAATTGGTCAAGCCTCTAGAATAAGTGGTATAAATCCTGCGGATATTCAAATGCTTATGTTTTATTTAAATTTAAGAAAAAAATAAAATGAAAATTACAATAATAGCTGTAGGAAAATTACAAACTAAATTTCAAGATATTTTTAATGAATATAAAAAGAAAATTGAGTTTTTTAGTAAATTAGAAGTAATAGAAGTAAAAGAATTAAATGAAGAAAATATAACACTAAAAAAACAAAAAGAAACAGAAAAAATACTAGAACTAATCCCTAAAAATAGTGATATTTATTTATGTTCACTAAAAGGAAAAAGTTATGATTCTACTGAATTTTCTAAAACTTTAGAGAGAAGTAATATTACATTTATAATCGGTGGATCTAATGGTTTAATCGAAGAATTAATACTTTCTAAAAAAATAAAATTTTCTAATTTAACTTTTCCGCATCAACTTTTCAGAATAATGTTAATAGAACAAATATATAGAGGTTTCTCTATTTTAAATAATATTAAATACCATAAATAAAGGAGAAAAATGTCAAATAAAAAAATAAAAAATGACTTTTATGAATATGTTAATGAAGATTGATTAAAAAAAGCCACTATTCCTTCAGATAGATCTTCTATCAGTTCTTTTGGTGAATTAGATCTAAGTTTAGAAAAACTTTTAAAATCTTTAATCGAAAAATGAACACAAGATAGATCTTCTATTCCTAACGATCCATATATGAAAGAATATGTAAAATATTATTCAATGATTTTAGATACCAAAAAAAGAGATGAATTAGGTTGAGAGCCTTTAAGGTCTTTTTTGAACAAAATAGAAAATTTAACAAGCTTTAAAGATATGTTTGTATATGATAAAGAATTATGATTGAATTATTCTTACTTACCTTTAGAAATAAGTATTTACGAAGATTTTGTTGATAATAAAAAAAGAATATTTTGATTAGGTGATAATCCAACTATTTTGCCAAATAAAGATATTTATTCTAACGAAGAAGAAAAAAATAAACTTTTAAAGGCATGAAGTTCTATGGTTTATGATTTACTTATTGATTATGGTAAAAATGATTTAGAAGCCAAAGAAATGATAAAAAAAGCAATAAAATTTGACAACCTTTACAAAGATTATGTTTTATCTTCTGTAGAACAAGCTGATTATATAGCTTTATATAACCCAACACAAAAAGAAGAATTTGAAAAAATAACAAATCAAATATCTGTTTCAAAATTATTAAAAACTTTTGTAAATACAGAAATTGATTTTATATCAATTACAAACAAAAAAGTTTATAATGAATTTGACAAAATTTATTCAAAAGAAAATTTTGAAGATTTTAAAGCTTTATTTTTTATTAAAAATTTATTAGCTAACACCAGTTATTTAAGCGAAAAAATAAGAATAAAAAGTACAGAATATTCTAGAGTTGTTTACTCAGTTGATGAATATAGAAGTTTAGAAAATTTTGCCTTTGATAAAACAAATAGTTATTTTGGAATGCCTTTAGGTATGTATTATGCAAAAGAATATTTTGGCGAAAAATCAAAAGCAAATATAGAAAATATGGTCCAAAAAATGATTGGAGTTTATAAAAATAGACTTTTAAACAACGAATGATTAAGTAAAACAACCATAGAAAAAGCGCTTTTAAAACTTTCTACAATTAAAGTAATGATAGGATATCCTGAAATTATTAGACCTTACTATAAAGAGTTTAGTGTAAAAACTTATGAAGAAGGCGGCGATATCTTTAGCAACTCTAAAAATTTTGATAATTTAATTAAGGAATATTCTTTATCTTTATATGGTAAAACAGAAGATGAAAGATACTGAGGAATGTCTCCTGCTACTGTTAATGCATACTATAATCCTTTAAAAAATCAAATTGTTTTTCCGGCAGCAATATTATCAGATCCGTTTTATAAATTCGGAAGAGTATCTTCTGCAAATTATGGATCTATAGGAGCAGTTATTGCTCATGAAATCTCTCATGGATTTGATAATCATGGTGCTCAGTTTGACGAAAATGGAAAATTAAATAATTGATGAACTGAAGAAGATAAAAAAGAATTTGAAAAAAGAACAAAAGCGGTTATTGATTTGTATGATAAAAGAGAAACCCCTTTTGGTCAAGTTAATGGAGAATTAACAGTTTCAGAAAACATAGCAGATTTAGGTGGTTTTGATTGTGCATTAGAAGCAGCAAAATTAGAAGAAGATTTTGACAAAGAAGAATTTTTTAAAAGTTGAGCAAGAAGTTGAAGATCTATTTATAAAGAAGGAACTGCAAAAAGGTTATTAGAATCAGACGTACATGCTCCTGCTAAAATAAGAGCGAATGTTATTTTAGCTAATAGTGATTTATTTGCGCAAACCTATTCAATTGAAAAAGAAGATGGTATGTATGTTGCTCCTGAAAAAAGAGTAAAAATTTGATAAATAAAATAGGAAAGCTTTTTTATAAAGCTTTTTTATTTTTAAAAATCTAAATCAAAAAAAGAAGTGGTTTTTTCTAATAAAAAAACCACTAAACACAACACTTCTCGATGTGGCTGCTACATTTCTGTCCTGACCAAGTTACAAGGTTATTGTTTTAATGGCGTATAAATTATATAATAATTTAATATATATTTTTTAAATATAGTTATAATTATTATATTTTATATCCAAAAAAGGAGAGTTATGAATTTTTTTAGTTGAAGAAGAAATGTTGCTACATTCGAGGAATCTAAATCCCTTTTTTATGTGATTTGTTTTCTTTTGATTTCTATAACATTTTTTTTATGAATATATAAATCTAAAATAAAAGAATATTTCAATCAAAACAAAAAATTTTTATTTCATACCTTTGATAAAGATACTTTATTTTCTGTTATTGGGTATATAGTTTTGTTTTTTAATGTTATTAGAATAATAATTTTGTTGCTTACAGATTATCCTTGAAAATGAGAATTATTTCCCATTCATTTATGTAGATTTTTCACTTTTTATATAGCTTTTGTGCTTATTTTTAAAAAAGCAAAATTAATTGAGTATATTGCTATATTAGCTATTTTGGGCGGATTGGCAGGAATCCTTTTTGCTAATCTTGGAGAAGTAAAAGAATTTATTGATCAAGATAGAATTTATAACTCTTTTAAAGAAGGAACAATAGAATGAGAAAGAGCCGGTCTAAATTTAGGATATGATAGTTATTTATATTGGGATTTTATTTTAGCACATACATTTGTTATAGTTATGCCTGTATTTTTAAGTTTGGCATACAGCGAAACTATAAAGATTAATATTAGGAGTCAAGTTCAAGGATATATTTATTTAGTAATTATAGGGATTTTTACTTTTTTATTAGCTTGAATATTAAATAGCATAGGAGAAAAAAGTGATAATCCAAAAATAAAAATTATTTTAGATGCTAATTGATTATATTTAGGTAAAACAGGTATTAATACACTAGGATCTTTATCACAATGACCTTTTGCAATTATTTCTTTTTCAATAATTGTACCTATTCTATGAAGCTTAAGCTATTTTGTATATTTATTATTATCTTGTATCGAATTTGAAATAAGTGAAAAATTATTGATTAAAAAAATAAGATTTTTAAATTTAAAAAAACAATTTAAAAATTCTCAAGAAAATTATATTTTTAAAAAGAAAAAACGGGACTAATTATAGTCTCGTTTTTAATAAACTTTATTTTTGCAATCACCACTTGTTAAAAATTCATTTAAGTTATCAAAAGATTGTTCAACCATGTTTGCGACAGCTTCATCAGTGTATGAACCAATATGCGGTGTTGCTACAAATCTTGGATAAAAACTCATTAATTTTTGAATGGTATTATTTGGTAAATCTAATTCGTGCTTTTTAAAAAATATTTCAGTTTCATTATTAAAAACATCAGTAGCAATAGCGCTTAATTTATTTGATTCTAAAGCTCACAATAAAGCTTCTTCGTCTTGAATTTGACCACGCGCAGTGTTGATTAATATTGCATTATCCTTCATTTTAGAAATAAATTCTTTATTAATCATTTTATCATTTTGACCTTTTATATAAGGTATATGGAATGATATTAAATCAGATTTTTGTAATAATTCATCTAATGAAGTATATTCTAATACTTCTTTTGCTTTTTCATTAGGAAATGGATCAAAACCATAAACTTTTGCTCCTATAGAACGGAAAAAATGAGCTGTTCAATAACCTATTTTCCCTGTTCCAATAATCCCGACTGTAGAATTTTTAAATTCTTTAGCAAAACCAAAAGGATCAACGGTAAAGTCTTTATTATTTCCTTTGTGGGCAAAGTGTAAAGACTTTCTATTTAACATTACTCCTAATGAGAATGCCAATTCTGCAATAGCGGTTGGAGAATAAGAAGGAACTCTTGCGGATTTAATACCAAGTTCTTTCATTTTGTTTAAATCCATGTGATCTGTTCCAACAATTCTAGCTAAGATGTATTTGATTCCGAAAGAATGAATTTTTTCTACAACTGTTGCATTAACTTTATCACTAGCTCTAGTTATTATCGCATCAAAACCCTTAACTGAATCTACCGTTTGTTCATTTAAAGAATCTGAACGTAATTCTAATTCATAATTATATTTATTAAATTTATGAAAAATAGGTTCTTCTACTTTTCTAACACCGAAGCAAATAACTTTAATTTTTTTCATTTTAGAAAATTACACCTAATAAAATAATTCATAACGGCATTAAAACTATAGCCGCTAATGTTGATAATGCAGAACATTGCGCTGAATAAACTTCATTCATTTTGTATCTACTTGAGTAAGCAATAACAACAGTTGAAGGAGGAACGGCTGCGAATACAACCATTGATGATGCAACTTCTTTTGTTATAACTCCTGTTTTTGCTAAAGGTAACATCATTAATAAAACTATTATTGGAATTAAAACTAATTTCATTACAACAAAAATTCATACTCATTTATCTGTTACAGCTTTTTTAAGTGGCACAGTAGCTAATGTCATACCTATAGTAATTCATATTAAAGGTGAAGCTAAAGATCTTAAAACTGCAAATATTCTTTCTATTGCAGGGAATGTTTTTGAAAGTTCGAATCAACCATATGTTTTCTTTTGTACTTCAACTTGTAAACCCGGAATAAGTTGTGATAGTCAGAAAATTAAACCTAAAAATGTCGCTATAACAATAGGGTTTAATAAAGCTGTTCTTAAAGATTTTGAAAAATTAGCTTTATTAAATTTTAATCCAGACATTAACATAAAACATAAAGAATATAAGAAAATTCTATATGGTATATTTCAAATGTTAGCTGCTAAAACACCAGTAGAACCGTATACTGCTTCAATGATTGGTAATCCAAAGAAAGTAGTAGAACCAAAAATTAACATCATTCAAATAACTAATGCTTTTGATTCGCTAACTGATTCTCCTCCTAAAGTTTTAGCTATTTTTGTATTTGATAGTTTTCTATCAAATTTCACAAATTTCACTCATAGAAGCGAAATAGCGCAAAGCACTATATAAAAAGCAAAAGCAGAAGCTAATATAACTGCTTGCTCAATAAGCGCTTTTATTGTTATGGTTTTCATAAAACCAGAAAACGCTAAAGCTGGTAAAGAAATTACTAAAACAACTTGGTTAATAACTCCTTTTCCTTCTTGCTTTAGAATTTTAAATTTTGCCAATAAAAAACCAATTAAAATTACCCCAACAGAAGCAATGATTGCTCCTCATAATTTTTGGTTAGATATTGTATTTAAAAATTGTTCCATTTTAAAAAAAATCTCCTATTTTGAGTTATAAACTCATTAATATTTTACCATTTTGACTCAATAAATAAGATATAATATTTATATGAAAGAGAAAACAAAAAATGTTGATATAGAATTATTAGAATATATCAAAGAAAAAAAGAAAAAAATTTTTAAAGAATCAAAAATTTCTTCAGTTTTAGATAATCTGATTAAATGAACAACCATTATTTTAAATTTAGCAATAATTGCTATTGCTTTAGCGGTTATAGTTATAGAAAGCAATAGATATAATTCTATACCTGTAGAAACTAGAAAGCCTTTTTTAGAAGAATTAGGTCTTACTATAGTGTTAGCGTCATTTATAGTTTTAACATTTATTTTAACTTTATTTTTATCTGTTTATAAAGAGGTTATGAAATTCAAAGATTATAAAATAGCAATGAGAAAAATAACTTATATTTCTTATAAATCGAGAGAAAGTCAAAGTTATACAAAAGAACAATTTGATAAAGAGTTTAATCAAATTCAAAATGAATATTTATCTAAAAAGCGAGTTTCTAAAATGGAATTAATTAAAAAATTTATTTTAGGAGGAGCAAAATAATGAATTTAAAATTATTTAATTCTACAAAAGAATTTATTAATTATATTTCAAAGAAAACCGCTCTAAAAGCAGGAATATATAAAACTCTTTTTTGATTAACTAGTTTATTTTCTTTATTATTCGGATTTTTTTCAGCACTAATGGGTGTTGCTAAATTAGCATCTTCAAGATTAGTTGAATTTAGAGGATTTGCTACTTTATTTGTGTCTGAAATAGATGGTAAACAAGTAGATCAATGACCAATTTTTACATTATGAATTGGGATAGCTATGGCAATTTTAAATGGACTTATTGCTTTATTTGTAGTTAGAAAAAAATGATTAAGAAATCAAAAAGTAAATAACTTAATTAGTTTAGAAAAAATATTATATGAAACAAATCAAGGAAAATATAAAGATAATGAAAATGATGATTTATTATTCTTTGAAGTGGTTTCAAAAATATTAGGAATGGAATATTCTTTAGAAACTAAAGAAGAGGAAGTGGTTGTCTAATGAATCAATTTGAATTAGAAATAAATAAAGCTAAACAAAAAATAGCAGAATTAAACAAAAAATACATAAAATCTAAATGAACATTTTTAATAGTAAGTATTGCTTTACTATTAATGAGTGCTTTTAATGGTTTATTATCAGCTTATGCGATTGCTAAAAACCCTAATTTAACAGCGGTTTGATTATTTGTAAGCATTTCCTTTATAACAGCGATTATGGCTTTTTTAACTGCTTCTTCTACATTATTTGCATTTTCTAAAAGAAGAGCTAATACTAAAAGCAAATTAGAATATTTAGAAAAAATAGAAAAAGAATTACAAACTAATACACTATCAATTTCAAGAGATGAATTAGTTGTCGAATTGGCGCAAATTGATCTAGATGAATAAAAATAAGAATTATTACAATTATTAAAATAATAAAATCGAGCTTTAAAATTAAGAGTAAAAATTTACCTTAATTAGCTCGATTTTTTATTAAATTAAAATATAAAAAAATACCTTTATTATGGTATTTATAAATTAAGAAATTTTATAATTTAGCAAGAATGTTCATGATTCTAACTACTTCGTCTCAGTCACCGTTTTCTTTTAGTAGTTCATCAAGAGGTTTTGTATACTTATCGATATTGTTTGCATATTCTTGTAATGTTATTTTTCTATTTTCATTTTTCATTTTAAAACTCCTTCGCAACATCTATTAAAATATTTTGTATTATTCAATTCTTGATGTTTTTCTTTACCTTTTCTTGTCTTTCTTTAACAGTGCAGTTTTTATCATTTTCTTGTATTAAATTATAGCACCATTTATAAATATTATTCTTTTCATTTTCTAACTCTAATTCTTTATCATTAAGTGCTTCGATAAAATCGCTATATTCTCTATTTGATAATCTAGAAACGAAACAAAACATTTCTCTTTCTTGTAATTGTTGATAACTGTTTTTCTCTTTTAAATTAGAAGATCATTTGAAATAAAATCCAAAGTCTTTTAACAAATTAATTAAAAAGAAAAAACAAAATCTTTTATTACCGTTTTTTAATTTATGGGAACTTATTATTTGTATAAAAATATTAGAAAATAAATCAAAAATATCATTTATTTCGCTGTAATATAAAACACGCATAATGATTTCATTAAATCTATCATTTTCATCTACATATTGATAATCATTGGAACTTTCATTAACAAAATTGTCTTTTACTAATTTAAAAGTTTTTTCTAAAGATCCATCGATAATTTGCATAATTGCTCTTAAATCTTCAACATTTAATAAATTTACTATAAGAGGTTGAATATCTATTTCTTGCTCATATTCGGTCTTATAATTTAAGTAATATTTACCATTTCTTTCTACAACTTTTGAACTTTTATATTTATTTATAAATTCTTTAAAATTTTGATACTCTTTTGCTGTTATAACTATTTTTTTATTTATCACTTTACTTCACCTTCAATTATTATAATTATACTTTTTTTGATAGTGTTGTTAACTTAATAAATTGATTAAGCTTATTTATGAATAGAATTATTTTCCCTTATAATCTAATATATAAACTATTTATGTAAGGAGTATAATGACATTATTAGAAAAATATAAAAAAGATATTGAAGAAATATCTTCAAAAGAATTAAATCAAGATCAAAAAGACTTAGCATTTAAAATTTTAGAAAAGTTTCAAGACAACGAATTAGAGTATGTATTTCAGTTTATTGCACAAAGAATTAAAACTGGTTTTAGATTCGATGTTGCACCTGAAAACGATTCTCAAACCATTGCACTACTAAAAAAAGATGCACAAAGAAGCTTTGTTTTAGATGAAAACAAAAGCAAGGAAAATACACTTATCATAGGAGAAAACTATGATGCATTAAAGAATCTTCTTCTCATAGAGAGAGAGAGAGAGCAGGGCAAGAGTATAACTACGATTTAATCTACATTGACCCTCCTTACAACACCGAAGCAACCAAAAACGACGGTAATAGCGTTGCAAACGATAAAGAAAACATCAATTCCAATAAATTTATCTACCGTGATAAATATTCACGAAACGGTTGATTGAATTTCATGAACGAAAGACTAAGATTAGCCAAAAAACTTCTAAAAGATGATGGAGTAATTTTTGTTTCAATCGACGATTCAGAACAAGCATATCTTAAGGTATTAATGGACGAAATATTTGGTGAAGAGAATTTTGTGGCGAGTATGCCTAGAAAAACAACTTCACATATTAGACTAAATTCAGCAAGTGAATTACAAAAATTACACGACTATATATTGGTTTATTTTAATTTAAAAGCATCTTCTTCTTTTAAAAAAGTAAATAAAGGGAAAATTACTTTTAATAATAAAGATGAAAATGGAGAATTTTTATTAAAACCTTTCCAAAATAGCGGAGCAAATGGGCTTAGAGAGCGAAGACCTAATTTGTTTTATCCTATATATATAAATAAAAATAATTCTGAATTTTCAATTGATGAAAAAAACAAAAATAATGATGATTGAATAGAAGTTTTTCCTAAAAAAGTTAAAAATAACGATGGGTGTTGACTTTGAAAAAAAGAAACTTTTGAATCTAAAAAAGATAAGATTGTTTATAAAAACGGAACATTTTTTAGAAAAATATATAAAGAGGAATTAACAACATTATTTAAATTGGATCATTATAAAACGTGATTAGATACTTTTGAAAATAGATATGGTTCAAAATTAATAGCTGATTTAGGATTCTCTGGTATGTTTGACTATCCCAAACCAGTTGAAGTTATAAAATTTTGTATTAATTTAAAAGATAACGATGATGCAAGAATTCTAGATTTTTTCTCTGGTTCAGGAACAACTGCTCAAGCTGTTTTAGATTTAAATCGCGAAGACTATGGAAATAGAACCTTTACGCTTGTTACAAATAACGAAAACAACATCGGAATTGATGTAAATTATGAAAGATTATACAGAATAAACCATGGTTTTGGAACTAATAATGAAAGTTTTGAATGAAGCAAGAAAAACGAACCATATAAAGCTAATTTAAATGTTTATAGTATGGATTATATTGATATTTCACCTTTTAGCAATGTCGATACTAAAGAGATCATCAAAGAACTTATCAAAGTTCTAAATGACTTTGGTGTTAATAATCTTAATCAAGAAAATGATTTTGATATCAAAGAATTATTAAATTCACTTTTATCTTTAAAACCACAAGTTAAAGAGCAAAGTGAATAATCGTTTTTGTCTTATAATCTAATATATAAACTATTTATGTAAGGAGCATAATGACATTATTAGAAAAATATAAAAAAGATATCGAAGAAATATCTTCAAAAGAATTAAATCAAGATCAAAAAGATTTAGCATTTAAAATCTTAGAAAAGTTTCAAGACAACGAATTAGAGTATGTATTTCAGTTTATTGCACAAAGAATTAAAACTGGTTTTAGATTCGATGTTGCACCTGAAAACGATTCTCAGACCATTGCATTACTAAAAAAAGATGCACAAAGAAGCTTTGTTTTAGACAAAAACAAAAGCAAGGAAAATACACTCATCATAGGAGAAAACTATGATGCATTAAAGAATCTTCTTCTCATAGAGAGAGAGAGAGAGCAGGGCAAGAGTATAACTACGATTTAATCTACATTGACCCTCCTTACAACACTGAAGCAACCAAAAACGACGGTAATAGCGTTGCAAACGATAAAGAAAACATCAATTCCAATAAATTTATCTACCGTGATAAATATTCACGAAACGGTTGATTAAATTTCATGAATGAAAGATTAAGATTAGCTAAAAAACTTCTAAAAGATGATGGAGTAATTTTTGTTTCAATCGACGATTCAGAACAAGCATATCTTAAAGTATTAATGGATGAAATATTTGGTGAAGAGAATTTTGTGGCTAATTTAAATTGAGTTAAAAAACACGGACCCGGTGGAAACACCTCATTTAACTATTCTATTGTTAAAAATACAGAATACATTCTAGTTTATTCAAAAAATATAGAGAAAAAAGTATTTAATTATAATAAACATAACGACAAAGACCTTAAAAAATTAGGTTACACAAATAAAGATGAATATTTTAACGAAAGAGGATATTATAAATTAACAGATCTGCATCACCCTTCATCTACGGGTAGTTTTCAATATATTGAATCTTTGGATTATTTAATAGAAGCTCCAGACAAAACCAAATTTAAAATATATCAAAACATTATAAAACCTAAATCGGCCCGTTATACATGAGGATACGATACTTATCTAGAAGGTAAAAAACTTGGATTCATTGAGGTTTTAAAAAACAATGAAGGATTTTGAGTTGCTAAAAGAAAACAATATGAAAAAGTTAAATTCGATCCTAAAATAAAAAATATTGTAAAAATAGATGCAGGCCAACCTTTCGAAAATATTATTGACAATTTTTATTCTTCAGAAGGGGGATCAGAAATAAAAAACATTTTTAGTGATAAAAATAAATTTGATTTTCCCAAACCATCTAATTTAATAAAATATATAACAAATTTAGCTTCTCAAAACAAAAATATACGTATCCTTGACTTTTTCGCCGGCTCCGGAACAACGGGGCATGCTGTTTTAGAACTTAATAAAGAAGATGGTGGAAATAGAACCTTTACCCTTGTTACAAATAACGAAAACAACATCGGAATTGATGTAAATTATGAAAGATTATATAGAATAAACCATGGTTTTGGAACTAATAATGAAAGTTTTGAATGAAGCAAGAAAAACGAACCATATAAAGCTAATTTAAATGTTTATAGTATGGATTACATCGACATTTCACCCTTTAGCAACGTTGATACTAAAGAAATAATTAAAGAACTTATCAAAGTTCTAAATGACTTTGGTGTTAATAACCTTAATCAAGAAAATGATTTTGATATCAAAGAATTATTAAATTCACTTTTATCTTTAAAACCACAAGTTAAAGAGCAAAGGGAATAATCGTTTTTGTCTTATAATCTAATATATAAACTATTTATGTAAGGAGTATAATGACATTATTAGAAAAATATAAAAAAGATATCGAAGAAATATCTTCAAAAGAATTAAATCAAGATCAAAAAGATTTAGCATTTAAAATCTTAGAAAAGTTTCAAGACAATGAATTAGAGTATGTATTTCAGTTTATTGCACAAAGAATTAAAACTGGTTTTAGGTTCGACGTTGCGCCTGAAAATGATTCACAAACCATTGCACTATTAAAAAAAGATGCACAAAGAAGCTTTGTTTTAGATGAAAACAAAAGCAAAGAAAATACACTTATCATAGGAGAAAACTATGATGCACTAAAGAATCTTCTTCTCATAGAGAGAGAGAGAGAGAGCAGGGCAAGAGTATAATTACGATTTAATCTATATTGACCCTCCTTACAACACCGAAGCAACCAAAAACGACGGCAATAGCGTTGCAAACGATAAAGAAAACATCAATTCCAATAAATTTATCTACCGTGATAAATATTCGCGAAACGGTTGACTAAATTTCATGAATGAAAGACTAAGATTAGCCAAAAAACTTCTAAAAGATGACGGAGTAATTTTTGTTTCAATCGATGATTCAGAACAAGCATATCTTAAAGTATTAATGGATGAAATATTTGGTGAAGAGAATTTTGTTAATAATTTTATGTGAATGCACGGTTTAGGAAAAAAAGATAAATTTTCAAGAACATTACAAGAATATGTATTGTGTTATTGTAAAAATAAGACTTTTTTAAAAAGTTGGAGATACGACAAAATAATAGAATATGATAATTTATCTAATCCAGATAATGATTCTAGAGGAGAATGATTTTCGGGAAGCATTTCATTTAGCGAGGAGAGAAGTAATAAAAATCATCCTAATTACTTTACCATTTATTCACCATCGGGAATTAGTTGAACTAGACAATGACAATGCAATGAAGAAGAGATGAAAGAACTATTGCAAAATAATCTTATTTATTTTGGAACTCCTCCTGAATATAATAATGTTCCTAGATATAAAAAATTTAATGGAGAAACCACCGAAATTATTCCAACTAATTTTTTTGATA
This sequence comes from Mesomycoplasma molare, assembly GCF_024918955.1. Taxonomy (NCBI): domain Bacteria; kingdom Bacillati; phylum Mycoplasmatota; order Mycoplasmoidales; family Metamycoplasmataceae; genus Mesomycoplasma; species Mesomycoplasma molare. Next base: position 17,492 of record NZ_CP103423.1, read on the forward strand.
ATCACGGAACAACTAAAAGCGCTAAAACTGAACTTTACAAAATAATTAAAAAACCTAGTGATATTAAAAAAGAACATACGCCAAAACCAACATTATTAATTAAAGATATTGTAAAACTTATAAGTGATGAAAAACCAAGAATTTTAGACTTTTTTGCAGGCACTGGAACAACAGGTCATGCTGTTTTAGAACTTAACAAAGAAGACGGCGGAAATAGAATCTTTACCCTTGTTACCAATAATGAAAACAACATCGGAATCGATGTAAATTATGAAAGGTTATACAGAATAAACCATGGTTTTGGAACTAAAAATGAAAGTTTTGACTGAAGCAAGAAAAACGAACCATATAAAACTAATTTAAATGTTTATAGTATGGATTACATTGACATTTCACCTTTTAGTAACGTCGATACTAAAGAAATCATCAAAGAACTTATCAAAGTTCTAAATGACTTTGGTGTTAATAACCTTGATCAAGAAAATGATTTTGATATCAAAGAACTATTAAATTCACTTTTATCTTTAAAACCACAAGTTAAAGAGCAAAGTGAATAATCGTTTTTGTCTTATAATCTAATATATAAACTATTTATGTAAGGAGTATAATGACATTATTAGAAAAATACAAAAAAGATATTGAAGAAATATCTTCAAAAGAATTAAATCAAGATCAAAAAGACTTAGCATTTAAAATCTTAGAAAAGTTTCAAGACAACGAACTAGAATATGTATTTCAGTTCATTGCACAAAGAATTAAAACTGGTTTTAGATTCGATGTTGCACCTGAAAACGATTCTCAAACCATTGCACTATTAAAAAAAGATGCACAAAGAAGCTTTGTTTTAGATGAAAACAAAAGCAAAGAAAACACACTCATCATAGGAGAAAACTATGATGCACTAAAGAATCTTCTTCTCATAGAGAGAGAGAGAGAGAGCAGGGCAAGAGTATAATTACGATCTAATCTATATTGACCCTCCTTACAACACCGAAGCAACAAAAAACGATGGTAATAGTGTTGCAAATGATAAAGAAAACATCAATTCCAATAAATTTATCTACCGTGATAAATATTCACGAAACGGTTGACTAAATTTCATGAACGAAAGACTAAGATTAGCCAAAAAACTTCTAAAAGATGATGGAGTAATTTTTGTTTCAATCGATGATTCAGAACAGGCATATCTTAAAGTATTAATGGACGAAATATTTGGTGAAGAGAATTTTGTTGCAAATTCAATATGATTCTCTATAAGTAGTGTATTAAAACAGTCCAAACTAATAAGAAAAGAGCACGAGTATATTTGCGTTTATGCAAAAAATATAAGTCTACTAGAATTTAATAAACAAGAAAATACAGCAGTTTTTTTAAATCCAGATAATGATCCAAATGGAGAGTGACTAAGTAGCAATGCAGCTTCTCCAAATCAAAAATCAAACAAAAATAAATTTCAAATTAAACTTCCTAATGGAAATTATTGTGAAAGAAATTGAAAGTTTACATTTGATGATTATATAAATAATAAAATACCGCTATATTTTAAAGGCAATAATGTTCCTAGGTTAAAAATTTATAAAAAAGATTATGAATTATTTAGTAAAGTACAATCAAGCATTTTTAAAGATAAAGGTTCAATCACAAGTGCTAAAAAAGAAATAATATCTATAATAGAAAAAGACATTTTTAGCACCCCAAAACCACTTCCATTATTAAAAAGTATAATTTCTTTTTTAACTAAAAACGCTAGAATCCTTGATTTCTTTGCCGGCTCCGGAACAACAGGGCATGCCGTTTTAGAACTTAATAAAGAAGATGGCGGAAACAGAACCTTTACTCTTGTTACTAATAATGAAAACAACATCGGAATCGATGTAAATTACGAAAGATTATACAGAATCAATTACGGTGTTGGAACTAATAATGAAAGTTTTGACTGAAGCAAGAAAAACGAACCATATAAATCCAATTTAAATGTTTATAGTATGGATTATATTGATATTTCACCTTTTAGTAACGTTGATACTAAAGAAATAATTAAAGAACTTATCAAAGTTCTAAATGACTTTGGTGTTAATAACCTTGATCAAGAAAATGATTTTGATATCAAAGAATTATTAAATTTACTTTTATCTTTAAAACCACAAGTTAAAGAATAAAAAAGAAAGGAAAAAATGGAATTAATTAGATCTCAAAGAGAGGCGATAGAAAGACTTCTAGATAAAGCTAGAAAAAGTATTGATTCTGAACAAAAAGATACTGTTTATTTTAAAGCTCCGACAGGATCGGGTAAAACTTTTATGATGATTAATTTTATTGATGAACTAATTGAATGATCTAAAAGTAATATTGAGCATAAACTTATTTTTGTTGTTACAACTCTTTCTAGTGCTGAACTTCCTAAGCAATTAGAAGAAAACTTCAATGAATATAAACATTATATTCAAAATAAAAATTTAAAAGTAGAAAGAATTGAATCCCCTTCTAATGCAAAAACCAGCTCAAAAATAGAGAAAAATTATGAATTTTTTGCAGAACCTAATAAAGTATTTATTATAGGTGGTGCTTCTTTTAGAAAAAATACTATTTTAAGAGAACAAGGCTCTATCGAAGCTCTTTTAGGAGAAATAAAATTAAATAATTATAAGTTAGTATATATAAGAGACGAAGCGCATATTGGAGCAGATACTAAGAAAAGTAAAAAAGAAGAAGTTACTTTTGAAGAAAATATGCAAAACAATGCTCATTTTATAATAAAAATGACAGCTACTCCTTCTTCTAATCATGATCTTATAGAATTAACAGAAAAAGATTTAAAAACTGATGATGTAAAGCTATTAAAATTGCATAAAAAATATAATGAAGGACTAGAAAAAGAAAGTTTTCTTTTAGATAATGAAAAAATTCTAAAAGAAGCATGTTTAAAATTTAAAGAAATTAAAAAGGCCTATAATGATCATATCAGCGAACCAGATTTAGTTGGTATTAATGCTGCTATGTTAATTCAAGTTGATAACAATAGCGCAAGTAATCCTGAAAAACAAAAGGAATTTGAAGAAAATTTAGAACTTATAATTAAAACTTTAGATGAACATAATTTGAAATGAGTTAAATATTTTGATCAAAATGATAAAAGCAGTAATCAAAGATTAAAAGAAAATTATAGTTTAAGAGATATTTCTAAAAATAATTCAGCAATTGATGTAATAATTTTTAAAATTGGTCCAGCTACAGGATGAAATATTCCTAGAGCTTGTATGTTAGTTCAATTAAGGAATGTTTCTTCTAATAATTTAAGTATTCAAACAATAGGAATAATCAAAAGAAATCCCGTCCCTAAAGCTTCGTTAAAAGAAAATAGTATTGCTAGAAATTATTATATTTATAGCAATCTAGATAGAGAAGAAAATAAGCAAAAAGTATTAGTATTAAAAGATCATTTTAAAGAAGAAAAATTTGCAATTGGTAAGTTAGAAAACCTTAATTCTAAAACAATTTTTAATAGTGAAAAATATGAAAATAAAGCTTTAGATTTAATTAATTCTTTTGATGCTGAAAACTTTTTAACAAATTGTAAAATGCTACAGGAAGAATTTAAAGAAAAAGGATTTATTGTAGCGGAAAAGAAAAGATATGGTTCTAATGAAATAATTTCTTGAAAAATCTTAAATAAAATTGAAATGGAAATTTTTAATCACAGAGAACTATTAAAAAATAAAAAATATTTAACTTCTAAAATTAACGATAAATTAAAAGTATTTTATGATGCTTCTTTAAAAGATAAAATTAATACAACGGTGTTTTGATACTTATTTATTAAAGATAAATTATCATTTTTAGTTAATGAATATAATTCCGAAATTGAAAAACAAATAGATAAAAATGAAATTAATTTTATTTTAAAAGAAGAAAAAATACTCCCTGAAAACTATTTTGACAGTGAAAGTGATAAACCAGTAATAGTATCTGAAAAATATGCATATAAAGAAATTAATAGTGAAGATACTAATTTAAATCCAGAATCAAGCGCTGAAAAAGATTTTGTTAAAACTTTAAACAACATTATTATTTATAATTCAGAAACCAAAGCAAATTTAAAAGTTTGAACAAAAAATCCAACACATTCAGGAATTAATTTTGAATACTTTAATAATGAATTTGAAATCGCTAATAGTTATCCAGACTTTTTAATTAAATATAAAGATCATTATTTATATTTCGAAGTAAAAAAATATAAAAATGATATTGATAAAGAAAAAACATTAAGTTTATTTAAAACATATAAAGAATATATAAATAAAAATAAAGAATCCAAAATCAAATTAAGCTTAATAATTGCTCTAGTTAATAGAGAAAATGAGATATACTTTGCAGGCGCAAGTACAATTGATTCTTTAAACGCTAAACTAGAAAATAGAAATATTGAATCAGAAGAAGTACATGAACAAATAAGATCACAAGATGTAAATCTTAACTTAATTAGTATACTAAATAGCTAATTAACAAATATTAAATAATGTTAAAAAGTCACTATCAAATTAAACCAAAATAAAAAATATTTTCCTTTGCATTTATTATATTTGTCTACACTAATTTTTCTATTTTTACTAATAAAAATGAATTATTAAATACAACTTTTTAAGTGCAAACAACAATCAAAAAAGGAGTTTTTTAATTCCGTTCTAATGATTTACAAAAAGATAAAATACATTTATGAAGAAGTGTAATTCAATTTTGATAAAGAATTTTTAACAAAGGAAAAGGATAAATCAATTAAATTTTATTTATTAAAAAATTCAAGTATAACACAAAACTAAAGTGATATACTTGAATTTTTTATGGTTTAATTAATTTACCTTCTTTATCTTTCATTAGTCCTGCAACGGCAAAAACAAAATCTATCAAAGCTCAAATACCAAAACCTCCTAAGGTAAGTAATTTAGCAATACCAATACCTATTCTTCCGACGTAAAATCTATCTACTCCTAAACCGCCGAAGAAAAACGAAAGTAAAATAAGAACTACATAATTTTTTTCTGATTTCATTAAATCTCCTATTTATAAATTTTTTGAAATTTTTTGTAACTATCAATAAAATTTTAAATCGCTTCTAAAAAAAAAAAAAAAAGTGAAAAAGGGCAAAATAGCCCATTTTTTTATATAAAATTAAATTTTTCAAATTTGTAAATAGGTTAATTAATGTGTTATTATTCAACATTTTTTTATCTTTAATATTGTAAATTTATGTTAAAAAAGTAAACACTAAATAAAATGATGCGTTTTATTCATCCATATCTTCATCATCGAGATTTTTTTCTAGTTCATTATTTTCTTCTTCTTGGTTATTTTTGAATTCTTTTAAAGGATCTTTTTTGTCATCTGCAAATAAAAAGGTAGAAATAATTATAGGATTTCTTCTTTTTTCTTTGTAAAAATAAGGAATTAACCTATCTTTAATTAATTGTTTAAGTTCAGGTATTGTTCAGTCTGCTTTGTTTTTAATAGTAAATAAAACTGCTCCATGTACTAGTCTTTTTAATTCTTCAACAAATTCAGTTGAGGTTTTTACATAAAAACTACCTCTAGAAACTATTCTAGGTCTACCTACAATTATATTTTTAACTCTATCTATAGCAATAGAAACATAAACAAAACCATTTTCACCTAAAGCTAGTCTTTCTTTCATTAAATTAATATTAACTTTAGAAACAACATCTCCGTCAATAAATATAGGTCCTGGATTAATAAATTCTTTTGTTTTAACTAGTTTTTTGTTAATAAGATGTAAAACTTCACCTATTTTTGGAACTATTACATTATTCGGATTTACTCCATTTTCTATTGCTGTTTGACCATGAATTACAGACATTCTAAATTCTCCATGATAAGGAACAAAATAAGTTGGTTTAGTTATTCTAAATATTTTTTCATGCTCTTCTTTATAAGCATGACCTGAAGTATGTAAATAACCATCAACTCCATTCTCTTTAATTATGGCACCAGTTTTATAAAGTTTATTAACTAGAAGTTCGATTTTAATTCTATTTCCTGGAATAGGAGAAGAAGAAAATATAATCATATCTCCTTTTTTTAATGTTACTTGCGGATGTTTTCCCTGACTCATTCTAGTAAGAGCTGCCATTTGTTCACCCTGTGAACCGGTTGTTAAAATAACTAGTTCATTGTCTTGATATTGAGAAATATTCTTTTTGTCAATAAAAACATCATTAGGAACATTTATATAACCCATTTTTCTTCCAATTTGCACTCCGCTAACCATTGATCTACCAAATGTGACAACTTTTTTTCCTAATTTAGCTGCTAGTTCAATAATTACTTTTACCCTTGTTAAGTTAGAAGCAAAAGCAGTTATAATTATTTTTTTCTTAGCATCTAACATGTGTGATTCAATATCTTTTAAAATATCTTTTTCACTAGGTGAGTGAAAAGGACGCATAGCGTTTGTAGAATCAGATAATAAAACTGATAAATCTTCTTTTCCAATTTGTTCTAATTTACTAAAATCAGTTAAATTTCCAATGGGGGTATAATCAAATCTAAAATCTCCAGTACACATTATAGAACCGTTAGGCGAAGAAACTCTAATTCCAAATGCATCAGGTATAGAGTGTTGAGCAGTTCAAAAATCTACTTTTAATGTATTAAACTCATGAATAGCATCTCTTTCGATTTCAACATAATTTATTTTTTTTCTAATTCCTCTATCTTCAAATTTAGCTTTTAAATATTGAATAGCAATTCTGGGAGCATATATTGTAGGTATATTTACTTCTTGTAATAAATAAGTAACACCTCCAATATGATCTTCATGTCCGTGGGTAATAAATAATCCCTTAATCTTACTTTCATTTTCTTTTAAATATGAATAATCAGGAATAATTCCTTTAATTCCTGTTGTGAAAGTATCAGCAAATTTAATTCCAGCATCTATTACCACTATGTCGTTTTCGTGTTCAATAACTAAAGTAGATTTTCCGATTTCTTGCATTCCGCCCAATGCAAATAATTTTGTTGGTTTCATTAATTCTCCTAAATTAAAAATATGAATTTATTTGTTGTATAAAATATTATTTTAATTTTACAAAAAAAATATTTTTTTACAAAGAATATTTGCTCTATTTTTGAAAAAATATAATATAACAAAACAATATAGAATTGAATAAAATGTTCTTTGAAAAAATTATGTTTCTAATTCAAAATGTTATAATTTAAATTAATTATGGAAATAGGGGATTTAGTAACTGGCAAAGTTAAAAAAATAGTAAAAAATTATTTTTGAGTTGATTTGCCAAAGGGTTATCAAGGAGTTGTTTTTATAAAAGAGGTTAGCGACTATTATATAAAAGATTTAACTGAAATGTTTGTAATAGGAGATGAAATAAAGTTAAAAATTTTAGATATTAATCATGAAAATAAGAAAGTTTCTTTATCTTTTAAAGCAATAAGACCAAAATATTTGAAAATACCTTTTACTTATAAGCTTTGCGAAACTAAAAGTGGATTTAAAAATTTATTTTTACACACAAAAAGAGAGGTTGAAAAATGAAAAAAATAACATTAAATTTAAAAAATGCAGTCAAAGAAGAAGAAATTTTAAAATTTCAAGAACAAGTAACAAAAATAAACAATTCTATGGAAGATTTTTCTGCTATAGGATCGGACTTTTTAGGTTGAAAAGATTTACCTGAAAATAGTAATTGAAAAGAAATAAATCAAATTAAAAAATCAGCTAGTGAATTACATTCTAAAAAAATAGAAGTTTTAGTTGTTATTGGTATAGGTGGTTCTTATTTAGGAGCAAAAGCTGCTCTTGATGTGATTCAAGGTTTACGTCCTGGTAAAGAAAGAAAAATGGAAGTAATATTTGCGGGTACTTCAATAAGTTCTAATGATTTATATCAATTATTAAAATATGTAGAAAACAAGAGATTCGCTATAAATGTTATTTCTAAATCAGGAACAACTACTGAACCAGCAATAGCTTTTAGATTCTTTAAATCACTATTAGAAAGTAAAGTAGGAGTTGAAGAAGCGCAAAAATTAATTTTTGCTACAACTGATGCAAATAAAGGGACTTTATTTGAATTAGCAAAAATAAAAAATTACCAAAAATTTGTTATTTTAGATAATATAGGTGGAAGATTTAGTGTTTTATCACCAGTAGGTCTTTTCCCTCTAGCTTGTGCGGGAATTGATATTGATGAGATTTTAAAAGGAGCAGCAGAAGCTAATGAAATTTATAAACAAGATTCTTTAGCAACTAATGATGCTTATAGATATGCAGTTTCTAGATTTATATTAGGACAACAATATAAATCCGAAATGTTAGTTTCTTATGAACCAAATTTTGCTTTTTTCAACGAATGATGAAAACAATTGTTCGGAGAAAGTGAAGGTAAAAATGAAAAAGGATTATTACCTACATCAGCTATCTTTTCAACAGATTTACACTCATTAGGTCAATATATTCAAGAAGGTTCAAAAGTTCTATTTGAAACAGTTATTACCTTAAAAAATCCAACACACGATTTATTAATAACTGAAGATGAAGAGAATTTAGATAAGTTAAATTATTTAATGGACAAAACTGTTCATTTTGTAAATAATGCAGCTTTTGAAGCTACAATGGATGCTCATGTTAATGTTGGTAAAGTGCCTAACATACATTTATTATTAGAAGATTCGCTAGAAAAATCATTTGGTTGATTGGTAATGTTTTTTGAAAGAGCTTGTGCAATATCTGCATATCTATTAGGAGTAAATCCATTTAACCAACCAGGTGTAGAAGTATACAAATCTAATATGTTTAAAATATTAGGTAAAAAATAGGGATTATGTATACTTAAATTAATAATAAAAAATTAAGGAGTGAAAAAATGAAAAAAATTTTTCTTTCTGAACCATTTTATGCTATAAACAGTTTAGCTAATGTAGTTACACATTCTCAACCTATGGAAAATAAGGCTAATTTTAATACAAATGTAAATAATAATCAAATACTTTCTAAAATTTCAGAAAACGAAGTTGTAAATCAAATAGCTTCTGACTTATTAAACACTAAAAAGAGTGCAACAAAAATAACTTCAGAAATTGATTTTGAACAATTTAAATCTCTATATTCACAAATTTTAGATGTAGCAGAAATTCAAAACACAAAATTAAGTGAAGAACAAAAAAAATCTATATTAGATAAAATTTCTTTAAAAGAATTTAAAAAATTCAAACAAGAAATAAAAAAAACGCTTGTAAGTTTTAGAAAACAAGAAAAAAACAAAGCACTTTCTGAAGAATTTAAGAGTAGTTTAAAAGAATTAGTAACAGATAAAGAAAAAAATTATAAAGTTAATATTATTGAAGGAGAAGAAAATTCTAAACAAGCATTATTTACTTTAGAAAAATTAGATAAATTATTAAAAGAAAGTAAAGAAGTAAAAGATGTATTGGTTAAAGAATTAAAAGATACTGAAATTCTATTGTCACTTTTATTAAGAAATTCCTTAGTTTTGAGTGTAAATTCTATTATATATTCAATAATGTCACTTACTAATCCAGGTTTTGGTTTTTTATTATTCACAAATACATTTGTATCTGTTGGTTACTGAATTTGATATAAAAATGTTTCTGATAAGAGAGATAAATTACTAAATAGAATTAAAAACTATGATAAAATTTTTGGCCATAATTCTAGTTCAGGTTTATATAATGCTTTTGAAGCGTTTAAAAATATAATATCAGCAGGCCATTCTGTAAGAGCTTGAGCGCAAACGCCCGCTATAAGTAAAATAACTAATATAATTTCTGTTGCTACATCTGCAGTGCTAGAGTCAATTAATATTTATTTTACACAGAAAGAGTTAGAAGAATCAAATGCAAGAATAGATAAAATTAATTTATTTGAAAAAGAATTACAAAATTTGGTATCTAACTGAGAAAAAGAATATAAAGACATTCAAAATTTTAATTGAGTAGTTATTAACGAAACTAAACAAACAGATTATTATTATAACGGTGGAACTGGTGGTAAAAATTTAGTTTTTAAAAATCTAAAAACAAATGAAATAAAAACCATAAGTGAAATGTTAAGTTTAGATGAAATAACTTTATATAATATGGGGTTGATGAAGGTTTATAATTCTAAGTTAGAAGAATGATATATTAAAAAATTACCAAACAAAACTAAGAAAGACAATTTAGGTTAATATGATTTATCTTAGTATTGTATTACTTTTAATTCCTTTTGTTACTGAAATGTTAATAACGCATTTATTTTTAATAGCTCTTGAAAACAAAAGATTCATTTTGTTTTTGCCATCTATTAATAAAAAAATAAAAATTTTAAGTAAACAAAAAAAACCTGTATATGTAAACGGAATGTTTAGAGAAGGTTTAAAAATATGAGACAAAAAAATTTCTAAATTACAATTTATTCCATATGTTTTAATAATAATTTTTATCTCATGTGTTCCGCTTGGTTTATTTCTTGGTAAAGAGGTTTTTATAAAAGAAGATTTACTTTCTAATGTTATTGTATTATTTATCTTTTCAATAAATTTATACCTTATTTTTTATATTTCTTATTTCATTGTAGTACCTAAATTGCAATTTAAAAAAGTATACAAATTATTAGATAATTGACACTTTTCAAAAGAAAAATTGTTTTTTGATAGAGAATATAATTACAGTGACGAAGAAATTTATGGTGATTTAAAAGCAAGAGTTCAACAAGGTTTTGTCCCTACTTCTTTTAAAAAACTCAGTAAATCTTTTGCAAAAGAAAAAGATATTTCTTGATTTTATACCCTAATTTGAGGAGTTCATTTACCAGAATTAAAAAAAACAATACAATCTCCAAAATACGAATATCTATACCAAGAATTTACTAATTTATTAAACAAACCACAATAACAATTTAAATATACCAATCACATTTTTGTATATTGTATATTGTTTTATTACTTATTACACAACGTTTAAAAATAGAAAATAATTTAAAAAACTAAACTATTATGGAAGGTAATTTAATTTATAAAAATAAAAGGACATTTTAGATGAAAGATTATGAAAAAGTTATATATATGTTAGCAGGTTTATTAATTTTACAAACCCTATTTTATTTTTTATTTTTAGAATGCGGAAAAGGAGAAAAAATACGATATTGATTATTTGTCTATAGAAAAATAAAAAAGATTAATAAGCAAAAAAATCCTGTATATGTAAACGAAATGTTTAAGAAAGGTTTAAAAATTTGAGAAACAGAAGTTTCAAAATTTCAATTTCTTTCTTATATTGTATCTATTATTTTTATAATTTATGTAACCATTACTATTGTTATAAACTGAAACTATTTATTGATAGATAAACACAAAAATAGGTGGTTGTTAATATTACTTTTATGTTAAGTTTTTTATTAATTCATTTACTATTTTTATTATTTCTATATTACCAAAAAAACTATTTAAAAAAGCTCACAAATTATTAGAAAATTGACACTTTTCAAAAGAAAAATTGTTTTTTGATAAAGAATATATAAAAAACAATGAAAAAGTAACTGGAGATTTTTGTAATGTTGGCAGATGAAATACTTATACTTCTTATTCTGAAATGAGAAAAAAATTTAACAGCAAAGATATTTCTTGATATTATGTACTAATTTGAGGACTACATTTTCCTGAAGTTGAAAAAATAATATATTCACCCAATCATAAAGATGTATACCAAGAATTTGTTAATTTATTACATGAACTTTAAATATGAATATTTATACGAAAAATTTACTAATTTATGAAAAATGAAAGGAGATTTTAGATGTCAGATTATGCAAAAGTGTTATATATATTAGCAGCTTTTTCTATATTAGAATCAACGCTTTGAATTTCATATATTTTTTCAAGTAAAGGTGAAATAATAAGATATTTATTTATTACTAACAAAAAAATACAAAAGATTAATAAGCAAAAAAATCCTGTATATGTAAACGAAATCTTTAAAAAAGGATTAGAAACTTGAAAAAAAGAAGTTTTTAAATCAACATTTATTTCTTATATTATCATATTCTTTTTTTTAATTTCTATAATAGTTAATATGTCGGTAAACTTAAAATATTTATTTATAGAAAAAAATTCTAAGTCAAATTTAATATTTCCTTTTACTTTTCATTCTTTATTTTCTTTAGTTATTTTCTTTACATTAATATCTCCAAAACTGATATTGAAAAAAATATATAAATCAGTAGAAAATTGACATTTTTCAAAAGAACAATTGTTTTTTGATAGAGAATATACATACACCAACGAAAAAGTAACAGGTTATTTTAAAATAGCAGACGATCGATACTATAATGAAGCTTCCTATTCTGAAATGAGAAAAAAATTTAACAGCAAAGATATTTCTTGATATTATGTACTAATTTGAGGACTACATTTTTCTGAAGTTGAAAAAATAATATATTCACCCAATCATAAAGATGTATACCAAGAATTTGTTAATTTATTACATGAACAAAATAACCAATAGTTTAAATATACAATGTGGCAAAATTTATATTGCTATGTTGTATATTTTTTATAAAAAATAAATAAAATACATTTTTAAAAGATATAAAAATTTTATATAATTAAAAATAAATAAACATATATATTTTACAAACAATTAATTAAAGAAGGGTAATATGGCAAAAATAGGTATTTTTGGTCTTGGAGGACTGGATGAAAATGGAAAAAATTCATATGTAATTGAAGTTAATGATTCTATTTTTTTAGTAAATGCAGGTGTAAAAGTTCCAATTAGCTCAACTAATGGTATTGATACTTTAATACCGGATTTTTCTTATTTAGAAAACAACAAAGAAAAAATAAAAGGAATTTTTATTACTGATGGTAAAAATGAATCTTTTTCAGCATTACCTTGATTATTAATGAAAATTAAAGGACTAAAAATTTATTGTTCTCCTTTTACCAAATTTTTAGTAGCTGATAGGATTTCTAAATATAAAATAGGACATAATGATTTTGAAATTATTTCTATAGCAAAAGAGGAACTGGATTTTAAAGATGCAAAAGTAAAAAGTATTCCTTTAGCAGGTTCTATGCCGGGTGTATATGGTTATAATTTTGAAACTGAAGATGGTGCTATTTTAATTATGTTAAATTTTATAGTAGGATCTTTAAATATTTATGGAACAACTAATCTAGAACAAATAAAAGCTAATATCAAATCTCCTAAAGGAATACATACACTATTGATAGATTCTGGTAGAGCAAACTATAAAGGAAAAGCTATTGATAAAATAGATATTACACCATCAATTGAAAATGTTTTTTATAAAACTGATCAGAATTCAAGAATTATTGTTGGTTCTTTTGATGAAGAAATGGCTCTTTTACAAGAGGTATTAGATTTAGCTAAAAAATATCAAAGACCAGTAGCAGTATACGGAAGAACATATGGTCAACTTGTAGATTTAATAAAGAAAATTAAATACGAAGGAAAATATTTAGAATTACCAGAATTTATTGACTATAAAGAAGCTAATAAACATAAAAATGCTGTAGTTTTAATTACTTCAACAAGCGAAAGACTATATCAAAGATTTTTAAGAATTACAGAAAATAACGATGTTTTCTTTAAATTATTACCAACAGATACAGTGATAATGGTAGCACCACCTCTTAATGGACTAGAAGTTCTTTATGCTATGACTTTAGACGAAATTGCAAGAATAACACCTAAAGTAGTTGATATAACAGAAAATGAGTATTATAGAATAAGACCGGCAAGAGAGGACATATTTTTAGCAGCTAAAATATTACAACCTAAATTTTTTATTCCTTTACAAGGATTATATAGATATTTAGTAGTTTCTTCTGAAATAGCTCACTTAGCAGGGGTGGATAAAAATAACACCATAGTTTTACAAAACGGAAAAATAGCATTATTTTCTGATGGAGATTTAGTATCGCAAAAAGGTACAATAAAGCAAGTTGGTGAAGTTATTATAGATGGTTTTGGTATAGGGGATATTTCATCAGAAGTTATTAGAGAAAGAGAAAATTTAGCTAGAGATGGAGTTATAACAATAACGAACTTAGTGGACTATAAAACTAAAAAGTTAATTGGTGATTTGCAAATTAATTCATCAGGAATAATTTCTAAAGAAAATAAAAGTAAAATAACAGAAATTATAACATCAGCTGTATATCAAACATTTTTAGAAACTGAAAAGATTGTTTTAAAAGAAGCACAAGAAAAAATCAAGAAAATAATTAAGAAAAAAATATTTAAAATTTATGATAAAGAGCCAGTTTTAGTGGTGATATTTTATGAAATATAAAAAGGGCAAAATAGAATTTTTAATACAATCTAAAATTTTTTGAGCATTAATATTATTAACAAATATGTTACTTTTAGTATTTAGCTTTTTAAATATTAAAGGCTTAACAACAATCTATTCTTATACTATAGGTTTTTTATTTGGTAGTTTATCTTATTCGTATTTTTTATTTATTTTAATTTTATGTTTAACAAAAATTATTTCACCTAAAATATTAGAAACAAAAAAGATAAAAGTAGATTTATATTTAATATCTTTATTCTTTATATTTATAAATATGTTTGTTATTTTTATAATTGAAGATGTTATAAAAATGAAAGGACAAAATATTTTAGATATAGGATTTAAAAACTTTAAAAATTTAAAAAATATTTATTGAATTGAACTAATTAACAAAACTAATGATCCCTTATTATTAGACCTTTCACACTTAGGTTTTTTAAATATATTTATTTATATAACATTAAAATCATTTACTAGTTCTTTAGGTTCTTTTATGATTCCATTATTGTTATTTTTAATTTATCTAATTTGAAAAATCCTATTTTTTGAAAAAAATCAGTTAATTAGACCTAAAAATAAAATAAAAAAAGAAAAAATATTAGAATTTAAAAAAAATAAAATAAAGGAGAATAAAAAGGAACTTGTCCAAAATATAGTTACTAATTTTGACTTAGAAGATAAAGGTAATATAGTTACTAAAGATTTAAAAAAACCAGTTGACTTAGAAATAAAAACATTTATTGAAGAAGAAAATACTGAAAATAAAAGTATAGAAGAAACATTACCTTTTGACAATCCTTTTGATTAAAATGGAACTTAAAAAATTAACTTGAGAAGAAGCACAAAAAGAAATTAATGATGGAGTTGTTTATTTAGAGTTTACAACAACTTGATGTGGCGATTGTAAAATGATGAGTCCAATTGTAAAACAAGTAGAAAATCATTTTAAAGATGAACCTAGATTAAAAATGATTAATGTTAATGCGGAAGAAGCGCAACTATTTAGAAAAGAAGGAACAAAATTCGAAGTATTAAGAGTTCCTACACACATTGTTTTAAAAGATGGAGAAATTTTAAATAAAGGCTTTGAATATTTTCCAAAAGATATCATTATTGAGTGAATAGAATCAGCGCTAAAAAAATAATTTTATACCTCAAAATCAAACATTACTTTTTAATAGTGTTTGATTTTTTTTATTAATTTTAGATAGTAATTATGAACGAAAATAGCATAAACTCTTAAAAAAGTTTTATAATTTTAATTATGAAATTTTTTGAAAAATTAAAAAAACGTTTATTTGGTTCTAAAGAAGAAAATTTAGAAAAGAAAAAAGAAAAATTAGAAAAAAAGATAGAAAAAGAAATAGAAAAGAAAATAGTTGAAGAAGATAAGGTTTATAAGTATGTAGAAGGGTTAAAAAAATCCAATGTTTCACTTAGCGAAAAAATATTAAATTTACAGAATTCCAGAAAAAAAATTGATGATGATTTATTTGATGAATTAGAAGAAATTTTAATAATGTCAGATATTTCTTACTCTTTAGTAGAAGTTATAATTTATGAAATTAAAAAGGAAGTAAAAAAGGAAAATATTGATGATCCAAAATTAATTGGTGAAATTATTGCTGATAAAATTTATACTATTTATGCTAATAATTCAATTATTAATACTCAATTAAATTACAAAGATGGAAGATTAAATGTATTTTTAATGGTTGGTGTAAACGGTTCTGGAAAAACTACTTCTATCTCTAAAATTGCTAAAAAATATGTTGACCTAGGTAAAAAAGTATTAATTGCAGCAGGAGATACATTTAGAGCTGCTGCTGTAGAACAGTTAGAAATATGATCAAAAAGAGCGGGAGCTGATATTATTTCGCCTAATGTAAATGAAACAGATCCATCTTCTATAGTTTATCGCTCTTTAGAAAAAGCTATTAATGATAAATATGATCTTTTAATTATAGATACTGCAGGTAGGTTACAAAATAAAGTTAATTTAATGAACGAATTAGCTAAAATGAATAATATTATTAAAAAGAAAATAGAAGATGCCCCTCATGAGTCTCTTTTGGTAATAGATGCAACAACAGGTCAAAATGGAGTTTCACAAGCTGAGCATTTTAAAGAAGTAACGTCTATTAGTGGAATTGTATTAACTAAAATGGATGGAACTAGTAAGGGAGGAATTGTTTTATCTATAAAAGATAAACTCAATTTAGACGTCAAATTATTAGGATTAGGTGAAAAAATGGAAGATTTACAAGAATTTGACTTAGATGCTTTCATTTACGCTTTAACAAAAGATTTATCGGAGAGTAAACATTAAAATGGATAATTTGGAAAATAGAGAATTGTTAATAAATTTGTTTGAAAAATATTCATCATTTTTAACTCAAAATCAAAGACAAATTTTTCAACTTTATTTTTTTGAAGATTTATCATATGCAGAAATTTCTCAAATTACAGCAACAACTAGAAGTGCTATTTTTGACGCTTTAAAAAAAACAAAAATAAAATTAATGAAATTTTATGATGAATTAGAAAGGAAATAAAATGGCGGTAAAACCTAATAAAAAAATAGTTGCTTACATGGAAAATAAAATCAAATCATTAAAAAGAATTTCTAAAATTTATTTTTGACTAAATAATGTTTTTTCCTTTATTATTATAGCAATAAATATATATTCTATCATATTAGCTATATTATATTTAGATTATGCAACAGTAGAATTAATAAAAGATAATTCTGAAATAGGAAAACATATTACTTCTAGAGAACAATGACCAGAAGTTTTAAAAATTTTATCTTATACAGCTTTTTTTGTTATATTTTTAATAACAAATTTCTTTTTAAGTTTATTTTTAGCAATTTTTAGATCTACATTTCATTATAATAATTACAAACAAGTTAGAAGAGAATTGTACTTCTTATATATAAAATATTTTTCAACGGAAAGAAAAGAATATTCTTTAGAAGAATTTAAACAAGATCTAATAAAAGTTGAACCTATTTTGATAAATAAATATAAGAAAAATTGAAAAAAAGAAATAAAAAGTACATTATTAAAAAAGGTGAGCTAATGAATAAAACAAAAGAAAAAACCATTTTTCCTAAACATTTTAAGTATATTTATAATTACACTTTAACTAAAGTATTTATGTTAAGAATATTATTTATAAGTTTAACATTTGCGACATTTTTATTAGTTTTTGTAAGTGCGCTTTTAACTTCTTATTTTTTAGCAGGTATAAAAGAAAAATATAGATTAGTTTTACCGGAAGAATATACAAATGAAACTTTTAGAACAAATTATGTAATCATAATCGCTTGACTGTCTGCAACAGGTTCTTTTATTACTTCAATCATTGCTTTTTTTTCCATGAATAATAAATATAAAAAAAATCGCAAAGTTTTAACTACATTGCGTTTAGAAAAAGCGCTTTTTGAATCTAATTTAGGAATTTACAAAAAACAAAAAACAAAAGAGACAGTTTTATTATATAGAACAATGTCTATTGTAGGTTGAGATTATCTGACTAAAAATCCTTATTTAGAAGAATTTCAAAAACCAAAAAACAATTATTCTTTAAAAAATATTGAAAATTTATCCGAAGAAGAATTATTATTAAAAGTTAATAAAGTAAGAAGGAAATATACAAGAAAATTCTTTATTTCTTATTTAGTTTTTCTTATTTTAAATATTATAGCTATAATTTTATCCTCATTAATGATAGTATTTAACTTATATTCTTTAAGATTTAATCAATTCCCTGATATTCAAGGCACAGAAAAGTCTATATTGTTTTTAATCGATATTTCTTTAGGATCTGCTTTTATAACTTTATTAACTTCTATTTCTTCTTTCTTTTCTTTTTCAGAAAGAAAATACAAAGTTGATAATGATATACAAGAATTAGAAGCTAAATTAGAAGAATTTAAGACTGTACCAATAGAAGACTTAAATAGTTGAGTAGAAAACATTTCAAATTATGGAGAAATATTTTAATTTTTTAATATAATTTAAATATGTGATTTCCTATAGTTCAAATAATAATATTTTTCTTATGAAATATAGCTTCTAGTTTGATCTTGTATTGAAGAATAAGAAAACCATATAAAACCTTTAGAAAAACTCATGTTTGAGGAAAGATTGAAAAATTTAATTTACTTACATATAATACATATGCTTTCGCATCTTTGGGCGGACTAGTTAATGTAATTTATCAACTATTTGATAAAGAATTTGAATATTCTACAGCATTATTATTATCTATTTTAGCAACTTTAATGTACGTTTTATCAGTATCTTTTTATACATTAGAAATTTTCGTTTATTTTAAAGTTAAACAAAATCCTTTATGGTTATATAAAGAAAAATAATTCTTTTAAAATTTAAAAAACCGAGCAAATGCACGGTTTTTTGTTTATTTTCTTTTTAAAATAAATTTTTTAACTAAAAGCAAAACTATAATAGGTATAACTAGCAAAACAAGGATTGTTAATACAAATAGTTTTAAATATCCTTTATTCATTTTTATTTTTATAGCATCTATTTCTGTGTCTTTAACTATTTGATAACCAAAGTAATCTTGAATATCATTAAGTCTTTTTTTACGGGAAATAGTTAATAAAGTTCAAATAACTAAGTTTCCTAATAGTGAAAGACCTAAAATAATAGATAAAAATTCAGGATTAGGCGTCATTAATTGTATTCATTTTTCAAAATTTAAAAGTCCATTTAGATAAACTTTATCACTAAAATATCAAACAGCTAAGGCGAATAAACCTATATAGAAAAAAGTAAATATTAAAAATCAATTATGATGTATTTGTTGCTTTGTTAATCTTTTATAAAGGTTAGCGATGCTTGTTGGTAATGCTTGAGGATTAATAGTTAATTCATTTCTATACAATTTTTCTGATTTTTTCATAGAAGAAAAATCTAAAAATTTTATAATGAATTTAAAAATAGAATAAGAAGCAATTAAAATAGGTATTATTAATCAACTTCATTCAAAATCAGTTTTAACAAAACCAATTGTTTTTAAAGTATTTGTATAAATTAAAGCAATTAAGGAAGCAGAAACTAAAAATATAAATAGATAAAATATTAAAAATATTTTTAGTATTTTAGATTCGCGAGCAAAAATTTTGTAAACTCCGGTTGGTATAATTTGTTCAGGATCTTTATAAACTTTTGCACTATTTATATCTTGTAAATTAATTTGCTCTTTTTTTATATTTGCAAAATTTACCGTATCTGTATTATTTAAAGGTTTTCATTTCATAGTTTATCCTATTTCTTTCTTTCTATATCTGTTTTAAGTATAGCTAAGAAAGCTTCTTGAGGCACTTCTACAGACCCTATTGCCTTCATTCTTTTCTTACCTTCTTTTTGTTTTTTTAGAAGTTTTTGTCTACGTGTAGGATCACCTCCATACAATTTTGCGGTAACATCTTTTCTGTAAGCCTTTATTGTTTCTCTAGCTATTACTTTAGAACCAATAACAGCCTGTACAGGAACTTCAAAAGATTGTCTGGGTATAACTTCTTTTAATTTTTCTGTTAATTCTCTACCTTTTGAGTAGGCAAAATCTTTGTGAACTATCATTGATAAAGCATCCACCTTATCTCCGTTTAATAAAATATCTAATTTTACAAGGTTAGATTCTTTATAGCCAATTATGTCATATTCAAATGAAGCATATCCTTTAGAAATAGATTTGAGTCTATCAAAAAAATCAAATATAATCTCTACTAATGGAAGTTCATAAACAACTTTTCTTCTTGTTGAATCGATGAATTCTATATCAATAAATGTACCTCTTTTATTTTGACATAATTCCATAATAGAACCAACATAGTCTTCAGGTACTATTACAAAAGCTTTTATATAAGGCTCTTCAATTCTTTTTATAAATGTGGGATCTGGTAAATTAGAAGGATTAGAAATAATTTCTAAACTTTCATCAGTTTTGTATACATGAAATTCAACAGAAGGAGCAGTGGCAATTAAATCAATATTAAATTCTCTTTCTAATCTTTCTTGAAGAATTTCCATATGTAGCATTCCTAAGAATCCTATTCTATATCCAAAACCTAAAGCTTTAGATGATTCAGGTTCAAATGTTATTGAAGAATCTGATAAAGAAATTTTTTCTAAGGATTCTTTAAGTAAATCATAATCTTTACTATCAATTGGATAAAATCCTGTATAAACTACAGGTTTTAGTTTTTTGTAACCAGGTAAAGCTTCTTTTGCAGGGTTATTTGTTAATGTAATTGTATCCCCAACAGAAATATCCTTAGCATCTCTAATTGAAGCCGAAATTCAACCTACTTCTCCAGATACTAACTCATCTTTTTTTAATTCATTTGGAGTTCTAACCCCTAATTCCACAACATGAAATCTTTTATTAGAAGACATTAGTGTGAAAGTATCTCCAACTTTAATCTTACCTTCTACTACTCTTATAAGTAGTACAACTCCTTTATAAGAATCAAAATATGAATCAAAAATTAAAGCTCTTAAAGGTTTATTATCATCAGCATTTTTGGGTGCAGGAATTCTAGAAACAATAGCTTCTAAAACATTTTCAATATTTAATCCGGTTTTAGCAGAAATTAACACACTATCATCGGCAGGAATACCAATTATATTTTCAATTTCTCGTTTTACTTTTTCAGGGTCTGCAGAAGGAAGATCTATTTTATTAATTATAGGAATTATTTCTAGATTATTATCGATAGCTAGATAAACATTAGCTAAAGTTTGTGCTTCAATTCCTTGAGTTGCATCTACTAGAAGCAAAGCCCCCTCTGTTGCTGCTAAAGATCTAGATACTTCATATGTAAAATCTACGTGCCCGGGAGTATCGATTAGGTGAAAAATATAATCTTTATATTTTAATTGAACAGCATTAAGTTTTATGGTAATTCCTCTTTCTTGTTCTAATTCCATAGAATCTAAGTGTTGAGTTTTTAGTTCTCTTTTAGAAACTGCTCCTGTAAATTCTAAAATTCTATCAGCTAAAGTGGATTTACCGTGATCAATATGAGCTATAATACAAAAATTTCTAATATTTTCTTTTTTCATATTATTAAATTTTACATTATTTCTTTTAAAAAAAAGAATAAAAAAAGAACTTTAAAGTTCTTTAAATTATTGAGAATCGGAACTTGGTTTAGTTGCTTCGTCTTTATCGTTTTTAATACTATTTGTAATCTCTACAGAAGGGTTTTTTGAATTAGTTTTAACGTAGTATTGGTAAATGAAAAAAATACCTCCGGCAGTTAAAGCAGCACTAGAAAAACCCAAGAATAATCCTAATAATCATCTATTAGTTCTTCCTGCAGAAGTTTTAGCTTTTCTTCAAGAATTATCTTTTTTTACTTTTTGTTTTGCTTTTTTTGGTTCTACTTCTAATTTTTGTTCTTCTGCAACTTTATTTTCTGTCATAATACTCCTAATATACTTAATTTGCATAAATTATACCATTTATAATTATTTTTTCTTTATAAAATTAGCAATTATTATATAATTTAAAAAACAATAAATTAATTATCGAAGACGAAGACACGTTCAAAGTTTGACAGAAATAAGAGAATTAACGGTTGGTGAAAGTTAATCTGGATGCTTTAGAATATCACTTCTGAGACCTATCAAGGCGGTTAATTCACGAAAAGAATTTAAAACGAAGAATCTGATCTAAGGTGGTACGTTAGTCCTTGGATACAGATTTTTATTTTTCTTTTAAAATAGGAGTAATATATGGAAAAACAATATAAAGATACTTTAAATATGCCTAAAACAGATTTTGAAATGAAGGCAAATTTAGTAGAAAAAGAAGAAAAATACAGAGATTATTGATTAAAAAACGAAATTTATCAAAAATTAATAAATAAAAACAAAGGGAAAAAGCAATATGTTCTACATGATGGTCCACCATATGCAAATGGTAATATTCATTTAGGACATGCACTAAATAAAGTTATTAAAGATATAATAGTTAGATTTAAAAATATGAGTGGTTTTTATTCACCTATGGTAAATGGTTGAGATACACATGGCTTACCTATTGAATTAAAAATGTTACAAAACTTAAATAAAAATCACAAAGATTTTTCAATTTTAGAATTAAGAAAAGAATCGTATAAATATGCTTTATCTCAAATTGAAAATCAAAAAGAACAATTAAAAAAATTACAATTAGTTAGTGATTTTAAAGAAATATATAAAACTTTAACACCATATTTTGAAGCTAAACAAATAGAACTATTAAAAAAAATGGCTTTAAATGGACTTTTAAGAAAGGGACTAAAACCGGTCTATTGATCTCCTTCAAGTCAAACAGCTTTGGCAGAAGCTGAAGTAGAATATGCAGAACATAGATCTCCTTCGATTTATGTAACTTTTAAAGTTTCTAAAGGTAATTCGTTTTTACAAAGCGGAGATAATCTTGTAATATGAACAACTACTCCATGAACATTAATTGCTAACTCTGGAGTTGCTGTTGGAGAAAAAATAGAATATTCTAGAGTTAAAGTTAATAACCAAATATATGTGGTAGCTAAAGAACTTTTAGAATCACTTACAACTTTATTCCAATGAGAAAATGTAGAAATTTTAGAAGTTAAAACAGGTGAACATTTAATAAATTCAGAATACATAAGACCAATAAAAAAAGATAAAATAGGAAAAGTTGTTTTAGGACACCACGTAGAAATAGGGACAGGTACAGGACTTGTACATATGGCTCCATTATTTGGGGAAGATGACTTTTTAATTGGTAAAAAAGAAAAATTAGACTTTATAATGCATGTAAACGATGATGGAACTTTAAACAAAGAAGCAGATAAATTCGAGGGATTATTTTATGAGGATTCTAATAAAGAAATAGGGTTATTTTTAGATTCACAAAAAGAACTTTTAAAACTTCAATTTATAAAACACTCATATCCACACGACTGAAGGACAAAAAAACCTATTATTTTTAGAGGTACCCCACAATGATTTGTTTCTATTGATAAAATTAAAAAAGATATTTTAAAAGCCATCGAAGGTGTTAAATTTCATCATGATTGAGCTAAAAAACGTTTAATTAAAATGATAGAAAATAGAGAAGAGTGAACCATCTCTAGACAAAGAGCTTGGGGTGTGCCAATAACTATTTTTTATGATGAAAATAATGAACCTGTCATTAAAGAAGAATTATTTAATCATGTTATTAATTTGATTGAAAAATTTGGTAGTGACATTTGATTTGAAAAAGAAACAGATGAATTATTGCCTGAAAAATATAGAAATAAAGGTTGAACAAGAGAAAAAGACATAATGGACGTTTGATTTGATTCAGGTTCTACTTCAATTGGTGTTGAAATAGAGGGTGTGGAAAAACCTTTTGATCTTTATTTTGAAGGATCAGATCAATATAGAGGGTGATTTAATTCTTCATTAATTAACTCTGTTGCATATAGAGGAGTAGCTCCTTATAAAGAATTGTTATCACATGGATTTATAGTTGATGAAAAAGGTCAAAAAATGTCGAAATCTTTAGGAAATGGTGTAGAACCAATTGAACTAATAGAGAAACATGGAGCGGATGTTTTAAGACTTTGAATAGCTAATAGTGAATATTCAGACGATATTTCCTACTCTAAAAAAATATTTGATCAAAATATAGAAATATATAGAAAAATTAGAAATACATTAAGATTTCTGTTAGGTAATATTTCTGATTTTAATTCTTCACAAAAAATAGCCCTAACAGGTGTACACGCTTTTATGGCAGAAGAAATTAAAAAATTAAATAACAATATAATAAAAAACTATAATAATCACAAATTTATTTCAGTTGTTAAAGAAATTAATAATTTTATTATTGAATTCTCAAGCTTTTATTTATCAATCACAAAGGATTCTTTATATGCTGATAGTAAGACTTCTCTAGAAAGATTAATGATTCAAACAAATCTTTATAATTTGGCAAATTTATTGTTAATTGCTCTAGCGCCTATTATTCCAACAACTACAGAAGAAGCCTATTCTTTCATAAACAAAGAAAACAAACAAATTTCCGTTCATTTAGAAGACTTTTTAAAAGAAGAAGAATATAATGAATCATTAATTAATGAATGAAAAGAATTTTTTGAATTAAAAGATCAAGTTTATAAATTAATTGAAGATGAAATTAAATCTGGAAAAATAAAAAGACAAAATGAAGCAAAACTTTATTTAAAAACAGAAAGTAATTTCATAAAAAGCTTAAATTTAGTAAAACTATTGATGGTAGGATCTGTAGAATTTTCTGACGTTACAAAAGTCGAAGTTTTTGATTCTATTAAATGTCAAAGATGCTGAAATCATTTTGAAAACAAAGATATAAAAGGAGAGCTTTGTTTAAGATGTGATGAGGTATTAAAAAATGAATGAAGTTAAAAAACATTTTTTTCAGTGACTAAATCATTTAAAAAACTTTCCGAAAAAGAAATTATTGTTAAATAGTATTATTTCTTTTTCTTTAATTTTAACTTTTGTTTTAATAGATCAATTAACAAAAAATTTAATTTTTGATCATAAAGAATTTACTGTATTTTCCAATTGAAAAGAAAGAAATGTTATATTAGATTTTAAAATTATAGGTTTTCGCCCCCTATTACATATTGGAGTTACTTCGGGTATAAATAAATATATTGGTTTTTTCTTTATTCATCTATTTAGTTTAATAATTGTTCTTGTATTACCTTATTTTATGATTTTTTCTAAAAGAAAATTAACTATAATTATCTTAGCCTTTTTATGGTCTGGAACATTCGGGAATATGTTAGATCGTTTTCTTTACGAAAACGGAGTAAAAGATGTTTTTTATATACCTTGATATGATAATGGAACATTTAATTTTGCTGATGTTTTAATAGTTCTAGGATCTATAGGAGGGGCTTTAATCATCTTATATACAAGCTTTATAGAAAGTTATATTTTAAAAAAGAAAAATAACAAAGAACACAAAGAATAGGATTATTTTTTCATAATCTTATTTTTTATTTTTTTGATTATTTTTTATTAAAAAAAACATTTTAGAATATAATTTTTTTATGGATCATAATAGCGCCAAAAAGAAATCTTATTTAAAGCACATAATTGAAAGTTATATTGAAAATGGAGAACCTATTGGTTCTGAAGCGTTAAAGGAAAAATATAATTTACAAGTCTCTTCTTCTACTATTAGAAGCATAATGGCAGAGCTAGAAAAAGACGGTTTTTTAGAAAAATCGCACGTTTCTAGTGGAAGAATTCCTACTTTAAAAGCATATGAGTATTATGCAAGTTATTTAGTAGATACAACCGACAATGATCTAGAAGCAAAAATGAATGACATTTTCGCTAAAAGAAGAATTTCTATTGATAAAACAATAGAAGAAGCAGCTAAATTAATTTCAGAAGTTGCTGGAATTACGGTAGTTACATCAGATTTAAGAAGTGCAGAAAAATTAAGATCAATTCAATTCACTATAATAGATAATTATTCTGGTGTAATTGTATTAGTTACTTCTTTAGGTAGAGTAGAAAATAAAATAGTTTCTTTTTCTAATGAGGTAGAAAAAGAAGATATTAAAGTAGCGATAAGAATTTTTAAAGAAAGATTAATTAATGTTGCGTTAAACGAAATCCAAAAAATAGTAGAAATTTTAGTTCCGATTTTAGCAAAAGAAATAAAAAATTTAGATAATGTTTTAAAAACATTTATGCAAAATATTTTTAATTTTAAAACCAACTATGAATCAAAAATATATAATAAAAATAATTTGATTTTATCTAGAGAAATATCAAGAGAAAAACTTAGTCAAATTTTAGATTTAATTGAAAAAAAATCTATTTGAGAAACTATTGAAAATAAATTAGATGAAGATAAAAATATAAAAATAAAAATAGAGTCGGATGAAGCTGTTTTTATTTCTAAAAAAGTTGAAAATCAAAATATTAGCAAAGAAATAAGTGTAGTTGGAGCAACAACTAGACTAGATTATTCAAAAGTTTTAAGTGCTTTAGATCTATTGGAAAAATTTCTTAAACAAGAAAAATAGTAAAGGAGATTTTAAATGGAAGAAAAAAATAATAATAACAACAGCAATAATAGTACTGAAAATCAAAATAAAGAAACTAATAAACCTAAAAATAATAATTTTAAAAATAAAAAAAATAAAAGAAATATTAATAAAAAAAACAATAAAAAAGAGGAAAACGTTTCTCTTTCAGAAAAACAAAAAATTAAAATTACATTATTAGAGCTAGAAATAGCAAAACTAAAAATGGAAATTGAAAAAAATAATGAAGAATTAAGAACCAAAGCTTTAGAATTACAAAATAAAGCTAAAGAAGAAATTCAAAAGCATAAAGATGAAACTTCTTCAAAATTTGAATTGGAATTAACAAATATAAAAAAATATGGAATCCAAAAGTTTTTTGAATCTTTCTTAATACCTTTAAAAAATTTAGAATTAGCTATTCAAGCGGGAGAAAAACAAGATAATTCAGCCGTGCAAAACTATGTAAAAGGTTTTAGTATGTTATTAAAACAAATGGAATTAATATTTTCCGATTTTGGAATCCAAAAAATAGAACCTTTTGTTGGAGAAAACTATAATCCAGAACTTCATGAAGTATTTGAAACAGAAGAAAATAGTCAATTAAAAGACAAAATAGTTTCTATTAAAAGTAATGGTTATAAATTATATGATAGAGTTGTAAAACCAGCTTCGGTTATAGTGGGAAAATAGCATGCAAAATAAAATTATAGAAGCATTAGAAGAAGTACTGAAAGAATTAAAAGTTTCTAAAAATGTAGTATTAACTAAATCGAAAGATTTTGGTGACTATTCTACAAATTTAGCTATGACTCTTAAAAAAGAATTAAACTTAACTCCTATGGAAATAGCTGAATTAATAGTTAATAAAATAGATAAAGAAAAATATTTTATATCTAATATAGTTATAGCTAAACCTGGATTTATTAATTTTTTCGTTAAAAATACTTTTTTTGTTGATGAAACAAATAAGATTTTAAATCTTGAAAATAAATATGGACAACTTGAACAAAATCAAAAAATAAACTTAGAATTTGTTTCAGTAAATCCTACAGGTTTTTTACATTTAGGACACGCCAGAGGAGCAGCTTTAGGAGCTACATTAGCTAATATTCTTTCTTTTGCTGGTAATAAAGTAATAAAAGAATATTATGTAAATGATGCAGGTAATCAAATTGATATATTGGCAGAATCAGTTTTTGCAAGATATCAGCAACATTTTGGTAAAAAATATCCAATGCCGGAAAATTCTTACGTAGGAGCAGATGTTAAGTGAGCTGCCCATGTAATAATTAAATTATTTAAAGATAAATTTGTAAACTCTGATTTAAATGATAAAAAAGTAAAAGATTTTTTCAAAAAAGCTTCAGTATCTATTATGTTAGGACAAATAAAAAGAGATTTGTCTTTATTTGGAATAACTTTTGACAAATTCTTTAGTGAAAAAACGTTATACAAAAATAAAAAAATCGATAATGCTTTATTAAAGTTAAAAAATACTTATAACAAAGATGGTGCTCTTTGATTAAAAACTAGTGATTATGGTGATGATAAGGATAGGGTTTTAATAAAAAAAGATGGTAGCTATACTTATTTTTTACCAGATATTGCTTATCATAATGAAAAAATGTTAGCAGATAATGGTGTGGACAAATTAATAAATGTTTGGGGTGCAGACCACATTGGGTATATTAAAAGAATGGAAATCGCAATAGATCAGTTAGGTTTTGATTCGAAAAAACAATTTAAGGTTTTAACTTGTCAGATAGTTCGTCTAATGAAAGATGGAACTGAGTTAAAAATGTCAAAAAGAAAAGGTGTAACTTTTACAGCTAGAGAATTAATCGAATTAGTCGGAAAAGATGCAGCCAGATTTTTCATGATAGATAGAAGTGAAAATTCAGGATTAGACTTCGATGTAAAATTAGCGTTAGAATCAAGCCAAAAAAATCCAGTATTTATGATTCAATATGCTTATGCTAGAGCGAATCAATTGCTAGCAAAAACCCATTTTAAAACATTTAGTGCTAAAAGTTTTATTAATGAAAATGAAACAAAATTAGTAAATACACTAAAAGATTTTCCTGAATTAATAAAAAAAATAAGTGTAAATTATAAAATTCATTTATTGCCCGAATACTTAATAAGATTAGCAAAAGACTTTAATTCTTTTTATTCTAACTCTAAAATAATAGGAGAAGAAAGAGAAGAAAGTTTAATCGCTTTAGTGAAAGCAACTAAAATAGTATTAAAAAATGGATTAGATTTAATTGGGGTTTCTGCTCCAGAAAGGATGTAAAATGAAAACAATGATTGTATTAGCAAAAGAAATACTCGAAAAAGAAAGAGAAATGGAGTTTGAAAAAATATTTTCTCACATTCAAGAGAAACTTCAAGAAAAATGAAATGTTTCTCTAAATGCAAATGAAGAAAATGCTATAGAAAATCTATTAGTTAAAAAAAGAGGAGAACTTTATAGACTTTTAACAGTAGATAGCAACTTCAAAAGACTTAACGACGGAAGATGAACATTAAAAAAATACTAAAAATTAAATGTGGATTTGATATTGATTAATTAATTTGAATGGAAAATCAAGTATAGCACTGTAAAATAAGAACAAAGAGTGATATACTTGATTTTTTAAATAAAATTTTTCTATAAAATAATATAGGTTACTGTTTAGGTACTATAGGATATTTTGTATAAATTATCTTTTTTCTAACATAAAATGTTAGAAATTTGAGAATAAAAACACAAATTTCACTAAATTCTAATAAAAAACAGATTTTATTCGGCTTTTTGTTTGGAATATATATATATATATAATATACATAAAATTATTAAATTTTTAAAAAAAAGAAAGAAAGTAGAAAAATCAAATGTTAGAATACAAAATTGAAAATACTAGAAGTTTACTAGAACAAAAAGAAATCGAAGTTTATACATCTTTTGGTTGAATTTTAAAGGATAGAGTTCAAAGAGGAGAAGATTTAGTTAGTTTATCATTTCAAAGAGATACAAATATAAAAAAATATCAAGAAATAAAACAAATAGAAGCTAAATATAGAAGTATAAAATTAGAAGATGAAAAAGAATTACCTGTTCTTAATTTAATTAAGTTCCCTCTTATTTTAGCTATTCTTTTATTTCCTATTTTAATTTTTGTTTATATTTTTACTCTAATAAATTACAAGAATAAGAAAAAACAAATTCAAAAGCAAAACGAAGAGATAAGAAAAGAAAATAATAAAAAAATAGACTTACAATTAGCATATATTACGGAAGCTAAAGATCTTACTTTTGAAGCTTTTACCGAATAATTTTATAAGTATTAAATTTAATTCAGATACTTTTTAATAATAAATATATATGGAAAATAAAAAGAAATTAAAAAATATTAGTTTATATTGTTTTAACTTTTTTATTAACATGTTTGGTATTTTGTAATTTATTTGTCTATTTAATAGAAAAAGAAAGTTATTGATATCTTCTTTTTCTATTTTTTAATAAATAATAAAAAAGCAAACACACTCACATTATATAAGAAACTACTTTGTATTTAATTATGCTGTGTGTTTGTTTTTTTTGTTATAATTTAACTATTATATTGGTGTTGTTATTCTCAAATTTCTAACATTTTATGTTAGCAAAAAGATAATTTACACAAAATATCCTATAGCGGCCTATAGGTTTTATTATTTATTTTTTTTAATAAATTCTTCTAAATTATACTCGTGTTCATATCTTTTAGCAGCTTCTTTGTCTTTACGAATTATAACTTCGCTAAGATTTATATTGTTTATACTAGCTAAAGCAACAGTGTAATGAATAATGTCTGCTAATTCTTCTTCTAATGAAACATTTTGCTTATTCTGTTTTCAGCCTTCTTTAATAGCAATAGCTTCAGCTACTTCTCCTACTTCTTCTGTTAATTTAGTTAGCATTCTTACATTATTTGCTTTATTTTTATAAATTTCATATAAATATTCTTGCAATTGTTTTATTGTTAATTCTTTTTTCATCTTTTCCTTTATTAAAAATAAAAAACAGGCGAACCTGTTTAAAACATTATTTTTTAAGATTTTTAGCGAAAGCAGCCATTCTATTAAATCTTTCAATTCTTCCGGTTGCTCTTGCCATAGATTTATCACCTGTGTAAAATGAATGGCATCCTGAACAAACATCAACAGAAAATTTTGAAACAGTAGAACCAAATGTAAATTCTGTTGAACAAGTTGAACAAACAGATTTAACAGTTTGGTATTCTGGATGAATATCTTTTTTCATTTTTTCCTTTCACATGGATTAATTATAATTCCATATTTTTATCTATTTTAATTAAATAATAATTAATTAGTAATATAATATTATCATATTTTGTTTTTTTAAAATCAAAATTAAATAAAAAAGAGGAGAAATGCACGATTATAAAAGTAACTTTACTAATGCTTTAGATTATGGCTATCAAAAAACAAAACTAATTTGATGAAAAATATTTTTAATGGGTATGTTAGCTTCAATTTATGTTGCAATAGCTTATGTAGCATATATTTATATTTTATCTTGATATGGTAATGATGAACTATTAAGAACAGGAGAATTTCATTTAACAGGTAGTGCTCTTTTTGTTGCGTCTTTAATTTTCCCTGTGGGGTTAATGATGATAACTATTCTAGGAGGTTCATTATTTACCTCTGATACTTTAGCAATGCTTGCTGTATTTGATAAAAAAGCTCGTTTATATAAAGTTTTTAGAAATCTAGGAATAGTTTTTTTAGGAAACTTAGTAGGAGCATTAATAGCTGCTGCGGTTTTAAGAGGAGCTAGTGCTTTTAAGGGAGAACAATTAAGAGTTATTGAATATTTAATAACTAAAAAAGTTTCTAGTTATTGATATGAAATTTTATTTTCTTCAATGTTTTCTAATTTAATTGTAGCGGGAACTGTTTGATCAACACTAGCAACAAGAGGCGCTATTGGGAAAATTTTTATAATTTTCTTTTTCATTTGATTATTTACTGTAACAGGATTCCATCATGTTATAGCTAATTTAATAATTTTTGCCTTTGGTTGATTATTTGCAGATGTAGAATATATTCAATATTTTAAAACACATGAAGAAATAATTTCTTGATCACAACAAGCAATTGATGGAGGAATTATAACTTCAGATTATTTAGAATCAAGAATTATAGATTTTACTAAAGCATCTAAACCTACATTTGAAAGTATGTCATTCGGATATAAAGATTCTTTATATAATATTATTAACATCAATTCATCACATAAATTACCTGCTTACTCATTTGATTGAACATTGAAAGCATTTTTTGTTAATGCATTACCTGCTTTAGTGGGTAATTGATTTTCTGGCGCTATAGTTCTGCCTGTATCTTATTGAGCTGTTGTTAAATTTAAAGTAGATAAATACGGAACTATTGATTCTGAAATAATAATGGAAAATGAAATAAAAGAAGTAATTCAAAATACACATGTAGATGATATACATGAAGCAGAAAAAATAGCATATATAAACCTAAAACAAAAACAAAGAGAAGAAATTAAAAAAGAACTTAAAAAAGAATTATGATTCGATAAAATAATTAGTAAAATTAAAAATAAAAATAAAAAATAAGTTATTGAACTATAAAATCCCACTTCAAGTTGTTTAAATACAACAAACAAAATGAAGTGGGATTTATTATTCTAAAAAAAATAAAATGGTAAAATTTAAATATGAAAAAAATCAACGCAAAAACCATATCTTTTGTTGCTGTATTTATGTCTATTTCTACAATAATGCTCTTATTGGGAATTAGATTTTTTCCTTTAGCTATATTACCTAATCTAAGATTTTCCATTATAGGTTTACCAATAAAAATAACCGGTTTTATATTTGGACCCATAATAGGTTTTTTAACAGGATTTTTGTCTGATTTAATTTCATTCCAATTTGTTCCAAGTACATATTCAATTTATTACACAATAGCTTTATCAATAACAGGATTTATTCCGGGCGTTATATCGTGAATTTTTTTCAATTTTATTAAAGTTCAATTAAATGATAACTATATTCAAAAGAAAATAAAAATTAAATTAGAAGAGTATAGTTTACAACTAGAAAAATTTATTTTATCTTTAGAATCTCTTTCGGCTACAGACAATAAAAGAAAAAAAATTGATAAAAAAATTAAATTTATATCATGAAAAATTAATAGATTAAATAAAGAAACAAGAGAAAAAACCTTATTAACTTCTATGTTGATTTTTTGTTGAATAGTTATTATACTTGTAGCTACTATAGTTTGTACAATAGTGTTTTTATCTCCTGATGAAACTTTTAAAAATTCTAAATTTATTAAAAATAAAATTTCTTTTTTAATTTTAATGCTTTCAGGAAATGGAACAATGCTTATTTTTATTACAGTAGCAAGATTTTTAAAATTCTTTAAAGAAAAAGAGCGTTTTGTAACGATGGTTCCAATTATAGCTTTTTCAGCAATTTTAGAACCTGTAGCTAGTGTAATTTTATCTTTAGGTGATGTTCAATCTGCAACATTCCCCACTTTTGAAGTAGCCCTAATTTCACACTTTTTAATCTCTCCAATTAAGATATGAATTAATTTATTTGTTATATATTTAACTAGTTTGGTTATATTACCAATAGTTAAAAATAAAAATAAAAATCACTACTAGGAAAATATATGGAAAAAAATAAAATACTTTCTTTGTTGGACGTTAATTTTAAAAATAAATTAAAAAACATTTCTTTAGACATTAATAGAGGAGAAGATGTTTTGATTTTTTCTTCTGATCCTGAATTACATTTTACTTTCGTTGATTTACTAATTTTTAAAAATAAAAAATATTCTGGGGTTATTAAAATAGGTAAAAGTTTTTTAAAGAAAAAAAATTCTGATTTTTGGATACCTGAAAAGGTGTTAAATATTTTTTCTAATAAAAATAAAAAATATTATTTTGAAAAACCTCTTTTTGAAGTAATGAAAAGGTCTTTGGAAACAAATGAATTCAATTATAAATTAATGAATGATTTTAGAAAAGATTGAAAAGAAGTGAGTGAAGAATATCATTTTTATATAAAAGAAGAAGAGGAAAAGTTTTCAACTAAGTTATATGAACATCAAATATTAATATTTCAAAATTTTTTTAATAGCATTAACTATGAAAAATTATATTCAGAATTTAATAAGAATAAAATTCAAATTGAACTAATAGATGATTATATTGATAAAAGAATAAAAATGTTAAACTTAAGTTTAAATAACATAACATTTTATGAAATAGAAAAATATAAAGTTTATTTAAAATACCAGGAAAAATTCAGAAAACAAGAAGGACAACTGCAAAATTTAAAAAAAGAATTAGAAATAGCTGAAAATGAAGTTAAGAATTTTGAAAATACTTCTGAGTTTAACTTACACCTAGAAACTATTAAAAAAGAATATAAAAACCTCTCTCAACAATTAAATGAAAAAGAAAAATTATTTAAATATGGTTTTTGAAAAGACGGCTTTTATACTTTAGTTTGTAAATCTTTAAAACTAAAAATAAAAGAAGTAAAAAAAGAATTAAAAATCGCTTTTAAATCTAAAAATAAAGACAACGTTTTAAAAGCTAAAATACTCTTATGAATAAGAAAAAAAACTTATTCTTTATTTAAAAAAAATAAAAAAGATTTTAAATATCTTACATTCAGCTATATAAAAGGTTTTTATCAAACAATAAAAGATTTTGAAACAGAATTTTTCAATGATGTTTTTTTTGACTTCAAAAGAAATAAAAAAATACAATGAAATAATCAATTATTAAAAATTGAACAATTCCACGAGAAAAAATTTACTTTGAATAAGTTAAGAATTCTAAATGAAAAAAGAAAAAAGGAAATTCAAGAAGAAATATTAATATTAAAAGCTGAATTAGCAGAAAAACAAAAAACTAAAATAGAAGGATCAAAGTCATTAGATGAGGTAGATAAGCATAAAAAAATAGATATTTATTGAGAAAAACAAGCAAACTATATATGAGAAAAAGATAAGAACATAAAATCATTAACAGAAATTATTGATTTAAAAACTCAGAATAATAATAAATTAGAAGAAATAATAATACAAAATATTATTAAAGTAACTCGACTTGATAAATTTATTTTTAAGCTATTAAAAAAGAAATATGCTAAAAAATTTAAAATCACCAAAGAAAAACAAAATAAAATTAAAAGTTTGATGCTCTTAGCCAGACATGCTTATGCTATTTATCATCCACTTTCTTTTGTGTATACTAAAAATTTTGAAGACAATAAAATAATACAAAATGTGATCATTAAAAATGAATTATTTAATTTTTTAAAAAATATTAAAATAGATGTCAATAAACTTTGAATTCCATTTTCTGATTTAAAAGAAAGTGATAAAATAAAAATAGATATTGGAAAATTAAAGTTATATTCTCCTGAAATTGTTTTGGTTAATTTAAATAAAACCATATTTGGAAGCGAATATATTGATGAATTAGTTAGAAACAAAGATAAAAATACCAGTTTATTAATTTTTTCAAATAATCATTTAGAAAGTCAAGAGATAAACAATTTTATTTTTATAGAAAAAGGTAAAATTATTGAATCTACTTTTGGTAATAAAAATAGAGAATTTGAAAGTTTATATGCTCAAAACTTTATGGAATCTAAAAGTTTTAATTTGAGTCTTTTAGATAAAATTTCGCCATTTGAATATGAAGAAATATATTTTTCTAGAAAAAATACAAAAATAAACCATTCTGATGTTTATATTTATGATTCTGATTTAAAACTGTCTGAAGTAATAAATTCTAGAAAAAATAATCAAAAAACACAAAAAGAATACAACTATAACATAGATCTAGAAGACACCGTTATTATTGATTTAACTGATGAATTTAATATAAAATAGATATTTTTATATAAAATTAATAAAAGATAAGGAAAAAATGGATAAGAATTTTAATCATAAAGAGATAGAAAAAAATAGAAATAAAAAGTGAATAAAAAAAGGTTTTTTTTCTTCACACGATAATAATAAAAAGCCATTCACCATTATTTTGCCACCGCCAAATGTTACAGGTAAATTACATTTAGGACATGCATGAGATGGTTATATTCAGGACACTGTTATTAGATATAAAAAACTAAAAGGATATGATGTTTTATTTTTACCAGCAGTAGATCATGCTGGAATTGCTACTCAAACTAAAGTAGAAGAACTTTTAAGAAAACAAAATCAAACTAGACACACTTTAGGTAGAGAAAAATTCTTAAAAGAAGTTTGAAAATGAAAAGATGAATATTATTCTATTATCAAAAAGCAATGAGATAAATTAGGATTAGCTTTAGACTATACTAATGAACGATTTACCTTAGACAAAAAAGCAAATGAAGCTGTATTGAAAATATTTGTCGATTTTTACAATAGAGGACTAATTTATAAAGGATACAAAGCAATAAATTGAGATCCTAAACAACAAACAGCTTTATCTAATATTGAAATAATTAATAAACCCACACAACAAAAAATGTATTATTTAAAATACTATTTTGAAAACCAAAAAGATTTTTTAATAGTTGCAACCACTAGAATCGAAACAATAGCATCAGATGTTGCTTTAGCAGTACACCCTAATGATAAAAGATATCAAAATATTATAGGAAAGCATGTAATCCACCCTTTTACTAAAGAGAAATTACCTATAATAACCGATTCTTATATTGATAAAAAATTTGGTTCTGGAGTTATGAAAGTTTCCGCACATGCCATGGCGGATATAGACATTATTCAAAAAAATAATTTAGAAATTAAAGAATCAATAAATTTAAACGGGACTATGAATGAATTGGCTTTAGAATTTAAAGGTTTAAACCGTTTTGAAGCTAGAGAAAAAATAGCGGAAAAACTTTTAAAAGAAGATTTAATTTTTAAAATAGAAGACATAGTTTCTAATGTAGGATATTCAGAAAGAAGTAACGAAGTTGTTGAAATAATTATGTCTAAACAATGATTTGTTAAAATGGATGATTTATCGAAATTATTATTAGATCATTTAAAAACAAAAGATGCAGTAAAATTTTATCCTAGTCGTTTTAACAAAGTTATAAAAAGATGAATAGAAAATGTATATGATTGAACTATATCAAGGCAACTTTGATGAGGACATAGAATTCCTGCTTGATATAAAGATGGAGAAATGAAGGTTCAAATCGATTCTCCCGGTGCTGGTTGAACACAAGATGAAGATGTTTTAGATACATGGTTCTCTTCAGGTCTGGCTCCTTTTGTTTTTTTAGGATGACCACAATCAGAAGAAAAAATTCAAAAATATTTCCCAACTTCTTTATTAGTAACTGGATGAGATATTATTTTCTTTTGAGTAGCTAGAATGTATTTTTTCAGTTTAGACATAATGAAAGACAAGCCTTTTGATCAGGTATTACTTCATGGTTTAATAAGAGATGAAAAAGGGCAAAAAATGTCTAAATCATTAGGTAATGGTATAGACCCAATGGATGTAATTGAAACTCATGGTACAGATATTTTAAGAGAAGCTTTAATTTTTAATTCTACGCCAGGGCAAGATATTAAATTTTCTAATGATAAGTTAGATTCTGCTTGAATTTTAAATAATAAATTATGAAATATAATTAAATATATTTACGAATTAGAAAATGTTCAAAAAACAAAAATAAGTGATAAAGATAAGTGAATATCTAATAAGCTATATGTATTGAACAAAAACATAGATAAATTTATGAAAAAATATGATTTTACTTTAATATATAAATCTATTCATAAATTTATTTTTGAAGATTTATCTTCATGATACATAGAATTATCAAAAACAGAACCTAATAAAACTTTTGCTTTAGAGCTTATTAAAAAACTTTTAGTTATACTACATCCATTTATCCCGTTCTTAACAGATTATTTATTTGAAAAATTATTTAACAGTGAACTATTAGAAAATGATAATATAAAAATAAAAAAATATAAAGATATTGATTATATTGATAATGTTATTGAAGTAGTAAAAAACATAAGACAATACAGAGAAAAATATAATATTTCTAAAAAAGAAATAATTGGTTATTACATATCTAATTCTAATTTTGATGAAAAATCAATTTCTATGATAAATAATATGTGTAATGCAAAAGTTGAAGAAAACAATGTTTCATTATTAAAAACAGATAATTTTGAAATATATATTAATTTATCAATAGAGCATCAAAACAAAGAAAAAGAAAGAATTAGAAACGAAATTAAAACAATTGAATTTGAAATTCAAAGAGCAGAAAATATGCTAAAAAACCAAAATTTTATTTCTAAAGCGCCAAAAGAAAAAGTTGAAAATGAAGAAAAAAAATTAAAATTATATAAAGAGAAATTAAAATTATATAAAGAGAAATTAAACTAAAGGAGTTATGATGATAAAATACGTAGTAAATCACAACGAAGGTTGAGCTGTCAAAAACGCAAACGCTGAAAGAGCAACAAAAATTTTTAAAACACAAAAAGAAGCTATTGATTATGCTAAAAAATTAAAAGAAACAACTTCAGTTATGATTCAAGGGAAAGATGGAAAATTCAGAAAAGGATAATTACCTTTTCTTTTTTATTAAAAATGAAAGAAAAAAACAAATACAAAATATTAAGTGGTATAGAAGCTTCTAAACACTATTCTGAATTACTAAAAAATCTCTTTATTAGTTTAAATGAACCTACTATTTTTAAAATTATTCAAGTGGGAGACCTTGCAGCTTCTAATAAGTATATTAATAATAAAATTAAAAAAGCAAAAGAATTAGGTATAGAAGCTATATTAGTTAAATTAGATGCTTCTATATCTCAAGAAGATTTAAAAACAATAGTCCAAAATGAAGCTCTTTCTTGTGATGGAATTATAGTGCAATTACCCTTACCAGAGCACATAAATAGTCAAGAAATTTTAAATATAGTTCCTATTGAAAAAGATATTGACGGCCTTTCAGAACTTAACCAATTTAATTTCTACAATTTTAAAGAAGAAAGTGCTTTTTCTCCTGCAACTGCTAGAGGAATTATTATGCTTTTGGATTATTATAATATTCCAATTGCTAATAAAAAAACTTTTGTTATAGGTGAATCAAATTTAGTAGGCAAACCTACAAAATTTTTATTAAATAAAAAAGGCGGAATTGTAAAAAGTTTTAATAAAAACACAGGAATCTTTGGTTCAAACGAAGCGGATGTTTTAGTAGTGGCAGCGGGAGAGGCTAATTTAGTTAAAACTAAAGATGTAAAAGAAAATGCAACAATAATAGATGTCGGAATCAATTCGTTAACCAATAATAAAATAACAGGTGATGTAGATTTTGAAAGTGTTAAACATAAAGTATCAGCTATTTCTCCGGTACCTGGAGGAGTTGGCCCGATGACTGTTATAGCTTTATTTTATAATTTATACGATGCAAAAATTAGAACAAAAAAAACGATCAGTTAGATCGTTTCCTAAAATGCAAATTGAAGTGCACCAGTAGTTTTTATTATAAAAACATTGTACTACAATTTATAATATTTTATACCCCTACTTACTATTAAGGGGGTGAAGGGGGGATATCCCCTTCTTTTAATTCCGCTTGTAAAGCGGTTTTTATTAATGAAGTTAATAAAAATTATGGGGCGAAATTTTTCGACCCTTTCATTATTTTCTTGTAATAATCTCGTAATTTTTAATAGTTTTAATTAATATTTGTTTAATTTTTCTATTTCTTCTTCATATACGTCAAAAGCGCATTTTCCTTCTAGTATGTCTCTATTCATAAAATTTATTCTTTTTCAAGATTTAATATTTCTTCTCTAGAAACTTTATTAAAGTCAGTTCCTTTCTTATAAACCCTTCTTACAATTCCGTTAAAATTTTCATTGGTTCCTCTTTGAAAAGAAGCGTATTTATCGGCTTTATAAATTTTAATTCCTAATTTTTTCGCTAATATTCCAACCGCATTAAATTCAATTCCATTATCAAAAGTAATACTTTCAACAGGTAATTCTAGTGTATTTATTCTTTCATAAAGCACTTTATTAATGTAAAAGGATTTTTACTTGATACTTTCACAATTATTCCTAATCTGCTTTTCTCTCAACTAAAGTTAAAAGACTAGAATGCCCTGCGGATTTTTACCTATAACTAAATCACCCTCTCAATGCCCAAATGTTTCTCTTAAATCAATATGTTTTGGTCTAGCTCAAATAGGAAAAACATAATTTGATTGTACAAGTCTTTCAATAACATTATTTTTTCTTTTTCCGCCTTTTGTATAGTGCTTTCTTAATCTATCTTTATTAGTTAATACTCATTTTCCTGTATTAATCCAATTAAAAACAGTCCTTAGTGAAGGGATTTTAATGTTTTTGACTCCTTCTTTTATTAAGTTGTAAGTCATTTTTATTCCGCATGTTGCTTTGTTAAAATTGTCTTTAATAAGTTTACTAAATTCTTTATAATCATCCATTTGAGAAAAGAAAAACAATCTTTTATGTTTATGTCTTATTTTAGCTTTTTCATTTGCTATCAAATGATCGTAAAATCCGTAAAAATTTGAATTTCTTTTCAATTCTCTTGACACTGTTGAATGATTGATATTAAGAAAATTAGCAATTTGTCTAATTGAATATTTTTTATAAAACAATTTCTCTATTAAAAATCTTTTTCAGCATTTAAATGGGAATAATGCTTTGTTGTATTATAATTCATATGGTCCTTTCAATAAAAAGTATGTTGTCTTAAATTTTTATAGAGTAGTTTTTTTATTTAAAAAATCAAGTGCAACCACTTTTTAATTTTACATTATAGTGGTGCACTTGATTTTGCATTCAGGGAAACGATCAGTTAGATCGTTTTTATTATTTTATATTTTCAATTTCTAATGCCATATCGTCTAATATATTTCTCTTGAAAACAAGTTTTTCCAAGTAGAAATTTGCAAAAACAATACCAATACAGAAGGAAAGAAGTAGTGAATACATAAAGAAAGATACTCAATTATAAATTTCTTTACCATCAGAATAAAATAATCCTCATGAAGTAGAGAAATTACTATTAGATAAGTCTTCGATAATTAAATATAAATAAACTACTTCACTGACGATGATTCCTAAAATTGATATTATTGCGGCTCCATAAAATAAAATGCTATTAATTTTCTTTGTTTCTTTAAAATCTTTTCTTTTTAGGGCATATGCTCCAATTACATAAGCATAAACTACAAAAAAGAATAAGGTAGGAAAATTTGTCACTCCATCAATTACTGAATCACTATTGTAATAAATCGCTGGAACTAAAATTAATATAGCTCAAAATGCAAAGAATATAAAGGTGTAGATTAATTCTGTTTTAAACTTACCAAATTTATTAACTAAAGCTTTAGAACCAAAGTAAATTTTTAAATCAACGGAATTTCCAATCTCTTGTATAAACCCAACACTTAAACCATTTATTATTCCTAATGTTGATATTAAAATGAAAAACACAACTATTGGAACGATATAACTAGAAGTAGATTTAGGTAAAGAATCCTGTAATAAATTTCATACTAATCCTGCTTGGTGTAAAATAGATGATACAGCTATTAAAGTGTATAGAATAACAATTGAAGCCATACCTACTAATATTACTAAAGGTAAATTCTTAGAAGGATTTTTCATCTTGTTTCTTATAGAGCCAGAAACCAGAAAAGCATCATATGAAAATAATACCGCAGGTAATGCAATAATAATACCTTTAAACCCAAATGGAGATTTTTCTAAGTATTCAAAAGCATTTCTTCCACCATTATTGTGAGTTCCGATTGCAAAAATACCGGCTACAACTGCAACAATTAATGGTAAAAATTTTACTATTGTTACAAAAGTTTGTAAATAACCACTAACTTTTAGAGAAATGTGATTTAAAACAAAAAAGAGAATAGATACTATTAAACCAACAACAACTATTACTCAAAACGGAATGTCTGTTAATTTAAAATTAGCAACTTGGCTTAAAAAGAAGAAAAATATTTCTGAACCAAATATCCCTAATACACTAACTAAAATTCCATAATAAAAGAATGAATAAAGTAAAGAAACTGAATATCCGGCTTTAATTCCGTTTACTTTATAAGCTCAACTAGATAAACCAGCTAATCTAGTTTTATTAAAACTACCAATTTCTGCAAAACTTAAAGCAGCACCAATAGAAATAAGTCCTCCTATTATTCATGCTAATAATCACGCAATTCCGTTGTTGTTAGTAGCCTTTGCAATTGAACTATTTTTAAAGAAAATTCCAATTCCAACAACAGAACCAACTAAAATCATTAAAGAAACAAAAAAACCTATTTTTTTAATTTTTCTCTCCGACATAGTCCTCCTTTTTAGTTATATAAAATAAAAACTCTTACTTTTATTGATAAAAAAAGTAAGAGTTCAAGAGTTTATATATGCAAAAATATTTACTTTTCCTCTACTTAAGTTAAATTATGAAAAATCATTGTTAAAAAAACAATTCTGTTTCTTCTAAACATTGAAAAAATATTTTTATTATTTTTCATAATTTCTCCTAACTTAAGTTTTATATAACTGCCAATATTATATAATATTTTTATAAATAAGTTATAAAACTATTTTGGCTAATCTATTTTTTTGTATTTTTCTATTAATTTATTTAGTTTGATTGATCAATGATTAAGCCCGCTTTTAGTCTTAATAATTTGATATTTATCTTTTAAAATATCAGATATTTCATTTAAATTTAATAAAGGATCTTTTGTTCTAATTTCAAAAAAAGTTATTTGATCTTCATTCAATTTATCTAACAAATTATTTGCTTTTAAAAAACTAAAATTTGCGATATCTCTTTGTGCGGCTTCTACTAATCTTTGTTGATTGTGTATATCTAAATTAGCTAAACGATTTGCATTGTTTTCAATATCTCTAATATTTTTTTGATCAAAAAAAAGAGTAAAACTTTTAAGAGCACCTATAGCATTAAGAAAATTTAAAATATTTTCCCCCTTTTTTTCATAAAGAAAATATTTATCGTTTCTTTTAATTTGAGAAAAAGAAAAATGAACATTTAATTTTTCTAAAAGAAGTTCACCTACTTCTTTTTCAAAAAAACTTATTTGCAAATTATATGAAGTTGAATTAATGTCTGAAATAGTTCCGCCACCCACAAAAGAACCAGCAAAAAAATGAATAGGATCTTCTATTTGAAAACTTAAATCAATACTGTTTTTGAGAATTACTATTCAATTTTTATTTTTAGGAGAACGATAATATTTAATATTAAATTTACTAAGTTTTTCTTTTATGTTTAAAGAAATGTCTTCTTTATTAATTTTTATTATTAATTCTTCTTTTTTTTCATTAATTTTACAATTACAAAAAACTAAGCCCTTTATAAAGTTTAAAAACTGCTTTTCTTTTCTTTTTTTATTTAATATTTCTAATTTTACATCATGACTAAATGACATTTATTCTCCTTTATTTTTAAAAAAAAGCATAAAAAAAGCAGCAACTCCCTATTTTCCCATCTCTGGTATCTTCGGCGTAAAAGGTCTTAACTACTGAGTTCGGAATGGTATCAGGTGATCCCCTTTGCTATGGTCGCTTGTATATATATTACCATAAAATTTAAAAATGTAAAATATTTTTTTTTAAAAAAATAGTTATATAATTAAGAAATATTAAATTAATAAAAATAATATTTATAGAAAGGGTATAAATGCAATTTTTAAAAAGAAAAAATTTAGTAGTATTTTTAATATTTTTACTTGTTGGTTTACTTGTTTGAATACTTTGGTCAAATATAGGTAATCAAGTAAAAATTATTAGTTTAAGTGATTTTGAAAAAAAATTAGCAGAATACTATATTAATGAATCTGATAATAAATTTATTTCCAAGTTTACGATTAGTGAAACTGAATGAGTTTTAAGATTTCAAGAAATTGATAAAAATGCAAGAGGAGGATTTTTTGTTCAAAATTATTTAGTTAATATTTCTCCTACTATAGCAAATAAAATTAATGGGGGGATAGCACTATTTCCTGAAAGTCAATTAACCTATTTTGAAGTTATAAAAAAGGCGATGATTACTGATGATTCTGAAATTTTAAATTTTATTAAAAATAACAGAATAGAAACAGGATATGAAAGTGCTGGTATACCACAACCAAGTTTATTTTCAAGAATATTTGGGTTTATTCCTTTATTAGTTTCTGTTGGATTTCCATTATTATTGCTTTATTTCCTTTATAGAAGTACAAGAGGATCAGGAAATGGTGGAGGAATATTTGGCGGTCCTAATTTAAATAGTCAAGCAACTAAAATTACTTCAGATAAAAAATTCAGTGATATAGCTGGTAATAGAGAAGTTAAAGAAGAAGTAATGGAATTAGTTGATTATTTAAAAGATCCTAAACGTTATGAAGCGGCAGGAGCTAGAATACCTAAAGGAATCCTTTTAGGAGGTCCTCCAGGAACAGGAAAAACTTTAATTGCTAAAGCTACTGCTGGTGAAGCTAATGTTCCTTTCTTCTTTATTTCAGCTTCTAATTTTGTTGAATTATATGTTGGTATGGGGGCCAAAAGAGTAAGAGAGCTTTTTAAAGAAGCTAGAAAAGAAGCTCCGGCTATCATATTTATTGATGAATTAGATGCTGTAGGTCGTTCTAGAGGATCTGGTATTGGTGGTGGAAACGACGAAAGAGAACAAACATTAAATCAACTATTAGTAGAAATGGATGGAATAGTTGACAACAGTGGTATCTTAGTTATTGCAGCAACAAATAGAACTGATGTATTAGATCCTGCACTTCAAAGACCAGGTCGTTTTGATAGAACTATTACAGTAGGTTATCCTGAT
Source organism: Mesomycoplasma molare (assembly GCF_024918955.1). Taxonomy (NCBI): domain Bacteria; kingdom Bacillati; phylum Mycoplasmatota; order Mycoplasmoidales; family Metamycoplasmataceae; genus Mesomycoplasma; species Mesomycoplasma molare. Next base: position 61,862 of record NZ_CP103423.1, read on the forward strand.
GTTAGAGAAAGAGAAGAAATTCTTAGACTACACGCTAGAGGGAAAAGAGTACAAAGTTCAATTGATTTTAAAAATATAGCAAAAAGAACTCCTGGTTTTTCAGGAGCTCAATTAGAAAATGTTATTAATGAAGCTTCTATTCTTTCTGTTAGAGAAAAAACTGAAGTCATTACTTCAGTACAAATTGATGAAGCTATTGATAGAGTTATGAGCGGTCCAGCTAAAAAGCATAGAACTATAACAGAAGAAGAAAGAATTATGGTTGCATACCATGAAGCGGGACATGCTGTAGTTGGTATAAAAATACCTGGTGGAAATAAAGTTCAAAAAATTACAATTATTCCTAGAGGTAATGCAGGCGGATATAATTTAATGCTACCTGAACAAGAAAAATATAATGCAACTAAATCAGAATTATTAGCAACTATCGCCTCATTTATGGGAGGGAGAGTTGCTGAAGAATTAATTTATGGAGAAAAAGAAATTTCTACAGGTGCTGCAAACGATATAGAAAAAGCAACCAAAATTGCTAGAAGAATGGTTACAGAATTCGGTATGTCAAGTTTAGGACCTATTCAATATGAAGAAAATACAGGCTCTCCTTTCTTAGGAAGAGATTATGCAAAAAATATGTCATTCTCTCACAAAGTTGGACATGAAATAGATCTAGAAGTAAGAAAAATTATTTCTGAAGCTTATGAGCAAGCTAAAAATGTAATTTCTAACAATAAAGAATTATTAGAATTAATAAAAGAATCATTATTGGAAAACGAAACAATAGTTGCGGAAGAAATTGAATATATTGCTAAACATATGAAATTACCAGTTAGAAAAGAAAATGAAGAAATTGTTAATTCTAAAGAAATTGATATTAATAAATTAATAGAAGAAGAAGTTGCAGAAACTAAAGACAGTTTAGAAAAATAATCATACATAAAAACACTATGAAGTTTATATTCGTGGTGTTTTTTATTTTATTAAATTTCTTTTATCACGGCACTAGTTTAAGCAAATACTTGTTTTTTTTGATAAAGTTAAAAAAAGAAAAAAGGAAAAAACCATGAAAAATAAATGATTATATAAAATAGCACTACCCACAGTAGCATCAACAGTGATAGCACCAATGATAGTATCTTGTTCTGTAGAAAAACAAAAAGTAGAGACAGCAGAAGAAAAAGAAAAAAGGTTAGAACATCAAATGTCTATGGAAATAGCACCTAATTTAACTAAGTTTTTAGATGATTATTATGATGAAGAAAAATATTATAGAGAAGGAAGAGATACAAGTGAAATGAAAGAAATTAGAAGTGTTAAACAATTTAAAGAACTAACTTCTAATATAAACCACTTAAATGATTTTGAAAAATCATATTTAGATTTATATGAAGACATCCAAAATTTCTTTGATAATTCTATTCATAGGTATACACCTGAAAATTTAAGTTTTGAATATTTTGAAAATGTTAATGATGATGAAGATGATAAGCAATATTATCCTTTCTTAAAGTTAGAAGAACACACTTTAAAACAAGAGCAAATGTTTTACCATAAAATATTCCAAATAATGAAGCAATATGGTATTGGTTATTCAGGTGATTTTTATTCAAATGGAAAGCAAAATAAAAATGCAACTAGGGAAACTTCAGAAGGAATAAGAATATTAGAAGATGGTTTAAGTCCAATTATTAATGAAAAAATTGAAGAATTTAGCAAAAAACATAAAGATTTCCAATTTCAAAACCCTAAATTAACTTTTAGAGAAGTAAAAGGAGATATTGTAATAGAAGTAGCATTAGAAGTAGAGTATCAAAATCAAAAATTACCAGAACAAATAGTTCTTCCTTTAACTTTTGATATTAATATTAAAACTTATGTTAATTATGCTGTTAAATTAGAAAAAGATATAATAGAAGACCAAAAAAAATATAAAGAAAATCCTAATCTAACAATGAAGAAAGTTAAAACCTTTGCTGAAATGGACAATATTTTAAAAAGTAAAGATAATGACTATAACAGAAGCAAATTAAAATGGATTAAAGAAGAGTATGATGATACAATAAAAGATAAAGAAGCAGAAATGTAATTATGCTTTTTTGTGATATAATTTGTTTATAAATAGAAAAGAAAATAACTACCACTAGGTAGTTTTTTTAATAACAATTAATAACTTTTTGATCTAATTAAGTGTTAATCTTAAAACGCTAAATATTATTTAGTTTAATTAAAAAAACAGAATAAATTTAATTAAAAATAAGTTTATTCTGTTCCTAAAATGAAAATTGAAGTGCACCAGTAGTTTTTATTATAAAAACATTGTACTACAATTTACAATATTTTATACCCCTATTTACTATTAAGGGGTGAAGGGGATATCCCCTTCTTTTAATTCCGCTTGTAAAGCGGTTTTTATTAATGAAGTTAATAAAAATTATGGGGCAAAATTTTTCGACCCTTTCATTATTTTCTTGTAATAATCTTGTAATTTTTAATAGTTTTAATTAATATTTATTTAATCTTTCTATTTCTTCTTCATATATGTCAAAAGCGCATTTTCCTTCTAGTATGTCTCTATTCATAAAATTTATTCTTTTTCAAGATTTAATATTTCTTCTCGAGAGACTTTATTAAAATCAGTCCCTTTTTATAAACTCTTCTTATAAGTCCGTTAAAATTTTCATTAGTTCCTCTTTGAAAAGAAGCGTATTTATCGGTTTTATAAATTTTAATTCCTAATTTTTTGCTAATATTCCAACCGCATTAAATTCAATTCCATTATCAAAAGTAATACTTTCAACGGGTAATTCTAGTGTATTTATTCTTTCATAAAGAACTTTATTAATGTAAAAGGGTTTTTACTTGAAACTTTTACAATTATTCCCAACCTACTTTTTCTTTCCACTAAAGTTAAAAGACTAGAATGCCCTGCGGATTTTTTACCTATAACTAAATCACCCTCTCAATGCCCAAATGTTTCTCTTAAATCAATATGTTTTGGTCTAGCTCAAATAGGAAATACATAATTTGACTGCACAAGTCTTTCAATAACGTTATTTTTTCTTTTTCCGCCTTTTGTATAGTGCTTTCTTAATCTATCTTTATTAGTTAATACTCATTTTCCTGTATTAATCCAATTAAAAACAGTCCTTAGCGAAGGGATTTTAATGTTTTTGACTCCTTCTTTTATTAGGTTGTAAGTCATTTTTATTCCACATGTTGCTTTGTTAAAATTGTCTTTAATAAGTTTGCTAAATTCTTTATAATCATCCATTTGAGAAAAGAAAAACAATCTTTTATGTTTATGTCTTATTTTAGCTTTTTCATTTGCTATTAAATGATCATAAAATCCGTAAAAATTTGAATTTCTTTTAATTCTCTTGACACTGTTGAGTGATTGACATTAAGAAAATTAGCAATTTGTCTAATTGAATATTTTTATAAAACAATTTCTCTATTAAAAATCTTTTTCAGCATTTAAATGCGAATAATGCTTTGTTGTATTATAATTCATATGATCCTTTCAATAAAAAGTATGTTGTCTTAAATTTTTATAGAGTGTTTTTTTATTTAAAAAATCAAGTGCAACCACTTTTTAATTTTACATTATAGTGGTGCACTTGATTTTGCATTCAGGGAACAGAATAAATTTAATTAAAAATAAGTTTATTCTGTTTTTTTATTAAAAATACATCATCCTTAAGTTTAAAAGAAGAAGTTCTATTTTTGGAAAATAAAAAGGTTTTAATAGATAATAACTTTTGTTTACTTAAATTTATGTCTAAAAATTTTTGATTAATAAGATTATAAATTACATTTAATATAAATTTTTCATTTTTGTGTTTCAAATAGTTTATATTAAAATCTTTTTTTTCTCATTTGTATAAAAAATTACTCGTTTTTTTGTTTTTAAAAATAAAAAATAGATTCTTAAACCTATAAAAATAAAAAATAAATGCTTTTTGAATTTTGTTATTTTTATATTTTAATCTTACCTTATTTCTTTCATAAATAGAAAGGTTATTGGTATAGTCAATAGCAAAATTAACACCGTTTTTAAAATTTAGTTTTTCAATCTGCTTTTTTCACAATTTGAAAATAAAAGGACGAAACACTTTCATGTTATATAAAGTGGTCTCTTTTTTTATTCCTCAGTAATTAACTATTTTGTTTTGTTGTTTTTGTAATATAACATTTTCAAAAAAATCATCTTTATTATGTGCAATATACAAAAAATCACAATGATTTTCTGTATATATTTTTTTAAAAAAATTGTATCTTATTTCTCTGGCGTATGACTGAAAATTATTTATTTTGTCTTCGTATTTTTGAATTGATAAATTAAAGAAAGGAATATTGTTTTTTTTACAAAATTCTGAGACGATATTCTCATCTTTTCAGCTATCTTCTCTTTTATTGTAATTAACGTGTGCAACTATAATATTATGTTTTCTATATTTATTTAACATAAACATAGAATCAGGACCACCACTAACTGCTAATAGTAGTTTTAGCTTTTTTATTTTTTGCATTAAATCTTTCTATAACAATTCTTATATCGTTGGAAATAAAGTCAATACATGCTAAAGCTGCCTCTTGAACAACTTTATCTATAATTTTCTTTTGTTCAGGTTGAAAGGGCGTTAAAACATAGTCTCTAACTTGCTCTTTTATTTTTGGTCTATCAATTCCAATTTTCATTCTTTTGATTTTATCACTACCTAATTGTTCTATAATGCTTTTAATACCATTATGCCCAGCTGCTGAACCGTGATTTCTGATAGCTGCTTGCCCTATTTTAAAATCCATGTCATCATATACTATTAAAATATCATCGATAGCAATTTTGTAAAAATTAACAATTTCTTTTACAAAAAATCCCGAATTATTCATAAAGGTATAAGGTTTTGCTAAAATATAATCTTCATTTTTAGTATGAAGACCATTAAATTTATTTTTATCAAATTTTAAATTTAATTCTTCAGCTATTTTGTCTAAAACTCAAAAACCGACATTATGCTTTGTTTTTTTATATTCATCTCCAGGATTTCCTAAACCAACAATTAATTTCATAAGTTAAATTATAAAACATTTTATTTTTTTGCTAAAAATTTGATGTTTGTCTTCCTTTCTTTGTCTAAATTATTTGTTGCATATTCCAAAGCTTCTTTTTCGCCGATTATTTTTATTTCATCTTTGGCTCTCGTAACACCTGTATAAAATAGTTTTTTAGTTAAAAGATAACTATTTTGTTTAAATAGTACAAATAGGGCAATAGGCACTTCTGAACCTTGAAACTTGTGCACAGATACAGAATAAGAAAGAGTTATTTGTTCTAAAAATTGTTCTCTATTGTATTTAATAAGCTTATTATTGAAATTAACAACTACAAAATCCAATTTTTTATTAAATTCTCTAAAAGTTTCTATGTAACCAATTTCACCATTAGAAATATCTTCATTATAGTCATTTTTTAGTTGCATTACCTTATCATTCTCGAAAAAAACTTTTTCTCCACTTTTCGTTTCAATTATAAAGTGCTTATTTTTTTCTCTATCAAAAAGTTTATTTTGTATAAAATTATTAATTTTATTTATCCCAACTTCTCCTTCGTAAATAGGAGCCATTATTATCCAATCATTAATAGTATATTCTTTTAATAAGATATTTAATTCAGAATCTAAAATTTGAAAAAAATCTTGTATTGAAGTTTCTATTAAAAAAACATTTTGATTTTTTATTGAAGGTACAATACCTTTGTTAATTGACTGTGAAAAAGTAATAATTTCTTGCTTATCTTTTTGCCTATAATTATTTTTTAAAATGTTAATTTTAAACATTGGTATTTCTAGAAAATCAGCTAGTAAATTTCCGTACTCAATAGAAGGTAGTTGATCTTTATCACCTATTATTATAATTTTTTTTACATAGGCCAGGTCAATATTTTTAAGTAAGTTAAAAAATAAATGTTGAGATACCATTGAAAATTCATCGATAATTAAAACGTTTATTTTTTTAGGCTCTGATTCTAAAAAAATAAATTCTTCACCTTTTTTAGAAACATCAAGAAAGGAATGAATTGTTTTTGCATCTAAACCGCTTTTTTCTTTAATTAAATAAGCAGCTCTACCAGTAGGTGTTAAAATCACCATTTTATCTTTGTCATATATTTTTGCTAAAGATAAATATATTTCCTTTAAAATTTCTGTTTTACCTGTACCTGGTCCACCGGTAATAATGACAAGGTTATTTAAAAAAACAGATTCTATTGCTTCCTTTTGTATATTATCAAATTTATCTTGAACTTTGGGTATTTGAAAACTATTATTTTCTTTTTTATTATAAATTGACTCAAAAGTTTCTAAAATAAACTTTTCCTCATCTAAAAAAATAGAAATTGTATAGTGATTTTCCGAGATTAAAACTATTTTGTTTTTATTTATTAGTTTTTTAATTATTTCGAAAAAATGTTGAGGTTCAATATTTTCTTCTTTATTTACTAAAGATCAAATAGCTTTAAATTCATTTTTTTCTAATACTGTATTACTATTTTTTAAAAGATATAATTTAATTTTATATAAAATCAAATATTCCAATCTATTTTTATCATCATCAAAACCTAGCTTTTTAGCCATTAAGTCTACATCATAAAAATTAAAATCATTATCAGATTCTAAAAGTATGAAAGGATCTTCTTTTAATATTTTTCAAAAAGAAGGCATTTTATAATTTTCCTTTATTTTAAAATATAAGTTCATTAAATTATTGCTAATAAAAAATTCATATATTTCATCTTCTAAACTAAAAGAATTTAATTTATTAAATATAATTTTAGCTTTAGATTCGGGAATATTATTATTAGATTCTAAAATTAATTCAGGATTTGACTTTAGAATCTTTATTGTATTATCTCCTCAAATTTCATAAATCTTAGTAGCTATTTTCTTTCCTATACCCGGAAATGTTTTTGAAGAAAAAAAATTAATTATTGTATTTTTTTCTTCTTTTATTATTTGTTCAAATTTGTTTATTTCATAGCTATCTTGATATTTACTATTAGTTAATTTAGTAGCAGAAATTTTATATTTCTTTTTTAATTCCAAAGGTATATAAGAAATAAGATTCATTATTTTATTATCAGCATTTTTAGCTTTATAAACAAAATAAGTTTTATTTGTATTACTAAAAATTAAAAAGCTAATTTCTACTATGAATTCTTGCATAAAAAGAATTATAAACTATAAAATTATATTATAATTATTTTTATGCTTAATATTAAATATCTATTAAATAATAAAGAAGAAATAATAAAAAAATTAGAAACAAGAAATTTTGATATTTCTGTTTTAAATACAATATTTGACTTAGGAGAAAAACGTAGCAAAATAATGACTGAATTACAACAACTAGAAAGTCAAAGAAATGAAAAATCAGCATTAATTGGGAAATTAGTTAGAGAAAAAAAAGATGTTTCAAAGATTAAAGAAGAAATGTCAGAATTGAAAAACATTATAGAAAAGCTTTCTAATACAAATCAAGAAATAAATGTAAAAATAGAAGAATTATTATCTGCTGTTCCTAATTTACCTTTAGATAGTACTCCTATAGGAAAAGATGAAAATGACAATGTTATTGTTGAAGTAAAAAGTGAAATTGGAAGAGGTCTTGTAAAAGCTTTAAAACCGCATTATGAAATAGGTTTAGATTTAGATATATTAGATTTTTCTAGAGCTGTAAAAATGTCAGGATCTAGATTTGCTATTTTTAAAAACGAAGGGGCAAAACTAGTTAGAGCTTTAATTTCCTTTATGTTAGATACACACACAGAAAATGGTTATAATGAATTAATTACACCAACCTTAGTTTCTAGTAAAATGATGTATGGAACAGGTCAATTGCCAAAATTTACAGAAGATATTTATAAATTAGAAAATAACGATTTATGATTAATCCCTACTGCTGAAGTAACTTTAACCAATTATAATAATGATGAAATTTTAGATTTAAAAGAAGCTAAAAAATATGTAGGTTATACCAAATGTTATAGATCAGAATCTGGAAGCGGAGGAAGAGATACTAAAGGTTTAATTCGTTCTCATGAATTTCACAAGGTAGAACTAGTTAAAATAACAAACTCAGAACAAGCTTTAGAAGAATTTTCAAAAACTATAAATGATGCTGCAAGCATTTTAGAAAAATTAGAAATACCTTATCAAAAAGTGTTGCTTTCTACAGGTGATATAGGATTTGGTTCTAGACAAACATATGATTTAGAATTATGATTGCCTTCAGAGCAAAGATTTAGGGAAGTATCTTCCATTTCTTATTTCGGTGATTTCCAAGCAAGAAGAGCGCAAATAAGGTATAGAAATGAAAATAATAAAGTAGAATACGCTCATACAATAAATGGTTCAGGAATAGCTATTGATAGAGTTTTTGCGGCTATAATAGAACAATATCAAAACGAAGATGGTTCAATAGATGTTCCTAAAGTTTTAATCCCTTATATGAATGGTTTAACAAAAATAAGTAAAAAATAAAATCAAGCTTTTGTAATTATAAGCTTGATTTTTTTATGACTTAAAAAACTCTTTTATTAAATCAACTTTATTTGTTTTTTCTCAAGGAAGATCTAAGTCATTTCTTCCGAAGTGCCCAAAGGTTGCAGTTTGTAAATAAATTGGTTGTTTTAAATTTAAATCATTGATTATTCCACTTGGTGATAAATCAAAAAATTTATCAATAGCTTTTAGAATTTCTTCATCTTTAAATTTAGAGGTATTGAAAGTATTTATGTGAATAGAAATAGGTTTTACAACACCGATGGCATAAGATAATTGAATTTCTACTTTTTTAGCTACTTTCGCAGCTACAAGATTTTTAGCAACTCATCTAGCTGCATAAGCGCCGCTTCTATCTACTTTTGTATAGTCCTTACCACTAAAGGCTCCACCACCGTGACGAGCAGCTCCTCCATACGTATCAACTATTATTTTTCTTCCAGTTAATCCTGCATCTCCAATAGGGCCTCCAATGGTGAATTTTCCAGTAGGATTTATAAGTATTTTAAAGTCTTCATTTAAATTATATTTTTTAGCAATATAGAGCATAATTTCCTTTTTTATAAAGGATTTAAACAGGTTTTCGTCGTAATTTTCATCATGTTGTATTGACATTAAAATTGTGTCAATCTTTACATTATTTTCATCACTATAATCAATAGTTACTTGGCTTTTCATATCGGCTTTAGCTCATTTAAATTTATGACTAGATCTTAACTCTTCCGCTCTCTTTACAAGAGCGTGAGCTAAAGTTATAGCTAAAGGCATTAACTCTGGAGTTTCATCGGTTGCGTAACCGAACATTATTCCTTGATCCCCCGCTCCTATTTGACCATCTGTTCTATCAACACCTTGATTAATATCTGGACTTTGTTTATTAACGTTAGATACTATTGTAAAATCACTTTCATTGTAACCGATTCTTTTTAAAATGCTTCAAGCAACTTTAACAACATCTACATAAGTTTTAGTTGTTATTTCACCACCTATGATAATTAATCTATTAGATGCCATTACCTCACAGGCAACTCTAGCCTCTGGATCTTTTTTTAAAATGGAGTCTAAAACACCATCACTAATTTGGTCACAAATTTTATCAGGGTGACCCTTTCCAACACTTTCACTAGTAAATAATTTTTTATACATTTTTCTCCTTTTTTGAAAAATAAAAATCTCTTTTAAAGAGATCATAAAAAAATAAAGGACTTTAATTTTTACATGCTAGACATTTTTAGTATCCCTAGGTATTCCACCTTGCATTAAGCAGGTTGGCACACTTCTTAGCTTCCTTAGCTCCATGACTCTTTATGTATTATTTTTCATTAAAATCTTAACTTAATTTTGAAAAAAAATAAAAAAAATATTTTTTTTTGGCAAAAAGTGAAAAAAATGGTAAAATTTTAATGAAAAATGCACTTTTTGGCAAAAAATAGTAGATTTAATTTGAAAATCTTGAATAAAAAATATTATTTTTAAAAATTAGTTATATTTTTCAAAATTTCCTTTGTTTTTCTGTATTTTTTATAGGAAAACAAAGAAAAAAACAAAAATAAAAGTAATTATGATATTCGCATAAATTTATTAGTTAAATTAATAAATTATTCACTGATTTCTTGGTAAGGAAATCAGTTTTTTATTATCGTTTTTTTATGTTAATTAAAAAAAAGAAAATAAAAAAGTTAGTAAAAAACTAACTCGTTTATAAAATTCTATTTTAGAATTGCATTAATTTTACCTTCGAATTTAGAGACTGATTCAATTTTAATTTTTACTCATTGTCCTACTTTAAAGACATTATCTTTGTTTTTTAAAAATATTTCATTTTCATCCATTTCATAATCTATTCCTGGTAAAGTAGAAACATGCACTAATGCACTAGAACCATTTTTCATTTCTACAAAAAAACCAAATTTTTTTATAGAAACTATTTGAGCATCGAATTCTTCATTTATTTTATCTTCGTAAAATTCTGCAATTTTAATTCCTAAAACTTCTCTTTCTAGAGATATAGCACTTTGCTCACTTAAAGAATTTTTTAAAGATATTTCTTCAAGTTCATTTTTAAAATAATCAATATTTTCTTTTTTATTTTCAAAAATAAATTCTCTTAAAAGACGGTGAACTATTAAATCAGGGTATCTTCTTATAGGGCTAGTGAAGTGTGTATAAAATTTAGATGCTAAACCAAAATGTCCTATATTTTTATCAGAGTAAATAGCTTTTTGCATCGTTCTTAATAAATTAATTTTAATAAAATTATCAAAGTTAATATCTTTTATTTTTTCCATAACATTTGCAAAAATTATAGGACTATCTGTATAAGGGATTTTGACATCAATATTTAATGATTTTAAAATATGGTTAAAACTATCAATTTTTTCAGCTTCTGGAACGGGATGAATTCTATATATAAATGGCAATCCCTTTTTAGACATAAATTCGGCAATGTTTTCATTAGCTCTAACCATAAAATCTTCGATCATATTTTCACTAGTATTTCTATCTCTAATTACAATATCAATTGTTTTTCCATTTTCATCTAAAATTACTTTTGATTCCTCAAACTCAAAATCAATAAAACCTTGTCCTTTTTTATATTTTCTTATAATTTCAGCAAGTTCTTTAGCATTATTTAAAAGGGTATTTATATTTTCATCAAAATCTATTTTTCCTTCATAAAAATCATTAACTTGATTATAGGTAAGTCTTTTATAAGAATTAATAATAGAAGGATAAAATTTAACCCAAGTATTTTCGCCTTTAGAATTAATTTGACACTCCATCGTAATTGTAAAACGATCAACTTTCGGATTTAAAGAACATATACCTGTTGAAAGCTCAAAAGGAAGCATAGGAATAACTCTATCAGCTAAGTAAACGGATGTTCCTCTTTTTCTTGCTTCTAAGTCAACATCATCATTTTCTTTTACGTAGTAACTTACATCAGCGATATGAACTGATAAAATGAATTCACCATTTTCAGTTTTTTTAATACTAATTGCATCATCAAAATCTTTAGTATCTTCACCATCGATTGTTACAATAACTTCATTTCGTAGATCTACTCTATTTTCTATATTTTCATTTTTTATATCTTGAGGGATTTGTTTAGCTTTTTCTAAAACTTCTTTAGAAAAAATGTGATTTACTTCGCTTTTTTCTATAGCTAATTCTATATCTTTAAAAGGTGAATTAAGATCACCGAATCTATCTACTAAATCAATGATGATGTAATTATTTTTAATTTCTATAATTTTAACTTTAACAACTTCGTGTGGAAAAAAACTGTATTTTTTAAATCACCTAAAACGCGATTGAATTTTAGAATCAAATGGTGTAAAATCAAAAAAACCGTTGTTGACTTTAATATATCCAAAATATTGTTTATCAGATCTTTCTAATATTTTATTAATAGCACAAAATAATCCTTCTTTATTTTCTTCTTGAAAACAAGTTGCTTCAACGATGTCACCATCTAAAGAGTTTAAAGTGTAAAATTTAGGCACAAAATAAGATTCTTCATTCTCTGTTTTTATAAAACCAAAACCTCTATTATTTAAAGAAAATTCTCCTTTTATTTTAATAGCTTCTTTTTTGTAAAAGTAAAAATCATTCTTACAAAAAAGAAGATTTTTCTTTAGCATTTCATTTAAAAAAATAGAAAACTCTTTATTGAATTTTCTATCTATGTTTAGTTTTTTAACTAAGGATAAATAATTAATCTCATTTTTTTGTGCTAAGGTTTGTATTTCTTTAATATTAAAATTTTTCATGCTTAAAATAATCTAAATAGTAGTGCAAATAATAACAAAAAAGATCCCAGTCCAAACATTGTTCATTTTAAAATTTTCTTAAAACCTCTTTCTTTTGAGACTTTAAATAAATCTAAATCAGAAGAACCAACTAAAGCACCAGAAAAACCATTAGAATCAGGGGACATTAATAAAGAAACAATCATTATTCCTAATGAAATAATAATTAAAATAGTCATTATTACTACTTTCATGTATCTCCTTTTATTATAAAATATAATTAATTATAACATTTAGAAATAAAATAAGAATGAAAAGGATTAAAATGAAAATAGTATTAGCGGGAACTCCTGAATTTAGTGTACCTATTTTTGAAGAAATAATTAATAATTTAAATGTTGTTGCAATTATTTCGCAACCAGATAAACCAGCTAATAGGGGTTATAAAGTAATACCAACACCTGTAAAAGAATTAGCGCAAAAATATAATATTAAACTATTTCAACCAAATAAAATATCAGAAATAAAAGAAGAATTAGAAAAGTTAGAATACGACATTTTAGTTACAGCCGCATTTGGTCAGTGAATTCCGGATTCAGTTTTAAAAATAGCAAAAATAGCTTCTGTAAATATACATGGATCAATTTTACCTAAATACAGAGGAGCTGCTCCTATACAACATTCTTTATTAAATGGAGACAAAGAAACGGGCATAACTTTAATTTATATGGTAAAAGAAATGGATGCTGGAGATATGCTAGCTAAAGCATATTTAAAAATCGAAGAAGAAGACACTTCAAAGGAATTGTTTGAAAAATTATCAAATTTAGCTAAGGAAAATATAGTTGATTGATTAAAAAAATTATACAATAATCAACTATCTATAACTCAACAACAACATTCAGAAGCCACTTTAGCACCAAAAATCGAAAAAAGCTTTTCTCAGGTGTTTTTAACCGATGATTACTTAGAAGTATATAAAAAAATAAAAGCTCTTAATGAAAATCCGGGAGCATTTATTCTTACTAAAGAAAATAAGAGATTAAAATTATTTAGAGCATCTTTGAATTTTGTTAAAAGTTCCATAAAATTGAATTTTAAAAATGGTGATTTATATATATATGAATACCAATATGAAGGTAAAAAGAAAATAAATGTTAAAAGTCAATAAAAAAAGAATATAAAAAAACTAGAGAAAATAACTCTAGTTTTTATTTTCTGTTGAGCATTTACATACACCACAAGAACATTCTCTACTACATGAGCATTCTTTGCAAAAGCATTCAGTATTCATATTTTCTCCTTATTAAAAATAAATAATAACTTTTTTTATTTTAAAAGAAAAAATAAAAAAAGTGTCTTAAATCTAAAAAAATCCAAAATTATAGTAATTTTATTCCTTTTTTAGCTAAAGATTCTTTATATTTTTCTGGTCAAAAACTAGATTGAACTTCTCCAATATGTTTTTTTTCTAATAAAAGCATACTTACTCTACTTTGCCCTATACCGCCACCAATTGTGTAAGGTAATAATTCATTAATTATTTTATAGTGATATGGTGAAATTTTTTCTATTTCTTTTGAGCTTTTATTTGCTTGTTCGCAGATTGCCTTTTTATCAACTCTTATCCCCATGGAAGAAATTTCTAAAGCTTTATCTATTTCCGGAGCATATATAATTAAATCTCCATTTAAATTTCAATCATCATAATCAAAAGCTCTAGAAGAATGTTTAATTCCTGAATTTAATTTATAACCAATTTGATAAATAAAAACAGAACCATATTTTTTCGCTATTAAATTTTCTCTTTCTTCAATAGAAAAGTTAGGGTATAAATTTTCTAAGTCTTGACTAGAAATAAAGAAAACTTTAGGAGATAACTCGTTTTTTAGTATAGGAAATTCTTTTTGTATTTCTTCTTTAGTAGCTAAAAGAGCTTTATATATATTTACAACAGTTTCTTTTAGAAAGTCCAAATTTCTTTGTTTTTTTAAAATAATTTTTTCTCAATCTCATTGATCGACGTAAAAAGAATGAGTTTCGTCTAGATCCTCTTCTTTTCTAATAGCGTTCATGTCTGTATAAATTCCTTCATCAGGAAGATATTCATATTCTTTTAAAGCTTCTCTTTTTCATTTAGCTAAAGAATGAACAATTTCTAGGTTAATTTCTGAATCTTTAGGTTTGAATGTAACTGGATTTTCCCCATTTAAACCATCGTTTAAACCAGAGTCACTACGAACAAAAAGAGGAGCAGTTGCTCTAGTTAAATTTAGTCTTTTTTGTAATTCTCTTTGAAATATTTTTTTTAGATTTTGAATAGCTAATTGTGTTTCTTTTACAGATAATTTTGATTTATACATATTAATCCTCTTTTATAAATTTTTCTATAATTTCAAAATATTTTTCTAAATTTTCAAAATAAATCATGTGTCCACATTTTGAAAAAATTTCAATTTCAATATTTTTGACATTATCTTGAAAATATTGAACACATTTTTCTTTATCTATAACGGCATCTTTTTCACCTAAAATAAGTAAACTAGGGATCGTTATTGATTTTAAACCTTCTTCAATTTTATTCATTAACTCAATATTTGGTAAACTATTCCCTAATTTTAAAATAGTGGGGTTATTATATAAAAAATAGTCGAAATTTTCTCTTTCTTTTTCCACTCATTTTTCATTATTTAATAATAAACTAGAATCATAATAAAGGGCACTTAAAAAAACCTTAAATTCTTCAAAATTTTTAGGAAAATAAGTATTAAAGAAATCGTCTTTTTTTATTAACGAAGATTTATTCATTGGAGCGACAAAAATCATTTTTTTAAATAGTGAAGGTTCTTGTTTGTATGCAAGAGAAATAATGCCTCCACCCATCGAATGACCTATTAATATAACATTTTCTAAATTATTATTTTTTATAAAATTAATCAATAATTTAGAAAAAGATTCAACACTAACTTCATCACTATTTTTTGGTTCCAACAAATCATTTCCCGGAAAGGAAATGGCATAATAATCGCAATAAGTTCATTTATCCATAAAAACATTATGCCTTGTGTGATTAGAATTAAATCCATGAACAAAAATTATATTATATTTAGAGTTATTATTATTTTTATAAGAAAAAGGATAATCATATTTTATTCTCATAATTTTACCTACTTGTTTTTTAACATAATAAATTTTATAATAAATAAAATATGTTAGTTAAAAATTAATTTAAAAATAATTACTTTATTCCCTTTATAAAAACTAAAAATAATTTGTATTTTGATATTTATTTATTTAATTTTTAAAAAATTAAATTATAATTTTTATATAAAAATAATAAGGAGAGAAATGAGTTTAGTAAATGCAAAATTAATGATGAAAGATGCATATAAGAAAAAATATGCAATCCCTCACATTAATATAAATAATTTAGAATGAGCAAAAACAGTTTTATTAGCAGCGCAAGAGATGAAATCACCTTTAATTTTAGCTACTTCAGAAGGTGCTGTAAAATACATGGGTGGTTATAAAACAGTTTATGGAATGGTTTCAGGTCTTATGGAAGATTTAAAAATAACTATTCCAGTTGCATTACATTTAGATCACGGTTCATTTGATGCTTGTGTAAAAGCTATTAAATCAGGTTATACATCTGTTATGTATGATGGTTCACACGAAACATTTAAAGTAAACTACAACAATACAAAAAAATTAACTAAACTAGCATTAGTTAATGGTGTATCGGTGGAAGCTGAAGTAGGAACTATCGGTGGAGAAGAAGATGGAATTGTAGGTAATGGAGATATAGCAAATCCAGATGAAGCTAAAAAAATGTCTTCATTAGGTATTGATATGTTAGCAGCAGGAATAGGTAATATTCATGGTCCATACCCAGAAAGTTGAAAATCATTAAATTTTGAAGCTTTACAACAAATATCAGCGAAAGCTAAAATAGGATTAGTATTACACGGTGGATCAGGTATACCTAAAGAACAAATCCAAAAAGCAATATCGTTAGGTATTTCTAAAATCAATGTTAATACAGAATTACAACAATCAAATGCTAAAGCTATATGAGCTTATGTAGAATCTGGAGAAGCTAAAAAAGGTAAAAACTTTGATCCTAGAAAATTATACGCTCCAGGAACAGCGGCAATGAGAGAAACAGTTATAGAAAAAATTAAAGAATTTGGTTCAGAAAATAGAGCATAGTCTCTATTTTTTTATGCGAACTTTTTTAGGAAAAATCCTTTTAATTTTTCAACTTTTTTTCTCGTTATTACTGATATCTTGTAGAGAAAATAATAATTTTCAAAAAAATACACAAATGGTATCGTCAGTTTACGACGGAGATACCTTTACATCAAAAGGTATAAGATATAGACTATTTGGTATAGATGCCCCAGAAATTAAAGACAAAAATGGAAATTTTACAAAAAATAATAAACATTTATTTGCTTTGAAAGCTAGAAATTTCTTAAAAGAAAATATTTTAAAAAAAGAAATAGAAATTATAGAAATTTCTAAAGATAAATACAATAGAAAAGTAGCCAAAATATCTTATAAAAATAAGGACTTTTCTAAGGAATTATTAAGAAATGGTTTAGCTATTATAAGGTATATATCTTTGGATGTTAAATCACCTTTTTATACAAAAGATAAAGAATATTATGAAGAATTATTAAATGAAGTTTATCATGCTAAAAAATGAAAAAAAGGTTTTTGAAAAATATATAATTCAGATTCAGAAGTTGAAAAAAATCTCTATTAGAACTTTTTTATTTTTATTGCAAGAAATTTAGTGCATTTAAAATGACTATAATGAAGATATTTCTATAAAATGCTTGTCTTTTTTTTTTTTTTTGTAAAATGATTTTGGATTTAATAATCTAAAAAGGCAATATGCATGAAATAAGAAAAGATAATTCTGAAGAAAAGGAAATTCTTAGAATTGAATTTAAAAGTGAAATTATGTTTATATTGGGATTCATTTTTTTCTTTTTTTTGGCAATTTTTTCAATTATTGGTATAAATAGTGATGACGGTACTTTCAAAACCATTAGTATAATTTCTTTTATAATTTCTATATTATTAGTAATATCATACATTTTTCTACATATAAAATTTGGTAAAAAGCAAAATGTAATTATTACAAGCAAAAAAATAAAAGGCACAATATATAAATTCATTAATGGAAAATCTACCGGAATTTTATACAACTTTTCAATGAGAATTGACCAAATAGATGAAATTTATTCTACCGGATCTAATTTACATATAGTTTTTGTTTCTGGTTCAAACAATTCTAGAGAAAAAGAAATTATTTTAACAAAATTAAAAAATATTCAAGAAGTTCAAGAACGATTAGAAGAGTTAATGAGTGAATCCAAAAATAGTACAGATTTACAATTTGAAATAGAAGCGAAAAAATTAGATTTAGAAAAAGAAAAAATAGAAGCATTAAAAAATTTAAAAAATTAGATAAATTATAAAAATAAAGTGACAATAAATATAATAATTATTTATAATTTAAATTCCTTAACTCTCTTAAAATATTTAGGGAGTTTTTTTAATATATTACAAATGTACACAAAATTATTTGATTTTTATGTTTTAGAGATAAATTAAATAATTTTAAATTAAGAAAAAGTATTTTTACTTAATCTTTATATATATTATTTTGCTTATTTATTATATTTAATTATTTTTTTAAATTTATATTTAAAATAAAAAATGTTAAAATTTAAAATTACAATGGATAAAACAAAAATATTTTTAAAAAATAATGTAAGAATAATAATTTCTGATTTAACTAATACATCTCAAGAAGCTATAAAATTACAAAAAACAAATCCTTTTCCTTCTTTTGTTTTAGCTAAAGCAATTTCAGTTTTAGGACCTTTAGCTTCCATTTTAAGCCTAAAAGAAGGGAAAGTTTCTTCTTTTATAAAAAGTAATAATGGAACTATTAAAAGTTTAATTGTTGAATCTAATTCAAAAGGAGAAATAAGAGCCCTAATAGACAACCATCTTTTAGAAACAGAAAAAGATGAGGCAGATTTTGAAACCATACCTTTATTTTTAGCGCTTGGAAATGAAGGTCTTATGAGAATAGTAAGAACCATAAATGGTCAACAATTTGGCGGAGAAGTAAAGTTGGTAAAATCTGATATAGTAACAGATTTAGCATATTATTTTAATGTTTCAGAACAAATTTATACAGCAATAATTTCTAGTGTTAAATTTAAGGATAAGTATAACTTAGAAAGAGTTTACTCTGCAGTTTTTCAACTTTTACCAGGACATAATTCTAATGATATTGAGTGAATAGAAAACTTTATTAAAGATTATAAATTAGAAGAATATTCTTTAAATGATTATATAAAACTATTAAATGCAGAGTTTAGAGGGGAACAAGAATATAAGTGAAGTTGTGACTTTAAAAAAGCAAAAGCTTTAGAATCGTTAAAAATGTTAGATAAAAAAGAAATAGAAAAAATATTAGAAGAAGATAAAAAAATAGAAGTAGAATGTCACTTTTGTAAAGAACTGTTTGTTTTCAAAAAAGAGGATTTTTAATATGAATAAAATAATATCTTTAAAAAATATTAAAAAAATATATGGTAATAAAGTAGTATTGGATAATTTCAATTTAGATATTTATAAAGGTGAAAGAATTGCTTTTTTAGGTGGTAATGGTTCTGGAAAAAGTACAACTGTAGAATTGATAGCTAAAATTAAGCAACCTACTTCTGGAGAAGTTTGATGATCTGATGATGTTAAAATTGGCATTCAGTTTCAATAATCTAAATATCCACTAGGAATAACAACAAAAATGTTAATCGATTTTTACTTAGATAGTTATGGTAGAGAAAATGTAGATGATAAATATATTGAAAAAATGATCAATATGTTTAGATTAAAAGAATTAGAAAATAAACAAATTTATGAATTATCCGGCGGA
Organism: Mesomycoplasma molare; assembly: GCF_024918955.1. Classification (NCBI taxonomy): domain Bacteria; kingdom Bacillati; phylum Mycoplasmatota; order Mycoplasmoidales; family Metamycoplasmataceae; genus Mesomycoplasma; species Mesomycoplasma molare. The sequence continues at coordinate 81,133 of NZ_CP103423.1, forward strand.
CAGCAACAAAGAATAAATATTTTATTATCATTAATTCATAAGCCAAATTTTTTAATATTAGATGAATTATCTACGGGTTTAGATATACAAATAAGAAGAGAAATTAGACAATATGTTTTAGATTATTTAGATGAAAATCCTGAATGTTCACTAATTTTGATTACACATAATGTTTCTGAAGCTCTAAAAATGTGTAATAAAATCATAATATTAAATAAAGGTGAGATTTTTATTAACGATAAAATAGATAATTTAATTCAAAAACATGGAGATTTAAATAATTTTATAGATGATTTTTTCAAGAAAATTTATTTTGAAAAGCAAAGTGAAACTACAATAAAAGAGAAAAAATGATCATTTTTTAAAAGGAAGGATAAAAAAAATGAAAGCAGTTTTTAAGTTAATAAATGCTTATTATTGAAAAGGTTTTTTTGGTCCTTTTTTTACTTTATTTTGGCCTTTTCTAATTTTTTTTCTTTTAGGTAATGTAACATATTCTAATGCATTAACATCTTTAGAAAAAAATAATTTATCCAGCGAAATAATAGAAAAAAACATTTTAAATCTAGCTAAATCTATAATTGTAGGAGTTTTAATATCTACAATTATTTCAAATGGTTTGATTGGTTTTTCTACAATTATTGTTGATTTTAAAAAATCTACTTTAATAAAAAGAATAGGATCTGCAAATATTCAAAAAAGTCATTTTATGCTAGCTTCGTTATTTTATCAATTTGTTTGAACACTTTTTGTAATAATTTGAGTTCCTTTGGTAGGTACATTAGTTTTAGGGTTTAATAAATATTTAAATTTTTCAATCGGTTTTAATTTGGGGCTTATTTACATATTGCCTTGAATAATGCTTCTCTTTTTAGTTTCTGTTTCTATGGGATTGTTAATTATTTCGTTAGTTAATAGTACAATTGGTGCTTCTACTATAGCTAATTTAGTATTTTTTCCTATTTCTTTTCTATCGGGAGGATTTGGAAATGGAAAACCTAATTTAAACTACGCTCCATTAATTCATTTTTTTACTTATATAATTCCGACTAAGTACGTATCTGATCCACTATTTGTGGTTTTTGAAGAAGAAAAATATTCTTCTCTCTATTCAATAATGGGGTGACAAAGTTATGGTTTCCCTATACTGAGCATAGTTTTATCTTTGATTTTTATATTTATATCTATTAAAAAATTTAAATGGGGAGAATAGTGAAAAATAAAACATTTGCTTCAATTGAATCTTTTACTGGAGGAGCATTTTCTTATAAAATTGTCTCTCAGCCAGGGGCATCTAAATATTTTAAAGGTAGTATTGTAACTTATTGAAATGAAATAAAAGAAAAAATAGGTGTTAACACTTCTAATGGAGTGATAAGTGCAGAAACAGCATTAGAAATGGCGAAAAGAGGAAGAGAATTTTTTGATGTTGATTATTGTTTTGCTTTTACAGGTAATGCAGGACCTATTCCTATGGAAAAAAATGATATAGGTGAAACATATATTGCAATTAACGAAGAAGTGTTTCGATTAGAACTAAAAGGAAATAGAGAAGAAATAATTTCCCAGGCGGTTGAATTCGCGTATAAAAAATTTAAAGCTTTAAATGAATAAACAAAATTTCCCTTTTTTGTTTATTTTTATTATTAAAAAATAAAATTTTTTTATTTTATATATGGAGGAATCAAAATGGAAAATAATAAAATTTTAAAAGAAGCTTTAAATGAAATAGAGAAGAAATTTGGTAAAGAATCCATAATGTTATTAGGAGAGAAACCGTCTGTTGATACAGAAACATTTTCTTCAGGATCAATCGCTATTGATCATGCGTTAGGAATCAATGGTTTTCCTAAAGGAAGAATAATAGAAATATTTGGCCCTGAATCTTCAGGAAAAACAACAATAACATTGCATGCTATTGCAGAAATTCAAAAAAGAGGTGGAATAGCTGCTTTTATAGATGCTGAGCACTCAATTGATCCTACATATGCTAAAAATTTAGGCATTGATATTAATAATTTAATTTTATCGCAACCAGATTCTGGTGAGCAAGCTCTTGAAATAGTTGATACTTTGGTTAAAACAGGAGCAATAGATTTAATTGTTGTAGATTCTGTAGCTGCTTTAGTTCCTGAAGCGGAATTAAATGGAGAAATGAAGGATCAAACAATTGGAGCACAAGCTAGGTTGATGTCTAAAGCATTAAGAAAAATTACAGCATCACTTAATAAAAATGGAACGACTGTTATTTTTATTAATCAAATCAGGGAAAAAGTGGGTGTTATATTTGGTAACCCCGAAACCACTCCAGGAGGAAGAGCTTTAAAATTTTATTCTTCTATTAGAATGGAAGTAAGAAAATCAACCCAACTAACAACGGGAAATGATGTTACAGGAAATTTAGTTAAAATAAAGGTTGTTAAAAATAAATTATCAATTCCTTTTAAAACTGCTCATGTGGAAATAATATTTTCACAAGGTATTTCTAGATATGCAGAAATTGCACAGTTAGCAGAAGATTTTGGGATTTTAATTAAAAAAGGTGCATGATATTCTTATGAAGGAGAAAATATAGCTCAAGGAAAAACGAATTTAAGACTTTATTTAGAAAATTCTCAGTCTTTTTTTGAAGAAATTAAAGAAAAAGTTTTACTAAAATTAGAAGAAAATTAAAATAAATATTAAAATATAATCATAATGGAAAAAGAGCTACGTGTTTTATTTATTGGAGATGTTTTTGGTGTAAGTGGAATTCAAGCAATTGAAAAACACTTGGATTATTTAAAAGAAAAATATAAAGTTGATTTAGTAATAGCTCAAGCTGAAAATGTTTCAGGAAGAAAAGGAATGAATGTAGTTGATTATACTAAATTGAAAGACATAGGAATTGACATTTTCACCTTAGGTAATCATGTATGAGCAAACCAAGAAATACATAATATTATAGATAATAATGATATAGTACGTCCTTATAATGTAGAAAAAGGGGTTTATCCAGGATCAGGAAGTAATGTTTTTAATGTTAAAAACTTTAAAATAAGAATAACTTCTTTATTAGGTAAAACATTTAATAAACTTAATAATCCTTGAAAACAAGAAGAAGCAAATTCTTTTTTTGACTCAATAGATGAAATTTTGGAAGTTGATAATAATAGTTCTGATTTTCATATTATTGATTTCCACGCGGAAACAACTTCAGAAAAAAATGTTTTTGGATTATATGTTGATGGTAAGGTTGATGCTATTTTAGGAACGCATACCCATGTACAAACTAATGATGATAAAATCCTACCAGAAGGAACTTTATATATTACCGACGTTGGTATGACAGGCCCTAAGGATTCTGCTATAGGGGCAAATTTTTTAGAAGTATATGAAAAAATGAGATATAACCAGAAATCTAGATTTAAAGCTTCTGATAATAAAGCTCAATTCAATGCGGTATTTTTAATATTAAGTAAAGATAGAACAAAAAGGAAAATAGAAAAAGTTTTCTTATTAGATTAAAATTTTAATTTGCATTTTTAAAAATGCATTTTTTTATTTTGATAATTAAAAATATAGTATATAATGTATTAGCAAAAAGCATTGAAACTTCAATTTTTAATAAGTAGAAATAAAAAATAAAAATTATTTTCACTTTAGTAAAAAACATGTTATAATACTTTTTGCGTTGTTATTTGCGAATAATAACAACACTTGAATTTTAGATCTTTCAAAACTAAGTGCAAAAACCATAATTACACACAAATCAATTTCAAGAGTTTGATCCTGGCTCAGGATGAACGCTGGCTGTGTGCCTAATACATGCATGTTGAACGAAGCAGTGCTTGCACTGACTTAGTAGCGAATGGGTGAGTAACACGTACCTAACCTACCTTTAAGATTGGGATAACTATTGGAAACAGTAGCTAATACCAAATACGGTTTATTATCGCATGATGATAAATTAAAAGAAGCCTTAAAGCTTCACTTAGAAATGGGGGTGCGGAACATTAGCTAGTTGGTAGGGTAAAGGCCTACCAAGGCGATGATGTTTAGCCGGGCCGAGAGGCTGTACGGCCACACTGGGACTGAGATACGGCCCAGACTCCTACGGGAGGCAGCAGTAGGGAATTTTCCACAATGAGCGAAAGCTTGATGGAGCGACACAGCGTGCAGGATGAAGGCCTTCGGGTTGTAAACTGCTGTTGCAAGGGAAGAAAAATTTAAGGAGGAAATGCCTTAAAACTGACGGTACCTTGTTAGAAAGCGATGGCAAACTATGTGCCAGCAGCCGCGGTAATACATAGGTCGCGAGCGTTATCCGGAATTATTGGGCGTAAAGAGTTCGTAGGTTGTTTGTTAAGTCTGAAGTTAAATACTGGAGCTCAACTCCAGCCCGCTTTGGATACTGGCAAACTGGAATTACAAAGAGGTTAGCGGAATTCCTAGTGAAGCGGTGGAATGCGTAGATATTAGGAAGAACACCAATAGGCGAAGGCAGCTAACTGGTTGTATATTGACACTGAGGAACGAAAGCGTGGGGAGCAAACAGGATTAGATACCCTGGTAGTCCACGCCGTAAACGTTGATCATTAGTTGGTAGAGAATTTACCGATGCAGCTAACGCATTAAATGATCCGCCTGAGTAGTATGCTCGCAAGAGTGAAACTTAAAGGAATTGACGGGGACCCGCACAAGCGGAGGAGCATGTGGTTTAATTTGAAGATACGCGTAGAACCTTACCCACTCTTGACATCCCTTGCAATGCTATAGAGATATAGCGGAGGTTAACAAGGTGACAGATGGTGCATGGTTGTCGTCAGCTCGTGTCGTGAGATGTTTGGTTAAGTCCAGCAACGAGCGCAACCCTTGTCTTTAGTAACTAGATTAAGTTGAGGACTCTAGAGAGACTGCCTGGGTAACCAGGAGGAAGGTGGGGACGACGTCAAATCATCATGCCTCTTACGAGTGGGGCAACACACGTGCTACAATGGTTGGTACAAAGAGAAGCAATATGGTGACATGGAGCAAACCTCAAAAAACCAATCTCAGTTCGGATTGAAGTCTGCAACTCGACTTCATGAAGTCGGATTCGCTAGTAATCGCAGATCAGCTACGCTGCGGTGAATACGTTCTCGGGTCTTGTACACACCGCCCGTCACACCATGGGAGTTGGTAATGCCCGAAGCCGGTTAGTTAACTTCGGAGACGACTGTCTAAGGCAGGACCGATGACTGGGGTGAAGTCGTAACAAGGTATCCCTACGAGAACGTGGGGATGGATCACCTCCTTTCTACGGAGTACATAGACATCTTTTTATAATTTGGCATTTTATAATTTTTAATAATTCATATTATGGGCTTAGCCAAAGAGTTTTGCACTTAGTTTTGAAAGATTTAACTTTCAAAATAGTTCTTTGAAAACTGAATAGCAAATATTTTTTTTAAATATTTCAACAACGACATTACAATACAAAAACCGAGTCTAACTGTAAAAAGTTAGAATTAAATTAGATACCTTAGAAATACAAATCAAAAACAATAGGCTTAATAAATAAGTTATATTAGCTTTTAAATAAGTAAGAGTATATGGTGGATGCCTTGGGTCTGGAAGTCGATGAAGGACGTGAATACCTGCGATAAGCCTCGTGGAGCTGGATTGAGCTATGATACGGGGATTTCCGAATGGGGGAACCTAGCTGAATAAACTTCAGTTGCTTTATAATGAATACATAGTTATAAAGGCGAGACACGTTGTGAATTGAAACATCTTAGTAGCAACAGGAAAAGAAAATAAATAATGATTTCGTTAGTAGTGGCGAGCGAAAGCGAAAGAGCCCAAACCATCATTTTGATGGGGTTGTAGGACATTCTATATAGAGTTACAAAAATTTATTATAGTTGAAAAAGTTGGGAAGCTTTGACATAGAGGGTGATATCCCCGTAAACGAAATAATAAATTCTCTTGAATGTATCCTGAGTAGGGCGGGGCACGTGAAACCCTGTCTGAATCTGCCGGGACCACCCGGTAAGGCTAAATACTAACCAGACACCGATAGTGAAACAGTACCGTGAGGGAAAGGTGAAAAGAACCCCGAGAGGGGAGTGAAATAGATTCTGAAACCGTATACTTACAATTAGTCAGAGCTCGTTAATGAGTGATGGCGTACATCTTGCAGTATGGGCCGGCGAGTTATGTTAACATGCGAGGTTAAGTGGAAAAAAACGGAGCCGTAGGGAAACCGAGTCTGAATAGGGCGATTATAGTATGTTGATATATACCCGAAACCAGGTGATCTATCCATGAGCAGACTGAAGCTTAGGTAAAACTAAGTGGAGGGTCGAACCGTAGTACGCTAAAAAGTGCCCGGATGACTTGTGGATAGGGGTGAAATTCCAATCGAACCTGGAGATAGCTGGTTCTCCTCGAAATAGCTTTAGGGCTAGCGTGTAGTGTTAAACATTGGGGGTAGAGCACTGAATATGGAATGGCGGCGCCTAGCTGTACTGACTATAATCAAACTCCGAATACCAGTGTGTATTACTATGCAGTCGGAACATGGGTGATAACGTCCGTGGTCGCGAGGGAAACAACCCAGATCGTCAGCTAAGGTCCCAAAATTATGTTAAGTGAGAAAGGTTGTGAGGTTTCATAAACAACTAGGATGTTGGCTTAGAAGCAGCCATCATTTAAAGAGTGCGTAATTGCTCACTAGTCAAGAGATCTTGCGCCAATAATGTAACGGGACTAAACATAATACCGAAGCTACGGGTACGAAAGTACGTTAGAGGAGCGTTCTAAGTGGCGGTGAAGCTAAATCGTAAGAATTAGTGGAGTACTTAGAAGTGAGAATGCCGGCATGAGTAACGATTCGGAGTGAGAATCTCCGACGCCTATTGGGAAAGGTTTCCTGGGCAAGGTTCGTCCACCCAGGGTTAGTCAGGACCTAAGATGAGGCTGAAAAGCATAGTCGATGGATAATAGGTTAATATTCCTATACTTCCTATAAAAGTGATGGAGTGACGGAGAAGGATAGTATTACCACTTATTGGATTGTGGGGTAAGCATTAAGAAGGATGATTTGGCAAATCCGGTCATCATAACTTTGAGATGTTATGCATAGTGAAAGAGAGATCAAGTAACGAATTATATGATTTCATGCTTCCAAGAAAAGCTTCTAGCGTTAATTTTATAGGAACCTGTACCGAGAACGGACACACGTTCCCAAGATGAGTATTCTAAGGCGAGCGAGAAAACCAATGTTAAGGAACTCTGCAAAATTATCCCGTAAGTTCGCAAGAAGGGATGCCTACATTAAGTAGGCCACAGTAAAATGGGGGGGGTGACTGTTTATCAAAAACACAGCTCTCTGCTAAGTCGCAAGACGATGTATAGGGGGTGACGCCTGCCCAGTGCCCGAAGGTTAAGTGGAGCTGTAAGCTTTATGCGAAGCAGTGAAATGAAGCCCGGGTGAACGGCGGCCGTAACTATAACGGTCCTAAGGTAGCGAAATTCCTTGTCAACTAATTATTGACCTGCACGAAAGGCGTAACAATCTCCCCACTGTCTCAACATTGGACTCGGTGAAATTATGGTCCCAGTGAAAACGCTGGGTACCCGCATCAAGACGAAAAGACCCCGTGGAGCTTTACTATAGCTTCGTATTGAAAATTGGTCTAACATGTGTAGGATAGGTGGGAGACTTTGAAGTAAGGACGCTAGTTCTTATGGAGTCAACCTTGAAATACCACCCTTGTTATATTGATTTTCTCACCTGCTCCCATTATCTGGGAGGGGGACAGTGCGTGGTGGGTAGTTTGACTGGGGCGGTCGCCTCCTAAAAGGTAACGGAGGCGTTCAAAGTTACACTCAGTATGGTCAGAAACCATATGAAGAGCGCAAAGGTAAAAGTGTGATTGACTGCGAGACCTACAAGTCGAGCAGGTGCGAAAGCAGGACTTAGTGATCCGGCGGTACATTGTGGAATGGCCGTCGCTCAACGGATAAAAGCTACCCCGGGGATAACAGGCTTATCTTCCCCAAGAGATCACATCGACGGGAAGGTTTGGCACCTCGATGTCGGCTCATCGCATCCTGGAGCTGGAGTCGGTTCCAAGGGTTTGGCTGTTCGCCAATTAAAGCGGTACGCGAGCTGGGTTCAGAACGTCGTGAGACAGTTCGGTCCCTATCTGATGTGGGCGTTGGAATATTGATGAGAGCTGCTCTTAGTACGAGAGGACCGGAGCGGACGTATCACTGGTGCTCCAGTTGTTTCGCCAGAAGCATAGCTGGGTAGCTAAATACGGAAAGGATAACCGCTGAAGGCATCTAAGCGGGAAGCCTCCTCAGAGATTAATGTTCCCTTGAAATTCCTTATAGACGATGAGGTTGATAGGTTGGGTGTGTAAGTGTAGTAATACATTGAGCTAACCAATACTAATAAATTGATTGATTTAATAGCTAAATTCTTAGGTATTTAATTTAATTGAGTAATAAATTGCTATTCAGTTTTGAAAGAACTATTCTCCTTTATTTTTATAATATAATTACTATTAAATAAATATATAAAACAAAAGAGTATATAAAATTTTATTCAAAACTTTTAAATTATTTGAAAAATATGAAGAGAAAATTAAGATTATTTTTTATAAATAAAAAGAAATGTTTACATTAATATTATTAGCTGTTTTAAAAAGTATAATATTAGGAATTTCATTTCTATTTCTGTTTAAAGTTTTTGATAACATTATCAATAATGAAAAATTATACTCAATATTTATTTTTTCTTTATTATCGCTTTTAATGACGTTATTTAATGTTTATTTAAATTATCTTTATAAAATAAAGTATAAAAACAAATTATTATCTATAATCCATAAAATAAACAATGAAGTAATTACTAAAATATCCAATTCTACACCAAAAAAACTTGAACAAAAAACTTCTGATAATCTTTTATACTATTCTTATGAATTACCTAATCAATTTTTGAATTATTTTTATGAGCCAATTTTTTTATTGATAGAAGATGTTTCTAAAATTATAATTTTATTATTTATATTATTTTATTTTCATTGGATAATAGGGATTGTTTGCCTTTTACTAGCTATAATACTGATTTTATATTTTAATTTTAGTTTATTTAAAATGACCAAATATAATTATAAAAATATAGATCTAGAGGAAGAAAATAGATACAATATAGAACACTATCTAAAAATTTACGAAGATTTTTTCTTTTTAAATAAAAGAGAAAAGTGATTTCGTTGTAGTTTTAGTAAAATTAAAACAAATCAACTAAAAATGTATAAAAATGACAAGAAATTTTATTTATTAGATTTTTTAAATCAAATAATTTTAAGCATTTCTTTAATAATACCTATTATTTTAATTGCAACTTTTAGTTATTATCAAATTTTTAATTTTACCAGTTCTATATTTTTAATTTCTATTATCACCATCTCTTTTTGATTAAAAACTGTTGTTGATATTTACAGAACAATTCCTGCTTTTAAAATAGCTAAAGATGTTAAAATGGAAATGAAAAGTTTTATTAATATAAATAAATTTAATTCTGAACAAGAAAAAAATATTAATTTTCAATCTTTAGAAATAAGAAAATCACTTCTAGCAAATTTTCAAGAATTAAATTTAAAACTTAATCTTGGCGAAAAATTATTAATAACAGGAAAATCAGGAATAGGTAAAAGTATGTTATTAAAATTGATAACAAAAAGCGAAGAATTAGATTATAAAGGCGAGATTTTTTGAAATGATATAAATATAAAACTAATACAACCTGAAGAAATAGTTAAAAATATTACTTTTTTAGATTCTAATAATATTGTTTTACAAGATAGTATAATAAATAATATAACTTTATATGAAAAAGATTACAATATTGAAGAAGTTAAAAACATTTTAAAAATATTAGATTTAGATATAGATTTAAATTTAAATGCAAAGAATTTAAGTGAAGGACAAAAACAAAAAATTCTTTTAGCAAGAGTCATTTTTTCAAAGAAGCAAAAAATTATAATTTTAGATGAGACATTTAATAATATAGATAAAGAAACAGCTAAAAAAGTAAGGGAAATAATAATGAAAAAATCATTAATTTATATAGAAGTATCTCATAATTTAGATTTAGAAAAACATAATTTTGATAAGGTCATAGAATTAAAAGATGAGAAAGATCATTTTAAAAGATAAAAATAGTTATTTTATTTTTGCATATTTATTATTCTTAATAATAGTAAATTTATTTTCATTATTTTTTCAAATAGAAGCTATAAAGATATTATTCAATTTTTCTGAAAGAAATAGTGCAAATTTCTTTGTATATCAGTTGTTATCATTAAGTTTAGAACTCTTATGACAATCATTCAAATCTTTCGCTAATATTTTTATAAAAAAACAAATTTATGTAATAACTGTTTATAAAAAAAGTCAAATATTTAATTCGTTAAAAAATTATAAACCTTCAAAAATAAAAGAAAGTAGTGTTACTGAATATATATTTGATTTAGAAATTAATTTAAATCAATATATAACAAATTATGTTGAAATTTTCTACAATATATTTTGAAACATATCATTATTTTTTTGTTTATTAATTTTTATAATAGTAGAATCGATAATTTTATCACCATGAATTTTATTATTTTTACTCTTTATATTTTTTTCTCTATTTTCATCAATATTTTTTCCTTATTATGCAGCAAAGAAAACCAAAAAAATGAATAAAAAATATTTAGAAATTAAGAAAAATAAAATGGCTCATTTTAGTGATTTAGTTAGCAATTTTAAATTTTTTTATTGATTTAATAAAATGAATAATTTTTCAAATTCATCAAATTTAACTTTATTAGAAATTCATAGAAAAAACACCCATTTATATAGAAAAAAATCTAAATTTCTCTTTATGGAAAATTTTATTAATGCCTTTATAGAACAAATAAATTTTATTTCTTTTTCTCTTATTACTATTTTCAATCCGATTAGTAAAATAATAGTTTCTATATCTGAAAGCATTTTTTCTTCTATTAAAAATTTAACAAAAGAAAGTCTAGAAGATTATAAAGAATTCAAGATAAATAAAAATTTGGAAGAAAGAATAGAAAAATTTAAAATTTTGGATAACAAAAACGAATTTAAAAAATACGAAATTAAAGAAATGGAAATTAAAAACTTAAATTTAAAATTTAATAATAATTATGTTTTCAATAATTTTAATTATAAATTCTTGCAAAATAAAAAATATTTAATTAAAGGAAAATCAGGAATAGGAAAAACTAGTTTAATAAACATTTTATTAAATAATTTAAATAAAAATTATTATAATGCCGAAATTTATTTTAATTCTAAGCAAGCTAAAGAAGAGGATTTCTTTAATCTTTATGATAATTTGATTTATATAAATAATCAAGAATTAGAATATAACATTAGTGCTGAGAGTGTATTAACTTTATTTGATAAAATAGCCTCTCAAAAAAACAAATACGTAAAGGATAACGCACTTATTGATTTTGATTTAAATCAATCTTTTGATAAATTATCAACAGGTCAAAAACAAAGAGTAAAAATAGCTAGATGATTTTATTTTGAAGAAAAAAATATTTTAATTTTAGATGAAGCTCTTTCTGCGATTGATAAAGATACTAGAATAAAAATAATTAATAATATATCGAAAAAGAAAAATGCTATTATTATATCGATTTCGCATTATCACAGCGAAGAAGAGGAAAAAGAATTTGATTTTATATTAGAATTTTAAGTTACTAATAATTAGTTTATTTATTCTTTTTTTCAAAAAATAATGTATAATTCTAAATGTAATTTTAGACTTTGAAGCATAAGGTTGCGATACTCCGAGATTAGTTGTTATTCGTTGTACGGTTTTTATGTGGAGTCTTAGTTCAATAAAATAAGAACAGAAAGGAACAACATTTAATGAATGATAAATTAAAAATAAAATTAAAAGCGTTTGATCATAAAATAGTTGATAGTGCTTCATTGAAATTAGTTAATTTATTAAAAGAATTAAAAGTAAAATTTAGTGGACCTGTGCCATTACCTACAAAAAGAGAAGTATTTACTATTTTAAGATCTGTGCACGTAAATAAAACTTCACGTGAGCAATTTGAAAGTAGAACACATCAAAGGTTAATAATAATATCAAATGTTTCTAAAGAAGCATTAGATAAAATAAAAAGATTAGAATTACCAATTGGTGCTCAAATATTATTAGATACAAAATAAAAGGAGAAATATGAAAGGAATCTTAGGAAAAAAAATTGGAATGACTCAACTATATACAGATTCGGGTAATTTATTACCAGTTACTGTTATAGAGGTTAAACCAAATGTTGTAACACAAATTTTCACAAAAGAAAAAGATGGTTATAATTCAGTTCAATTAGGATTAGAAGATAAAAAAAATTCTAGACAAAACAAACCTGAACAAGGGCATTTTAAAAAATCAAATACAACACCTAAGCGCTTCGTAAAAGAAATTAGAAATATGCTTGGTTTTGAATTAGGTCAAAATGTTGATTCTTCAATTTTTAAAGTTGGAGAACTTGTTGACGTAGTAGGAACTTCAAAAGGAAAAGGTTTTGCTGGTACTATTAAAAGACATAATCAAGCTATTGGGCCAAAATCACATGGTGGAGGGGGAGGTTCTCAACCACTAAGACAAACTGGTTCATTAGGAGATATTTCAGGAAACAAAGTTGTTAAGGGTATGACAATGCCTGGGCAAATGGGGAATGTTAGAAGAACAGTTCAAAATTTAGAGATATTAAAAATCGATCTAGAAAATAACATTTTAATAGTTAAAGGGTCTGTTCCAGGTCCTAAAAATTCATTTGTAATCGTAAAAGAAGCAGTTAAACAATTACCTTCTAAAACAGCTGTAGAATTAGTTAATTTACAAGAAACATTAGAAAAAAATCATTTATTCGAATTAGCTAAAAAACATAATGTTGAATTACACATGGAAATGTCTGTAGAAGAAATGAAAAAATTATTAGATGATGCTCAAAATAAAACAGAAGGAGAAAAATAATGGAAAACACTGTTAAAAAAACTCCAGTTTCAAAAAGAACATCTGTAAAAACAAGTAGTACAAAAGTGGTAGTTAAAACATCAAAATCTACAAAAACACCTGAATTAGCTAAAACTGTAAATTTACCTAAGTCAGTATTTGGTATTGAAACAATAAATTCACAGGCAATATTTGATGTAATATTATCAGAAAGAGCTTCTAGAAGACAAGGTACTCACAAAGTTAAAAGTAGAGCAGAAGTAAGCGGAACAGGAAAAAAACCTTGAAGACAAAAAGGTACAGGTAGAGCTAGAGCTGGTTCAATGAGATCACCAATTTGAGTAGGTGGAGGAAGAGCTTTTGGTCCTACAAATGAAAGAAATTACAATTTAAAAGTTAATAAAAAAGTAAGAAGTTTAGCATTTTTTGGAGCATTATCACAATTAGCTAAAAATAATCAAGTTATTGTTAAAAGTTTTAAATTAAATGATTATTCTACAAAAAGCATTGTTAAAGAATTAACAGAATTAAAAGTTGAAAAATTAAGAAATATATTAATAATATCAAACGACGAAAAAGTATTTAAATCATCAAATAATTTACAAAATGTTGTTGTGACAAAAGTAACATCAATTCTTGTAGAACAATTAATTCAAGCAGATGTTTTAATTATCGGAAAAGAAGATATCAAATATTTAGAAGGGTTGGTTAAATAATGAATATAAATGAAATAATTAAATATCCAATTCTAACTGAAAAAAGTTATTCAAAAATGAATGAAGGCGTTTATGTTTTTGCTGTTGATAGAAGAACAAATAGAAGCGAAGTTAAAAAAGCTGTTGAATTTATTTTTGATGTAAAAGTAGAAAAAGTTAATATTTTCAATGTTCCTAAAAAAGCAACTAAATTAGGAAGATTCAAAGGTTTTACTAATTCATATAAAAAAGCAATTGTTAAATTAGTAGAAGGTCAAACAATAGCAATATTAAACGAAGATGTAGATACAATTAGTGCATCTGAAGAAAATAATTTAAAAGTTGAAGAAACTAAAAAAGAAGTAAAAACTTCAAAATCTGCAGAAGAAGTAGCAAAAAAAGTTTCAGAAAAATTAGCTAAAAAATAATTTAGCATCATTAAGGACTTTAAAGATAACAATATTTTAAAGTATATTTATAAGGAGTAATAATGGCAATTAAGCATTATAAACCTACTTCAAATGGACGTCGTGGTATGACTAGCCTTGACTATAAACAAAATTTATCAGGTCATGAACCTGAAAAAAGTTTATTAGTAACTTTACCTAAAAAATCAGGTAGAAATAATCAAGGTAAGATAACTACTCGTCATAAAGGTGGGAGAAATAAAAGAAAATACCGTATTATAGATTTTAAAAGAAATAAAGATAATATTTATGGAACAATTAAAACAATTGAATATGATCCAAATAGATCAGCAAATATTTCTTTAGTTGTTTATTCAGATGGGGAAAAACGTTACATACTTTCTCCTAAAGGTATCAAAATAGGTCAAAAAATTATTTCTGGTGAAAAAGTTGATATTTTAGAAGGAAATAGTTTACCTTTATACAACATACCTGAAGGTACTGTGGTACATAATATAGAAATGCAACCTGGTGGAGGAGGAATAATAGCTCGTTCTGCTGGTGCATCTGCTCAAATTCAAGGTAAAGATGAAGATGGGAAATATGTTGTTTTAAAATTAAAATCAGGTGAATATAGAAGAATTTTATCAAGATGTAGAGCAACAATAGGTGTAGTTGGAAATGAAGAACACTCACTAGTTAACATAGGTAAAGCTGGTAGAAATAGACATTTAGGTATTAGACCTACAGTTCGTGGTTCTGTTATGAACCCTATTGATCACCCACATGGTGGAGGGGAAGGAAAACAACCTATTGGTAGAAAATCTCCATTAACCCCATGAGGTAAAAAAGCTCTTGGAGTTAAAACTAGAAATAATAAAAAATCTTCAACTAAATTAATTATAAGAAGAAGAAAGGAAAGTAAATAATAATGGCTAGATCACTTAAAAAAGGTCCATTTGCTGATTTATCTTTACTAAAAAAAGTTGAATTAATGAATGAACAAAAAAATAAAAAACCAATAAAAACATGATCTAGAAGATCTACAATCTTTCCTCAATTTGTTGGTTTAACATTCCAAGTTCACAATGGAAAAATTTTTAATGATGTTTTTATTACAGATGATATGGTAGGACATAAGTTAGGAGAATTTTCTCCAACTAGAACTTATACAGGACATGGTGCAGATAAAGGGAAGAAAAAATAATGCAAAAAGCAATAGCGCAAGTTAAAATGCAAAGAGTATCAGCTCAAAAAGCACGTTTAGTAGCTGATTTATTCCGTGGTAAAAAAACAAACGAAGCACTTTCTATCCTACATAATACAAATAAAAAATCATCAAAACTTTTTATAAAACTTTTAAATTCAGCAATAGCAAATGCTGTAAATAACTTTGGTATGAATGGTGAAAATTTATATGTTAGCGAAGTTCAAGTTAATGAAGGTCCTACATATAAAAGATTCCAACCAAGATCTAAAGGTACTGCATATTCAATTTTAAAAAGAACATCACACTTATCAATAACAGTTATAGAAAAATAGTAGTAGGAGAATAAAATGGGACAAAAAGTTAATCCAAATGGATTTAGATATGGAATTACAAAAAAACACAATGTTAATTGATTTGCTGATAAATCTCACTTCTCTACTTATTTATTAGAAGATGTTAAAATAAGAGAATATGTAGAAAAATTTGTTAGAGAATATCAAATTGGAAAAGTAGAAATAAGAAGAGATCAAAATAACAAAGTTTCTTTAATAATACATACTGCAAAACCAGGAGTTGTATTAGGTCAAGGCGGAGAAAACGTCAAAAAATTTACAACTGATATTCAAAAATTTGTTAAAAATAAAAAACTTAATCTAAATATAGAAGTTATAGAATTAGATAAACCTGAAATAAATGCTCGTTTAGTAGCAGAACAAATAGCTATTAAATTAGAAAACAGAGGTTCATTTAGAGTTGCGCAAAAATTTGCAATTAAAGTAGCTTTAAAATCTGGAGCAAAAGGAATTAAAACACAAGTATCAGGTAGACTTAATGGTGTTGAAATGGCGCGTGCTGAAGGTTATTCTGAAGGTGAAATGAAATTACACACTTTAAGACAAAATGTTGACTATGCTCAAGCAACAGCTCATACCACATACGGAGCTTTAGGTGTTAAAGTTTGAATTTCTTTAGGAGAGGTTAAAGAGGGTGATAAATAATGTTACAACCTAAGAGAACCAAATATAGAAGAAATTTTAGAATTTCTCACGATAAAAGAGAAGCTCACAAAGGAAATAAAGTTTCATTTGGAGAATTCGGTCTTCAAGCAACAACTTCAGCTTGAGTTACAGCTAGACAAATAGAATCAGCAAGGATTGCTATAACTAGAAGAATGGGTCGTGAAGGAGATGTTCATATTAGAATTTTCCCTCATTTATCATTAACTTCTAAACCTATAGGAGTTCGTATGGGTTCAGGTAAAGGTTCACCAGAAAAATGAGTAGCAGTTGTTAAGGTTAATACTATGATGTTTGAAGTTTCTGGTGTAAAAGAAGAAATAGCTAAAGATGCTTTAAGACTAGGTGGTCATAAATTACCTGTTAAATGAAAAATAGTTAAAGCAAATGAAGAAGGAGATAAATAATGGAATTCAAAGAATTAAAAAATAAATCTCTTTCAGAACTAGAAAAATTAGTAACTGAATATAAAGCAGAATTATTTTCATTAAGATTTAAAAATGCGACATCACGTTTAGATAAAACACATCAAATTAAAGAAATTAGAAAAAATATTGCAAGAGTTTTAACAGCTATTAAACAACAAGAAAATGCAACTAAAGGTGGAAAATAAAAATGGAAAGAAAAAACACTAAAAAAACATTAATTGGTAAAGTAGTTTCGGATAAAAATCAAAAAACTATAATAGTAGCAGTTGATACTTATGTAAAACACCCTTTATATGGTAAGAGATTTAAAGTAACTAAAAGATTTGCAACACACGACGAAAAAGAAGAAGCTTCTTTAGGTGATATTGTAAAAATTAGTGAAACAAGACCTTTTTCTAAAACCAAAACTTTTAGATTAGTTGAAATTCGTGAAAAAGCAAAAGAAGGAGCTAAATAATGGTTCAAGAGCTTTCGAGATTAGTTGTAGCTGATAATTCAGGTGCAAAAGAAGTAGGTTTAATCAGAAACTTAGGTGGTTCTGTTAAAAAATCTTCAAATATAGGTGATGTTATAGTATGTTCAGTTAAAAAAGCTCTTCCAAATGGAATAGTAAAAGAAGGACAAGTTGTTAAAGCGGTTATTGTTCGTTCAACATATGGAATCAAAAGAAAAAATGGTTCACATATTAAATTCGATGATAATGCAGTAGTTATCATTAAAGAAGATGGTTCCCCAAGAGGAACTCGTGTTTTTGGGCCTATAGCTAGAGAAATAAGAGATAAGGGATATTCTAAAATAGTATCACTTGCTCCTGAAGTTTTATAAGAAAGGAATAATTATTAAATATGAAAATTAGAAAAAATGATGAAGTAATAGTTATTTCAGGTTCAAATAAAGGTAAAATAGGACAAGTATTAGAAGTTTATCCAAAAACACAAAAAGTAATAGTAAAAGATGTTAATAAAAAGACAAAACATAATAAACCTTCTCAAACAAAAAACGAAGGATCAATAGAAGTTAAAGAATTCCCAATACATGTTTCTAAAGTAGCTTTATTAGTTAAAAAAGCAACAAAAGATAAACCAGCACAATATTCAAAAATTGGTTATAAATTAATAAACGGAAAAAAAGTGCGTGTTGTCAAAAAAACAGGAAAAACAATATAGAAAGGTAATTTTAAATTCAATATGACATTAAAAGAAAAATATGAAAAAGAAATAAAAAAGAATTTACAAGAAAAATTCAACTATAAGTCAGTGATGCAATTACCAAAAATTGAAAAAATTGTTTTAAATATGACAGCTGGTAAAGAAGTTACTAATTCTAAAGCTATAGAAGAAGTTATGAATGAAATGACATTAATTTCAGGACAAAAACCATATCAAACAGTTGCAAAAAAATCATTAGCTTCATGAAAATTACGTGAAGGTATGCCTATGGGTGCTAAAGTAACATTAAGAAGAGAAAAAATGTGAGACTTTTTAAGTAAACTTATAAATGTTGCTATACCTAGAATTAGAGATTTTAGAGGAGTTAATCCTAAAGCTTTTGATGGAAGAGGAAATTATTCTTTAGGGATAAAAGAAGAAATTATTTTCCCAGAAATTAGTTTTGATAAAATTAGAAAAATTAAGGGATTAGATGTAATTATTGTTACAACTGCAAATACAGACAAAGAAGCAAGGTTTTTATTAGAACAATTAGGAATGCCTTTTGGTAAGGCAGATAAATAGGAGAAAAATGGCAAAGACATCATTAAAAGTAAAAGCAAAAAAACATAAAAAATTTAAAGTTAGAGAATATACTAGATGTGAATTATGTGGTCGTCCACACGCTGTTTTAAGAAAATTTAAAATTTGTCGTATTTGTTTTAGAAAATTAGCACATGAAGGAAAAATTCCTGGTATTAAGAAAGCGAGTTGATAATTATGGCTATAATTACTGATCCAATTGCAGATATGATTGTAAGAATCAAAAATGCATTTATGAGAAAACATAAAATAGTTGAAATCCCACATTCTAATAAAAAACATAAAATTTTAGAAATCATCAAAAGAGAAGGGTACATTCAAAACTTTGAAGTTTCAGGTGAAGGTGTTAATAAGAAACTTGTTGTAGAGTTAAAATATAAAGGAACAACAAGTGCAATTACTGGAATTAAAAGAATATCAAAACCAGGTTTAAAAGTTTATTCTTCAGTTAATGATTTACCTAAAGTATTATCAGGTTACGGTACAGTTATTATTTCTACATCAAAAGGTCTTTTAACAGATAAAGAAGCTAGAAAGGAAAATGTTGGTGGCGAAATCGTTGCTTACATTTGATAATAATGTCTAGAGTTGGTAAAAGAGTATTATTAATACCTTCAGGAACAGAAGTATTGGTAAAACAAAATATAGTAACTGTAAAAGGTAAATTAGGAGAATTAACTAGAACATTTTCTCCTTTAATAGTTATAAAAGTAGAAAATAATCAAGTTACAACAGAAAGAATAAACGAAGAAAAACACACCAAACAATTGCATGGTACAACAAATTCACTACTTTCAGGAATGATACAAGGTGTTAGTGTAGGATTTAGAAAAGAAATCGAAATTAAAGGTGTTGGATATAAAGCTACTTTAAAAGGAAATCAAATAGAGATATTAGCTGGTTATTCACATCCTGTTTTAGTAGATATTCCTTCTACACTTAAAGTAGAAGTTCCTAAACCTGTTTCTATTATCATTTCAGGAAATGATAAACAGCAAGTTGGTCAATTAGCAGCAGTTATAAGAGAAGTTAGAAAACCTAATCCATATTCAGGAAAAGGTATTATGTATAAAAATGAAGTTATTAGACGTAAAGAAGGGAAAAAAGCTTCTAAATAATATTAGAGGTTAGGTATTATAAATGGCTAAAATGTCAAGAAATAAAGCTAGAATTCAAAAACATTATAGAATCAAATCTAAATTAACTTTAGGTACAGCTAATAAACCTCGTTTATCTGTTTTTAAATCACTAACTAATTTTTATGCACAATTAATTGATGACACAAAAGGAGTCACATTAGCTTCTGTTTCTACTTTAAAACATAAAGAATATAGCGGAAATATTAAACTTGCTGAAAGTTTAGGAACTTTAATGGGAAAGAAAATTAAAGAATTAAAAATAGAATCTATTGTTTTTGATCGTTCAGGTTATATTTATCACGGAAGAGTAAAGGCTTTTGCAGAAGCTGTAAGAAAAGAAGGGGTTAAATTTTAATAATGGAAAATACAGAAAACAAAAAAGAAGAAATTAAAAAAGCAGCCCCTACTAAAAAAATAGTGGCTACAAAAGAAAAAGTAGCAGAAATTAAAGAAAACAATAAAGAAAATAATAATCGTCGTAAATTTTCTAAACCAAAAAGAGATTTCAATAAACCTGTAGTAAATGAATTTGAAGAAAAAGTTATTGATATAGCTAGAGTTACTACTGTAGTTAAAGGTGGAAGAAGATTTTCTTTCTCAGCATATGCTGTAGTAGGAAATAAAAAAGGGAAAGTTGGATTTGGACACGGTAAAGCAAATGAAGTGCAAGATGCTATTAAAAAAGCTATAAAAGATGCACAAAATAATTTAATAACAGTTCCAATAGTTGATGAAGCAGCAACTGTTCCGCACGAAATTACTCAAAAATTTTTAGCATCAAAAGTAATGCTAAAACCAGCACCTAAAGGAAAAGGGATAATAGCTTCAGGAACAGTTCGTTCAGTTGTAGAATTAGCAGGATATTCAAATATTTATACAAAAACTTATGGATCAAGAACAAAAGCAAATATAGTTAGAGCTACAATTATTGCTTTACAAAAACTTAGAACAGTTGAAAAAATTGCTGATCTAAGAGATATAAAAGTTGAAGATCTATTAAGTAATAAATAATAACCCAGGAGGAAAGTATGTCATTAAAATTAAATACATTAAAAAGCACTGAGGGTTCAAGAAAAGAAAAACATCGTAAAGGTCGTGGTCATGCAGCTGGTAAAGGAAAACAAGCCGGTAAAGGACAATCAGGACAAAAGAAACGTGGAACTGTAAGACCTGGATTTGAAGGTGGTCAAAATCCATTATTCAGACGTTTACCAAAAATTGGATTTAATAATGTAAATAAAATTGAATATCAAGTTATTTCTTTAGGGAAGTTAGATTCTACATTTAAAGATGGTGAAAAAGTTACAATTGAAAAATTGTATGATAATAGACTAGTTAGAAGAAGAACAATGCCTATTAAATTATTATCTTCAGGACAATTAACTAAAAAGTTGTTTATTGAAGTTAACGCTTCTTCAAAATCTGCTCAAGAAGCAGTTGAAAAATTAGGTGGAAAAATAGAATTGGTTTAAAATATGTTTAATAAATTTAAAAAAGCATTTATAAGAATTGGATTACTTTTTTCTAGAGCTTATTTAAATTTAAAACATAAAATTCAAAAATTTTCCAGAGAAAACATTTTAACTAAAAAAATATTATTTACTTTATGAATTTTGACAATTTTTATAATAGCTACTACAATAACATTACCTGGTGTTAGTGTTAATAGAAGTCAATCAATTGATCCAAATTCATTTTTAGGAATAATAAATATAGTTGGTGGAGGAGGGTTAACAAGTTTTTCTATTGTCGCATTAGGGATCGGTCCTTTTATTACCGCATCCTTAATTATGATGGTAGCACAAACTAAATTATTTCCTCCTATTCATAGATTAAGTCAATCAGGACCGCTAGGTAGGCGTAAAATAAATATAATAACAAGACTTTTAACAGTTGTTATTTCTATTATTCAATCTATAGTTTTAATAAGAACTATATTTGATAATAATGAAAGTATTGGAAGTTTTGTTTATTTAAATAATAATTCAGGTTATTTTAAATATTTTATTTTACCTTGTATACTCATTAGCGGTTCTTTGTTTTCTTTATTTTTAGGAGAACAAATAACCGATAAAGGTGTAGGAAATGGAACATCTTTATTAATTTTTGCAGGTATTGCTAATCAATTACCAAGTAAATTTAGATCTTCTTATGAATACTTTTTAGGTGGATCTGATGCAAATTCCTTCATCAGTAATACTATTTTCTTTGGAATATATATAATTGGATTTTTAATTTTAGTTTATATTATTGCTTATGTTTATTTAGCAGAAAGAAAAATTCCAATTCAACAAACAGGGGCGGGAATGTCTAAAAATATAAAAGATATTTCTGTTTTACCTATTAAAGTAAATCCAGCGGGGGTTATGCCTATAATATTTGCTCTTATAGTTTTATCTTTACCTACATTATTTGTGGGTTTACTAGACCCTTATACTTCTTCTACTAGATATTATGTCGAAAGAAGTTTAAGATTAACAGATCCCATTGGATTTACTTTATTTATAATAATAACTTTCATTTTTTCTATAGGTATGGGTTTACAACAATCTAGAATTGATAAAATTTCTGAAGATTTTGCTAAA
Source organism: Mesomycoplasma molare (assembly GCF_024918955.1). NCBI lineage: Bacteria > Bacillati > Mycoplasmatota > Mycoplasmoidales > Metamycoplasmataceae > Mesomycoplasma > Mesomycoplasma molare. The sequence continues at coordinate 103,397 of NZ_CP103423.1, forward strand.
AATTCTACTTTTATTCCAGGAGTAAGACCAGGAGAACAAACAGAAGATTATTTAATTTCCATAGTACTTAGATTGTCTATATTTTCCGCTTTTTATCTAGTTTTAATAGGTTCATTGGAACCTGTATTACAAATGATAGGTATGCCTAGAACTATTACATATGGCGGAACTTCCATGATAATTTTAATTACAACGGCTCTAGAAACAATTAGTCAAATTAAAGCAAGAAAACAGTCAGAAAAAATAGCGCAAAAGAGAAAAAAAATAAACAAACTGTTAGAAAGAAAAAATGGAAATACAATAGCTAATAATGAGGATTTATTATGATAAAAAATATCATTTTTTTAGGTGCTCCTGGTGTAGGTAAAGGAACAATAGCATCTTTGTTGTCACAAAAAACAGATTTAATTCATTTATCTACAGGAGAAATTTTTAGAGCAGCTATTAGAAATAAAACCAAATTAGGTTTAGAATTAAAAAACATAGTTGAAAGCGGAAATTATGTACCTGATGAAATCACTAATGCGATTGTAGAGGAAAAAATTAAAGAATTAAACTCTAAAAACATTAATTTTATTTTAGATGGATATCCTAGAACGATAAATCAAGCTAATTTTTTAGACAATTTAGAATCGGCTAATATTTCTAAAGTTATTTTATTAACAGCGCCTAATGAAATAATAATTCAGAGACTTTCAAAAAGACGTTATTGTCCTACTTGTTCTGCAACTTATCACTTAGATTTTAAACCTTCTAAAAAAATAAATTTATGTGAAAATGATGATACTTTATTATTACAAAGAAAAGATGATGAAGAAGAATCAATCGTTAGAAGATTAGAAGTTTATAATTCAGAAACAAAAGTATTAGTAGATTTTTACAAAGAAAAGAAAATTTTAATAGAGATAGAAGCGACACAATCTCCAGAAGAAATAGTTAATTATTTACTGAAACAAAAGTAATTATGAAAAAAAACTTAATAAAAAAAGATTGAGAAATTGAATTAATAAAAAAATCAGCTTCTATATTAGCGGAAGTTAAGCAAATTATTTATGATTCAACGCAAGAAGGTGTTACTCTCTTAGAATTAGATAAATTAGCATATAATGAAATTATAAAAAGAGAAGCAAAACCTGCTTTTTTAGGATACTTAGGATTTCCAAATACAATATGTATTTCCCTAAATCATGAATTAATACACGGAATACCGGATAATAGAATTTTAAAAGATGGCGATCTTATATCAATTGATATGGGTGTAAATTATAAAGGTTATTTTTCAGATTCAGCTTTTTCTAAATCAATAGGAAATTTTAATGAAGAAAACGAAAAATTAATTAAAACTGCAGAAGACGCTTTTCAAGCAGGATTGAAAGCTATTAAACCGGGAGCAAGATTAAACGATATTTCTAAAGCTATTGAAGAATCTATTAGAAAAAATAAATTCTATACTACAAAAGAATTTTGTGGTCATGGTATAGGTAAAAGATTACATGAAGATCCAGATGTTTATAATTGAGATAGTGGCAATAAAGGTATTTTATTAAGAGATAATATGGTTTTATGTATAGAACCGATGATTTTACAAGATAATGATCAAGTTAAAATATTAAATGATGGATGAACGGTTGTACCTAAATTTAATTCAAAAAAAACTTCTCATTTTGAACAAACTGTTATGATAAAAAATGGTAAAGGAATCGTTTTATCTGGAAATTTAAAGAAATAATTATTAAAAAAATAACAATTTAGTATAATTTAAATATTGTTTTTAATAAGACCTGGCATTAGTTTTATCTAATCTGAGTAAGACCAGGTATTTCTTTAAAAGAGTCAATTATTTTAAAGAAATAAAATTAAAAACTAAAGAATTGATAACTAAATACCAACAAAAAGATAAAGAGGTATTTTAAAAAAATGGCAAAAGATGCAATAAAAATGATCGGTAAGGTAACACAAGCACACAACGCATTGGAGTATGAAGTTTTATTAGAAAACAATTTAACTATTCAAGCTCATATTTCTGGAAAAATGAAATTACATCATATTAAAATTATTCCAGGAGATACTGTTGATGTAGAAATTAGTCCTTATGATTTAACTAGAGGACGAATAGTTTATCGTCACAAATAAAGGAGACTTATGAAAGTTAGAGCATCAGTTAAAAAGATGTGTAAAGATTGCAAAATTATTAAAAGAAATGGTATTAATAGAATTATCTGTATTTTACCAAAACATAAACAAAGACAAGGATAGGGAGAATGGCTAGAATTTTAAACGTTGAAATTCCAAATAATAAAAGAGTTGTTATCTCTTTAACTTATATTTTTGGAATTGGGAAATCAAGAGCCCAAGAAATTTTAAGCAAAGCTCAAATTGATGAAAATATTCGTGTTAAAGATTTAAGCGAAGAACAATTATCAAAAATAAGAGATATTGCTTCACAATATACTACTGAAGGTGATTTACGTCGTGAGGTAGCTATTAACATAAAAAGATTAATGGAAATCAAATGTTATAGAGGAATTAGACATAGAAAAGGATTACCAGTTCGTGGGCAAGTAACACAGAAAAATGCTCGTACAAGAAAAGGGCCAAGAAAAACAGTTGCTGGAAAGAAAGGTAAATAAGATATGGCTAGAAAAATTAAAAGAAAAAATATTACTAGCGGAATCGCTCATATTCACTCAACTCATCAAAATACAATTGTAACTTTTTCAGATGAAAAAGGGAATGTAATTGCTTGATCATCATCAGGAGCAATTGGGTATAAAGGAACTAAGAAAAAAACCCCTTATGCAGCCGGTTTAGCAGCTGCAGCTGCTTCAGAAGCCGCTAAAGAGCATGGTATTAAAGAAGTAAAAGTAGAAATTAAAGGTTTAGGTCCTGGAAAAGATGCTGCTAGAAAACAAATAGAAGTTTCAGGTATTACAGTAACAGAAATTAAAGATGTTACACCTATTCCACATAATGGTACAAGACCTCCAAGAAAAGTAATAAAAAGAGAAACAAAAAGATAGGGAGGTTTTTTAGTTTATGCAAAAAATAGCAAAAGTAAACTACAAAGAAGAAAAAGAAAATAAACATTCTGATTATTTTACTTCTTTTGTTTTAGAACCACTAGAAAGAGGTTTTGCTAATACTTTAGGAACTGCATTAAGAAGAACTATTTTATCTTCTGTTTCTTCTGTTGCTCCATTTGCTGTTAAGATCGAAAATGTAGATCATGAATTTATGGCATTGGAAAATGTTGAAGAAGATGTGGTTATTATTTTAAATAATTTAAAGAAAATAAAATTTATTTATAACCCAGAAGTATTTGTTGATAATGAACCTATAAAAGTAAGTTTTGATAGTGAAAAATTTGAAGGAACTCATATAACAGCGAATGACATTAAATACCCTGCGGGGGTTGTGATTGTCAATCCTGATCAACATATTGCTACTATTTCCAAAAAAAATGCATTAAAATTTGAAATGTTTTTAACTTCAGGTAGAGGGTTTGTTTCATTTGAAGATAATAAAAAAATAATCGCAGAAAAAGGAACTGAATTAGAAAGTTCATTAAAATCAGGAATAATATTAGCTGTTGATTCAGATTTTTCACCTGTTTTAAATGTTAATTTTAAGGTAGATGAATTAAATTCCGCATCTAACATTATTCAAGAAAGATTAGAATTTAATGTTAAGACAGATGGAACTGTAGAAGCTAAAGACGCAATAGCAGAAGCGGCTAAAATTTTAATTGCACATTTAAAAATAGTTTCTAATACTGAAAATCTTGAAATTAATGAAAAAGATTATTTTGAAGAGGAAAAAATTAAAGAAGAAACTCCGAAAGATAAATCTATTGACATTAACGATTTAAACTTAACTGTTAGATCATTAAATGCGTTAAGAAGAGCTGGATTTAAAACGGTATCTGATTTAGAAAAAATCGATGAAGAAGAATTAAGTAATGTTAAAAACTTAGGTAAAAAATCAGTTCAAGAAATAATCCAAAAGTTACAAGAACGTGGAATTTCACTTAAGAAAGGAGAATAAAAATGGCTAATCCAACACAATTATTTAGACGTAATTCTACATGAAGAAAACATGTTTTACGTTCTTTATCTACAGACGTTATAGTACACGGAAGAATTACTACAACTGAAGCAAGAGCAAAAGAATTAAGAAAACATGTTGATAAATTAATCACAAGAGCTAAAACTAATACTTTAGCTTCACGTCGTTTAGCAGCGTCTTTTTTAAGAGATGTAAAAACAAAAGATGGTAAAAGCGCATTATCATATTTATTTGATGTTGTGGGTCCAAAATATAAAGATCGTAATGGTGGATACACAAGAATAATAAAATTACCTGCTAGATTAGGTGATAATTCAAAAATGGCTATTATTGAATTAGTATAATTTTAAAGCAATCTAAAAAAGATTGTTTTTTTATTATTTTTAAAAGAAACAAACAAAAAATTTGTTTTTTATTTAAAAAGTAATATAATTTAAAAGCATATTTAATATACCTGTTACATTATTAAAGTTAAGATATAAATTTAAGGAAGGTAAAATGAGACAAACTACTATAGTTAAGCATCTAGAAACAAATAAAAAATGATATGTTATAGATGCTGAAGGACAAGTGTTGGGGCGTTTAGCAGTATTAGCTGCATCTTATTTAAGAGGAAAAAATAAACCAACTTTTACACCAAATGTTGATATGGGTGATAATATCATTGTTATAAATGCTGAAAAAGTTTTATTAACAGCGAATAAAGAAGAAAACAAAATCTATTATTCTCACTCTGGATATCCTGGAGGATTAAAATCAATAAAAGCTAAAGATTTAAGAGCTAAAAAACCAGTTGCTTTAGTAGAAAAAGCAATTAGAGGAATGTTACCTCATACAAAATTAGGAAATAGACAAAGAGTAAATTTATTTGTTTATGCAGGTCCTGAGCACAAACATGAAGCACAAAAACCAATGAAATTAGAGGTTAAATAATGTCAAAATTACAAAATCAAAAAATTATCACTGGAACACATTACCGTGGTTTAGGGAGAAGAAAATCTTCAACAGCTAGAGTTATTATTAAACCAGGACAAGGAAAATTTATTATTAATAAAAGAGAAGCAAAAGATTATTTAATGTCAGATTTATTAATCAAAGATGCTCTACAACCTTTAGGTATTACAGAAACTACAGGAACATGAGATATTTTTGTTAACGCTTCTGGAGGTGGACTTTCAGGACAAGCCGGAGCAATTAGATTAGGAATAGCAAGAGCTTTATTAAATGCTTCAAAAGATTATAGACCAAACTTAAAAGAAACAGGAATGTTAACTAGAGATGCTAGAGCTAAAGAACGTAAAAAATACGGACTTAGAAAAGCTCGTAGAGCAAGACAGTTTTCAAAACGTTAATAGACTTTTATGATATAATACTAATACAAGTTTTCTTGTATTATAATGGGAGCGTAGCTCAGCCGGTTAGAGCACACGACTGATAATCGTGAGGTCGATGGTTCGATTCCATTCGTTCCCACCATTTCATTAATAATGACCTCATTAAAAAGATGCTATAAGCATCTTTTCCCTGAATGCAAAATCAAGTGCACCACTATAATGTAAAATTAAAAAGTGGTTGCACTTGATTTTTTAAATAAAAAAACTACTTCATAAAAATTTAAGACAACATACTTTTTATTGAAAGGATCATATGAATTATAATACAACAAAGCATTATTCGCATTTAAATGCTGAAAAAGATTTTTAATAGAGAAATTGTTTTATAAAAATATTCAATTAGACAAATTGCTAATTTTCTTAATGTCAATCACTCAACAGTGTCAAGAGAATTAAAAAGAAATTCAAATTTTTACGGATTTTATGATCATTTAATAGCAAATGAAAAAGCCAAAATAAGACATAAACATAAAAGATTGTTTTTCTTTTCTCAAATGGATGATTATAAAGAATTTAGCAAACTTATTAAAGATAATTTTAACAAAGCAACATGCGGAATAAAAATGACTTACAACTTAATAAAAGAAGGTATTAAAAATATTAAAATCCCTTCGCTAAGGACTGTTTTTAATTGGATTAATACAGGAAAATGAGTATTAACTAATAAAGATAGATTAAGAAAGCACTATACAAAAGGCGGAAAAAGAAAAAATAACGTTATTGAAAGACTTGTGCAGTCAAATTATGTATTTCCTATTTGAGCTAGACCAAAACATATTGATTTAAGAGAAACATTTGGGCATTGAGAGGGTGATTTAGTTATAGGTAAAAAATCCGCAGGGCATTCTAGTCTTTTAACTTTAGTGGAAAGAAAAAGTAGGTTGGGAATAATTGTGAAAGTATCAAGTAAAAATCCTTTTTACATTAATAAAGTGCTTTATGAAAGAATAAATACACTAGAATTACCTGTTGAAAGTATTACTTTTGATAATGGAATTGAATTTAATGCGGTTGGAATATTAGCAAAAAATTAGGAATTAAAATTTATAAAGCCGATAAATACGCTTCTTTTCAAAGAGGAACTAATGAAAATTTTAACGGACTTATAAGAAGAGTTTATAAAAAGGGACTGATTTTAATAAAGTCTCTCGAGAGGAAATATTAAATCTTGAAAAAGAATAAATTTTATGAATAGAGACATACTAGAAGGAAAATGCGCTTTTGACATATATGAAGAAGAAATAGAAAGATTAAATAAATATTAATTAAAACTATTAAAAATTACAAGATTATTACAAGAAAATAATGAAAGGGTCGAAAAATTTTGCCCCATAATTTTTATTAACTTCATTAATAAAAAACCGCTTTACAAGCGGAATTAAAAGAAGGGGGATATCCCCCTTCACCCCCTTAATAGTAAATAGGGGGTATAAAATATTGTAAATTGTAGTACAATGTTTTTATAATAAAAACTACTGGTGCACTTCAATTTGCATTTTAGGAAAAGATGCTATAAGCATCTTTTTATTTGTTTTTTTAAAAAAAATATATATAATATTATAGCAATAGATAAAAGTTGCAGAAAGTAGATTCACTTCTCACCTTATGGTTATTCCATGGGTATGCTACAATTATTATAATTTTTTATATAAAATGTTTTAATTTGTAATTTTGAGAAAGTGGATTAAACCACTTTATTTTTTATTTTAAAGGAGTAGTTATTAGTAAATTAAATAACAACATTGGGAATAAAAGAAAACCACAACAAGAACATTTGGTTAATGAAAATATTCCTTTTTCAAAAATATTTGTAATCGGTTCTAATAATGAACAATTAGGTGTATTATCTAAAATAGAAGCAATAGAAAGAGCTAAAGAAGAAAAAATGGATTTAGTTATTATTTCTATAGATAATTCTGGTGAAAAACCAAAGCCAATTGGAAGAATAATGGACTATGGTAAATTCAAATATGAAAGAAAGAAAAAACAAAAGGAAGTAAAAGAAAAACAAACTTTTGTAAATAATCGAGAAATAAGATTAACACCAGGTATTAATATTAAAGATATAGAAACTAAAGCGAGAAAAGCTAGAGAATTTTTATTAGATGGTGATAGAATAAAAATTTCCTTGAAATTTAGAGGTCGTGAAGCTACAAGACCTGAATTAGGAAAAGTAGTTATTAATAAATTCTATGAGTATATAGAAGATATTGCTAAAATAACAAAAGATAGTCAACAAAATGATAGATTTTTAGATATGTATGTTGAAAGAGATAAGAAAAAATTACCTCATTTAACAAGTTCTAAAAAAGAAAAAGAATTAAAAAAAGAAATGAAAGGTGGACTAGAAAATGCCAAAGATGAAAACTAAATCTGCTTTAAAAAAGAGATTAAAAGTTACAGGTAGTGGAAAGGTTAAAAGAGGTCAAGCATATAGATCTCACTTAGCTCAAAATAAAACAACAAAACAAAAAAGACATGCAAGAAAAGCAACATTGGTTTCTGCATCAGATTTAAAAAGAATTAAAGGTTTATTTTAATAGAAAGAGGTATCTATAATGAGAGTTAAAGGTGGAACAGTTACAAGAAAAAGAAGAAAAAAATGATTAAAACTTGCTAAAGGATACTGAGGTCATAAATCAATCGGTTATAAAGTTGCTAAACAAGCTGTTGTTAAATCTTGAACATATGCTTTTAGAGACAGAAAACAAGTAAAAAGAGATTTTAGAAAATTATGAATAGCAAGAATTAATGCAGCATCTAGACCTTTAGGGATTACATATTCACAATTAATTAACGGATTAAAAAAGGCGAATATTGAAGTAAATAGAAAAATGCTTTCTGAACTAGCTATTCATCACAATAAAGTTTTTGAAGCAATTATTAAACAAGCTAAATCAGCATTAAAATAAGGAGGAAAAAATGGCAAGAAGAGATGCTATTACTGGAAAAGGTCCTATGACAGGAAATAAAAGATCTCATGCATTAAATGCTACTAAGAGAACTTTTAGATTAAATTTACAAAAAATTAAATTAATGAACGAAAAAGGACAAATTATAACTGTAAAAGTAAGCGCTAAAACAGCAAGAACTTTACGTAAACAAGGTCAATCAAATTAATAAAAAAACACAACAAATTTGTTGTGTTTTTATTTTTCTTCTTTATTATCTTCGATTTTTTCTCTTGTTTTATTAAATTCTCCCTTTATATGACAAGATCTACATCTTGCTTCATACTCTTCGGTGTCACCTAATAATTTAATACTTTTATTATTTATTTTTCTAAAACTTGTTGTAGCAGCATTTTTACATTTAACACAAACAGCATGCAATTTAGTAACGTTTTCAGCCATAGATAATAAAGAGGGAACAATTCCAAATGGTCTTCTAAGATAATCTGTATCTAAACCACTTACTATAACCCTTACACCATCATCAGCTAATTCGCAAATCAAGTTTAACACTTCTTTATTAAAAAAATGAACTTCATCTATAGCAATAGCTTTATAATTCTTTTTAGAAAACAATTCTTTTATTTCTTCGGCATTATTAGCGTTATGAGTAGATATTTTAGCACCAGATCTAGAAATTATTTCATCATCTGAAAATCTATTGTCAAAAGCCGGTTTAATCACAAGTGTTTTAATATTTGCGTATTCTAAAATTCTTATTCTTTTTAATAATTCTTCGCTTTTTCCAGAAAACATAGGACCTGTAATTACTTCAATCATTCCATCAGAAAATTTTTTATACATTTTTCTCCTTAAATCAATACTTTAAAATAAAGTAATAATATTATAAACATATTTGAAAAATAAAATATTATTTTTGAGTGATAAATCATTTTAAATCTATTTTTTTAAAATTTGGTAAAATTTTTATATTAATATCTATTAATATAAAAGAAAGAGGAAAAATGTCAAAAGAAAAAATAAGTAAAAAAATTGCAAGATTAAATTCTAAAGAGAAAAATAAAGAAAGTCAAAATAAAACTCCAGAACAAATAAAAAAACAAAAAATTATTAAATGAAGTTTATTGGGAGTATTTTCTTCAATTTTAACAGCTATGGCTATTGGTATACCACTAGGTGTATCAAATATTTCTCCTCGAATAGCAGAAACTAGAAAACCAGATACGCAAGTTGCTAGTATAATTTCCCCAAATAATGTTTTAAATATAACGGTGTCAGACTTAGAAAAAATAAGCAAAACAGAATCTGTTGCAAATAAAGAAGAATTTGATCAAGCAAAAATTTCGTTAGTAAAATTTTTATATGAAGAAGAGTACAAAGCTTCTAAAATTTTTAAGAATGCTTGAGATAAATCGTTTGTTAATGGTAAAACAAGTGCAAATAGTAGATTTAATTCTTCCTTAAAAAGTTATGATGAAGTTAAAGAAACTCAAAGAAAATTTTTAGAAGATGAGAGAAGAAGATATCAAAGAAGCTATGGTTTTCAAAATTGGGAAACTGAGTTTAATAAATATTTATCAACAGATCCTAAATTCGGAGGGTCAGCAGATTTTGAAAAAGCAATTGAATATTTAACTTATAAAGATATCGAATCTAAAGCATTTGCGAGATTTACTCCTCAATTTTCAACACAATTCTTATATAAAGATGTAAAAAATAGAATTCTTTCTGAAGATATTAAAGATGAAAATAATAATGTAATTTTTAAAAAGGGAGACAGATTATTTAAGGACTTAATAATTTTAGATGATTCAGATGATAAAGGTGATAAAGAAGTAAATGCTTTTATTCCGAATATAGAAAAAACTTCTGATGTACAGAAAACTGAAGAAGAAAAATTAAAAATTAAAGATGAATATAGAGTTTCTGCCTTTTTAACTAATTCATATGTAAAAGATTTTATTAATGCTAATGAAGTTGTAAAAAGATTTTATTTTGATAATGATGCGCTTTTAAAAGATAAATTCGCATTTTATTCTATTTCGCAATTAACCATTAATGCAACGCAGAACGATAAAAACGCTAATGAATCTTGAAAAATAGCTAAAAATGATTTAAAAGAATTATTGAAATATAAAGTTACCGCGATTGATTCATCTACACAAAATGCATCTGAAGTCAAAACTACATTAGAAATTATCGAAAATTTCAAAGGGAATTCAACTAAAGATTTAAAAAATCGCGAAAATGACAGGATTTTATTAAACACAATAAATAGTTCTACTAATAAAGAAAATTCACAAAATTTAGGTCAATTACCTTTAAGAAATTTAAATCAAATTTTTGATACAGAAGATGTTTCATATGCAATTTCTTTTTTAGATAATTTATTTAGTGCAAAAGAAACTAACCAAATTCTTTCAACAACTTTATTCAATAAATTAAAAGAAAAATTATTTACAAACTCTAATGCTTCTTTACTTCCTGATGCTTCCACTTTAAATAATAAAAAATTAATAGAAATAAATGAAATTAATAGAAAAATTGATGATTTTATTGATAAATTAGATGAAGGAGAACTAAAAAAAGCAGGAGATGCATTTAAAGAGACTTTTGGTGAAAGTGATAATCAAAGTTATAGAATTTCTACAATTTATAAATTATCAAAAAATAATTTTATAATTTATTCTAAAAAAGGGCTAAATATCATTGCTAAAGAAGAAATAAAAACATTTGATAAATTAAAAGAATTAATTAAAGCTGAATTGCAATTAAATGCAAATGGTCAAAATGATTCTAGCATTAAAAGTAATATTAAACTAAATGAATTATTTAAAGAATTGCAGGCAGATAGTATTGTTTTAAAACAAGCTATAAATCAAAAAACATTTACTGATTTATTATTAAAAGAGCATAAAGCTAATAAAAGCGAAGAAGAAAAAACAAAGTATATAGATTCTTTAAAAAGAAATATAGAAAATCAATTTATCACATATAACAATATCCAAATATTAGCTATAAATTCAAAGATAGAATCTTATTTAAATGATATTAAAAAATATAATTTAAATTCTGATTACAATTATGAAAATACTAAACATGATTGATTTATAAAAAACAAAGAAGAACAAAATGATGTTCAAACAATTTATTTAGCATTACAAAAACATTTTGGACTAATAAAATAAAGGAGAAAAATGGCTAAAAAGAAAAAAATAAGTAGCTTACTAATTGGAACACCTGCTATTTTGCTAACAAGTTATGCAATCACTTCATGTTCTTCGATTAATGTTGAAAACTCAGAAAAAATTAAGCAAGATGAACTATTAAAATCGGAAAAAACTAAAAAATTTTTAGAAACCAAATTTTTAGAAAGTATTTTAACTTCTAAATTGTTTACAGCGTATACAGATTTAGGAAAAGCATTTGAAGATGAAAGTGGTTTTTACTATAAAGAAACTAAAAAAGCTTTCGATTTTTATCAAAAACAAGAACTAAAAAAAGACAAATCTTTCACTGTTAAAATGGTAAACGATTTAAATTCTAAAAATTTACTTTCCTCAAAGGAATTAGAAGAATTACAAAAAGAAATAGGACCTAATAAACTTTTTACTGACAAAGGTTTTAAAATATTATTTAGTTTAAATTATTCAGAAATTAAAAATGATATTTTAAAAATGATATTAGTTAAAAACTTTTTATTAAATTCTTCAGAACAAGATATTATTAATTCAGAAATATACAAAAATTATTCTTCTGAAAAAAACACAAATTATGCACAAAGAAACGCATTTCAAAATACAAATCCTAAAACCAAAGATTTTTTCTTAAAAACTTTACTTTTAGAAAAACAAGTAGCACAGGTTTGAAAATTTGAATCTAGCGATGCAAATGACATTAATTCATATAACTTGTTGGAATTAAAGGATGAAAATTCCTTTAACTCGCTAATAGATGAACGTTTTAAAAACGCTAAAACTACAAATAAAATAGAAAGCTTTGAACTTTTAAATGCGAACGATGATATTAATTTAGAAAATTTACTGTCTTATGAAGGTATTTTATATAATCAAGGGAGCAACGCAAAAGGTAGCTTTAATTATGATATTTACCAGTTAAAGAGAGAATATTCCATAAAAAGTGGTTTTGTTGATGAAAATACAAGAATAATTTATTCTAAAAATGATTTAAAATCTGCAGATAATTGAAAAGGTAAAAAAGAGTTATCAATTAAATTAAAAGATTCATTTGATAAAAATAAAAATAAATTTCAATTAACAGCAGATGATTTAGAATTTGAAAATCAAGCTTCACATAGCGAAGTAACTTATTCAGTAGCTTCCATATTACCTTTTGAATCTGAAAGTTTGCAAAAAAGAGCATATGTTATTGCTAAAATGGTATTAACATCAGAAAAAGATTCTAAATCACCATCTTCAAGATTTTATATTGTTGAGATTAATTGAGATGGAAATGAAAATACATATTCTCCTAAAATAGCATCAGAAGGTAGAGAAATTCAAAATTTCCCTTCATTTGTAAAAGTTATAAATAATGATTTTACAAAAATTTCAGCAACATATTTAACTAAAATTGTTCCTATATATGATGAGATAGTGGATACAACTAAAGATAATGTTGTTTCATATAAAAGATACTTTTCTTTAAATAATACCCCTTGAAACAGCGATAGTCAAAAGGAAATTTTAGCATTTTCTCTTTATTTAGCGGATAAAAAAAGTCTATATAATGAAGTAGAAAAATTTTATAATCAAGCAGGTTATAAAATAGAATATAAAGATGATTTATTAATAACAGAAAAAAAGTAGGTTAAAAAATGGAAGATTTATTTTTAAAAATAATTAATAGAACAATACCTGCAAATATCATTTATGAAGATGAGAAAGTAATAGCCTTTTTAGATATAAAACCAGTAACTAAAGGACACTTTTTAGTCGTTCCTAAAAATTATTCGAAAAATTTAAAAACAATAAATGAAGATGATCTTCAATATTTATTTTCTAAAGCTAGAGAATTAGCTTTAGAAGAAATTAAAAAATTAAATGTTAATGGTTTTAAATTACTAGTTAATAATGAAAAAGAATCCGGTCAAGAAGTATTTCATACACATGTTCACATCATACCTAGCGAAAAATAAATTTAATTATTTATTTTAAAAAAGATTAATAAAGTTAATTAGTTACAAACTTTGTTAAAATTAGATTAGAGAGGAGAAAATGTGAATTTAAATTATTTTCAAATTACTTTTATTAGTTTTTGGATTTTAGTGATACTTACTTTTATTATCGCGGAATTAATAACTAACGGAATATGATTTGGTTTAACTTCTATCGCTTCCGTTCCTTCTTTATTAATTTCAATATTAAGTCCTTATTATTTTTGAATGTTTTTTATAGAAATAATAGTATTTATTGTTGTTTGAGTTATCTTATACTATTCTAGTTACAACTTTTTTAAAAAACAATTATCAAAATTTAAAATAGCAAATGGTAATTTATTAGATTATTTAATAAATAAATCAGGTATTTTATTAGAGGATAGTTTTGAGTCAGGAAAAGGTGGTAAACAGTATGGTAAAATTGATATTGAAGGCAAATTTTATAGAACAGTATCTGTAAGTGGAGAAGGTGTTATACCTAAAGGAACATGAGTAAAAATTTCAAAAACTGAAGGTAATTTATTATTTGTAGAGAGAAATGAGGAAAAGTAAATGCAAATATTTTTAATTATATTAGCTGTATTAATATTATTTATCTTAATACTATCATCGATATTTTCTATAAAAGTAATTCAACAATCAGAATTTGCTGTTGTAACTAGATTGGGAAAATATAAAAAAACATTAAACAATGGTTTAAATTTCATTGTCCCATTTATTGACAAAATTGTTAAAAGAGAAAATTACAAAGAAAAAGTTTTGGATTTTCCAGAACAAGATGTAATAACAAAAGACAATGCGGGAATTAAAGTAGATACAGTTATTTATTTACAAATTATTGAACCTGAAAAATTTGTTTATGGTGCAGAAAATGCAATGAGAGCAATTGAAAATTTATCTGCAACTACTTTAAGAAATTTATTAGGTGAATTAGAATTAGATGAAACATTAACTTCTAGAGACACAATTAATTCAAAATTAACCTTAATTTTAGATGAAGCATCAAATTCTTGAGGTTTAAAAGTTCATAGAGTGGAAATTAAAAACATAACTCCTCCAAAAGATATCCAAGACGCCATGGAAAAACAAATGAGAGCTGAAAGGGAAAAAAGAGCTAATATTTTAGAAGCAGAAGGACAAAAACAAGCTTCTATTTTAAGAGCAGAAGGGGAACAAGCCGCTCAAATTTTAAAAGCTAAAGCTGAAAAAGAGACTCAAATTTTACTAGCTGAAGCCAAAAAAGAAAAAGAAATTTTAGAAGCAGAAGGACAAAAACAAGCTTTAATACTTTTAAGTGAAAGTAAAATAAATAAAGAAATATTAACCTTTAAATCAATTGAACAATTAGGTAAAATGGCAGATGGAAAAGCAACTAAAATAATTTTACCCCCTAATTTAAATGAAGTAGCTAGAACTATGAGTGTTGCATCTGAAGTTTTTAAAGAAAATAAATAAAAATTTAATTTCAATTAAAATTATTTATAAAAACCAAGTATTTATTTTGAATACTTGGTTTTTATGTTTATTTAATGTTTTTACATCACTGATTTAATTGTGTCTTTTACAATGTTAACTGAGTTTTGGAATTTAGATTTTTCTTTTTCATTAAGCTCCAATTCAATAACTTCTTTTATTCCTTTAGCTCCTAAAACGGCAGGCACACCTATTACAACATCTGATACATTATATTTATTTTCTAGATATACTCCTAAAGGTAAAATAATATTTGCATCTTCTTGAATAGTTCTAACTATTTGTGCTAAACATGCTCCAATTCCGTAAAATGTAGCTCTTTTTCTTTCGATTATTTTATAAGCTTTTCTATATACTGGTTCTTCTAATTCTTTTTCATAATTTTCAGCATTTACTTTTGCTTTTTCTTCGAATTTAGAAAAAGGTAACCCTGCTATTTTGAATGTTGAATAGTTTACTAATGATGAATCCCCGTGTTCTCCAATTACATAAGCTTCTATGTTATTTGTAGAAACACCTGTTTTTTTAGATAATAATTGTTTTAATCTAGAAGTATCTAAAATTGTTCCTGAACCGATAACTTTTTTGTGGTCAAAACCTGTTTCTTTTAAATATACATAAGTTAAAACATCCACTGGATTAGAAGCGATAATTGTAATTCCTTTAAATCCGCTTGCCTTTATTTTTTGAGCAATATCTTTCATTATTAAAGAATTTTCTTTTACCATTTCTAATCTTGTTTCACCTGGCAATTGTGGTCTACCAGCTGTTACTACAACAATATCTGCATCTTTTGCATCTTCATAATTTGCAGCAAATACTTCGTATTTTTTAACAGAAGGTACTATTGCATCTTCTAAATCTAAAACATTTCCGTCTCTTGGACCTTCAAATTTATCAATAATTCCGTATTTAGCAGCTAAACCTTGATTAATTGCAGAATATAAAAATGATGTACCAACAGCCCCTGCCCCTACTAAAATAATTTTTGTAGCTTTCATTTTCTCTCCTATTTTTTATTTATATAATATTTATTAATTTAATTATAATGCTTTATTAAATAATTAATAAAAATATTTTTTTTAAGTAAAATTTTAATATTATGGACTTAAAAAAATACGATGATCTTTTTATAACCACTACAGATACTTTAGTTGGGATAGGAATTCCAGTAAAATGCAATAAAATTGAATTGTTATATGAAATAAAAAAAAGAAATTTAGAAAAAAAAATAATAATTTTAGTTTCTTCAATTAATCAAGCAAGACAATTTGAAGAATGAAATCAGCAAGCAGAAGAATTGGCGAAAAAATATTGACCAGGTAATACTACATTAATAGTTAATGAACAAGGTTTTAGAATGCCTAATCAAAAAGGTTTATTGAATTTATTAGAAAAAGAAGGTCCTTGTTGAGTAACAAGTGCAAATATTTCTGGAGAAAAATCTTTAGATTTAGAAGAAGCGAAAAAAAAATTTTTTATGATAAAAAAAGTTTATAATTTTGGTGTCGGCTCTAATATACCATCAAAAATTATAAGAGTAGAAACTTTGGAGGAGTTAAGATAAAATTATGAAAAAAATTAAAATTGCTTTCGCAAGCGATCATGCAGGATATGAATTAAAAAAACAAATATTTGATTATGTAAGAGAAAAGGGTTATGAAGTAGAAGATTTAGGACCTTTTAATTCTACAGAGTCAGTTTCATATGCCACTTTCGGAAAGAAATTAGGTAAACATCTTCAAGATAAAAAAGCGGATATAGGAATAGCTTTTTGTGGAACAGGTTTAGGTATTTCTTATGCTTTAAATAGATTTAAAGGAGTAAGGGCAGCTAGAATTACTAACGTAAATGATGCGTATTTAGCAAAATTACACAATAATGCCAACGTAATTGCTATGAGCGGAAGATTCACAACTTTTGAAGAAGCTAAAAAAATGGTTGATGAATATTTTGAAACTGAATATGAGGGTGGAAGACATCAAAGTAGGATTGATGAATTAGATGAAATATAATTTAAAAATATTTTTTATTTAAAATAATTTTTCTTTTGAAATAACTTTTTAATTTTAATACAAAGTAAGATAAAGATTATTATCTTTATTTTTTTATTTTTAAAATTAAAAAAAGTTATAAAATTTAAATATTATAATTTAAGTAGGTGGTTAATGAATTACAGAAGAATTTTATTAAAACTTTCAGGTGAAAGTTTAGCGAATAAAGAAGAAAGATTATCGATTGATAATAAGATGGTAAAAAAAATAGCTAAACAATTAAAAGAAGTAATTGCAATGGGTATTGAAGTAGCTATAGTTGTTGGTGGGGGAAATTTTTGAAGAGGTGCATCCGCAGAAAAAAACGGAATTTCTAGAAATAGAGCAGATTATATTGGCATGTTAGCAACGGTTATGAATGGACTAGCTCTTCAATCAGGTTTTGAGCAAGAAGGTTTATCTGCTAGAGTTTTATCTTCTTTAAACTTTGATAAAAGAGTTTCAGAATATTATATTAATGAAAAAACAGAAAAATATTTAAATCAAAAAGAAATTATAATTTTTGTTGGTGGAACAGGTAGACCTTTTTTTACTACCGACACCGCTTCAACACTATTTGCTTCAGAGATTCATGCAGACGTTATTTTAGTTGGTAAAAATAATGTAGAAGGTGTTTATGATTCAGATCCTAATATCAATCCAAACGCTAGATGGTACGAAAAAATAACATATGATGAAATTTTAGAAAAAAACTTAAAAGTAATGGATTCAACTTCATTTTCTATGGCTAAAGATAACAATATTGAATTAATAGTTTTTAACATCAACGAAGAAAATTCAATCATTAGAGCAATTAAGGGAGAAATAAAACATACAAAGGTGACTAAATAATGGAATTAGATTTATATTTACTAGACTTAGAAGAAAAATCAACAAAAGTTATTAATAACTTTGAAAAGCAATTATCTAAAATTTCAACCGGAAGAGCAAATCCGCAATTAGTTTCATATATAAAAGTTAATTATTACGACTCTTTAACACCTATTGAACAATTAGCTTCTATTTCTGTTCCGCAAGCTCAACAAATTTTAATTAAACCTTTTGATATTTCTATTGTAAAAGAAATGTATTCTGCAATTTTAGAACAAAATCTATCAGTTCAAACAACTAATGAAGGGCACCAAATTAGATTAACTTTTCCACCTTTAACAACAGAAAGAAGAAAAGAAATGGTAAAAAATCTTTCAAAATTAATTGAAGATGCTAAAGTTGGAATTAGATTAGTTAGACAAGATATAAATAAAGAAGTTAAAAAAGATGAAGAGTTAACAGAAGATGAAGTTAAAAAATTTTTAGAAAATATTCAAAATCAAATAGATAAAAAAATAGATATTATAAATAAAATAGCAAATGAAAAAGAAAAAGATTTAATGACAATTTAATAATATGAATAAGCATAAAATAAATAAAGTTTTTAAAAATGATTTTTTTAAAAGAACAATAGTTATTTTAATTATATTTTTAATTTTGTTTCCTAGTTTTTTTATCACAAAATATTTAGGAAAGTTTGGAAGAATATCTGGTTTGCTTTTTTTTATGTTACTAAGCTCCTTTGCTACATTTGAAGTATTAAAAAATTTTTATTTAAATATTTACATAAATATTTTTTTAATTGTAATTTCAAATTTAATTTATTTTCTTTCTTTTGAAAATTTTGAATACTTGATTAATAAAGGAATAGATAATTCTTTAGCTGAACTAGTCAATCAATTTAAATTAAATTACCAAATATTGGCTTTTTCTATTATTCTAGCCATTTTATTATTCGTTATAAGTTTATTCTATAATAAAAATAAGAAAATTATCGATTGAGTTTTTATATTTATTAGCTTATTATTTATTCCGATGTTTGGTAAATTTTCATTCATCTTTAATGTTTTTAATGTTTGATCAATTTTTATAATCGGATTTATAGCTGCGATATCTGATATTTTTGGCTTATTGGGTGGAAAGTTTTTTGGAAATAAAATTTTTAAGAAAAAACTTGCTCCAAATATTTCTCCTAAAAAGACATGGGAGGGAGCAATCATATCAACAATATTTTCTACATTATTTACATTTGTGTGTTTTTATTTTACAGATATTTTTAATGATATGCCTAATAAATTATATTTTTGTTTAATATCTTCTTTAATTCTGCCTATTGCTTCTATTTTTGGAGACTTATTATTTTCGAGTTTAAAGAGATATTTAAAAATTAAAGATTTTTCAAATATTTTATCTTCACATGGAGGAATAATGGATCGTTTTGATTCAACATTTCTTGTAGTATTTACATTAATTCCCATATTAATTTTATTTACTTTTTAATTAAAAAAGGAGAAAGTATGAATAAAAAAAATAAAGAAAGATACCTTTTTGCTTTAGATTTAGATGGTACTGTTTTATCTAATTCAGCAAAAGGAGAAATGCACCCAGATACAGAAGAAGCAATTAAACAAGCTGTCGCAGAGGGGCATATCATTTGTATAATAACAGGTAGACCTTGAAGAAGTACAAAACCCATATATGAAAAACTGGGATTAAATACAGTCGTAGGTAATTATAACGGAGCTCATATTCACAATCCTAAGGACGAATTTTTTATTCCACAGATCCACTATCTAAATTTAAATGAAATGCTTTACATTTTAGGTGATAAAGTTGTTAAAAAAGAAATTTCTAATATAGCGATAGAGGGTCCAGGATGAGTCCAATTGAAGAAAAGAGATGAAGCGCTAGAAAGAGTGTTTGGTTTTAGCGATTCTTTAAAATTCACTGTGGGTTTAAAATTGGATAAAATACCTTTAAAACCAACAGGGATTGTTTTTGACGTTAAAGAAACAACAGATGTTTATGCTCTAAAAACTTATTTAGAAAGAAGATATGGAGATTTAGGAGAATTTTCTTCTTGATCTAAAGGTGAGGGGTTAACGCCGGTATTTGATATAACTTCAGTTGGTGTTAATAAAGCAAAAGCGGTTTCTCTTTTAATGAGATATTACGGAATAGATATAGATAATACTATTAGTATTGGTGATGGATATAATGATGTTTCTATGTTTCATGTTACTAATATAGCAGTTGCTATGGGAAATAGTGAACCGAGAATAAAAAGAATTGCAACTGTAGTTTTAAAGAAAACTAATAAAGAAGGCGGAGTAGGGCACTATATTAAAAAATTCTTAAAAGATCCAAACAAAGAAAAAGAAAAAAGCAAAAGAATTAGACACTCTAGAAATAATCGTGAAGCAGAGATTACATAATGGTAAAATATAAAAACATAGGTTGTGATGAAACTGGAGTTGGTGATTATTTATCACCTTTAATTGCTTGCGCTGTTATCATACCAGAAGAAAACAAAAGTACTTTATATAACTTAGGAATTAGAGATTCTAAAAAAATAACATCAGATAAAAAAATAATGGAATTAGCAAACAAACTTAAAGAAAATACGATTTTTTCTTTAAGTTTTTTGTCTCAAGAACAATATAATAAACTAAACAACTTTTTAAACGGAAATGAATTAAAAATGCTATTGCATTTGCATAATATTAATAAATTAGAAAAACAATACAAAGTGGATAATACTATAATTGATCAATTTTCTACAGAAAAATCTATATTGTTATATATTGATAAATTAAATTCATCTTCACTTCAGGTAGAAAAAATAAAATCAAATTTAATTTTAGAAACTAAAGCAGAAGATAAATTCTTAGAAGTCGCTTGTGCATCAATTTTAGCAAGAGACTTTTTAATTTCTAAAATGGATGAACAAAATAAAAAATGAAATTTTAATTTTTTATTAGGTGCAGGAAAAAACGTAAACAATTGTGCACTAGAATTTGTAAAAAAGCATGGAATAGATAATTTAAACAAAGTGGCAAAACTCCATTTTAAGAATACTAATGATATAAAAAGTGAAATTTAATTTAAAAAAATATCAAAAAAATATTTTTTTGATAAAAAATATCTTTTTAATCTATAATATTTCTCATATTAATATGAAAGGAAAAAAATGCTATTAAAAAATAAGTTTAGCGAAAAACAATTTGTACTTTTTGGTTTAAATTATATAGTTGGTTTTGGTTTTATAGCAACTATTTCGGGTGTTATAGCCAAAGGTCTATGAGGTATGTTAATATTTGTATTAACTGCCTTTATATCAATGGCCGTGATGCTAGCTTTTGCTAGAGGGAGTCAATTTTTTTCTAACGAAGTTGGTGGTACTTATGTTTATGCCAGAAAGACATTTAAAAAACATAAATGATTTTTATTTTTACAGGGTTGAAACCAATTTGCTCAGGTTCCTTTATTTTCTGCAACTACTCCTTTATTTTTTTCCACTTTACTATCTGAATTTGATAAAGGAAATCAATTAATATATCAAATTGCTTCAGTTTCGATTTTTATGATTTTCATCATAATAAGTGCATTAGGATTAAAACTATCAAAATGATTTGTATTTTTCGCAGCAATTATAAAATGAATAACAATAGCTTTAGGTTTAGCGATTGTAACTTACTATTCCTTTATGAATTTTAATTTTTCTAATTCTTTCGTGAACAATGAAAAAGTAACTTTAGGAATAATTATTTCTTCTGTATTAACATTTATATATGCTTTTGCAGGGGGAGAGGGTTTAGCTGGTTTATCATCAGATGTGGAAACCAAAAGATTTAAAAAAATATTAATGTTAATATTTATTATTGTATTAAGTTTCTATTTAGTATTTTACTTAATATATTTAGGTTTAGAACCTAATACATTTAAAACTTCAAACAGTTCGGTACAATTTGGAGCCATTTATAAAGGAACATTTGGTTTAGTTGGGTTAATTTTATTTACTATTGGTCTGTTTTTCAACAGAGCTAGTTCTTCCATTAGCTCAATGATTTATTATGCAAGAACTGTAGTTCCTTTAGCTGAAGATGGTTTTATACCAAGTAAATTTGCTAAAAAATCAAAAAATGGTGAATATACAAACGCAATTATATTTTCAACTATTTTTGCTTTAATATCTATGATTATTTTTACCATCTTACCTTCAATATTACAAGTCAGAGATCAATTCGTTTCAATTTTAAATGCGGGAAATATAGTTTTTCTAATGCAATATTTATTTACGTTGATAACTATTGTTACTCTTTCACATAAAGAAAAGAAATTTAAATTGCCTTTATGAGAGGAAATAGTTTATATATTAGCTATTTTGTTAATAGGGTTTGTAATTTTGAGTTCTTTTATTCCTCCTATAATAGGAGAACAATATACAAAATCAACAGCCATTTTATTACCTAGTTACGTTGGAGTAATGCTTATCGGATATATAATCTGATGAATATGATATTTAATTAATAAAAAACCTGGTAAAAAACAATTATATATATAAAATTAATAGTCGCTAGAACAGCGACTTTTTTATTTAAATTTTTAGTTAATATGACAGTAAAATAAAAAAAATATAAGCTTTGTTTAATGAAATCAAATCTAAATAAATAAGATTTTATTACATCTATTATCAAATTTTATTATCTAAAAAATTAATAATAAAATTTATATGTTAGATGCTTTTTTCATATATAATGATTTTATTATGTTAGATCAAACTTTTAAAAAATTTTGTCAAGAAATAGATTTTCAAATTCCTAATGAACTACTTGGAGCGCAAGTTATTGAAGTATCTCAAAAAAATAGTTTTTTTGTGGTATCTTTATTATTGCAAGAATTAATTCCTATAGATATTTTTAAAAAATTTTATTATAAAATAAGAAATGCAAATATCAAATTTGATTTAAAAATATCTTATTTTGACACCTCTAAAAAACAACATTTTGTAAAAGATTATTTTGAGTATGCATACTTATTAGCTTCATCAAATTTTTGACCATTAGAAAACAGAAAAATTGAATTTTCACAAGAAGGAATATATAAAATATTTATATATACAGAACTAGAAAAAGATGATTCTTATAATAATATAATAAAAAATTATATGCAAAATTGAGGTTTTATTAACTTTGAGATTGAATATATTTTAGATAAAGAATGAGAAAAAGAAACTAATAAAAAAAGGGAAGAGTTAATACAACTAGAAAAGAAAAGAGAAAAAACTATAAAAGAAGAAACTATTAAAAGCATTTCTTCTCAAAAAAAAGATTTTACTTTTTATGAAAAATCTAAAAGCTATATTGAAATGAATATAAAAGACGCTTTAGAAACAGAAGAATACAACGTTTCAGTTAGTGGAGAAATTTTTAAAAAAGATATTCAAAAAACAAAAACAGATTTATGAATAGTTACTTTGACTATAACAGATTATCAAGAAGCAATAAAAGTAAAAATATTTGCTAAAACACTAGAAGAAAAAGAAATTCAAGAAGGATTTGTACCAAAAAAATATATTACGGTTTATGGAAATTGTGTAAAAGATGACTATACTAGATCTAAAATAATTAGGGCTAAAAAAGTTGAACTTATAGAAGTTAATAAAATACAAAGACAAGATTTGGAAACAAATAAAAGAGTAGAACTTTATGCCAGAACAAACATGAGTGCAATGGATGGAATCTCTTCAGCTAAAGAATATATAGAAGAAATAGCCAGATTAAAACACACTTCTTTAGGTATAGCCGATTTAGATTCGGCGCAGGCTTTTCCAGATTTATTTCATGAAGCAAAAAAACATGGAATAAAAGCCATTTATGGTACTACTTTCAAGGCAATAGAATATAATAATAATGCCATTTTAAATCCTATAAAAAATATAGAATTAAAAAATGCAAGATATATTGTGTTCGACTTAGAAACTACCGGATTTTCTCCCATTTATAATGAAATAATTGAGTTTGGTTGTGTAGTGATAGAAAATGGAAAAGTTATAAATAGTCATCAGTTTTTTATTAAGCCTACCAAACCTTTACCAAGAAAAATAATAGAACTTACTAAAATTACAGAAAAAGATGTGGAAAATGCAATTTCTCAAGAAGAAGGAATTAAAAAAATATATGATATTTTAAAAAATTCAATAGCTGTTGCACATAATTCGAATTTTGATATCGGCTTTGTAAATGAAAAAATAAATTTTTTTGGTTTACCTAAATTAAATATCATGACTATTGATACTCTAGTTGTTTCTTGAATTTTATCTCCAGAAGCTAAAAGATTTAGAATGGAAAACATTGCAACTAGAGCAGGTATAAATTATGACCCGACAATAGCGCATAGAGCAGATTATGATGCGGATGTTTTAGCTAAAGTTTGATTGAATTATTTATTAGAATTAGAAAATAAAAATATTAAAACTACTTTTGATTTACGCGATTATGAAGACGATAAATTGCATAGTAAAAAATTTAGTAATGAAGTAGTTATTTATGCTAAAAATCAGGAAGGTTTAAAAGAGTTATTTAAAATAATTTCTAAATCATCAACGGAAACTTTTTATAATGCTCCAAAAATATTTTTTGATAAATTTCAAAAAAGTGAAAATTTATTAATTGCAAGCGGAACGCTAAATTCGATATTAATACAAAAAGCTTTTTATTCAACTAATGAAATTATCGAACAGGAAATAGAAAAATACGATGTAGTTTTTATTCCGCCTATTAGAGATTTTATTCACTGAATTCGTAGAGAAAAAATATTAGAAGAAGATATTAAAAAAGGATTAATAAATTTAGTTAATTTAGCAAAGAAAAAAAATATTCCAGTTGTTGCTGTTTCTGATTGTAGATATATTGAAGAAAATCAAAAAACATTACATGAAATATATATTAATGCTAAAGGATTAGGTGGAGTAAGACATTATCTTTTTGATTATGAAGATAAAAACCCAAAATATCCTTTACAAAACTTTTTAACTACAGAAGAAATGTATAAGGAATTTTCTTTTTTAGGCGATTTTAATTTAATAAAAGAAGTTGTGGTTACAAATAGTAATAAAATAGCTTCAGAATTTGAATATATTGAGGTTATAAAAGACAAGTTATACGCTCCTATTTTTGATAATTCTAGAGAAAATTTGGAAAAACTTGTTTATAAAACTGCAAAAGAAAAATACGGAGAAGTTTTACCTAAAATTGTTAAAGAGAGAATAGAAAAAGAATTAAATCCTATATTAAAACATGGATTTGATGTTATTTATTGAATAAGTCATAAATTGGTTGCTAAATCTTTAAATGATGGTTATTTAGTTGGCTCTCGTGGATCGGTTGGTTCTTCTTTAGTTGCAACAATGGCTGGTATTACCGAAGTAAATCCTCTAAAACCTCATTATATTTGTAAGCAATGTAAATATTCTGAGTTTTTTGAAGATGAAGAATACTTGTCTGGCTTTGATTTAGAAGATAAAGAATGTGAAAACTGTAAAATCCCCCTAGATAAAGATGGGCATAATATTCCTTTTGAAACTTTTTTAGGTTTTGATGCAGATAAAGTTCCTGATATTGATTTAAACTTTTCAGGAGATTATCAAAATATTATACATAAAGAAGTTAGAGATGTTTTTGGCGAGGAACATACATTTAGAGCTGGCACCATTTCTACTAATAAAGAAAAAACTGTTTTTGGATATCTTAGAGATCAAATCGAAAGAGGATTAGGAAACTATTCATCGAATTTTATGGAATTTTTAGCTCATAAAGCTGAAGGTGTTAAAAGAACAACGGGTCAACACCCGGGGGGGATAATAATTATTCCAAAGGAATTTGAAATAGAAGATTTTACACCTATAAATTTTCCAGCTAATAATGATTCTTCTTCTTGAAAAACTACTCATTTTGATTTTCATTCTATTCATGACAATGTATTAAAACTTGATTTATTAGGACACGATGATCCTACAGCAATTAAAATGCTTGAAACTTTAACAAATATTAAGGCTCAAGATATTCCTAAATCTGATCCTAAAATAATTTCTTTATTTTCATCAACAGAGGCCTTGGGTATAACTCCAGAAGATATTTCTGGAGAAACAACAGGTGCTATGGGTATTCCAGAATTTGGAACAAATTTTGTTAGACAAATGCTTAAAACAGCTACTGTTAAAAGTTTTGCTGATTTAGTAGTTATCTCTGGTTTATCTCATGGTGAAGCTGTATGAAAAGGAAATGCAGAAGACTTAATAGTTAATAATAATTTAAACTTCAAAGATGTGGTTTCTTGTAGGGATAATATAATGGGATTTTTAATACAAAAAGGAATCGAACCATTAAAGTCTTTTAAAATCATGGAACAAGTTAGAAAGGGTAAATCAATAACAAAAGAAGAAGAAACCTTATTAACTTCACATAATGTACCTGATTGATATATTGATTCTTTGAAAAAAATACGTTATTTATTTCCGAAAGCTCATGCGACAGCGTATGTTATTATGGCTTGAAGAATTGCTTATTTTAAACTTTATCATCCATTAGCTTATTATGCAACATATTTCACAACAAGAGCTGATTTTAGTGATATAGAAACATTAGTGGCTGGAAAAGATAGCATAACGGAAAAGATCAGAGAATTAAAAGCTAGAGAATTTGCTAAAAATAAAGAATCACAGTTAAGCGCAAAAGAAAAATCTTTAATCCCTATTTTATCAATAGCTGAAGAAATGTATGCGCGTGGTTTTAGTATTTCCAATATTGATATCATGAAATCAAAGGCGACTCAATGGATATTAGATCACTCTAACAAAACTTTAATTCCACCTTTTATAACAATAGACGGATTAGGAGAGGCTGTAGCAACATCTATAGAAACAGCAAGAGCAGAAGGGAACTTTTCTTCTATTGAAGATTTAAAAAATAGAACCTCTTTAAATAAAACCATATTGAAAAAAATTAAAGATTTAGGAATTTTAAATCATTTAAACGAAACAGATCAAAAAACATTATTTTAAAAAGAAAAACTAGCATAAAAGCTAGTTTTTTTAAATTAAAATTATAGTAAATTAAAGCCAAAATTAGTTCATTCAATAATTATTTTTTGATTTTCTTCTTTTTTATTATTTATGTAAAAATTTCGGAAAAATTCTTTATCTACAAAGAAAATATTTCCAAAGTAAATGTTTTTTATACTTTTATAATTAAGTCTAATAATTAAATTATTTACTACTTCAAAATCGATAAAGTCTTTTTTAGACATTTTTTTTACTTGACTTTCTTGAATGTTAATGCTTAAACCTTTTATTTTCATTAATTTATTAAAAATATAAAAGTTTTTATCACCATTGAAAGAAAATCTGATGTTTTTATATTGAAAATTATTTTTTGTAATCAATTCTTCTAATGTAGGAGAAAATTTTATAGCATAGTTGCTGGATTTTCTGGTGAAAATATTAGTTATGGAAGGAACTAATCAATAACCATTTTCGGTTTTATTAACTTTAACTTTGTCTATATCTTTTTGTTTCATAATTATTTATAATTTTTTAAAAAATAGTAAATACCATCTTCATCATTACTTTTAGTTTGATGCGTTGCGCTAACTTTTATTTTTTCTTTTGATTGACCCATAGCTACTGAATATTTAACGACTTGAAACATTGAAATATCATTTTCTTCATCTCCAAAAACTATAGATTTATCTAAGTTTATATTAAAAATTTCTGCAAGTTTTTTTAAACCTTCACCTTTAGAAGAATTTAGTGGCATAATATCTATTACATTTTTTTGAGAACGTAATACATATATCTTATCAATTTCTAATAAGTTTTTTTCAATATTTTCTATGTCTTTTAGGTTTGAATCACTTTTAATTATTAAAAATTTTATAATATCATGATCTTGAATTTTAAAATCATTTAATTTATTATGTGCATATTCATTAAAATTTACTTCAAACCGGTTTTCTTTTTTTCTTTTTTGAATACTGTCAGTTAATCAAGAAAATCATTTAGGGAAACTATTAGAAAAATGGTAAAAACCAAACATTTGTTTAGTTGTATATACCAAAAAAGTGATTTTATTTTTTATAAGTAAATCAAAAACTTGTTGACTAGCTTCTTTGTTTATTGGATTTTGAAATAAAATTTTTTCATTTTTAAAATCATAAATTAAAGAACCGTTGCAACTTATTAAAGGAAAATCAGCTTTTATTAAGTTATGCTCTTCTTTAGCAAAATAGTATGGTCTACCTGTTGCTATAGAAATTTTTTTTCCTTGTTGTTGCATATCTTTAATTATGTCTAAGCTACTAGAAAGAATTTCTTTATTATTGTTTAAAAGAGTGCCGTCTAAGTCAAAAAAAATATTTTCAAATATTAAATTATTTTTTTTGTCCATAATAAGCGTTTGGTCCGTGCTTTCTAAAATGGTGTTTATCTTGTAATGTTTTATTAGCTTGTTTTTTGTGAGGGTCTATAATTAAAGTGTTTATGGCCATTTTAGCAACTTCTTCTAATGTTAGAGCTAAATTTACAGCATCTTTAGGATTTTTAGTTGATCAAACAAATGGCCCATGCTCTTTTACTAAAGTTGCACTTGTAGATTCAAAACTAATATTATTTTTTTGGTAGTGTTCTATTATTACTAATCCTGTGTTGTGTTCGTACTCCCCGTTAATTTCTTGGTCAGTTAATTCTCTTGTACAAGGAACTGAACCATAAAAATTATCAGCATGTGTAGTTCCAAAACACGGAATTTCTTTTCCTGCCTGGGCAAAACCGACAGCAAAAGGAGAGTGTGTATGAACTATACCATTTATATTATCATTAGCTTTATATAAAAGAGTATGTGTAGGCGTATCACTAGAAGGGTTTAATTCAGAATCAATTACATTATTGTCCATATCAACTATAACCATATCATCAACCGTCATACTTTCATAACTAACTCCAGAAGGTTTTATAACCATATATTTTCTATCTTTTGTTATTCCTGAAACATTTCCTCAAGTATGTATAGCTAATTTATACTTATAAAGAAGCATATTGGCTTCATATACTTCTCTTTTTAATGCAATAATTTCTTCTTTATTCACCTTTAGCTCTCTTTCATTGTTGTAAGTAAAATTCTTTAGCTTCTTTTAATAGTTTAATATTATTTTCTATATTTTCATTAGGGTCATTTTTTGATCACATTTCAATTAAAAAAGGAACATTTAATTTATTTTTTTTGACTTCTCTTAATGATTTAACAAAATTTACGCTTCCTTTTCCTCATTCCACTTCTTTAAATTTATTTTTAGTTGTATCTTTAAAATGAAAGGCAACAATTTTTTCTCTTCCTAAATAAATTTCATTTGCAATATCTTTTGTAAATTGATTTAGATTTCCTAAGTCAGGGTAAATATAAAAATTAGGATAATTTATATTTTTTAAAAAAGACAAGCATTTTGATATAGTTCCAGCAAATGGTGTATCCATAGTTTCAAAAGCTAAACTAATACTATATTTTTGCGCTAGTTCTGCACATTTATTCATGCCTTTAATAAAATATTCTTTTGTTTTTGAATTTGATTTTTCGTAGTAAACATCATATGCGGCGATTTGAATTATTCTTATTCCTAATTTTTTAGCAAGAATTAAAGCTTTTTCCATTATTTCTAAAGCTTTTGCTCTAGTTTCTGGATTTTTAGAGCCAAAAGGAAATTTTCTATGTGCACTTAAACACATTGAATTAAAATAAAAATCTTTTTTTATAAGAAGCATTCTTAGAGAATTTATAGTTTCATCACTTCAATCTAATCTTGCAAGTCTTTCATCAGATTCATCAACGCTAAATTCAATAAAATCGTATCCGGCTTTTTTTGCTATGTCTATTTTTTCTTCTCAAGAAAACTTATTATTTATAGCTTTTTCATAAATACCTAAAAATCTAGTCTTATTTTCAATATTTTTTAAATTCATCTTTAAATTCCTTTGCAGCTAGTTCAGGATCTGCTGCGTCTCTTATTGATCTTCCGGCAATAAATATAAAAATAGGAATATCTTTAAATAATTTTATATCTTCTACTTCTACACCTCCAGTTACAGTTACTTTAAATCCCATATTAGCGAGTTTTTTAACTATCTCTATGTCTTTTTGCCCTCATTTTACACCTGCTGCTTGCGCATCTCTGGCTCTATGTCAAACAACTTGTGGAACCCCTGATTTTTTTCAAGATTCTACTTGTTCTCAACTAAAATTTGTTGTCATTTCTACTTGTAATTCTTTGCTTGGAGAATATTCTTTTGAAAAGTTTACTAAATCTTGCATTGTTGCGTTTTCTGCAGCACATATTGCTGTAGTAAAATCAGCCCCATTGTCATAAAACATTTTTGCAAATACTTTTCCTGCATCAGCAATTTTTCCATCCGCAACAATTATTTTATCCGGAAAGGCATCTTTAAGGGCTTTTATAGCCTTTTTTCCTTCCGATGCAAGTAAAATAGTACCCACTTCTATTACATCTATGTATTTTGCTGCTTTTTTAGCTGAAGTAATTGCATCTTCTATAGTTAAATTATCTAAAGCTATTTGTAATAATGGTAGTGCCATTTTTTCCTTTCTATATTAAATATTTTTGAAAATCTATTTTTGAAATAATATCAAATACTTCTTGATTGGTTTTTGCATTCATAATTGCATTTAAATTACTTTCTTCTTCAAATACTGCTACAATTTGTGGTAAAGCTTCAGAAGTGTGTACTTCTGCGCTTGTAGCAGCTAAAGCTATTAAAATTCTTACAGGTCTTTCATCTGAATCAAAATATACTGGTTCATTTAAAGTTATTAAAGAAAAACAATTTTCGTTAACCCCGGCATCACTTTGAGCATGCGGCATAGCTAAATTATCCGCAATTATATAGTAAGGCCCGTGCTTTTGAGTACTTTCTATGACTGCATGAAAGTATTTTTCTTCTACTAATTTTTTATCAATTAAAGGCTTTATTGAAAGATAAACTGCTTCTTTTCAATCCTTAGCATTTAAATTTAAGTTTATAGTATTATGTTTTTTTAAAATTTCTAATAAATTTATTTTTTGCATTATTATATTCCTAGAGCACTTTTTAAAGCTTCTTTAATTTCATTTTCATCCATTAAATTTGTAACACCAACAATTTTAGCTTTTTGATCATGATTAAACTGATCTGAAAGATGTTTAGAAGAAATAATAATATCGACAGAATTAGTTAATCCTACAGATTGTCCCATAGATAAAGCTTCTACATTCGCACTAATTCCTAATTCTTTTGTTATTTTTTGTACTTTTAATTTAATTATCATGCTTGTTCCCATCCCGTTTCCACAAGCGGCAACAATTTTAAGTGTTTGATTTTCCATTTTGTATACTCCCTTTATTTTTAAAAAAAGTTAGCATTTGCTAACTTTTAAAATTAGCTTTAGTTTATTAATTTAGGTTTAATGTTGAAAATTTTTTGTAAAAATGTTTGTTTTGTTTGAGAACCATTATCAACAATTAATCCAAGCGCTAGTAATCCGAAAATTGAAGTAATTACTAGTATTCAAGCTAATATATAGTTATATGAAGAAATTCACATTAATGCACCGAAGAATAAGTTTCAGTCAGCCATTCCTATGAAACCAGTAGCTACAGGTGATACTAGTGCAGAATTATCGAATCCTGCTGAAACTGCTTTTGTAGCAAACGAAATTATTATAACTTCTAAGAAACCGATAATACCAGGTAAAAGCATTGCGGCTTTTCAACCACCACTTGCATTTGCATACACTCCAAGTGAACCTGAGTTGAAAAATAAAGTTATAAATAATGGGACAGTTATATATACAAAGTTATTTCCAGGTATTCTAGAAATTGCGATTATTAACCCAACAGCAATAAATTGCCCTATAACTCCTGAGATAAATCCGAATGTTACAGAGTTAATAGAAAATCCATAAACTGCAGCAACGTCTACTGCAACAACTGCTCCAGGGATAAGTTTTTCACTAATTCCGTGGAATGATTGTTGCAATTCTGTTATAAACATTCTTACCCCTGTTATTATAGCTAATAATGCAGCAACTATTTTTAAAGAACCACCAAAGATATTAAGTACAAAATTAGCCCCACCAAATGTGGTGTTTCAAACAGCGTATTGTGTTGTGAATTTGATTAAATCTTTTTCTATTACTTTAGAAGAATCAACAAATAGAAGAATTATAAATAATATTGCAAATAGAACTAAAATAATAACTGTTTGTGTAAAAATATTGTCTTCAAATATTTTCAAATAATTAGGTAATTTTTTATTTTCAGCTGAATCTTCTTTATTTCCGAAAAATCTACCTAATTTATATGTAGCAGCTATTGCAAGCATTTGTTGATGTCCTATTGCAAATCCTGCATTTTGTGTTACTTGATTTGTTCCTTTTATTGTAGCTGTAGAAGCAGTTGCTCAATATACACCTAAAAATACTCCTGAAATTGCAATAAGACCAATTTGTTCACCAGCTGAGATAGTACCATCAAATACTCTCATGTCTCTAAATAAAATTGCATAGAATATTGTTGCTACCACAGCGGCTTGTTGTAACATAACATGACCTGTTATCATTAAACTATTTGTATTGGTTATTTTTTTAGCTGCAACCATTAAAATGTTTACAAAAAAACCTAATAGAAATGCATAAGAAATTATTGAAGTATAATCACTACTAAATCCTATAGTTTCTTTAGCTACAGAAAAGAATGAAGTTCCGCTAGCGAGAGAAAAATAAGGATCTAAAGGTACAACACTTCCTCCCAATTTACTAATTCCATTAAATACAGGTCTTGCTAGACCAACCAATGTACCTGAACCTATTGTTAATAATAGAAATCCGATCATTGTTTTTAACAGTCCTATTATAGATTGTCTTAATCCTCTTCCTAAAATTAAATATCCAATAAAAGTTAGTAAACCTAATAAGATTGCAGGTTGTTTTAGAAAGTTATCTAAGTAAACTTTGTTTAATAAGAAAAGAAATGCATTTAAAAACGCTTTTCCGCTTCAAGGTTCGATACCTGAATTAGGATTTGCTGTTTTAACCATAAGAGTAGTTAAAATAACTATTAAATTAATTAAAACAAAAATTGCTCATCCAACAATTAAACTAAGTTTTTTCTTTTTATTTAATTGTTCAATCATTTTTCCTCTTTTTTATTTTACATTCAACTCTTTTTTAAGTTCTAACACACGAGGGTTAACTTTTGAAATATCGTATTTTCTTTTTTCATCAAAAGTCAATATTTCTCTTGGGTTATTTACAAGAATGTCTTGAATGGCTTCTTCGCTTACACCAACTTGTTTTAATAAAGGAATAAATCTATCAAATAGATAACCTAAACCGAATGTTTGTTTCCCTTTTTCAATACCATAATGTCTTTGATAAAGAATTCTCCCTGCATCTAAAGCCATAGTAATGTGTTTTTGATAACCTTTGTCTACTAAATATTTAATATTTTCAGCTAAAGTTGCATCTGTATAATATTTAACTCTATCTGGTCCATCAAAGCAAAGTGTTACACCTAGTTCTTTAATTATTTTTTCATAATAGTATTTATCTGGGTTTTTATTTAAATGTGATAATTGAATTTTTCTTGGATTTGCACCAAAATCAATTAAGTGTTGTGCCGCTTCATACGCCATAGTTCCTAATTGTGTATGAACTAAAATAGGTGCTCCTGTTTCAATACTTGATCTTGCAGCCACTTCTAATGATTTCAATTCTAATCTATCAATTGCTGCGTATCCTGTTCCAGCTTTAATAATTCCAGCTTTTGATTTTGATCTTTTAACCACAGGTCCACTGTAGTTCATTTCATCCATACCAATTTCAATTTCGGCTTTTACCATTTCTACAATATCATCTATAGGTGCAAGAGATAATCATGAAGCACCTTTATCATAAAATGCTGCTTTGTGAAAACCGGTTGACATAATAATATTAGCTTTCCCTTTTAATTTTTCAGCGATTTCTAACATTTTATATACATCTCTACCAACATTAGGCGGATCCATTGTTACCATAGTTTTCCCACCTTTAGCAATAAATTCGTCCATTTCTTTCAACGCTGCATCTACAGACATCATAACAAAGTCAGGATGTTCATGAGCTTCAGGTCCATAATTTTTAATAAGGTGATCGTGACAATCAACAACTCCTAGTTCTTTAGGATCTATATCTCCTAAAACTGTTCTAGCAAATTTTTTCATATTTCCTCCAATTTTTATACATAAATCATTTTACTATAAAAATTCAATAAAAGCCAAAATTATTATAAAAAATTCAATAATTATTTTTAAAATAGGAAAAAACACTATGTTTTTACTATTTTTTTTCTTTTTTATATAAAAAATGAACTTTTTTGAAATATTAATTGGAGGAAAAAATGGAAATTTATATAACAGGAAAAATTGTTTCAAAAAACAAAAACTATATTATCTTAGACAATAATGGTGTAGGTCATTTATTATATGTTGTAAACACAGATAATTTTATTAAAGGAGAAAATAGAAAAATATATATTTATCATTGAGAAAATGATTTTCAAAGAACAACGTATGGCTTTGAAAATTTTAGAGAAAGAATTTTATTTGAAGATTTAACAACAATTTCAGGAATAGGACCCAAAACTGCATTAGTATTTCTAACAGAAGGATGAGAAAAAGGAATAAACTATATCGCAGAAGGAGACTGAGAAGAAATATCTAAATATCCTTATATTTCGCAAAAAATTGCTAGGCAAATAGTTTTTGAATTTCAAAATAAGTATAAAAAAATATTATTAAATTTAAAAACAAAAGATGAAAAAAATGAGAATTCGCCTTTTAAAGGTGAAATAGGTGAGTATTCCACATTTGAATCTACAGTAAAATTAGATAAAAAAGTAGCTAATGAATTAGAAGATACACTAAAAATTTTAGGCTTTAAAAAGAAACAAATAGACTATGCAATTTCAAGTTTAGAACCTAACGATAATTTAGAATTTTTAGTTGAAGAAGCTATAAAATTAATTTCAAATGCAAGAGAATTTAGAAATCAGGCCTAAAAATTTTGAAGAATTTATAGGTCAAATAGAAGTTATTAAAACATTAAAAGTACTTATTAATTCAGCGCTAAAAAGAAAAAAACCGTTAGATCATATCTTATTTCATGGACCTCCAGGACTAGGTAAGACTACATTAACTAAAATTGTTGCTCAAGAAGTTAATTCACAAATAAAGTTTATTCAAGGGGCTTTATTAGAGAAAAAATCAGACATTTTAGCAGTATTTGGTTCAATTCAAAAAAATGATATTGTTTTTATTGATGAAATTCACTCCATAAATAAAAATGTTGAAGAATTATTATACAGTGCTATGGAAGAATATGTAGTTGATATTCAAATAGGGGTAGATGGAGAAAATAAAATAATGAGAATGAAATTGCCAGAATTTACTTTGATAGGTGCTACTACAATGTTTAATAAAATTAGCCAACCTTTAAAAGATAGATTTGGTTTTATAGCAAAATTAAAATTTTATTCCATACCTGAAATGGTAAAAATTGCTTCAAATTCTATTAATAAATTAAATATTTTTATAGACACAAGCAATTTAGAATACATTGCAAAGTTTTCTAATTATACTCCGAGAATTTTGAATAATATTTTAAAAAGAATAAGGGATTTTTTTCTTTTCGAAAAAACTACTAAAATAGATAAAAATTTAATTGATAGTACACTTAAAAATATCGGAATATATTACAACGGTTTATCAACTTTACATTTAGAATATCTTAATTTATTAGCAAATATTTTTAAACAAAAATCAGCCTCTCTGGATGTATTATCGGGGATATTAAAGGAAAGTAAAGAAAATATATTAAAGAATATAGAGCCTAATTTATTAGAATTAAATCTAGTTGAAAAAACTAGCAAAGGAAGAAAAATAACAGAAAAAGGGGTGAACTATCTAAAAAAATACAATTAAATTTACAATGAAAACAAAAAATTGTTTTATAATATTTTAATAAATTATGAAGAGTTTTTTTAAGAAAATATTTAGTCCCAAAAATTGAAAAAGGTGATTTATTGCTTTTTTCACTTTTTCTTCTGTAATTAGCATAATTACACTGGGTTCAAATTTTTATGTTTCAAAAAACATTAATAAATCAATTGAATACGGAGGCGGAGCTGAAGTATTGGTTCAAGTTACTACTGATGAAAATGAAGTAAGTAGTGAAATAATTAAAAGAGCGGATCAATCAATTTTTAATAGATTAACAGGGGGATCTGGTTTAAATGGAACGCAAGTTTCTATAGAAGGCGATGCTAGAATTAGAATTTCTAAAAGTGGAATATCGACTAATGAAGAAATTCAAGCTTTTACAAATGAAGTAATATCAAAGCAACACGTAATAATAACTGATATTAATAATAAACCTTTATTTTTTAATGAAAAATTTGTTTCAGATTTAACATTAGATTTTAATGATTTAGATAGTTGAAAAGAAAATGATTATATTGCGCCTTTTGCACCAGGAGGAGCGAAGGATGAAATAGATTCTAATAATAGAAATTTAGTTTCTATAAAATTAAAAAATAAAGAAGCGCAATTAGAATGAACTAAAGCGACAGAATATATATCTAAAAAACCAGCAGGACAAAATTTAATATTAGTTTGATTAAATTTAAAGGATTTAATAAATTTTGCTAAATCTAACTATGATATTGAATGAACTCATTCTAATTATAATCCGTATAATTTTGTTTATGTAAATGAAGATCCTAATCCAAAGACAGTAATGGATCAAAATAATCAAGCAACTATAATTCAACCTGTTTTAAAAGAATCTCAGTTTAATGCTAAAAATTATTTAATTTCTTCTGCTCAAGTGAACGAACCTTTATCTGGAGAATCTTTTGTTATTCAGGGGAATTTTACTTCAAGCGCAGCTAAGCAATTAGCGTTAAATATAAATTATGGTACTGATAATTATTCTTTAAAACTTCTTTCTTCATCTTTTGTACCTAAAGATTTAGGAGAAAATGCTTTTAATAGCGCAATAATTGCAGGTTTAGTTTCGGTTTTTATTATTTCCATTTTTATGATAGTTAATTATGGCTTACTAGGAGTAATATCTACTATTTCATTAAGTTTATATATATTTTTAACTTTATTATTGTTTACGACGGTTCGAGGGGAATATTCTCCATCAACTATTGCTGCATTAATAATAGGGATAGGAATGTCTGTAGACGCTAACATTATTTCTTTTGAATTAATAAAAAAAGAAGTATATTTAGGTGCGAACGTTTTAAAAGCGAATAGTAAATCAAATAAATTTTCTTTTTCTACGATTTTAGACTCTAATGTTACAACGCTTCTTGTTGCTGTTATTTTATTTTTCTTTGGTACTAAAGACATCAAAGGATTTGCTATTACATTAATTTTTTCTGTTATTTTTACTTTATTTGTTATGTTATTTTTTACAAAATGAATAACAACATTACTCATTAAAACTGGAGTTTTTGAAAATAATAAATTATTATTAGGAGTAAGGAAAAAATATATTAGTTTATATTCTAGAGGATATACTCCTAAAATAGAAAGACCTAATTATTTATTATATAATAAATTTATTCACTACATACCAATTGTTATTTTTGTTATTGGAATTATTGTATTTACAACTTTTAGCATAATAAATAAAGATATTTCTAAAGGAATGGATTTATCTTTAGAATTTAGTGGTGGAACAAATATTTTAATAGAAACTAATAATAATGATTTTGATTTATTGAATCTAGAAAAATCTAAAAATATACAATTATTTTTAGAAAATAAAGGAATAATTAATAATAGTGGTCAAATTACCATACAAAAAATTGATCAAGAAAAAGATATTTATAATTTAGTAGTTAGAACAAATCAAAATATAACTGAATTATTGTCAACTATAAATACAGAATTATCTAATAATTTTTCAAATATAAATATTATTACTTATAGTATATCTTCAGAAGAAGCTGAAAGTTTAGTTTCAAATGCTATTGTTTCTGTGTTAATTGCGCTTTTAATTGTTATACTTTATATAATTTTTAGAATGAAGTGAACATTCGCTATTTCTGCTATCATCTCTTTATTACACAATGTAATTATTGTATTCTTGATTTTTGTTATTTTTAGATTAGAAATATCTCCAATTTTTATAGCAGCAATTTTATCTATAATTGGTTATTCGGTAAATGATACAATTGTGGTATTCGATAGAATTAAAGAAATATATAAAGAATTAGCTCATAAGGAAGTAAACGACTATGAGAGATTAAAATATATTGTAAATAAAACTATAAAAGAAACAATAAAGAGATCAATTTATACATCTTTAACAACAATATTAACTATTTTAATTTTAATAATATTTAGAGATTCTACCGATTTATACTTTAATATAGCATTAGCTGTCGGTGTTTTATTCGGAACTTATTCTTCATTATTTATAGCAACTAATATTTGGTTATTAATAGAGACAAAGAGAAATAAATTTAAAGCTCAAAGAATTAAAAAGAATTATTGAAATACAGAAAAAATAAAAGAGCAAACTTTCGCTGGTATAAATGATTTCGAAGTATAGAAAGGTAAAATGTTTAGAAAACCTAAGGGAACAAAAGATATTTACGGAAAAAATGCTTTCTTATTTAAAAAAGTGGAAAGTGCTTTTTTTAATGTTTTTAATTCTTGAAATTATAAATATATAGAAACTCCAATTTTTGAAAGTTCAAATTTATTTAAAAGAACATCAGGTAATAGTTCTGATATTGTTAATAAAGAAATGTATTTGTTTAAAGACAAGTCTGAAAGAGAAATGGCGTTACGTCCAGAGGGCACAGCTCCGGTTGTAAGATCAATAATAGAAAATAAATTTTATTTAGAAAATGAAAAATATGCTTATTTTGGACCAATGTTTAGGTATGAAAGACCTCAAAAAGGAAGATTTAGACAATTTTATCAAGCTGGTATTGAACATATTAATAAATCTAGCTATTTAAATGATTTTGAAGTACTAACATTAGCAATAACTTTTCTGGAAAAGTTAAAAATAAAAGATTATGTTTTAGAAATAAATTATTTAGGAACAAAATCTAATAGAGAAAAATATTCAAATGAATTAAAAAAATATTTATTAAATTATAAAAAGTTATTAGAACCAGATTCAATAAATAGATTGGAATCAAATCCATTGAGAATTTTAGATGATAAAAAAGAACAAGAAAAAGACTTTATAAAGAAATCTCCTAAAATAATAGATTTTATAGACAAAGAACAATTAGCAAATTTTAATAATTTAGTAAAAATGTTGGAAATGAACCAGATTCAATATAAAATTAATCCTTATTTAGTAAGAGGATTAGATTATTACGATGAATTGGTTTTTGAATTTGTATCAAACTCTGAATCACTCGGTTCTAAAAGTACCATAATAGCCGGAGGAAGATATAACAATTTATTTACTGAATTGTCAGGTCCTAATTTATCAGCAATTGGTTTAGGTATTGGTGTAGAAAGAATAGCTGAAATATTGGAATTCAACAATTCATTTAAATTTGAAGAAAAAATTGATATTTACGTCGCGAGTTTTAATGAAGATGAATTATTAGTTAATAACTCTTTAATGTATCAACTAAGAAGACATAATATTAAAGTAGAAGGTAACAAAGAAATTTCTAAAATTTCTAAAATATTTAGCAAAGCTAATGCGCTTAATGCTAAATTTATTTTATTCAAAGAGAAAAATCAAGATAAAAACTCATTAACTTTAAAAAATACAAATACAAACCAAAATAAGGAAATATCCATCATAAATTTTCAAGATTTTATAAAGGAAATACATAATGAAATTAGTAAATAATAATCAGTTAACCAAAAATAACATTGGAGAGAAAGTTTCTCTTTTTGGTTGAGTTCATAACATTAGAAAGTTTAAAGAATTTGCCTTTGTGGATCTAAGAGATCGCTGAGGGATTACACAGTTTATTTATAAAACAAACGATTTAAAAATTCAATTAACTAAAGAAAGCGTAGTTAATGTTATAGGTATAGTTCGGGAAAGAAAAGAATATAACAAAGACCTAAAGACTGGTGAAATTGAGGTTATAGCAGAAGAAATCAAGTTATTATCTAAATCCAAAGAATTACCTTTTGAAATTAATGATAATATTAGTGTGTCCGAAGAGCTAAGGCTAAAATATCGTTATTTAGATTTAAGAAGAAATATTTTAAAAAATAATATAATTTTAAAACATAAAATATTTAAGCACTTAAGAGATTTCTTAGATAATGAAGAATTCATTGATATAGAAACGCCTATATTAGCTAAATCAACCCCAGAAGGAGCGAGAGACTTTTTAGTACCAACAAGAAATTATAAACATTTTTTTGCTCTCCCACAGTCTCCACAATTATTTAAACAAATATTAATGGCGGCAGGTTTTGAAAAATACTTTCAATTTGCTAAAGTTTTTAGAGATGAAGATTTAAGAAAAGATAGACAATATGAATTTTTTCAATTAGATATGGAAATGTCTTTTGTGGATGAAATAGATGTTCAAAATTTAGTTGAAAAAATGATGCAATATTTATTTAAAAAATTAGGAATAGATATAAAAATACCTTTTGAAAGAATGCAATATGACTATGCAATTGATAATTATGGAAGTGATAAACCTGATTTAAGGTACGAAAATAAATTAATTAATGCAAATGTTTTAAATAATCCCAATGAATTTTTATTTAAAAATAGTACAACTAAAAGCATATTTTTAGACGATATAGAAATTTCAAAGAAAGAATTTAAATTTTTAGATGAAATAGTTCAAAAAAATAAAGGGAATAGGTTGCTATATTTAAACATTAAAGATGGGGAAATTATCAATTCATCTTTTAAAATAAGTGATTTTTCTCAAATAAAAAATTTTATTATAGACAATGAATTTTTAAATGGAACTTTATTTTTAGTTAATGATGAATATATGAATGTTTGTCAGTCATTAGGAGCATTAAGAGTAGAATTGAATTCATTATTCAAATTAGTTAATGAAAAAATATATAAATTTGCATGAATAGTTGACTGACCGATGTTTGAGTTTGACGAAGAAAATCAAAGATTTGTTGCAGCTCACCACCCTTTTACAATGTTTAAAGAAGAATCTTTAGAAACATTCGAAAAAGATCCTAAAAACGCTAGAGCTAAGGCATATGATTTAGTATTAAATGGTTTTGAAATTGCTGGCGGTTCTATAAGAATACATGATGCAGAACTTCAAAGAAAAATGTTTAAAACTATTTCAATGTCATTAGAAAAAGCGCAAGAACAATTTGGTTTCTTTCTAAATTCTTTAGAATATGGAATTCCACCTCATGGAGGAATCGCTTTAGGTTTAGATCGTTTAATAATGATACTAACTAACTCCGATTCTATAAGAGATGTTATACCATTCCCTGTAAATTCCAAAGGTATTAACTTAATGTTAGAATCCCCTTCTGAAGTTTCAAAAGAGCAATTAGATGAATATTATTTAGATATACAGAAAAAAACACATTAATTAGTTTTATAACTATATATACGCCTATATAAAGGCGTTTTTTTATTTACAAATAAATTATCAAATACATTTTAATATAAATAATACAACATGAAAATTAAAAATTATTCATATTTATTATTAAAAATCAAAAATTTTAATATTTTTTTAAAAAAAATGAATAAATAGTTGTATAATAAAAATGGTCGAAAGACCAATTATTAAGTTTTAAACATTAAAATATATTGTTTTTTAAGTAATTAGTTAATTTTAATTTATTATATTTTTATTTCGTTATTATATTATTATAGTCGCTTATTTCAATATTTTATTTTTATATACAAGCATTTTTTTAATAATTTGTCTCCCCTTTCTTATTTTATAATTATTTAAATTATTGATTTCATGTGAGACTACAATTATCAATTGTTTATCTCCTTTTTATGTTCATTGTTTATAATTTTATGAATAACTAATAAAAACAGAAAGCAGTCTTATAGACTGTTTTTTCATTTCTTTTTTTAGTGTTATAATTTTATAAATTAAGATTGAAATATTACATAAGAGAAATAAGGAGAAAAATGTCAAAAATTACAAGCATTCATGCACGTGAGGTTTTAGATTCTAGAGGAAATCCTACTGTTCAAGTAGAGGTTAAAACAGAATTTGGTGGGTTTGGTTCCGCTATAGTTCCTTCTGGTGCTTCAACAGGAACAAGAGAAGCGTTAGAATTAAGAGATCAAGATAATTCATTTGCAGGAAATTGATTTGGTGGAAAAGGAGTTATGCAAGCTGTTAAGAATGTTAATGAAAAAATAGCTCCTGTTATTTTGGGAATGGAAGTAACAGATCAAAGAAAAATAGACTTAGCAATGATTAAATTAGATGGTACACCATTTAAGAAAAACCTAGGAGCGAATGCAATATTAGGAGTTTCATTAGCAGTTGTAAGAGCAGCCGCAGATGAACTAGACTTGCCGTTATATAAATATATTGGTGGTACAAATGCAAGAAAATTACCAGTTCCTATGTTAAATGTTATTAATGGAGGTGAACACGCTTCAAATACAATAGACTTTCAAGAATTTATGGTTATGCCTTTAGGTGCAAAATCAATGAGAGAAGCTTTACAAATTGCAAATAAAGTATTTCATAATTTAGCTAAACTACTTAAAAAAGCAGGTCATGGTACACAAGTGGGTGATGAAGGT
Source organism: Mesomycoplasma molare (assembly GCF_024918955.1). Taxonomy (NCBI): domain Bacteria; kingdom Bacillati; phylum Mycoplasmatota; order Mycoplasmoidales; family Metamycoplasmataceae; genus Mesomycoplasma; species Mesomycoplasma molare. The sequence continues at coordinate 146,150 of NZ_CP103423.1, forward strand.
GGATTTGCACCAAACTTAAAATCACATGAAGAAGCTTTAGATTTTTTAGTTGAAGCAATTAAAGTGGCGGGATTTGTTCCAGCTACAAAAGGAGAAAAAGCTGTTGCTATAGCGCTTGATGCTGCTTCATCAGAGTTATATGATGAAAAAACTAAAAAATACACATTTGGTAAACTAAAAGAAGCTATTGAAAGTAAAAAAGAAGGATTTGCTAACTTACAAGATAAAGTAGAATTTACAACAGATGAATTAGTAGAATATTATGGAAAATTATTTGCTAAATACCCTATAATTTCTGTTGAAGATGGATTTGCAGAATCTGATTGAAAAGGATTTAAAAAATTCAATCAAAAATTTGGTTCTACACACCAAATTATGGGAGATGATTTAACTGTAACAAATGCAGCTATTTTATCTGAAGCAATTGCACAATCATCCATTAATTCTATTTTAATCAAATTAAACCAAATAGGTTCTGTTTCTGAAACATTAGACACAATAGAATTAGCTCATAAAGCAGGATTTACAGCAGTTGTTTCTCACCGTTCAGGAGAATCAGAAGATACAACAATCGCTGATTTAGCAGTAGCTGTTAATGCAGGGCAAATAAAAACTGGTTCATTATCTAGAACAGATAGAGTTGCTAAATACAACAGATTATTAGCTATAGAGGAAGAATTGGCTGAAGTAGCTGAATATGATGGAGAAAAAACTTTCCACAACTTAAAAAGAAACGTAAAATAATTTTAAATCGTTTTTTCTAAAAAAGTCTTGTAATGAGGCTTTTTTTCGTTTTTAAATTTCTATTTTATGATAAAATTTAAAAGCAATATTTAGATTGCCTTAGTGGGAGATTTATTCGTTAGTACCACCAAGAGAAGAAAGGATGCTCGCAAAATGGCAAAAGAAGTAGTACGTGTTGCTAAATTGCAATTTAATGCAGGACAAGCAAAACCAGGGCCGGCTCTAGCTGGATTAGGTATTGTTATGCCTGAATTTACAAAACAATTTAACGACCAAACAAGAGATAGAGGTAGTGAACCAGTTCCTGTCGCTATTACAATTTATAAAGATAAATCATTTGATTTCAAACTTTTTACATCACCAGCTTCATATAAAATTAAACAAGCTGCAAAAATAGAATCCGGTTCATCTAATTCCAAAACAAAAATAGTTGCAACTATTACATTAGATCAGTTAAAAGAAATTGCTGAATATAAACTAGTTGATTTAAATACAGATTCATTAGATAAAGCTATGCATACAATCGCAGGAACAGCAAAAAACATGGGTGTTTTAGTTGAGGGTTGAGATGATGTTGTAGCTGCTAAAAAAGAAGCATTAAAACAAGCAAAAGCAAACGCTAAAGCTGCTGCATCTGCCGCAAAATTAGAAGAAGATGCTAAAGCTGCTGCTGAAAATAAAGCATTCGTTGAAGCTGAAGTTATAACAGAAAAAGTAGAAAGTGAAGATAAATAACTATGAGAAAAATTGGTAAAAAACTTCAAAATGTGAAAAAACTTGTTGAAAAAGATAAAGTATATTCACTTGAAGAAGCAATGGAATTAGTAAAGAAAACTTCATACGCAAAATTTGATGCTTCAGTAGATTTAGCAATTAGATTAAATTTAGACACTAGAAAAGCTGATCAACAATTAAGAGGAGCTGTAGTTTTACCGAATGGAACAGGAAAAAGTATAAGAGTTTTAGTTGCTACAGATAATCCAGAAATGCAAAAAAGCTCTAAAGAAGCAGGAGCTGATTTAGTATACACAACCGGAGAATTAGAAGAAGCTTTAAAAAATGACTTATTTGATTTTGATGTAATGGTAGTAGATCCAAAAATGATGCCTGTTTTAGGGAAATATGGAAAAAAACTAGGGCCAAAAGGTTTAATGCCTAACCCAAAAACTGGTACAGTTACTCCTACACCATCCAAAGCAGTAGAAGAATTGAAAAAAGGGAAAGCAAACTATAGAGCTGATAAAAGCGGAATTATTCACTCTTTAATTGGTAAAACATCAATGAGTGTTCAAGCTTTAACTGAAAATGCTCAAACACTTATATCATTAATTAAAAAATTAAAACCAAGTGTTGTAAAAGGAGCTTATATTTTAAACTTAACAGTTTCAGCTTCTATGGGACCTTCTATTAAAATTAAATTTGATTAATTTATTATTTAACAAGTCTTTAAAAAGACTTGTTTTTTTATTGAATAAGGAAAATTATTTTCCAAAATAAGTTAATTTATTTAAAAAATTTTTTTATTTTTTAGATTTCAAGATTTACATAAATATAATTTTTATATAAATAAAAAAAGGAGGGAAAATGAATATTTTTTCAAAAGATTACATTTTTATTAATGAAACTTTTAAAGCAAAAGACGATGTTTTTAAATTCATTGCCAAAAAAGCATTTGAATTAAAAGTTACATTAAGTGAAAAAGATGTTTATGATGCGCTTCTCGAAAGAGAATCACAAGTATCAACTGGTATGGAAAAAGAGTTCGCTATACCACATGCTCAATCAGAAGCTATAAATAAACCCATTTTATTATTTATTAAATCTTCTGAAGGTTTAGAATGAGAAACTTTTGATAATTCTAAAGTTAAATATATGATTTCTATTTTAGTTCCTAAAAATAGCAAAGAAAATATCCATTTAGAAACATTATCTAAAGTTTCAACAATGTTATCGGATGCAGATTTAATTGAAAAACTAAAAAAATTAGAAGATAAGGAAGAAATTTACAATTTATTTAATAATTTTTTAGAGAATAAAGAAGCAAAACAAGTAAATAAAACAGGTAAAAAAGTTGTAGGTATAACTTCTTGTGCAGTCGGTATAGCTCATACATATTTATCTGCAGAAAACTTAGAAAAAAAACTTATCGCTATGGGTTATGAACCTAAAATAGAAACTAGAGGTTCTGTAGGTCCTAAAAATACTTTAAGTTCAAAAGATATAGAAGAAGCGGAATTTGTTATTATTGCAAGCGATGTAAAAATTGATTTAGCTAAATTTAATAATAAAAAACTATATAGTACTTCTACAAAAGAAGCAATTCACAATACAGAAGAAGTTATTAAAAAAGCAGAAAATGCTCCTATTTTTAAACAATCTTCTAATTCATTTAAAAAAGAAGAAACTAAAGATAAAAAAGGGGTTCTAAAACATATTGTTACTGGGATTTCTTACATGATACCATTTGTTATTTTTGGTGGTATTTTAATCGCTCTTTCTTTAGGGATAGGAAAAAGTGTTTATGGAAGTGATTCAGCTGCGCCAAAAGGTGACTTTTTATGGTGATTACTTGAAATTGGTGTAGTGTCATTTACTGTAATGATTGGTATTTTAGGAGCTTACATAGCTTACTCTATAGCTGGTAGAGCAGCAATAATGCCTGCTTTTGTAGTATCAATGGTAGCTAATAATAAAGGATTATTTTATAACATTGGTAATATAGAAGTACAAACACCTATGGGATTCATAGGAGCTGTATTATTTGGAATTTTAGTTGGATATACAGTTAAATGAATAGCAAGTTTTAAAATTCAAAAATCTGTTAGTGCAGTTATTCCGATGTTCATAATACCTATAGGAGTTACACTATTTTATTCATTATTAGTTGTTTTTGTGGTTGGAGCACCAATTGGATGAGTAATGGATAAATTTATAAATAGTTTAAAATCTCTATTTGAAAATAAAAATGGTTCATTAAATATTGGTATTGCATTATTAATTGGTGCATTACTTGGAGGAATGGCTGGATTTGATATGGGTGGACCAATTAATAAAGTAGCCTTCCTAACTTCTACTGCTTTAGTGTCCGAACAAATTTTCGAACCAATGGGAATGGTAGGAGCAGCAATTCCTGTAGCTCCATTAGGAATGGGACTCACAACATTAATATTTAGAAAAAAATTCACTAATGAAGAAAAAACATTAGGTGCATCAGCACTTTTCATGGGATTCATAGGAATTAGTGAAGGAGCAATTCCTTTTGCAGTAGCTGACCCGAAAAGAGTTATAACAGCTAACGTTGTAGGATCTGCTGTAGCAGGGGCTTTAGCTGGATTATTATCAGTAACAAACGCAGCAGCACACGGTGGACCAATTGTTGCTATTTTAGGAGCAGTAGGTTCAAAAGTTCATGGAACTGGTTTAGGTATTTTATACTTTTTCTTAGCTGTAATAGCCGGAACAATTACTACAACATTAATATATGGTTTCTGAAAAGGAAAAAATGTTTTAGAAGAAGTAAATATTCCATTTGTAAAATCTTTTAGAAATAAAATTAATTTAAGAAAAGGAGCAAAAAATGGAAAATAGAAACGAAAAAATCAACAAAATAATTTTTTATGTTCTATTAGCATTTGTTGTAAGCTTTTTAATTATTGGAATTACTTTAGTAGCAATAGGAGTCGGCGATTATCAAACATTTGTAAAACAAACAATTGATCAGGCAAAAACTAAAGTTAATATTGTTGTATTTTTATATGGATTATTCTTTTTAGTTTTAACCTTTTTATTAGCAGTAGTAGAAGGACTATTAGCTAATTCTTTATTTAATAAAAAACTAAAATAATATACATATGAATAAAAATATCATTTTTTTAAAACCTTATTTTAAAAAAGTTATATGAGCTAATACAAATTTAAAAAAGCTTTATAATTTAAATGAAGATATTGGTGAAGCGTGATTAATATCCGCTATTGAAAATTGTGAATCAACAATAGTTGAAAGTGGTGAAAAATTTAGTGATTTTATAAAGAAAAACCCTGAATTTTTTAACTTAACTAAAGAAAGTGTTAAAAATTTTATATATCCAAATTTAACTAAATTTTTAGATGCAAAATTACCTTTAAGTATTCAAGTTCATCCTAATGATGAATATGCTAAAAAATTTAACTCGTTAGGAAAAAATGAATGCTGATTTGTATTAAAAAACAAAGGTAAACCTTTTATTCTAGGTTCTACTACAAAAGAAATAGAGGTTTTTAAATCAGTTATCAACACTAAAGAAACAGAAGAATATCTAAATAAAATTCAATTACAAGAGGGCGACTTTGTTTTTATAGAAGCTGGTTTAATTCATGGAATTCCCGAAAATACAATGGTATATGAATTACAACAATCTAGTGATATAACTTATCGTTTATATGATTATGACAGAAAAGATGCTTTAGGTAATAAAAGAGAAATTCATGTTAAAGAGTCTTTAGATACTATGAAATTGGACATAAAACCTGAAATTCAAAAACGGTTAAATGATAAAGGTTTTTACAACACAAAACAATTTAATTTAACTAAAATAGAATTAAATGGTAACTATCAAAAAATAAATACTTCAATGGCAAAACACTGTCTAGAAGTAGTTGTTTTTGAAGGTGAAGGACTTATTGATAAAAAACACTCTATAAAAAAAGGAGATGTATTTATCGTAAGTAAAAATACAAAAGAAATAGAAATAAGTGGAAACATTAAGCTTTTTTTAAACTATTTATAATATCAAAAATATCCTCTCTATTAATTTAGGGGATATTTTTTACAATTAAAATAATAAATAATTAAAAAATCAAAATATTATTATAAAATAAAATAATATGAATTATGATGCAAGTAGTTTAAAGGTTTTAAAAGGATTAGAAGGAGTTAGAAAACGTCCTGGAATGTATATAGGATCAACTGATGTAAATGGATTACATCATTTGGTTTGAGAAATAGTTGATAACGCTGTCGACGAAAGTTTAGCAGGATTTGCAACTAAGATCGAAGTAACGCTAAATATTGATGGCTCTATAACTGTTGAAGATGATGGTAGAGGTATTCCAATTGATAAACATGAAAGTGGCTTAACAGGTGTTGAATTAGTTTTTAGTGAATTACATGCCGGAGGAAAATTTTCAGAAGGAGCTTATAAAACTTCTGGAGGATTGCATGGTGTAGGATCATCTGTTGTTAATGCTTTATCTAAATGGTTAAAAGTTTCAGTTTTTAAAAACGGAAATGAATATTTTACTGAATTTGAAAATGGTGGTCAAATAAAAACCAACACTAAAATTATTTCTAAGAGCAATAAAAGAGGAACAAAAGTTCATTTTATGCCCGATTATGAAATTTTTAAAAAATCCAAATTTTCTTTTGAAACTATTAGTGAAAGACTAAGAGAATCTTCTTTTTTACTAAAAGGAATAGTTATCAAAATTACTGATAAAAACACTGACAAAAGTGAAGAATTTAAGCATGAAAATGGTATAAAAGCCTTTGTTGAGTTTATAAATGATTCTAAAGTTGTTATTAACAAAAATATTGCTACTTTTAGTGATAACAAAAACAAAATAGAAGTAGAATTCGGTTTTCAATATACAGAAAGTTTTTCCGAATCAATTATTTCATTTGTTAATAATGTAAAAACAAAAGATGGTGGAACACACGAAAGCGCAGCTAAAAGCGCATTTACAAAAGTTTTCAATGAGTTTGCACAAGAAAAAAACATTTTAAAAGGAAAAACAACAGCTTTTGATGGAATGGATATAAGAGAAGGATTAACTTTAATATTATCTTTAAAAGTTCCTGAATCAATATTAGAATTTGTTGGGCAAACAAAAGATAAGTTAGGGACACCTGAAGCAAAAAATGTTGTTGAGGAAGTTGTCTCAAGAGAGCTTAAGTTTTGAATAAACGAAAACAAAGAAGAAAGTTTAAAAATACTAGAAAAAATTAAAAAGTCTTTTGATGCAAGAAATGCCGCTAGGTTAGCAAGAGCTGAAGTGAGAAAAACAAAAGATGCCTTAAGCGAGAAAAAAATTCTTTCAGGTAAATTAACTCCTGCTCAAAGCAAAAAAGTTGAAGAAAAAGAATTGTTTTTAGTCGAAGGAGACTCAGCGGGTGGTAGTGCCAAATTAGGTAGAGATAGAAAAACACAAGCAATTTTACCTTTAAGAGGAAAAGTTATAAATGCTGAAAAATCTAAATTATTAGAAATACTTAAAAACGAAGAAATAGCTACACTAATAAACACTATTGGAGCAGGTGTTGGTAACGATTTTAATATAAAAAATGCACAATATGGAAAAATTATCATAATGACCGATGCCGATACAGATGGTGCGCATATTCAAATCTTACTACTAACTTTCTTATTTAGATATATGAAGCCTTTAATTGAATATGGAAGAGTTTATATAGCTCAACCTCCTTTATATAAAATAAGTCAAAAAAATAAAAATAAAATTGAATATGCTTGAACTGATGAAGAATTAAGGGATATTGTAAAAAACAAAAGCAGTTTTGACATCCAAAGATATAAAGGATTAGGGGAAATGAACGCTGATCAATTATGAGAAACTACTATGGATCCAGAAACTAGAACATTAATTAAAGTTTCAATAGAGGATATAGCTATTGTTGAAAGAAGAGTCTCAATTTTAATGGGTGACAAAGTTGAATTAAGAAAAGAATGAATAAATAAAAATGTAGATTTTTCATTAGAAGATGATTTTCAAATCAATAAATCAAATAACATAGGAGAAAATAGCGATTATGAAAAATAAAGAAATATTTCTTGCTAAATCTTTAGATGCTATTTTGTCTGATAGATTTGGAAGATATTCTAAATACATAATTCAACAAAGAGCACTACCTGATGCTAGAGATGGTTTAAAACCTGTACAAAGAAGAATTCTATATTCAATGTGAGAATTAGGTTTAAAAAGTGACAAATCTTTTAAAAAATCAGCTAGAGTTGTTGGGGATGTTATTGGTAAGTACCACCCTCACGGAGATTCATCGATATATGAAGCGATGGTTCGTTTAGGTCAAGAATGAAAAATGAACGTTCCTTTAGTAGAAATGCACGGAAATAAAGGATCAATAGATGATGATCCCGCAGCTGCGATGCGTTATACAGAAATAAGACTTGAAACTATTACAAATTTAATGCTTGAATCGATTGATAAAAATACAGTTAATTTTGCACCTAATTTTGATGACACCGAAGAAGAACCGATAGTTCTACCTGCATTAATCCCAAATTTATTAATTAATGGTGCTAAAGGTATTGCTTCAGGTTTTGCTACCGAAATACCACCACATAATCTTGCAGAAATTTTAGACGCTACAATTGCTAAAATAAAAAATCCTTTTATAGAACTAAGAAAATTGTTTGAAATAGTTAAAGGTCCGGATTTTCCTACCGGAGGAAAAATCTACGGAAATAAAGGAATATTAGAAGCTTTTGAAAAAGGTCAAGGAAGAATAACTTTAGTTTCTAAATATAGAATAAATGAAGAAAAAAATAAGAAAAGTATAGAAATTTACGAAATTCCTTTTGGTGTTATTAAATCCAAATTAGTAAAAGATATTGATGAAATAAGGATAGAAAAAAAAGTAAGTGGAATTAAAGAAGTTAGAGATCAATCGGATAGAAATGGTATTTCCATTATGATTGAATTAGAAAATGATGCTAAAACGGATTTAATTTTAAATTATTTACTTTTGAAAACAGAAATGAAAATCTATTATTCTTATAATTCAATAGCAATTAAAGATAATGCACCAAAATTAATGTCTTTAAACGAGATGTTAGATGCATATTTATCACACGTAAAAGAATTTAAAATAAAAGAAATAAAATTTGATTTAGAAAAAGATAAAAGAAAATTAGAAATAACATTAGCTTTAATCAAAGTTGGCGATATTACAGACCAAGTCATAAAAATCATAAGAGACTCTGATAATTCCAAAAAAGGCGTTATTGAAGCGCTTATGAAAAATTTTTCTTTTAGTGAAATACAAGCAACTGCAATAGCAGAAATGAGACTATATAGACTTTCAAGAATAGATCAACAACTTTATATCGATGAAAAAAACATTTTAGAAAAAAGAATTGAAAGAAACAATGATTTAATTAATAATGAAAATTCATTTAATAAATATTTAATTGATATTTTTACAGATATAAAGAAAAAATACGGAAAAGCAAGAAAAACAGAAATTTTTGAAGAAGAATTTAAAGTAGAAATAAATCAAGAAGAATTAATAGCAAATGAAGTATTTTATATCGGAATATCAAAAGATGGTTATTTAAAAAAAATAACTTTAAAAACTTTTGATTCTAATGAAATTAATAATTACTTTTTAAAAGAAAAAGATCCTTTACTATTTTTAGATAAAGTAGAATCTAAAAATAAATTATTACTTTTTACTAACTTAGGAAATTATATTTACTTACCTTCGCATAAAATAGAGGAATCTAAATGAAAAGATGTTGGTGTACATATAAATAGTTTTGTTTCTTTAAAAAATAACGAGAAAATAGTAAGTGTGATTTTAGTTAAAGATTTTAATGAGAAAAAATATGTAACTTTAATAACATCACAAGGAATAGGGAAGAGAGTTTTATTAAAAGATTTTGAGGTATCTCGATTTAATAAAACAATTACAGCATTAAAAATCAAAAATGATCAAGACTATTTAGTAAACGCAAAACTTAGTGATAATTATAAAGACATTGTCATTATAACTAATGAAGGAAAAGCTGTTAGATTTGGAGAAATCGATATTCCAACATACAACACAAATTCTGCAGGTGTAAAACTTATTTCACTATCAAAAGAAACGTTTGTTGTTTCCTTTGCTTTAATAGAAGATAAACAAGATTTACTATTATTTTCTAATAAAGCTCAATTTAAAAAAATAAGAACAGAAGATATCTTATTTTCTAATAAAACAACACAAGGAAAAACAATTTTTAGTCAAAATAAGCAATCAAAAATCATTATCTCAGATGCTTTAGTGTTAACTAAAAATGATAAAATTTTAATCTTTGATCAAGATAAAAATCATGAATTCTTTGATTTAAATTCAGTAAATTATTCTAAAATAGATGAAGGGTTTTCTAATAGTAAAAATAAAAATTCCTTTTATGTAGCTAAAATAAATGCACAAACACTAGAACAAGATATTTTAGAAGAAAATAATGTAAATTCAGTTTTAAAAACAGAAAAAAATAAAGTAAAATCTCCATCTTTAAAAAACGAAAACAAAAAAGTTTTAACTGAAGAAGAGAGAATTAAGAAAGCAGAAGAAAAACTTAAAAAATTAGATGAGTTAAATATAGACGAATTAATGAAAAAATTTAATGAAAAAAATAAATAAATATTATTAAAAAGGAAAAAGATGAAAAAATATTGAAAATTATTATCATTACCAGTTTTATTTTTATCAAGTCCATTATATGTTTCTTGTGTAAAAAATGAAACAGTGAAAAATAATGGTGAAGAAACAAAAAATACAGAAAAAACAGAAACAGAAGCAAATAATAAAAACCCCGACACAAACACTACTAGTTCAAGCAAAAAAGAAAATTTAAACAATACCGCTTCCGAAAAAGAAAAACCAAACACTTCAAGTGAAAAAGAAGAAGTAAATAATGATACAACAGAAAATAAACAATATGAAGTTTTAGCAAAGGCAACCAAATTTCAATTAACTATAGATAGTTCATTAAATAGAATTAACTTCACTATAATACTAAATAAAGAACTAGAAAACTATTCAAATTATAATAAATTTAAATTACTTGTTAATGATAAAGAGTATGAAATATCAGAAATTAACCAAGATCATGGTACTAACCAATATTCAGGTTACATTGAAGTAGAAACAAAAGGAAATTATAAAGTAATTGGTATAAAAAACAGCAAAAATCAAATCATTTATAGTAACAATGAGAATAATCCAGAAGGAATTTCTGTTACAGTCTAAAGATTAGAACTTATACTATAAAATTTAAAATATAATGTACTAAAAAAACGTAAAAAAGTTAATTTTTTATGTTCCCTGAATGCAAAATCAAGTGCACCACTATAATGTAAAATTAAAAAGTGGTTGCACTTGATTTTTTAAATAAAAAACAGCCCCATAAAAATTTAAGACAACATACTTTTTATTGAAAGGATCATATGAATTATAATACAACAAAGCATTATTCGCATTTAAATGCTGAAAAAGATTTTTAATAGAGAAATTGTTTTATAAAAATATTCAATTAGACAAATTGCTAATTTTCTTAATATCAATCATTCAACAGTGTCAAGAGAATTAAAAAGAAATTCAAATTTTTACGGATTTTATGATCATTTAATAGCAAATGAAAAAGCTAAAATAAGACATAAACATAAAAGATTGTTTTTCTTTTCTCAAATGGATGATTATAAAGAATTTAGCAAACTTATTAAAGATAATTTTAACAAAGCAACATGCGGAATAAAAATGACTTACAACCTAATAAAAGAAGGTGTTAAAAACATTAAAATCCCTTCACTAAGGACTGTTTTTAATTGGATTAACACAGGAAAATGAGTATTAACTAATAAAGATAGATTAAGAAAGCACTATACAAAAGGCGGAAAAAGAAAAAATAACGTTATTGAAAGACTTGTGCAGTCAAAGTATGTATTTCCTATTTGAGCTAGACCTAAACACATTGATTTAAGAGAAACATTTGGGCATTGAGAGGGTGATTTAGTTATAGGTAAAAAATCCGCAGGCCATTCTAGTCTTTTAACTTTAGTTGAGAGAAAAAGCAGATTAGGAATAATTGTAAAAGTTTCAAGTAAAAACCCTTTTACATTAATAAAGTGCTTTATGAAAGAATAAATACACTAGAATTACCTGTTGAAAGTATTACTTTTGATAATGGAATTGAATTTAATGCGGTTGGAATATTAGCGAAAAAATTAGGAATTAAAATTTATAAAGCCGATAAATACGCTTCTTTTCAAAGAGGAACCAATGAAAATTTTAACGGAATTATAAGAAGGGTTTATAAAAAGGGACTGATTTTAATAAAGTCTATCGAGAAGAAATATTAAATCTTGAAAAAGAATAAATTTTATGAATAGAGACATACTAGAAGGAAAATGCGCTTTTGACATATATGAAGAAGAAATAGAAAGATTAAATAAATATTAATTAAAACTATTAAAAATTACAAGATTATTACAAGAAAATAATGAAAGGGTCGAAAAATTTCGCCCCATAATTTTTATTAACTTCATTAATAAAAAACCGCTTTACAAGCGGAATTAAAAGAAGGGGGATATCCCCTTCCCCCTTAATAGTAAATAAGGGGTATAAAATATTGTAAATTGTAGTACAATGTTTTTATAATAAAAACTACTGGTGCACTTCAATTTGCATTTTAGGAATGCAAGTTAATTCTTGCATTTTTATCATATTATGAAGAAAAAAATAATAATTCATATTGATATAGATTCCTTTTTTGTTTCAGCAGAGAGAAAAAATAATTCCTTTTATAAAGATAAACCTACAGCTATAAGCTATAATAAAAATAATTCAATTGCAGTTTCTCTTTCTTATGAAGCTAAAGAAAGGGGAGTAAAAGTGCCTTGAAAATTAGGTGAAATTAGAAAAATAATTCCAGATATTATTGTTGTAGAACCTAATTACAATTTATATTTAAATGAATCAATAAATTTTTTTAATTTTTTAAAAACAAAATATACCAAAAAAATAGAGATTGTATCAATAGATGAGTGTTATTTAGACATAACAGATATAGTTAATAAAAATACTGATTTGAACATTTTTTTAAAAAAAATGCAGCAAGAAGTATTTAACTTTACAAAATTACCTGTATCGATAGGATTATCATACAATAAATTTCTAGCTAAAATGAGTACTAATTTAGCTAAACCCTTTGGAACTAAAATAACTAATTATAACGAAATAAAAACAAATATATTACCATTAGAAATAGAAAAGTGTTATGGAATAGGAAAGCATTCACTGCCTAAAATAAAGGAATATAAAATCTTTACTATAAAAGATTTTCTAGTTAAATTATTAACGGATAAGATGTTTTTGAATTGAATGGGAAAAAGAGGGATTGACTATATAAATAATTTAACAAAAGAAGGAGATAATGTTGTTAATTTCGTAGAAGAAGATCAAAAAATAATATCACAGCAAATAACTTTTGATGAGGACAAAAAATTAAAAGAAAGAGAAACGATTTTATTACATATAAAATATATTATTAAAAATTTAACTTTAAGTATGCAAAACAAAATGTTAGAAGCGCAAGCTTTATTTTTAGTTTTAAATATAAAATCCGATCAAAAAAAGAAAAAAAGAATTAAATTTTCTCATCCGACAAATGATTTTGATTATGCCTTTGGAGTAGCTATAAAAGCATTTGATGAAGTTTGAAACGAAGATGAAATAAGGTTTTTAACTTGTGGATTTACTAATTTAATAAAAGAAAGCTCACAAAAATCTTTGTTAGATAACACTAAAGAAAATAAAAACAATAAAGTTAATGAAATTATGAAAAAAGTAAATCTAATATTAAAAGAAAAAAAAGTAATTTCTTTAGAAGAACATAATAAAAATATAATAAAAAATAAATCTATTAAAGTAAGGACGTTTGGTATTAATAATAAAATTAAATAGTTTTTTTATTATAATTAATATTATTATTTATGTAAATTAGGAGTAAAAATGAAAAAAGTGAGAACTAGATATGCACCAAGTCCGACAGGTTATTTACATATAGGAGGGGCTAGAACTGCATTATTTTCTTATTTGTTTGCAAAACATCAAAATGGAGATTTTATTGTAAGGATAGAAGATACTGATGTGGCTAGAAATGTGGAAAATGGCGAAGAATCTCAATTAAAAAATTTAGCTTGATTAGGGATAATTCCTGATGAATCACCTATTAATCCAAACTCAAAATATGGTAAATATAGACAAAGCGAAAAATTAGAGAGATATAATGAATTAATTAATTATCTAATTGATAAAGAATTAGCATATAAGGCTTATGATACTAGTGAAGAACTAGAATTGCAAAGAAAAGAACAAGAGTCAAAAGGTATTTTTAGTTTTAGATATGATAAGAATTGATTAAAAATTTCTGAAGAAGAAAAAAATAAAAGAGATGCTAGTGGTGAATATTCTGTAAGAATATCATTGAAAAAAAATAAAGAATATTCTTGAGAAGATATAGTTATAGGAAAAATTTCTGTTAATTCTGATGATATTGGTGATTGAGTAATAAGAAAATCAGATGGTTTCCCTACTTATAATTTTGCAGTTGTAGTGGATGATCATGATATGGAAATAACACACGTTTTAAGAGGTGAAGAACATATTACAAATACACCTAAACAACTGGCTGTTTATGATGCTTTTAATTGAGAAACTCCTGAATTTGGACATCTAACAATAATCACAAATATGGAAGGTAAAAAATTATCTAAAAGAGATAATTCTGTAAAGCAATTTATTGAAGATTATAAAAATGAAGGTTATATTCCAGAAGCAATATTTAATTTTTTAACTTTATTAGGTTGAACAAGTGAAGATGCTAAAGAATTAATGGAACCAGAAGAAATTATTAAAAAATTTGACTATAAAAGATTATCTAAGTCTCCATCGAAATTTGATATAAAAAAAATGGAATGATTTTCTAAGCAATACTTAAAGCAAACCCCTAATGATTTTATAAAGGAAAAATTAAGTATAGAAGTAAATAACGAGTGAAATGATTTATTCGTTGAAACATATAAGCAAAGTGCAACTACTTTTAAAGACTTAAAAAAAGCTTTAGAATTTTATAAAAATCCAAAAGAGATAACTAAAGAATTTATATCAAATCACCCTTTAAATGTTCTTTTAATAAAAGAATTTTACACAAATTTAGAAAATAATATTTTTTCTATTGAAGGAATACAAAACTCTATTGATCAAACAAAAATTAGTACTAATTTAACCGGGAAAAACTTGTTTATGCCTATAAGGCTAGCTACAACTTTAGAAGAACATGGACCAGAATTAGCTAAGTCTATATATTTATTTGGCGAAAAAATAGTAAAAGAAAGACTTAAAAAATGACTATAAGATTTCTAACTAAAATGATAAAAGATAGTGATGAAAAAGTAGTAGACTTTACTTCGCAACTAAAGTTAGATTACTGAGAAGATTATGAAGCGTATATTTTTAGTGATCCTAACTCTAATACAGAAATTAGAATAGAAATATCAGAAAAAAAGATAAATATTTTTCAAAGTTATGCAACTGTTAATTTGGAGTTAAATAAAGATTTACCTTCAACATTAAGTACAGAATATGGAAATTTAAATTTTATATATAGAATGCTAGAATTTAAAAAAGAAGAAAATTATATTTATTTTAATTACGACTTATTTTTTGCAGATAAAAAGTTTATTTCCAATCATACTGTGGAATTATTTATAAATAAATAGTTATTATTAGAGGGCTTTATGTTTAAGAAAAGAATTTTTAAAAATCTATTATGTTTTTCGAATTTAGTTACTATTGGTTCATTATTTATTTCTTGCGGAAATAAAAGAGTTGAGACACAAAAGGAAGATATAAAAGAAAACAGCGACATTAACAAAGACAAAACAGAAGAAAAAGAAGTTAAAAGCACATTAACTAATATAGAAAATTTTTCTTTAATTAGAATAGGGCACTGAAATGTTTTAAATCAGACAGGGAAATCTGAATGAAAAAACGAAGCAATAGCTAAGATTGTTCAAAGTCAAAATATGTCATTAGTTGGTTTAACTGAAATAACAATAGATGATGAAACAAAAGAAAAAGCTGTTAGTGAAATCATTAAAAAATTAAAAGAATATGAACCGAATGCTGATTGAAGCTATATTTTAAGTCCTAAACTTTTTGGAAAAGGTAGAGAAAGTCAACAAGAATATATAGGAATAATTTATAAAAATAAATTACTTGAACCAATACCCTTTGCTGGTTATAATCAAAATAAAAATATTTATATGGGAATACCTTATGAAAATCCAGAATTTATTTCCGAATTTAGTGGAAAAAAAATTGTATATGCTAGACCTCCTTTTGGAGCAAAATTTAGAGTAAAAAACGATAAGAAAAATGATTTTACGGTAATTTTCTCTCATTTTGATTCACCTTCCAATTCCGCTTCTAAAGGAGAAGGAAAAGCATCAGGTTTTTCAGGCCAAGGAGAGTTTGAAGTTAGTGAAGCTTTACAATTAGTGGAAGTATTGAAATGATTTGATGAAAAAGATGAAACTAATGATGATATTTTTTTCATGGGTGATACAAATATTAAAACAAAAAACGGAGCTAAGGCCTTTGCTCCTTCATTAAAAAAAGGATATAAAACTTTAATAGATTGAGACTTAAAAACTAGTTTAGGCAAAAGAAAAAAATGATCCGAACCATATGATAAAATGATTTATAAAGGGGATATAGAAACTAGTAAAGCAGATAGATTCGACATTTTTAAAGTTTTTGAAAACGGAATCTTAAACGAAAAAGAGTGAAAAAATAAATTAGAGCAAGATGGAAAAAACCCAAAAAATGATACTTTATTGGACTGGGTAAATAAAATAAGCGATCATACAATGACGTATGTAGATTTAAATGTTTTTAACGAAGATGTTGATGAATAAATTTAAAAAAACATTTTTTAGTTTATAATTAATTTAATAGTAATAAATAAATGGTTGCTGTTCTTGCAACCTTTTCTATATTTTTAAGGAGAGTAAATGAATATTTTAGAAAAATTAAAAGAAAATTTTAGCGATATTTTAGAGGCTTATTTTGAAAAGGAAGGATCATTGCTTTTTTTAAGAATAAAAACAAATCATACTGATTTATTAAATATTGAAAAAATTTCAAAGCAAATATCTGATTTTTTAGATGTTTATGATCATTCTGAAAAAGAATATTATTTAGACGTTTTTTCAAAAGGAGAAGATTTGAAAATTGAAATAGATAAACTTGATTCATTTATAAGTAAGAAACTTCAAATTTGAAAAGATGAAAATAGTTTTATTATAGGTAAACTATTAGAAAATAATGAAGAACATTTATTACTAGAAGTAAATTTAAAAGGCAGAATCAAAAAAGAAACAATCTTAAAAAAGGATATTTATAAAATAAATTTATATATAAAAATTTAGGAGACAAAAAATGGCAAGAAAAAAAGAAATTTCAAATCAAAATATTGAAAAAAAATATTTTTTTAGTTATTTAAATGATGTAGCTAATTCTAGAAAAATTAATAAAGAAGACATAGTTAATATATTAGAAGAATCTTTTAAAAATACAATAACTAAAAATTTAGATCCTGAAGCAGAAATTGAATTAATAATGGATTATGATAAAGAAATTATTCGTTTAGTAAACAAAAATGCATTAGTTTTATCTGATGAAGAATATGAAAAGACAATTAATGAAAACGAAGGGATGAAAACCTGCGCAATTTCTTTAACAGAAGCAAAACAATTATCTTCATCTATAACAGAAGATGGAGATTCTATTTTAATCGACATTGAATTTGAGAAACTTCCTAAAAGTATTTTTCTCCCTGTAAAACAACAATTTGTTCAAAAAATAACAGAAATGGTTAGAGAAAGAACTCTTTCTAAATATTCAAAATTAAAAGGTACAATAGTAAAAGCTAAATTAATTTCTATAACCAAATCAGGATATATTTATGAAATTGAAGAAGATCAAGTTCACGCTTTTATGCCTAAACAACTATCTGCAAATTCTAAAAGAAGAAACGAATTAGGTGTTTTAGAAGAAGTTTATATAGAAGATATAGCAGAAGAAGCAAAAGACACACAAATAATTTTGTCTACAATTTCTAACAACATATTAAATGAATTTTTAAAAAGAGAAATACCTGAAATTGAAAGTGGCGAAATTGAAATAGTAAGAATTGCTAGACATGCAGGTGAAAGATCAAAAGTAGCTATAAAATCAAATTCCGAAACTTTAATTAATGGTTTAGGAGCTTTAATAGGAAAATCTGGAAATAGAATAGAGTTTATTTCTAAAGAACTAGATGGTGAAAAAATTGATGTTATTGAATTTAGTGAAGATCCTGTTAAATTTATAGTAAATGCACTTTCACCAGCAAAAACAGTTTCAGTTTTAACCTTTAGATCTAAAAAATCTAGCAAAATTGTTGTAGTAGTTCCTGATTCACACCATTCATTAGCTATTGGTAAAAAAGGAATAAATGTTTCTTTAGCATCAGAATTAACTAGATCAAGAATTGATATTTACCCTTATAGTAAAGCAATTAACGATGAAATGAATATAGTTTGAAATGGTAACATTGCAGACCAACAAGAATTAGAACTAATAGAATTAGAAGCGAAAAATAAATTGAATTCATCAGAAATTAATTCTTCAAATACACATAAAACAAGAAAAGAAAAAAGAAAAATTAATCCTAATTACTTATTAGATGAATTTGATAGAGACATACAAAAATATAATGAAGATTTTGGTTTAATTGAAGAGAATTACTCAATTGAAAAAACAAACAAAATTAATAATGTAACTAACAAAGATAGAATGTTAAATACATTAGATGCTAACTCAATTTTCGAAGAAACATTATCGGATTTTGAAAATAAAATATCAGATCCAAAAACCGAAATTGATAACTCTTACACAAAAGAGGAATTAACTCAAATACAAGAAGAAATTAAAAATTATAAAATTGATAATGATTTAGCAGCTTTCGCAGGACTTAAAGATTTTGATTTTGATGTAAACGATGCAGATTGAGACGATGAGGAAAATGAAAAATAATAAATCTTATTCTAGAAAATGTATTTTTACAGGTGAAATATTAGAAATAGATAAATTATTAAGGTTCACAAAAAATAAAAGTAATATTGTAATTTTTGATAAAGATAAAAATTTACAAGGTAGAGGTTCTTACTTAAAAAATGATTTTGAAATAGTAACAAAAGCACTTGATAAAAAGAGTTTTAATCGCTCATTTAAAATGAATATCTCAAAAGAAAATTATGAAGAATTAAGAAAGGAAGTTATATTATTTTATGGCAAAAATTAAACAAAGAAAATCTAATGTGGAAGAAATTAAATCACAATTAGTTAGTGTAAAGACAGAATTAAAAGATGGTGTTTTCATTTTTACAGGCCCAATGACAATTTCAGAATTTACAACCAAAATTAAAAAATCTGCTAATGAAGTTGTTTCTTACTTTTTTAAAAAAGGTAAAATGTATACCTTAAATAACACTTTAAACGAAGAAGAAATTGCAGAATTATGTATTGAATACGGTTTTGACTTTCAAAGGGAAGTAGAAATAAATGCTTCTAATTTTATGGATCAAATTGAAATAAACGATAATGAAGAAGAAATGGAATCTAGAGTACCTATTATTACTATAATGGGTCATGTTGACCACGGGAAAACAACTTTATTAGACACAATTAGAAAATCTAATGTTGCACATGGTGAAGCTGGTGGTATTACACAACACACAGGAGCTTATCAAGTTGAATACCAAAATAAAAAAATTACATTTTTAGACACTCCTGGTCATGAAGCTTTTACAGAAATGAGAGCAAGAGGAACGAAAGTTACTGACATTGTTATTTTAGTAGTTGCAGCTGATGATGGTGTAATGCCACAAACTGTTGAAGCCATTAATCATGCTTTAAGTGCTAAAGTTCCAATTATTGTTTTTGTAAATAAAATGGATAAACCTAATATAGATGTAGAAAGAATTAAATCAGAGCTTTCAACACATAATATTTTACCTGAAGAATGAGGCGGAAATAATATGTTTGTCTACGGTTCAGGTAAAACCGGCCAAGGATTAAACCAATTATTTGAAGCTATTAATTTACAGGCTGAAATTTTAGATTTAAAAGCTAATAAAAATAGATACCCAATAGGAACAGTTATAGAATCTAGATTAGATAAAGGTAAAGGAACGGTTGCAACTTTAATAGTACAACACGGAACACTTTATCCAAGAGATTTTATTGTAGCTGGTTCTAAATATGGAAAAATTAGGACACTAGAAAACTCATTAGGTGAACCAATTGAAAAAGCAACTCCAGGAACACCTGTTATAATAACTGGTCTTAATTATGTTCCTTTAGCAGGAGATAAATTCTTCGGTTTCACAGATGAAAAATTTGCTAAAAATTTAGCGCAAGAAAAAGCTTTTACAGATAAACAAACCGCTTTAAAAGAGAAAAACTTAATTACTTTAGAAGAAGGAAAAAAAATTATAAATATAATTATAAAAAGTGATGTTCAAGGAACAGCTGAAGCTATTAAATCTTCTCTTGAAAAATTAAAAAATGAAGAAGGAATGGTAAAGGTTATTCATTCATCAGTTGGAGATGTAACAAAGGCAGATATTTTACTAGCCGAAGCTTCAAATGCCATAATATATGTTTTTAATTCAAATGTACCTAGTTCTATTAAACAATTTGCTAATCAACAAAAAATAGATATTAAAGAGTATTCTGTTATTTATAAAATAACCGAAGAAGTTGAAGCTATGTTAAAAGGTTTTAAAGAACCTAAATATGAAGAAAAGAATATTGGTGAAGCATTAATATTAAAAGTGTTTTCTTATTCAAAAGTAGGGCAAATTGCAGGATGTACCATGGTTAATGGTAAATTTAAAACAAATTGTAAAGTAAAAGTATTTAGAAAAAATAAATTAATTCATGAGGGAAAATTAGATTCACTAAGAAAAGGATTAAATGACACAAAAGAAGTGGCTATGGGTATGGAATTTGGTTGTCACATCTATAAATTTAATGATATACAAGTAGATGATATTATTAAAGCATATGAAGATGTATTAATAGAAGAGTAAAATATGAATAAAATTACTTTAAGAAAGAAAGAATCTCATTATTTTCTTTTAGTTTCAAAGATAATAGGTGAGGAAATAACAAATTCTAATGTATATGGAGCCACAGTTAATGATGTTAAATTATCTAATGATGGATCTCATTTAAAAATATTTTTAAGTTTTATCAAAAATTCACAAAAAGGATTAGAAGCTATAAATAACGCAAAAGGTTATATACGAAGTCAAATTGCTAAAACGGTAAATTCTAGGAAAGTGCCAGAACTTCATTTCTTTCTAGATGAAGTATTTAATAGTGCTCAAAAAATAGAAGAAATATTAAAAGAAATAAAAAAACAAAAAAATCAGAACGATTAAAATTAAATATTTGATAATAGCTAAAAGTTTTTAATTTTCTTAAATAAAAATCAAGCAAAACTATAATGAATCTAAAAATTAGTTTTGCTTGATTTTTTATCTAGGATTTTATTTTCAAATTTCAAAATATTTAAAGACTACTTCGATAAAATAAACCATTTTAAATAATGCTATAATTTATTATATATAATAAAAAAGAAGGTGCTTATTATGGAAGATACTAATAAAAATAAAAGATTAAAAGAAGTAAAATTTTTTTCCGCTTCTTATTTTTCTTTAGTTCTTTTGTTTATGGTGTTTTTCATTACATTATCATCAATTTTTAAAATATGGGAACAAGACAATTTTTTACAAATTTTATCATTAAGTGTAATAATTATAACACTACCATTTATTCTTTTTTCAACAGCATTAATACTATTTAGAAGCGTTGATACACCAAAAGGAAAAAACCAATTGAATATATATTATTTTATTTTAATAAAGAAAAGATAGAAAATACGAAAGTTCTAACTAAAAAAGAACATTTAATTTTAAAGGTTGCATTTTTTGTAGTGTACTTTATTTTATTATCATCTTTTATATCATTGACGACTTTAGTTTTTGTTAGCGCTATTAACCGTATAAATAGTGAACAAATTAAATTTGTTCAGTTTATATTATTTGACTGTCTTTTTATAACTTCTCATTCTTCAATTTTGTTAAAAAAAATTTACCAGGTATATATAGGTAGAAGCGATGAACGCAAAAAAACAGATTTTTTATATTTTTATAATTATTAAAATGAAGAAAAACATACTTTTTAAAATTATTAATATATTATTAAAACTAGACTTTCTAATTGTTATTCAAGGAAATTCTAGTTTTTTATCGACATAATTACTGGTATTTCGTAAAATGACACACATATATTTACATTTGAAATTGTAAATAAATATTATTAAAATCACTTTTTTAAACTAATAAAAAACTTAATACATATGTTAAATTTCAAAAGAAATTGAAAGTAAATAAAGCCTAAAAAATTTACATTTTATAATGCCACAAACAATATTGTTACGTTCTGAAATGTAAATTAAAATGTACGACTAGTTTTTATTTTAAAGCGCTGTACTAGAATTTATAAAATATACCGTCCTATTAGTTAGTTTAACAACAATAAATCAAATCTCTTTTTTTCTTTATTCTGTCTGTAATGAAATTTGTACATATAAATTAAAATGATTTAATTTATTGTCTTTGAAATTTAAAAATATAAAAAATTCATATTTATTTGTAAAATTTTTATAAATATTCAAAATTTATAAGATTAATTTAAATAAATTTGCATTTTTACTTAAAAGGTGTTATAATCATAACACGCAAAAATAAAGGAGTAATTATTATGGAAAATAGCGATAAAAATATAGAATTTAAAAAAATAAAAATTTTATCTATAAGTTATTTTTCTATAAATTTTATATTATTAATATCTTTTATTGTTTTTGGATCTTTTTTCAAAATATGAAAACATGAGAACTTCTTAATAGCCATATCACTTTTTTCAATATCTGTTAATTTTTTTCAATCTATTATTCTTTTAGCATTAAAATATTCTAGAGATAATGGTGTCCCTAAAGGAAAAAAAGCGATTGAATACATATTATTTTATTTTAATAAAGAAAAGATAGAAAATATTAAAGTTTTAACGAATAGAGGAAAATTTTTACTAAAGAGCGCAATTATTACTTTAGTATTTATTATGATATCTATTATTACAATGATTATGATTTTTGTGTTACTAGGTATCAGTGGTAGCGATAAAGAAGAAAATTATTTTATTGTGTTTTTATTAATTATTTTCTTATACTTTTTAGTTTTAGTATTTCTTATATTAAAGAAAATTTGTCATGTATATATAGGGAAAAGCGAAAAAAAGAAAAAGACAGATTTTATTTTCTTTTTTTTGCTTTAAAAATAAAGAAAAAATACACTTTATAAAATTTTTAATACATTATCAAAATTAGACTTTACGATTATTATTCAAGAGAGTTCTAGTTTTTATATTAATGGAGTTGATGATATTTTACCGAACGATATAGATATTATTTTTTTAATAAAAAGGAAAAGAACATTTTAAAAAACTTAATTATTATTTTAAATAAGAAATTATTTTTTCGATTTTTTTGTAAAAAATAAATTTGAAAATAAACAACAAAATTATTGTCTTACATTTTTCTTTTCAAAAATATAAGATGAGGAAATTGGCTTTAAATTAGAAATATTTAAAAATTTATTAATAGCATATTTAAAAATTATTTTAGTATATATAAAACTTGATTTTTATAAACTCATAATGAATCTAATAAATCTTAAAATCGTTGCATAATTTTCGAATAGATAGAAAACTCATTTTAGCATTTTATTTACTTATATATTTAATAATATTAACAAAGTAATTTTTATTTTTTTAGCACTCTAATATAAAATGTGCTAAAATTTTTTATATTATGGCAAAAAGAGATTATTATGAAGTATTAGGTGTTGATAAAAATGCTACTGAAAAAGATATTAAAATAGCTTATAGAAAATTAGCTATGAAATATCATCCAGATAAAAACAAAGAGTCAGATGCTGAAGAAAAATTCAAAGAAGTTAATGAAGCATATGAAATTTTATCAGATTCTCAAAAAAGACAACAATATGATGAATATGGCCATGATGCCTTTGATCCTAATAGAACTGCTGGTTTTGGTGATTTTGGTTTTGGTGGCTTTAGTGATTTTTTTGGAGATATTTTTGGAGGATCTAAAAGATCAAGAAGTAGTAATTATCCCGAAGATGGTAATGACTATAAAATGGAATATACTATCTCCTTTATTGATTCTATTTTAGGTACAGAAATAAAAAGAAAATTTGAAAAATATTCTACTTGCTCACATTGTCAAGGTACAGGAGCAGAGTCATTTAATGACATATCAACTTGTTCAACATGTAATGGATCAGGTACAATGACACAAGTAATAAGAACCCCTTTTGGTTCAATACAAAACAGTAAAACATGTTCAACATGTAAAGGAAAAGGGAAACAAGTTACTAAATTATGTCATTTATGTCAAGGTAAAGGTTTAATGAAAGAAGCTAAAGAATTAACAGTTTCTATTCCTGCAGGAATTAAAGATGGTCAATCTATTGTCTTAAACGGATATGGTGGACCAGGTAAAAATGGAGGAATGAATGGTGATCTTTACATTGAAATAAATGTTAGAGAACATAAACATTACATAAGAACCGGTGATGATATTCATTTAACAGTTCCTGTTTCTATAACAGATATTATTGCTGAAAATGAAATTGATATTCCTACACCTTATGGAATTGAAAAATTAAAAATGAATAATTCTTATAAATCAGGTGACATCTTAACCATAAAAAACAAAGGTGCAAAAAACCCTAAAAATCCTAATATCAAAGGCAATATGAAAGTGCATATTCAATTAAATGTTCCAAAATTATCTAAAAACGAACAAAAAGAACTAATAAAAATTTTAAACAGTACAAATGATGAAATTAAAAGAAAATGATTAAAGGATTTTGAATAAAAATAAATTAAGTATTTATATAAGATAACATTTTAAGCTCAAAATACTTAGTTTATTTTTTTTATTTTAACTTTGATTAAAAAAAATTAAAAATTATTTAAATTTTTACACTTTTTTTAATAAGTTATCTAATTAAAAAAATAATAAATAGTATAATTTTAATATTAATTATTTAATTTAAAGGAGTATTATGGAATTCAAATTCATCAAACCGGGAAAAGTTATGTTTTCCAAAAACGATTTAATTCGTTTTTTAGATATAGATGGAAAATTAATTGATCCTAAAAATGAACCAAAATTAACAAAAGAACAACTTATTAAAGCTTATAAATTTATGGTTTTATCTAGAAGACAAGATGAATACATGACACAATTACAAAGACAAGGTAGAATGCTAACTTTTGCCCCAAATTTTGGTGAAGAAGCATTACAAGTAGCAGCAGCTATGTCTTTAGAAAAGGATGATTGATTTGTCCCAGCATTTAGATCTAATGCCACAATGTTATATATGGGTATGTCAGTTAAAAACCAAATGTTATATTGAAATGGTAATGAAAGAGGTAGCGTATCACCAAATGGTGTAAATCTTTTACCTATTAATATCCCTATAGCAACACAATGTTCTCATGCAGCAGGAATTGCATATGCTGCAAAATTAATGAAAAAACCTATTATTTCTATGTCATTTATAGGAAACGGTGGAACAGCTGAAGGAGAATTTTATGAAGCTATAAATACATCCGCTATTTGAAAATGACCTTCAGTTTTTTGTGTTAATAATAACCAATGATCAATTTCTACACCTGAACATTTAGAAACAGGATCTGAAACAATAGCTGCTAAAGCTGCAGCTGCAGGAATTCCTGGGGTTAGAGTTGATGGAAATGATTTATTAGCTTCATATGCGGTAATTAAAGAAGCTGTTGATTATGCAAGAGCTGGAAATGGACCAGTTGTTGTGGAATTTGTGACTTGAAGACAAGGACCTCATACAACTAGTGATAATCCAAGAATTTATAGAACAGTTGAACAAGAAAAAGAAAATGAAAAATGAGAACCTATGCATCGTATAGAAAATTATTTAGAGTTTAAAGGTTTTCTAACTAAAGAAGAAAAAGAAAAAATTTGAGAAGAAGCTTTAAATCAAGTGAAAGATGCATATCAAGAGTCATTAAAAGAACTTGAAGTAGATATAAATGAAGTTTTTGATTACACTTATGAAAAATTAACACCTGAGTTAGAAGAACAAAAAGCAGAAGCACTATTGTATTACGCAAAGGAGAATAAATAATGAGCAAAAAAATTGAATTAAATAATATAGGTGCCGTTACTCATGCTATTGATTTAATGATGGAAAAGGATGATAGAGTAGTTCTTTGAGGTCAAGATGCCGGGTTCGAAGGTGGTGTGTTTAGAGCAACTGAAGGATTACAAAAAAAATATGGTGTTGAAAGAGTTTGAGATACACCAATTGCCGAAGCTTCAATGATGGGGATAGGAGTAGGGGCTGCTCTATTTGGTTTAAAACCAATAGTGGAAATGCAATTTCAAGGATTTTCATACCCTGCTTTTCAGCAATTAATGACTCACGCTGCTAGATATAGAAATAGATCAAGAGGAAGATTTACAGTTCCTTTAGTTTTAAGAATGCCAATGGCAGGAGGTGTTAGGGCTTTAGAACATCACTCTGAAGCTATCGAAGCTATGTTTGCTCACGTTCCTGGATTAAAAGTTGTTATGCCTTCTACTCCTTATGATACAAAAGGATTAATGATTGCTGCGATTAATGATCCAGATCCTGTTGTGTTTTTAGAACCTAAAAAAATATATCGTTCATTTAAACAAGAAATACCTGCAGAAGCTTATGAAGTTCCAATTGGAAAAGCCAATGTATTATTAGAAGGAAATGATTTAACTTTAGTAACATATGGAGCACAAGTTCATGACTCAATCGAAGCTATAAAGAAAATTATGAGTACTAATCCTGAAATAAGTGTTGAATTAATTGATTTAAGAACTATAAAACCTATCGATACAGAAACTATAATTAATTCTGTTAAAAAAACAGGAAGACTTTTAGTTGTTCATGAAGCAGTAAAATCATTTTCTGTTTCAGCTGAAATTATAACTAGAGTAAATGAAAAAGCGTTTGAATATTTAAAAGCTCCTTTAACAAGATTAACAGGTTATGATATTACAGTCCCTTTAGCTAGAGGTGAAAAATATCACGCTATTGACAGTGACAAAATAGTTAAAAAAATTAAAGAAGTTGTAGAATTTAAATTCTAAAAGAAAGGAAAATATGAATAAAATTATTTCTACTCCATTAGCTAGAGCATTGGCTTCAAAAATGGGTATTGATATAACTCAAGTAAAAGGATCAGGTCCTTTTGGAAGAATCTTAAAAGAAGATGTAGCAAACTTCAAAGAATCACCAGTTTTAGAAAATAAGGTTGTTGAACAAAAAACTAGCCAAACTACAACTAGTTCATTAGACGGTAAAAGAGAAAAAGTTACTCCAATTAGAAAAGCGATCGCAAAAGCGATGATTAATTCTAGAGATTCTGTAGCATACTTTAGTTTAGTAAATGAAATTGACATGACTAAATTATGAGATTTAAGAAAATTAATAGTTGAAGATGTACAAAAATCTACAGGTGTTAAATTAACATTTTTACCTTATATAGCAAAAGCAATTTTAATCGCTTTAAAAGAATTTCCAATATTAGCAGCTAAATATGATGAAGCAACATCAGAAATTGTTTATCCAACTACTTTAAATTTAGGAATTGCAGTCGATACAGAAGCTGGTTTAATGGTTCCTGTAGTAAAAAATTCTCAAGAATTAACTATTTTAGAACTATCTAAAGAAATATCTAGATTAGCATTAGCTGCTAGAGATAGAAAAATTAAACCAAATGAAATGTCAGGCGGATCATTTACTATTACTAACTATGGATCTGTAGGAGCATTGTTTGGAACTCCTGTTATAAATTATCCAGAATTAGCTATTGCAGGTGTAGGTTCCATAGTGGATCGTCCAGTAGTTAAAAATGGAGCTATAGTTCCAGGAAAAGTTATGAATTTAACTGTTTCAGCTGACCATAGATGAATTGATGGAGCAACTGTAGGTAGATTTGCGACAAGAGTAAAAGAATTATTAGAAAAACCAGAAATTTTAGGAGTTTTATAAGATGCATAAGTTCAAATTCGCAGATATAGGTGAAGGGCTACATGAGGGAGTTGTAGCAGAAATTTATAAAAAAGAAGGAGATATGGTCAATGAAGGAGATTCTTTATTTTCTGTAGAAACAGATAAAGTTACTTCTGATATTCCTTCTCCTGCTACAGGAAAAATTGTTAAAGTTTTAATGTCTGTAGGAGACACTATTCACGTAGGTCAAGAAATTTATCACATAGATGATGGAAGTAGTGATCAAGAAGAAGTCAAAGAAGAGAAAAAAGATGAACAACCTGCAGAAGGTGGAGCTTCTGTAGTTGGTGAAGTAAAAGTTTCAAATCAATTATTTGACTTATCTTCTTTAAAAAGACCTGCTGTATCAAATTCAGAACCAAAAGAAGAAAAATCTTCTTCTATCAATAACACCTCTAATTCTAATAAAGAAAAAGGTAAAGAATTTACAGGAAAAATTGAAGAAGAATTTGATGTAATAGTTATTGGATCGGGTCCTGGAGGTTATTTAGCAGCAGAAGAAGCTGGTGCCGCTGGTTTAAAAACTTTAATTATTGAAAAAGAATTTTGAGGTGGGGTTTGTTTAAATGTAGGATGTATTCCAACTAAAGCCTTATTAAAAACTACAGAAATTTTACATTATGTAAAACACGCTTCAGAATATGGTTTAATCGGAAATTTTGATGCTAAAATCGATTGAACAAAAATGCACAATAAAAAAACAGAAGTTGTACAACAATTAACTTCAGGTGTTCAAGCTTTAATGAGAATGAATAAAGTAAAAATGATTTTCGGAGAAGCAAAATTTGTTGGAGCACATGAGCTACAAGTTGAAGGCAAAGTTTATAAAGGGAAAAATATCATTATTGCAACGGGTTCTAGTGATAGAAAAATTCCTTTACCAGGTTTTGATAAAGGGTATGAAGAAGGAAAATTAATAACTTCAAAAGAAGCAATTAATTTAGATAAAAAACCAAAATCATTAACAATTATTGGTGGTGGTGTTATCGGGGTTGAATTTGCTCAAGTGTTTGCTTCTGCAGGTACAAAAGTTACAATAATTCAAAATTTACCAACTATATTAGGAATGTTAGATAAAGATATTATCAAACAAGTATCAAATGACTTAAAAGAATTGAATGTTGAAGTAATCACAAATGCTAATACTACAAAATATGAAAAAGGTAAAATTTTCTATGAAGTTAATGGAAAAGAAGAATCTATTAAATCTGATTTAGTATTAGTCTCTGTTGGTAGAGTTCCTGAATCTCTAGGATTAGAAGAAGTAGGAATAAAACTTGGAAGCAGAAAAGAATTAGTTGTTGATGAATTCTGTCAAACAAACATCGAAGGTGTATATGGAATTGGAGATGTTGTAGGACAAGCTATGCTTGCGCATGTTGCATACCGTCATGCGGTTGTTGCAGTTTCAAATATTTTAAATAAAAAGGTTAAATACTCATCTAGAACTGTACCAGCATGTATTTATACACACCCTGAAATCGCTGTAGTTGGTTTAACTGAAGAACAAGCTAAAGCTGAGGGAAAAGATTTTGTTGTCGCAAAACATCAATTTACTTTTGTTGGTAAGGCCTTAGCCGCACATGAATCAAAAGGTTTTGCTAAATTTATAATCGATAAAGAATTTGGAGAAATTATAGGTTGTCATATAATAGGAGCGGCAGCTACTGATTTAATTTCAGAAATAGTTCTAGCTATGGATTTAGAATCAACTATTTATGATATAGCTTCAACTATTCACCCTCACCCTACATTTAGTGAAATTCTTTGAGAAGCAGCGAGAAACGCAGTTCACCAATTAAATAAATTAAAAAAATAAATGTTATTAAAAGCAACTGTTTGTTAAAGGGTTGCTTTTTTTATTTAAAAATAAAGAAAAATCTCAACTTTTGTAAGTTAAGATTTTCGTTTTATAAATTTTTAATTGTTAATTATTTATCTTGAATTGACTTAATTCCAGGAAGTTCTTTACCTTCTAAAAATTCAATAGAAGCACCACCACCTGTAGAAACATGACTAAATGCTTGTTCAAAACCTAATGATTCAACAGCGGCAACAGAATCACCACCACCTATTACAGAATAAGCATCTGATAATTTGTAAATTGCTTTAGCAACTTCTTCTGTTCCATATTTAAAATTAGAAAATTCTGTTACACCCATTGGTCCGTTTCAAAGCACAGTTTTAGCATTCTCTAATTCTTTTTTAAATAATTCTATAGAATATTTATCTATATCTAATCCCATAGTTCCGTCAAGAATTTGTAAAGGATTATTTTTATTTACTATTCTTTCTTGATCTTCAAAAGATTTACCTGTAGCATGATCAACTGGCAATACAATTTTATCTTTATATTTTTCTAAATATTCTTTAGCTAAATCGATTTTATCTTCTTCAACTAAAGAATTACCAATATTAAAGCCTAAAGCTTTATTAAATGTATAAGCCATACCTCCGCCGATAATAACTTTATCAGCTTTTTCTAATAGTGAAGATACCACGCCGATTTTGTCTGAAATTTTAGCCCCACCAATAATAGCAACAAATGGTCTTTCTGGTTTATCTAAAACTTTAGAAAGAGCGCTAACTTCTTTTTCTAATAAATAACCCATAGCTGATTCTTTTATATTTGAAGCAATACCAACGTTTGAAGCATGCGCTCTATGAGCAGTTCCAAAAGCATCGTTAATGAAAACATCACCTAATGAAGCTCAATATTTCCCTAATTCTGGGTTATTTTTTGATTCAGCTTTATCATTTAAATCTTCAAATCTAGTATTTTCAAATAATAGTATTTGACCATTTTTCATTTTGTCAATAGCTTTTTCTAATTTTTTACCTCTAGTTTCATTAATAAATATAACTTCTTGATTTAGTTGCTTAGATAATTCAATTGCTACAATTTCTAAAGATTTTTTTTCTTTATCCGCTTCTTCTTTGATTCTACCTAAATGAGAAAAAACAATAGCTTTTCCTCCTTCATTAATAACTTTTTTGATTGTCGGTAAAGAAGAAATAATTCTTTTTAATGAAGTAATTTTTCCATTTTTAATTGGAACATTAAAATCCACTCTAATTAATACTTTTTTACCATTTAATTGTAGATCATCTATTGTTTTTTTCATTTTTCTCCTATTTTGTTAATTATTTTATTAATTATAATTATAAAACTTTTTATATTAATTATTTAGTTTTTTAAGCCATTTTTTCTTAAAACAAAAACAAATTAATAGAGGAAGAAAAAATAATAATTTTTATTTTTTTAAAAAAATGTATAATATAAACGTTATATTTTAAAATTACAAGGAGTAAAATGAAAGCATTTATTATTAAACGTATCAATAAAATTATTGTTTTTAAGATGTTTAAAAACGATGTTTTTTCATTTGATTTCTTAACAAAATAGTTTTTAACTTTTTTAATAAAAAACTCTTATAAGAATCGGATGAAACTGGTTTTTATAAGAGTTTTTTTAAAAAAGTTAAGGAAAGGAAAAAATGAAAAAAAAGAGATTATTATTTGGTCTTGGCGGAATTTCGGTTAGTTGTTTGAGTGTTGCAACTTTAATTTCTTGTTCTCAAATTCAACCACATTATGATAGACAAGAATTAAGTTTCATTTCTAATATAGCTAATTCAGGTCAAAAAAAATTCGATCATGATTTTACAACAAAATTATCTTCTATAACTATAGAGAATAGTTATATAACAACTGCAAACCTTTTTGCTACAGTTACAGAAGGAGAACCGGAGTTTGAGGCTATATCAAATCCTAATTCTAGTCAAAAATACGAAGAAAAAGAATATAGAATTGTAAAACCTTCATATTCTTGAACTAGTTTAATCTTGGCTGGAACAGTTTTTGTAACAGATGAAAATGGAACAATTAGCGAATTTGACAATGACAATCATGAAATAGGATATTTAGCAGAAGGTGAAAAACCATCAGATTCTATTGTTATTTTATCCTCTAATGATCCTAGATCAATAAATAGTGAAAATTTTAAAAAGAAACTAGAAACTGCTACAAAAATTCAAATCGCTATTAAAAAAGACATTCCGTGAGTAAAGTATAACGGTGAAAAAAGTGAATATAACGTTGAATTAAAAGATTTTGTTTATGGATGAAATAGAAAATTACTTTTTGATACAGAATACAGACATCAAAAAGGTGGATCTAGTCAAATAGATGAAGAATTAATTAGATTATATTCATTGAGTTCTGGAAGTAACTTCGACCCTTCAAACCACGTTTCTAATGATTATTTATTTAAAGTTTTTGGTATTGATAAAAAAAATTTCCCTTCAGAAGATAAATTTATTCAAA
Organism: Mesomycoplasma molare; assembly: GCF_024918955.1. Taxonomy (NCBI): domain Bacteria; kingdom Bacillati; phylum Mycoplasmatota; order Mycoplasmoidales; family Metamycoplasmataceae; genus Mesomycoplasma; species Mesomycoplasma molare. Next base: position 178,346 of record NZ_CP103423.1, read on the forward strand.
AAGTAGAAGGAAAAGAAGAAAGTGCTTTAACCTTTAATAAATTAGATAGTCAAAAAGCTAATTTTAATGAATTATTTCAAAAAATATTAGTTGATTCTACATATTTTTCACCTGTACCTCATAAATTTATAGATAAGAAAAATAGTGAATCAAAAACCACAGTCGAAGGTAAAGAATATGGTCAATTTCAAGAAACAGATGATGCATTAAAATATGCTTATTACTGATATGGTAAAGATTATGACAATGATGCATTATATGCTTCTCCTTATTTACCTTTAAATCTTTCAGTAGATAGAACTGTTTATATAAGAAATAATTATTATGCAGAAACAGGGTGAAAAGCAAAAGAAGAAACTGCAGTTAAAAAGATAACAAGAAGATATAATCTTTATCCTGATGCAGTGCAATTTAATAATGCTCAATTTAATAATTATCTAGAAGGAACACTTTCTGTTTTACCATATAGTAACTTATCTGACTCTAACAAAGCAATCATTTATAATGATATTTCTCAAATTCATTTTAGAACCTCTCCTGATAAAGGAAAATTAAAAGGATCTTTAATAAGAGATTTAGTTCCAGGAGCGAGAGATTTATTAAAACCAGGAACAGACTTTAATAATGGTTTTGCAGAAAAAAAATATTATTTTAATGATAATTATGCAAAATTAGCTTTTGGTAGTTCGATAGAAGAACTTGCAAAAGGTAAGGCACAATTAGGAAAAACTTTATTTAGTCTTAAATCTTTAGCTTTTAGAACAATAATAGATTCAGTTTGAAATACTTACTCTTATATAAGAGAAAATTCTAAAACAGCAATTCCTTGAATTTCTATTTTATCACCAGATAATAAGTTAGGTGGAAGCGAATTAAATAATAAAACAGCAAGAGAAGAATATGAAAATATTAATACTCTTTTTGCTTTAAATTCAAATGGAGAAAAATTTTATTCTAAAACAATAGAGGAAGAAAGAAAACAATTTTTAAATAATCTAAGTTCTAAAGCTACCCAATATCAAGCGCCTAATATAGAAGTTTTAAAAGCGGAATTAAAGAAAATCTTAGATGATTTTTATAAAGAAAATAATTTAGATGCAAGTAAGGATAAAGTAGAGTTTTCTCTATCTAATAGATATAGAAATGAAGCAGCGCAAAAGATTTCTTCATTAGACGAAGTTGTAAAACTCTTAAATTCATTAGACCCAAGATTAAAAGTAAATTCTCAATCAAAATTTGAAAATCAAGATATTTGAAATGTATTGATTTTAGGATTAGGTAATTCTCAAATCGGTGGATGATCTAATGACTATGATGGATCCGGAACAATTTTTGATGGTTTACCTCAAATGGATGGGAATCCTATTTATTTAGCTATTGCTCACTTCGCTTCTTTAAATGAAAATGATGTTTTAGTTAAAAGTTTTCCTGAATTTAAAAAATATGCAGATAAATTTAAAGAGGCATTTGAAGAACAAAGATTAAAAAATGAAAATGATTCTTATGGTTGAGTAGAATTTGCTGAATGAATTAATGCAACAAACTCTAGTGATGCTCATTATCAAGATATTCAATACGAGTATGAATATGAAAAAAATTCAGACGGAACACCTTTAAATGTTGATGAAGAAGGTAATGCGGTACCAAAACTTGATGAAAATAATCAAAAAATATATGTTTTCACAGGTGAAGGAACTGAAAAAAAACCTGTTTGAAGTCAAAAATATAAATGAGTTTTAAATGAAACAACTAAAAAATATGAAAAACAAACTGTAGAAAGAAAAGCGATAGGTGGAAACAAAATTTCTCTTTATATTTCTACACCTATCTTTACTGACGAAAAAAGTACATTAAAATTTAAAGATGAAACATTAGTTCAAACATTTGAAGAAAATGGACAAAAAGTTCAAAAGGTATTTAGTCATTCAAGAAATAAATGAGTTAATGCTACAAAACCGTATGAATTTAACGAATATTCTGCCATCTTTAATTTAAATTACCAATCAAGTATTACAAATGATCAAATAATAGAATTAGCTAAAGAATTGAGAGTGCTTTCTGGTTTTGTTCCAGAAATTGATTTATCTACAAATTCTAATGTACCTTCTATAAGTATTTGAAATAAAAAAATAGAAATCCCACTAACTCAAGAAAATTTTATAAATTATGGAAATATTTCTATTAAGAAAGGAGAAAAATAGTGTTTAAATATTTTTTAAAAAGACTAGGATTAGCCTTAATCACCTTTTTAATTATTATTTTTATAGTTTATGTTTTACAAGTTTCTTTTGGGAAAAATCCTTTTAGTGAACAAGGATTGAAAGATGCTGCTAATAAATTAAGTGGTGGAGATCCTTCAAAAAAAATAGATCCTTTAGTATTTTATGGATTTGATAAAAATGCAGTAATTAGATTTTGACTTTGACTAACTAATTTTGTTTCAGGGGATGTAGGTATAATTTATAGTGACACAACAGAATATAGTCATCAAATACCAAAATTATTTTTTGAACCATTAAAATGAACTGTTGCAGTTTCATTGCCAGCATTTATTTTAAGTGTAATTTTAGGAGTATCATTAGGTGTTATAGCTGCATATAATAGAGGAAAATGAATTGACAGTGCAATAACTTTCTTTGTTACACTCTTTGTAGCATTACCTGCATTTGTTATTGCTCCTATAATAGTTTTAATAACTTCTCAAGCAGGACTACCATTTGAATTTAAAGATCCTAGAGATGTACCTGTTGATATTACAGTCGCTTCGTTAATTACACCTATATTAGTATTTACACTTTCTTCGTTGGCTGGATATACTATTTTCGTTAGAAATCAAGTTGTAACAGTTTTAACTTCTAACCAAGTATTAATTGCTAAGTCTAAAGGGCTTTCAAAGTGAAATATATTTAAAAAACATGTTTTAAGAAATGCTTCTGTTATTTTAGTAGGAACTATTATGTTTTCATATATAGGTCTTTTATCAGGAAGTATTATTCTAGAAAAATTCTTTAGAATCCCAGGTTCTTCATCAATAATAGTTAGTTACACTGAAAATGGAGAAATAAATGTTATCATGTTTTCTTTAGTATTTTTCACTTCATTATCTATGATAACATTAATATTTGTTGATATGTCTTATGCATGAATGGACCCGAGAATTAAAATTGCCAATTCTGAAAATTCTAAAAACTATTTCGTATTATTTAAAAAATATTTACAAAGAAATAAAACATTAAAAACAATTAATTTAGCTTCAAATAATAAAGGAGGAGAATAATGGAAAATAAAAATATTAGTTTAGCTTTTGGAAAAAAATATAAATTTTCACAAGCTGATAAAGAATTACTAAAATTTTCTAATATTAATAAAAATATTGTTTCAACTTCCTCAGTTACAGGAAAGCCTGCTAAATTATTTGTTGATGTTTTAAAAAGATTTTTAGCAAATAAATATGCAGTTTCAGCTTTAATTATTTTCATATTATTGTTAGTAACTGCTTTTATAGCATGAGCTTTTTCTCCTTTTTCTACAACTAAACCTATTTCAGAAGTTTCATCTACTTTAGTTACAGAATTAAGACCTAGTTTTCAAGGTGATGTAACTTTTACATTGTCCACAGAACTTTTACAAGAAATAAATAAAATTAATTCGAGTTTAATAAAGGGAACTCCTAAAAATATAGGACCAGAAACTTGAGTAGTTACATTAAATCCCTACGAAGTTATAGATGCTATAGATAAAAAAGATGTTTCAGTATATGCATTTATGGGAACTGATTCATATGGGAGAGATATTTGATTAAGAACTTGAGTAGGAACTATTAACGCAATAGCAATAGCATTTGCAATAGCATTAATAGAAACTATAATCGGTGTTATTATTGGAGCTTTTTTAGGATTTAATGTTGGTAAAAGGATAGATACTCTGGGATTAAGATTAATCGAAATATTTAATGCTATACCATGAGTAGTATTATTTATTATATTAGTAGGTATTTTTGGTACCAGTTCATTATCTTTAATATTAATATTATCATTAACAGGTTGAACTGGAGCAGCTTCTACTACAAGGTCTTATACAATCACAGTTAAAGATGAAGAATACGTGTATGCTTCTCAAGCAATCGGAGCTTCAAAAATGAGATTAATTTTTTCTCATATTCTACCTGCAATTTCTGGAAAATTAGCAAATAGTTTTGTTTTAAGAATAACAGCAGGAATCCAAGCTATAGCAGGAATTGCATTTTTAGGATTCATAAAAGAAGGAGTTGAATCAGCTCCAAATTTAGGGTTATTAATTACTAGCTCAGCAAGTTTAATTAACCAAAATCCATGAGCATTAGCATTTCCATCATTGATTTTATTAGTAATTTCACTTTCATTAAGATTTGTTGCATTAGGATTCCATGATGCTTTAGATCCAAAAGTAGTTAAAAAAGGAGCGGCATAGTTATGGAAAAAGAACAAAATAAAAACGATATTCTTTTACTTGTAAAAAATTTAAGAGTATCTTTTAAAGAAAAAAAACAAAAATTTATCAATATAGTACGTGGAGTAGATTTAAAAATTAAAAGAGGGGAAATTGTTGGACTTGTTGGTGAGTCAGGTTCGGGAAAAACAGTTACTTCAAAAGCTTTACTAGGAATCAATGAATTAGCTTTTACTAAAAGCGATAAAATGGAAATAGCGGGAATTGATATTTCTAAATTTAAAAAAGATAAAGAATGATTACAAATAAGAGGTAAAAAAATAGGTTACATTCCTCAAGATCCATTAACAGCATTAAATCCCACAAGAACTATCGGTAAACAACTGCTAGATGTTTTAGAAAAAGATGAAAGATTTAAAAACAAACAAGAAAAAATCGATTATTTAATTTCTTTATTAGAGTCTTTCGGAATAGCTAATGCAAAAGAAAGATTTAATGCTTATCCTCACACTTTAAGTGGTGGTCAAAAACAAAGAGTTGTAATAGCTATGGTAGTTGCTGCACAACCTGAATTAATTATCGCAGATGAGCCGACAACTGCGCTAGATCCTACCGTACAAGCTTCAGTTTTAGCTTTATTTAACGAAATTAGAGAAAAGTATAAAATCTCTTTAATATTTATTTCTCATAACATTTCAGTTATTGCTAAGTTTTGTGATTATATTTATGTTTTATATGCTGGGAAAGTTGTAGAAAGAGGAACTAGAAAAGATATTTTTACTGATCCAAGACACCCTTATACTTGAGCTTTAATTAGTGCAATTCCAGAAAATAAAAATCAAAAATTATATAACATAAAAGGAACACCACCAGATATGGCAAACTTACCAGCAGGAGATCCTTTTGCGCCTAGAAATGATTATGCTTTAGAAATTGACTTCGAAAAAGAACCACCTTTAATTGAAATTTCTCCTACACACGCAGCTGCAACATGATTATTACATCCTGAAGCACCTAAATTTGAATTAAGCGAACAGTTAAAAACAAGACTTAAATTATTTAGAGAGGTTTTTGAAAAAAATGAAAACAAATAAAGAAAAAACAATATTGGATGTTAAAAATCTTAAAAAATATTTTTACACTAAAAAAGGAATATTAAAAGCTGTTGATAATGTAAATTTCAAATTATTCGAGGGTGAAGTTTTAGGGTTAATCGGTGAGTCAGGTTCTGGTAAAACTACCGTGGGTAGATCTATTATTAGGTTATATGATAGATATAATGGACAAGTTACTTTAGAAAATAAAATTATTTCAGGTAAAAGAATTGGAAGAACTAAAGATAAGTTTATGAGAAAAAACATGCAGATGATTTTCCAAGATCCGCATGCTTCTTTAAATGGCCAAAAAAATGTATATTCTATCTTAAAAGAACCTTTAAAAGTTAATGGAATTATTAAAGAAAAATTAGTTGATATATTTACGGACTGAGAAAAAATTACTGAAAACTTTAAATATACTTTTTTAAGAAAGTACTTAGAGCAAAAATTAGATAATAAAAATAGTATCATAAATGAAGCTAATGAGTATTTTAAAGAATGAGAATACCATTTTGACGATTTTGATGATTTTGATAAAATGTCTGAATCAAACAGTGATGAAGATATTTTCAATGCATATTTTGCTTATTTAGCAAAAAGACAATTTCATGAATCTAAAGCAATAAATCAAATGTATAGAGGAGTTGCTAATCTTTATAATTTTTATTTTGAAAAACAAAAAGAATATAGAGATGGTAACTTAAGTTTTGATGAAAAAGAACTAAGAGAATCTAATTTAGCATTAAAAGAAATAGAAAGATACACTAAAAATTCTAGAAAAAATGTTTCAATTTTAGATAACATAAAGACAAAAGAAAAAGAACTAAGAGAATTTGCTCAAAAACAAAAAGAAGAGTTTATTAATTCTAAAAATTACATTAACAATTATATTTATGAGTTTAAAAGTGAATATCTTTTAAATAAAAATAGTGCAATTGCTGCAGAAAATTTTAAAGATTATTCTTTTTTCTATAAAAGAGCTATTGTAAATAAAATTACAAAAGATTTTTTAGAAAATAAAAAATCATTATTTGATTTTAGTTCAAATATTTTATATTGATTATCAGTAAAAGAAATAGATGAGTTTGTCAATTTATTTAATGACTTTAACATTAAAATTATTGAAAAATATGAAAACAAATTTTTAAAAATTAAAAATGATAATAATGAAGTGTGAAACTCTAAAAAAGAACTAGAATCTGAGTTTTTATCTGAATACGCTTCTTTAGATTTAGATAAATATTTTGATCTAGCAAATAGTAAAAAAATAGAATTTAACAATTATATCGAATCTCAAAAAACAGAAATTTTAAAATTAAAATCTCAAGTTTCTAAAGAAAAAGAAATTGATAAAGTTGATTTAATCAAATTTTCATTAATAAAAGCTATCCACAAAAAAAATCTGCATATTTTTGATCATGAATTAGCTAATTTTAAAAAAGAATTTGATATTTGAGAAGCAAATATTTTAGAAAAAATAGAAAGCAAAAAAATAGAAGTATCTAAAATTAGTGAAAAACAAAAAGTGTTAGACGCTAAATTCAAAGAAATTCATAATAAATTTTTAGCATGATTAACTAATAAACTTCAACAAAATGGTTTAAGTAAAAAGGAAATAAAACATCAATTAGATGGTTATAATCAAAAAATAAACGAAAAACTTGCGTTGTTTAAGTCTTTTAACTTAGAACTAAAAGTATTGGATAAAATTTATTATAGAGTTTTATATTTACTAGGTTTACATAAAGATCAAAATATATTTTTAACTAAACAAGTAGTTAAAAAAGTAATGTATGATGAAGCTATTTATAGCGCTTTAGAAGAGGTAGGTCTTTTAAGACAATTTGCTTATCGTTATCCTCACGAATTTTCAGGAGGACAAAGACAAAGAATAGTTATAGCTAGAGCTTTAATTAGTCAACCTAAAGTTATAATCGCTGATGAACCTATAGCATCTTTAGATATTTCTATCCAAGCGCAAATAGTTAATTTATTGAAAAATTTAGTTGAGAAAAAAGGAATTGGATTAATATTTATTGCGCACGATCTTTCAATGGTTGAATATATAGCTGATAACATTATAATTATGCATCTAGGAAAAATAGTAGAAAGAGGTAAAACAGAAGAAATTTATTCTAATCCAAAACACCCTTATACTATTAATCTATTTAAATCTATTCCTAAGATGTCAAACGCTCATGAACCTTTTGAAGCTTCTAATTTCGAATTAAATTACTTAAAAGAACAAAATTTTCTTAATCCAATTGAAGAAAAATTGGTTAACAATTCAAAAACTCATAAAGTTTATGGAACTAAAAATCAATTAGAAAAATGATTAAATAATAATGAAAAATAATTTTAGTTATTTTTGAAAAAATAAAATAATTAGAAAAATCAAAAAGCTTGATTTTATTTATTTAGCTATATGAACTATATTATTTACGATTTTATTTTTTCTTATGATTTTCTCTTTTAATAAAATTTCTTGGTATGATGCACTTTTTAACTTAGCTTTTTTGATATTAGCAATTACTATATTATCTTTAGTTATAAAATTTGGATTATTTGATATTTATTCAAGAAGCATAAAAAATTGAAATATTAAAAAAGAAAACAAGATATTAAAAGAAAATAGAATGCAACAAAAAGAATTAATTTCACCAGGAAAACAAACTGAAATAAGAAAAGAACAAACATATTTAAACATAATTATAGGTTTACTTGCTTTTATTATTTTATTTATAATAAGTGCACCATTTGTCTTTTCGTAATAGTTATAAAAAAAAGAAAAACAAAACAGAAATATTCTGTTTTGTCCCTGAATGCAAAATCAAGTGCACCACTATAATGTAAAATTAAAAAGTGGTTGCACTTGATTTTTTAAATAAAAAAACTACTCTATAAAAATTTAAGACAACATACTTTTTATTGAAAGGACCATATGAATTATAATACAACAAAGCATTATTCGCATTTAAATGCTGAAAAAGATTTTTAATAGAGAAATTGTTTTATAAAAATATTCAATTAGACAAATTGCTAATTTTCTTAATGTCAATCACTCAACAGTGTCAAGAGAATTAAAAAGAAATTCAAATTTTTACGGATTTTATGATCATTTAATAGCAAATGAAAAAGCCAAAATAAGACATAAACATAAAAGATTGTTTTTCTTTTCTCAAATGGATGATTATAAAGAATTTAGCAAACTTATTAAAGATAATTTTAACAAAGCAACATGCGGAATAAAAATGACTTACAACTTAATAAAAGAAGGTATTAAAAATATTAAAATCCCTTCGCTAAGGACTGTTTTTAATTGGATTAATACAGGAAAATGAGTATTAACTAATAAAGATAGATTAAGAAAGCACTATACAAAAGGCGGAAAAGAAAAAATAACGTTATTGAAAGACTTGTGCAGTCAAATTATGTATTTCCTATTTGAGCTAGACCAAAACATATTGATTTAAGAGAAACATTTGGGCATTGAGAGGGTGATTTAGTTATAGGTAAAAAATCCGCAGGGCATTCTAGTCTTTTAACTTTAGTGGAAAGAAAAAGTAGGTTGGGAATAATTGTAAAAGTTTCAAGTAAAAACCCTTTTTACATTAATAAAGTTCTTTATGAAAGAATAAATACACTAGAATTACCCGTTGAAAGTATTACTTTTGATAATGGAATTGAATTTAATGCGGTTGGAATATTAGCAAAAAATTAGGAATTAAAATTTATAAAACCGATAAATACGCTTCTTTTCAAAGAGGAACTAATGAAAATTTTAACGGACTTATAAGAAGAGTTTATAAAAAGGGACTGATTTTAATAAAGTCTCTCGAGAAGAAATATTAAATCTTGAAAAAGAATAAATTTTATGAATAGAGACATACTAGAAGGAAAATGCGCTTTTGACATATATGAAGAAGAAATAGAAAGATTAAATAAATATTAATTAAAACTATTAAAAATTACAAGATTATTACAAGAAAATAATGAAAGGGTCGAAAAATTTTGCCCCATAATTTTTATTAACTTCATTAATAAAAACCGCTTTACAAGCGGAATTAAAAGAAGGGGATATCCCCTTCACCCCTTAATAGTAAATAGGGGTATAAAATATTGTAAATTGTAGTACAATGTTTTTATAATAAAAACTACTGGTGCACTTCAATTTGCATTTTAGGACAAAACAGAAATATTCTGTTTTGTTTTATTATTTACTTTTATTTATGTAATTAATCAGCTCTTCTCTAGACATGTTTTCAAAATCAAAAATTTGTTTTTCCTTAGCGATGTTTTTTAAAGATTCCATATCTAAATCTTTGTATTCATCATCTATCTTTTGATTAAATACAGGTTTTAAAGTATTATTTTTTTCTTGAGCAAATTTCATAGTTTTCTTAAAAATGATGATGTCAAATATCAAAACTGATAAACTAAAAAATATAGCTATCTTTTGCCAAAAAAAAGAAGTCAAATTAATAGTTACTAATAATAGCGAAATTATTCAAAATATTAGAAATATTTTAAAAGAATTATCTTCCTTTTTAAGATTAAAAAGATTTCATATGTTTATAGCGGTAATAGAAATTTTTGTTATTGTAATAGTTGCTAAAATAATGTATATAATAATATAAAACACTTTAGTTAAAATTGTTGCAGTGTTTTCAATGCTTTTTAAATCATCATTACCATAATAAGAAAATGAAAAAAACAAAATTACTAAAATAATACCGAATATTAAACCAATAAAAAAAGGCAATATTGTTAATCAAAAATTTATTTTTGAGTATTTATAAACTTTTTTAATCTTATCTTGCATTATTATCCTTTTAAAATAATAGGTTAGTTTTTATATATTTAATTATTTATATTTTATTAATTATAATAAAAATTTATTAATTATCTTTATAAAATTTTATTATATAATTATTTTTATGAAAAAATTAGGAATTTTATTAGATTCTTTTGGTGGAATCTCACAAAAAATAATCGAAGAAAATGGTTTTAATATGGTTCCGCTACAGTTTAATATAGACGGAAAAGATTACATTGATAACGGAAAAGAGTTAACTAATTTAGAAATATCAGAACTAGTTAAAAACTCTTCTAGTGCAAGAACTTCCTTACCTGCACTAGGAACAATAGAACAAGTTTTAGAAAAAATGTCTAAAGAATATGAAAATGTAATTGTCTTTTTAACATCTTCAATTTTATCTTCAACTTATCAAACTGTATATGTAGAATCAAGAAAATATGGTGATAAATTTCATATAATTGATAATCATTTTTTCACAGATCAAGCTTTAGAACTAGGTAAATTTTTAGTAAAACAATCTAATGAAGGTATTAATATTTCAAAATTAGTAGAAGTTTCTAAAGAAGTAGCGAAAAAAAGTTTAAATTATTTAATTGTTAAAGATTTAACAAGCTTAATTAAAGGTGGTAGACTTAAGGGTATTAAGAAAATGATTCTAAATGGTTTAAAATTAATTCCTCTTTTAAAAGTTGATGAAGAAGGAATAAATTTTGGAGGAGTTAAAAGAACATTAAGAGGATCATATGAAAAAGTTTTTGAAAAATTACTTGATTTTATTGGAGGAAGAGAATTTTTAGAAAACTATGAATTTAAATTTATGTATGCTAATGATCCAGAAATGAAGGAAGAAATTGAAAAATTATTTAATAAAGAAAATTTATTATTAGAAAATATAACAATCGCTTCTGCTACAGTAATGATTCATACCGGTATAGGTTGTTCTTCTTTAGGTATTTGACCTAAACTTTCAAAATTAAAAATATAAAAATCAGATGTTGCTATAAAAGTAACACCTGATTCCTAAAATGCAAATTGAAGTGCACCAGTAGTTTTTATTATAAAAACATTGTACTACAATTTACAATATTTTATACCCCTTATTTACTATTAAAGGGGGAAGGGGATATCCCCCTTCTTTTAATTCCGCTTGTAAAGCGGTTTTTATTAATGAAGTTAATAAAAATTATGGGGCGAAATTTTTCGACCCTTTCATTATTTTCTTGTAATAATCTTGTAATTTTTAATAGTTTTAATTAATATTTGTTTAATTTTTCTATTTCTTCTTCATATATGTCAAAAGCGCATTTTCCTTCTAGTATGTCTCTATTCATAAAATTTATTCTTTTTCAAGATTTAATATTTCTTCTCTAGAAATTTTATTAAAGTCAGTTCCTTTCTTATAAACCCTTCTTATAATTCCGTTAAAATTTTCATTGGTTCCTCTTTGAAAAGAAGCGTATTTATCGGCTTTATAAATTTTAATTCCTAATTTTTTCGCTAATATTCCAACCGCATTAAATTCAATTCCATTATCAAAAGTAATACTTTCAACAGGTAATTCTAGTGTATTTATTCTTTCATAAAGCACTTTATTAATGTAAAAGGATTTTTACTTGATACTTTCACAATTATTCCTAATCTGCTTTTTCTCTCAACTAAAGTTAAAAGACTAGAATGGCCTGCGGATTTTTTACCTATAACTAAATCACCCTCTCAATGCCCAAATGTTTCTCTTAAATCAATGTGTTTAGGTCTAGCTCAAATAGGAAATACATACTTTGACTGCACAAGTCTTTCAATAACGTTATTTTTCTTTTTCCGCCTTTTGTATAGTGCTTTCTTAATCTATCTTTATTAGTTAATACTCATTTTCCTGTGTTAATCCAATTAAAAACAGTCCTTAGTGAAGGGATTTTAATGTTTTTAACACCTTCTTTTATTAGGTTGTAAGTCATTTTTATTCCGCATGTTGCTTTGTTAAAATTATCTTTAATAAGTTTGCTAAATTCTTTATAATCATCCATTTGAGAAAAGAAAAACAATCTTTTATGTTTATGTCTTATTTTAGCTTTTTCATTTGCTATTAAATGATCATAAAATCCGTAAAAATTTGAATTTCTTTTTAATTCTCTTGACACTGTTGAATGATTGATATTAAGAAAATTAGCAATTTGTCTAATTGAATATTTTTATAAAACAATTTCTCTATTAAAAATCTTTTTCAGCATTTAAATGCGAATAATGCTTTGTTGTATTATAATTCATATGATCCTTTCAATAAAAAGTATGTTGTCTTAAATTTTTATAGAGCTGTTTTTTTATTTAAAAAATCAAGTGCAACCACTTTTTAATTTTACATTATAGTGGTGCACTTGATTTTGCATTCAGGGATCAGATGTTGCTATAAAAGTAACACCTGATTTTTTTATTTAAATATTATATTTGTTTTTATTTTATTTTCTTTTTTCTTTGCTTGGTAAAGTTTTATAAATCATAAAGTAGGAATTACAAAAAATGTAGAAATAATAATTAAAAAAATTCTTAATATTATTCAATAACCGGTTAATTTATATGTTATTAAAACAATAAATAAACAAATCATAAACGGAAAATTGAATATTAAAAAATTTATTTTTATTACTTTTAAATATATAAAAGTAGTGATTAATATTGAACTTAAAAAAAGATATGATAAACAAATTAAAATAAAGTATTCAAATTTTATTATTTCTTTTTTATAAATTTCAGGAGATAAAAATATATAGACTAATATAGCGGGAATTATAACCAATAAAATTGTGAAAAATCAATTTGGTAATTTAGTTATTCTCATTATTTTTTGTAGTGCATTTTATGAATCATTTTCGCAATAAAATTATCCATTTTTTCGGTGTTAGATTCTTTTTTACCATATTCTCTATAAGTTATAGTTTGATTTTGTACTTCTTCATCACCAATTATTATTTGGTATTTAGATTTTTGTATTTGAGCTTCTCTAATTTTTTTATTAATTCTTTCATTTCTATCATCAAGTTCTACATTGAAGTTTAAAAATAGTAATTTTTCTTTTATTTTTTGCGCATATGCTAAGTGTTTACTATTTTCGATAGGTATAATTAAAAATTGTTTTGGGCTAACTCAAAAAGGTAAATTCCCTTTTGTTTGTTCTAATAAAATAGAAATAAATCTTTCATAGGTTCCGATTAAACCTCTATGAATTAACACGGGAGTTTCTTTTTCGTTATTTTTGTTTATAAAGCTAATTTCAAATTTTTCAGGGAGTAAAAAGTCTAATTGCAGTGTGGACATAGTTATTTCATGATTTAAAACTGTTTTAACTTGAAAATCTATTTTTGGTCCATAAAAAGCAGCTTCTCCAATTTTTTCTTCGTATTCGATTCCAAGTTCTCTTAAAACAGCTTCTAAGTCTTTTTCTGCTTTATCTCACATTTCATCATTATCGTAAAATTTATCTTTATTTTCAGGATCTCTTTTGGAAAACGAAACATAATCTAATTGAATATCAAACATACTTAATGTTTCTAAAATCATTTTATAAAGATGTTTAAATTCCTCTACAATTTGATTTTTTCTAACAAAAACATGACCTTCAGTTAAATCCATTCCTCTAACTCTTTCTAAACCAGTTAGAGCGCCAGATTTTTCATATCTATAAAGTCTAGATTGTTCAGAATAACGGATTGGTAATTCTTTATAACTTCTTTTTTGTTTATCAAATAAAATTATATGGTGAGGACAAGTCATAGGACGCGCAATTAGTCTTTCATTTTCAATTTCAATAGGTTTAAACATATCATCTTTATAATGTTCTAAATGTCCTGAAATTTTATATAGTTCTTCTGCCCCAAAATGTGGAGTTAAAACTTCTTTAAAACCATACTTTTTGTCAAAATATAAAACTCTATCTCTTATAGCGTTCCTTATTTTCATCCCATCTTCTAATCATATAGGTAAACCTTGTCCTGAAAGATGTGAAAAAGTAAAAATATTTAATTCTTTTCCTATTTTTCTATGATCTCTTTCCTTTCTTTCTTTTAGAATTTGTAAAAATTCTTCTAAATCTTCTTTTGTTTCTCAAGCGGTTCCGTATATTCTAGTTAATTGTTCATTATCACTATTACCTCTTCAATAAGCTCCAGCAATAGATAACAATTTAAAGTGTTTAATTTTAGAAGTAGAATTTTCATGACCACCTGAACAAAGATCTTCAAAAAGAATTTTGTGATTAGAAGGATTTATTAAGGAATAGAAAGTTGCTTCTTCTCCTTTTTGAATAATTTCTTTATATAATTCTTCTTTAAAGGGTTTATCGCTAAAATCATAATTTTCCCCAGAAGTTTTTTGCATTATATATCCACCAGAAGCTAAAGACTTCATTTTTCTTTCAATTTTAACTAATTCTTCATCACTTAAAGGCTTTTTAAATTTAAAGTCATAATAAAAACCTTCTTGTGTGGCAGGCCCAAATCCTAATTGCACATCTGGGAATAATTCAATTACAGCAGCAGCTAATAGATGGCTTGTTGTGTGGTTTAGTTCTTTATTAAATTTCATTTTATAGACCCATTCTTTCTTTTAAGTATTTAACAGTTTGAGAGGCAACTGATTTTGCCTTGTTTTTACCTAAATTTGCTCATTTATCAATATTGTTTTTTTCTAAGTTAAATTTTTCTTGTAAATTAATTAAAAATTCTTTTACTGTTAAAGCAACTTCTTCTTTAAATTCTTTATAATTATTATTTTTAAATTTTTCTTCAGCTTCTTTTAAATCAATATCTTTTAAAGAAGCGTATATAGTTAATAAATTAAGTATTCCTGGTTTATTTTCTGAAATATATACTTTATTTTCAGAATCAGTAACAGATTTCATAATTTTTTTATATGCTACTTCAGGATCATCTAATAAAAATATTGAATCATTAATATTAGTATTTGATTTAGACATTTTTTTAGTAGGATCTTGTAATCCCATAATTTTTGCTCCTACTTTAGGTAAAAAAGCTTCAGGAATATTAAATTTTGTTTTGTATTTATTATTTAGTCTTTCGGCTATATTTCTAGTTAATTCTAAATGTTGTATTTGATCAATTCCGACAGGAACTACTTCAGGATTATATAGCAATATATCTGCAGCCATTAATGTTGGATAAATTAATAAACCTGTTGGTATATGGACTGTTCCATTATCAGATTTAACCTTAATACTTTTATCTTTAAATTGCGTCATTCTAGATAATTCACCCATTGTAGTATTTACTAAAATTAATCAATTCATCACAGAGTGTTCTTCAACATCTGATTGAAAAAAAATTGTATTTTTTTCAGGATCAATTCCACAAGCCAAATACAGAGCAAAAACTTCTTTTCTATTTTTTTGCAATTCAGTCTTTGAAATTGGAAGAGTAATTGTGTGTAAATCAGCTATAAAGATAAACATTTCATATTCATTTTGTAATTTTAAAGTATTTTTAATAGCTCCTATGTAATTACCTAATGTAATTTTTCCTGTAGCTTGTATCCCGGTAACTAGCCTTTTTTTCATAATTTAAAATTATATAATAAATACAATAATATATCAATATTCTTTTGTTTAAAATAAAATGAAATATTTTTAAAACCAAAAGAAAATATTTCTATTTTAAATTTATATAAGTATAAGTACTATTAATCATAAGATTTTAACCAAAATTTTATATAATTTAGTTATGAAAATAGATTTAACTCACTTGATATATATATATATATATATAATTAGCAACAATTCCATTAATAAAAACAAAACTATAAAGGATTTCTTTATTAAAAGAAATATTTTTTCATGTCTAAATTTGAAAAAACTATAAATATTTTAGAAACTTTTTCTGGAATTGGTGCACAACATAAAGCTATCAAAAAAATAAATAAAAAAGAAAAAATTTTTAAGATTGTGGCCACCGCTGATTGAGATGCAAGAGCTAATATTTCTTACTCAGCAATACACAATGATTTAGAAAATAAGCGCGAAAAAATATTAGAAAAAAATTCGCTTATAAAAAGTAAAGATATTGATGAATTTTTATCTAAGTATACATTTTCATTAAATTCTAAAGTTCCTTCAAAAATAATAAATAAAGATTTGGAGTTTAAAAAATATTTAGCAGCTTCAGTTTTACTTTCTAATAATCAAGTTGATATCAATAAATTAGACCCAAAAATACTTGCGGAAGAAAAAATAGATTTAATAACTTACTCTTTCCCGTGTCAAGGTTTGTCAGTAGCCAACATGGGGCGAGCAAAAGGTATAAACAATAAGGAATCAACTTCTTCTTTAATTTGGCAAATATATAGAATTTTGAGTAACGCACAAAGAAAACCTAAATATTTAATTATGGAAAATGTAAAAAACTTATTATCGAAAAAATTTAAACCAGAATATAAAAAATGATTATTAGTATTACAAAAATTAGGTTATAAAACTTTTACTACAACTATAAACGGAATTGATACAGGGTCTATCCAAAAAAGAGAAAGAGTTTTTGCCTTGAGTGTAAAGAAAGAAATTTATACACCATTTTATAACGATGAAACATTCAGAAAGTATATAGATGATATTAGTAAAAAGAAAAAGCTAACTAATAAAAAAATGAAAAAATATTTTGAAAATGTATTTAATTTTGATCTTAATAATAAAGAAAATATCGAAGCATTAATAAACGATACGCCCTCGAGACAAAAAATGATAAAAAATCAAAAAATAATTAATCAATCTACTAATTTTATTATTAATACAGTTACAACAAAGCAAGATAGAATTCCCTGCGTAGGAATAATAGAGCATCCTAATAGCGTAAAAAATAAATTGAACTATCGATTCATAACACCAAGAGAGGCATACAAGTTAATGGGCTTTAGTGATAAAGACTTTGATAATATTTTACCTTTATATCAAAAAGGAATTTTAACTAAAGAATCCCTTTATAGACAAGCGGGTAATTCGATTTTAGTAGATGCAATAGAAAATATTTTTCAAGCAGTTTATGACATAGAAAAGATTGGAGAAAAGAATGAATAAATCATTAGATAAATGACAAGAAAACTTAAAAGCTATAGGTTGTATTGAATGAACTATAGGTACAGACGTTTATTCGTATTTAAAGAAAAGTATTTTTAGATGGTTTGATAGAATTGATTATGAAGATCACATAGTATATAAAGATTATGAAAAAGATAATGAAAATAAAAAGAAAATTTATTTTATAACTAAACCTGATATAGTTTTCTATGATTCGTCCAAATTGTATCAAAGTTATTCAACTATAAGACAATTACTAGATGTTTTAAATTCGCTTTCAATTCTTGAAAAAAATCAGGATAAAATTTCAATTACTAAAGAATTATTTAGTCAGGAATATAAAGAGTACGATATTGAATACATATTACCAAGATTTATTATAAAAAATTTAGAAACCTCTTTAAATAAATTTATAATTGAAAAATTAAAAAATATTTCATTTAATAACGATTGAAAAAATGAAGATTTAAATTTCACAAAATTTTGATGAAATGTTTTAATTGAATTGGATAAAACCGAAGTTTTAGATGGGAAACTTAAAGGATTTTTCCCTTTTATAGCAAAAGCTAAGAAAAACTTTTATTTTAATAATTTTGTAAAAGAAATAATTATAAATAACATTAATCAATATGATGAATTAAAAAAAGAAGTAGCAATAGTATTTGAAAACTTTTTTACAAAAGTTAAAGAAATAACAGGTTTGTATAATACACAGTGAAAAAAATATATAATATTTCCAAAAGATTTTAATAACTTAGACATTGATAACTATGATAGAGAAAATCTTTTGGATAAAAAAATAAAAGAACATGATAGTAATAACTTTTTCGTAATAAAATCCAACATATTAGATATTTTTACATCAAGAGATTTAAAATATGATTTACCTCTGTTTCAAAGAACATATTCATGAGATTCCAACATTATTATAGGTTTATTTGAAACTATATTTAGTGATTATAAAAATTCCTTTTCTTATCAAAATTATACTTTATTAAATAACATTATTTTAGGTCAATATAAAACTCAACAAATTATAATTGACGGACAACAAAGAATTACATCAATAATATTAATTTTAATTTCTCTTTTTCGTTTAGCGAATCATAAAGAAGATAAAATGTCTATTAACATTTTAAAATATCCTTTAAAAAAAGTAGAAAGTATGATTAAAAATTTCACAAATTCGGATAAAAATTATTTAGTTCTCAAATATATTTTTAATGGAAATGAAACAAGTATTACGAATTTTTCTGAAGACATCGAGAAATCTTTTCATATTGTTAAACAAACCAGATTTATAAAGAACTCCGATGAAATTTATAATCTTGTAACTAAAAAATTTTTAGAAGATAACGAATCATTATACGGTTTTGTTACTTATTTATTAGAAAATGTTTTTTTAATAATTACTTATATACCTAATTTAGATAATAAAAAAGTGACAAAAATATTTCAAAATATTAACCAATACAGTAAAAAATTAGGAGTTTTGGATTTAATAAGAAATAAACTTTATGAAAAATATTCTCATATGAATAGGGTATATTATATTATTGAAAGATTCAATGAAACAATTAATTTATTTTTTAGAAAAAAAATGAAAGCAGATAAAGATGAAGATTTAAAACTTTTTTTAAATTTTCTTGAAAATATTTTAATTAAAAATAAGAAAATCAATGAAATTGACTACATTGATAATAATTATCATGACTCTATTTCTAATTCATTTGAAAAATTTAATTTGCTTTTTAATATTTATGATGAAAACAAAAATGAAAATATTTTATTAAACTTTTGAAAAGATATATTAGAGTTTGAATATGCAAAAACAGGTTATATAAATAATTGTATAGAAATATTAAAAAATACTAAATATATTCAAGATGATATTAAAACAGTCACTGAAGAGTTTAAAAATAAAATTGACGATTATAAAATTGTAAACTTTCAAATATTTCATATTGCTCACGGAGGAAGTAAAACGGTTTTCATACAGTTAATTCTTATTTTAATGGAATCATTAAATTTATTTAGACAACCAGACAATAAAATATCTGAAAAACAAATGATTTTGTTTAGTAAATATTTAGCATATATTGAAAGATTTTCTGCTTTATGGAAAATTAAATTTTTAGGTCAATCATTAACTCAACCAATTAGAAATATCATCAAGAAGAACTTTATTAACTCTGGTAAATTACTTGAACCAAAAGAATTAGGTAAAAAATTAGAAGAGATGATAAAAGAGATTCAGGCGATGACTGAAGGGGAAAAAGTAACAGAGTTATATGAAAATTTAACAACTAGCTTTATTAACATTAAAAACAATGAAGATTCCAATTATGAAGAACAAAATATTTTATACAAAATCATATTGGGAAAAGTATTTTATTCATTAAAAATCAAAGATAAAAAAAATCCTATGTTTTTTGGAGGATATAGTTCTGAAGAACAAAAATCATTAATACTAGACTATTTACCATACAGCTACGAACATTCACTCCCAAGAAATATGAAAAAAGAAGATAAAGAAAAATTAACTGATATTAATGTAAATGAAGAAGAAATTCAAAGTGTTATAAAACAAATAGGAAATGGATGTCTTCTTCTTAAAAAAGATAATAGTAAAGTAGGAAATAAAACAAGAAAAAATTATACTAATATAGGTGTTGAAAATGACACAACAAAAGAAATAAAAGATTTAACATTTAGATATATTGATTTTGAAAATACTAAGAATAAAATTGTTTTTAGTAATGAATATATTTCCATACCAAAAATAATTCCGTTTGAGTTCAAAAGTTATGAAGAATTTCTAAATTTTAGAAAACATATATCCGCAAGATCTGAAAGCATCATAAAAGCCTATGTTTCTATACTTTTTTATGATTTTTTAGAAGACTAATGAAATATATAACAGTAAATAAAAGTTCTAAATATTTTTAGAATTTTTTTATTTTTTGCAATAGTATAGATAATAAGGGGACTGGGTTTGTATTTATTTAAAAATAGTAATATAATTTTATATATAATAATAACTTTAATATCAACAAAATAAAGGATTTTTATGAAAAAAACAAAAAATAAAATTATCTCAATTATTGGATTAAGCTCTATATTTTTTAGTTCTATTTCTTGCTCAAATATTGTAGCTATTAATACAAAAGATTCAGATTCAAAAGAATCACAAAAAGATAATAGCGCAGCGACAACCGAAAATAACCCTAACACATCTTTAAATAATGTTGTTGATACAAAGGAAAACAAAGTTGAAAAAAACGAAAATACTTCTTCTCCAAACAATATAGAATTAGAATTAAAAAGTAATAATGCACTACTAGTTGCACAAGATAATTTTAATTTTATAAAAAATAGAGTAACTTACTTTGAAGAAATAAAATTAAATGTTCCATACTTTTTCTTTTTCCAAAAAAGACAAGGTGCAGAAGATTTAGCAAATCCTGATGAATCTACTAAGCTTGATGATATAAAAATGTATATAGAAAAATTGGGGACAATTACAAAAGATAATTTTAATAGTAATGATTATACAGAATTAGTCAGCTTATTTGATAACGTGGATAACCAGGTTACTAAATATGATGATGCAAACGAAAAAGCTACTGTTCTATTTCAATCCACTCCTAATGATGAAGAAATAAGTCAAGAATTAGTGAAACAAATAGAATCACTCCAAACAAGACAATATTTTATGGAAAAATATAATACAAAAGAAAATGTTGTAAATATTTCAAAAGCATATAATGCATATTGAAATATAATTTCTAAAAATTATTACAAATATCCTTACTTATCCATTGGTTCTTCAGCGACAGTTAATTTTAAAGAAAAAAATAATAATTTATTTACTTTTTCAGCTTCTTCCAATAAACTATCTGATGAAGCAAAAAAAGCAATGGCAAATTATGTTGATGAAGCAATTTCTTTACTTAGTGAAAATATGAGTGTTTATGAAAAAGTATTTGTCCTTACAAGGTTTGTTGATGATAAACTAAATTATTTTTTCCAATCAGAAGGATTAAATGATGCTTATATAAACTTTAGAGGTGTATGTAAAGAATATGTAGAACAAGCTGCGATATTATATTCTATAGCAGGATTGGATTTTAGAGTTTTAACAGGTGAACAACATATTTGATTTACATTTAAAAATGAAGAAAATAAATGATTTATAGTGGATCCAACTCACTTAGATCCAAGTCAAGTAGATTTTGATTATCCACCAGTTTTTCAAGGAAGTGCAAAACTTATATCAAGATTTAACAAAATGTTCAAATATGAAAGACATTTAAAATGAGACGACAAAATAAACGGATTAGATACAAGTTTATTAGATGAAGTTAATAATAACATAACCAAAGAAGAAAGTGAATCAATTTTTAACAATTTTATTGATGCTAACACAGAGTCAGATTATCATTTTTACAAAGGGAAAGTTTATCTTGTAAAAGAAGGTAAATTAGTTTGATTCGATACAAAAAACAAGCAAAAAAATGTAATGGCCATTAGCGAATCAAATTTTGAAAATAATAATCTTCAAAATTTAATAATTAGTTATAAAAACTTTGTTTATGTAATAAAAAATGAAAATAACAGCCAAAAACTTTATTCATATAATATTCAAAATAATACATTTACATTTCTAAAAACACTAGATTCTAAAGTAACTAATTTAGAGTATTTATACAAAAATGGAAACATTGAAGTAAGAGCTGATAATAATTTCACATTTGAAATAAAATTACCTGAAGAATCTATTGACAACATGAACTCCTATCAATTAAAACTGAAATTGAAATCTTATTTTGTAAAATTTGGTTTATTTTTTACATCAGAAGATTCAAATTACAACCATATTAAAGAAAAAATGCATTCCTTAGAATTAGAAAGTGATTTAAATACAGAATCAAATAAAGATATATTAAAAGAAATTTCGCAATTAATTGATAACAAAGCTAGTGCATAATGATAAGTATTTAATTTATAAAAATTAACAAAGTAACTATAAGATTTGTTTATAGTTATTTTTTTATATTAAAATTTGGGTATTTACTTTTTTAGTTGTTTAAAGACATCCTACAAAGGAATAAAAGAAAAAATGCTATAATTTATAATTATTTATTATATATATAATTTATTGAGGTAAAAATGGTTGAAGAGTTAAGAGATCAAATCTTAGAAAAAATTTCATTAATTCCTGGTGTTTATGGTTTTTGCAACATTAATGCTAGCGATGATGCAAAGCCTATTTCTTTGAAGAAAGAAAATTGAGGAAATTCTATTGTAATAGTGAGAGGAATTAATGGTTTAAAAATTAATTTATCAATAATTTTACTTTTTTCAGTAAATGTTAAAACAATAGTTCAAGAAATAAAATCTTTACTTGAATATTTTCTATCCAAAAATAAACTGAAACTAGAAACACTGAATGTTCTTATAAAGGGGATCAAATTATAATGAAAATTTTAAATGGTGATTTATATGCTAAGATGCTAATTTCAGGTTCTAATAACTTGAATAATTTTAAAGAAAAAATCAATGCTTTAAATGTATTTCCTGTTCCAGATGGTGATACAGGGAGCAATATGGCTACAACTATTTCATCTGGAGTTAAGAATATTTTTGATTTAAAAACAACTAGAATTGATGAAATATCACAAAAAATTTCTAGAAACATGCTATTAGGAGCTAGGGGAAATTCTGGTGTTATTGTGTCTCAAATTTTTAGAGGTTTTGCAGAATATTTTGCTAATAAAAATGAAATAAATAGTTTTGAATTAGTAGAAGGTTTTCGTAGCGCTACATCAAGAGCGTATTCATCGGTTTTAAAACCTGTTGAAGGTACTATTCTAACCGTTATTAGAGAAGTTACAGAAAAATTAGAAAAAACTATAACACCTTCTTCTAAAGTAAGTGAAATTTTTAAAATTGCAATGGAACAAGCGAAGATAAGTTGTAATAATACTAGAAATTTACTACCAGTTTTAAAAGAAGTGGGTGTAAATGATTCTGGTGGGGAAGGTTTCTATTTAATTTTAGAAGGAATGTATAAATACACTATTGGTGAGGCTGTTGAATTAAGTGATGAACAAGTGAATATATCAGATTTTGTTAGCGATACCGAAGTGTATGAAGGTGAATTTGGATATTGTACAGAATTTATAATTGAGTTAAAAGATGTTAAAGCCTTTTCTAAAGATAAATTAGTTAATGAAGTAAGTAAAATTGCTAATTCTTTAGTTGTTGTTCAAGATGAGGATTGAGTTAAAATCCATGGTCATGTTTTAAAACCTGGAACTTTATTAAATGCTGCTCAAAAATATGGTGAATTTATAAAAATTAAGTCAGAAAATATGACATTACAAGCAAACGAATCCAAGAATATAGCTAATGAATCAAAAACTAATGATAAAAAACTTAAATCAGGAATTGTTTCTTGTAATACAGGTCAAGGAATTATTAATGTTATGAAAGAGAGTGGAGCACACTTTATAGTAGAAGGTGGTCAAACTAACAACCCTTCAACAAATGATATAATTCAGGCAATTAATTCAGTTAACGCTGAAACAGTTTTTATTTTACCAAATAATTCAAATATCATTTTAAGTGCTCAACAAGCAGTTCAAACAATAACAGATAAAAAAGTTATTATTATTCCAACAAAAACACAAATTCAAGGTATTAGTGCTATTTATAATTTTAATGAGGAATCTGATTGAGAAGATAATAAAGACTTAATGGAAGATGCGATAAAAAGTGTAAGTACTGGAGAAGTTACAATAGCAAGTAGAAATACAACAATGAATAATGTAAAAATAAAAGAAGGAGACTTCTTATGTATAGCAAATAATAAAATTATTAAAACTGCTAAAAATTATAATGATGCAGCAAAAATTGTAATAGAACACTTAATAAAAAGTAGTACAGAAATAGTTACCATTTATTACGGTGGAGAAATAGGCGAAACAGATGCTGAAGAAGTAGCTAATTATATAGAATCTAGATATGATGTAGAAGTTGAAGTAAAAAGTGGACAGCAAAAAATTTACCACTACTTAATAGGGGTTGAATAATGAAAACAATAGCTTTTGATTTAATGGGATCTGACGGCAAAATAAGTGAAAGTATCGCTGCTATAAATGAATTTTTAACTAAAAATCAGGACTATAAAATTTTCTTAGTTGGAGATAAACTGGAAATTGAAAAATATTTAAACCCTCAATTTATTAATGAAAATAAAGTTGAAATATTAAATGAAACTAGAGTTGCAAAAGCAAATGAAAACAATATTAGAGAAATTTCTAAACAAACCACTTCTATGTCTATAGCATTAGATTTAGTATCTGACAACAAGGCTTCTGCAATTTTATCTGCTGGTGATTCTGGGACTTATCTAGGATTAGCAACACTTAAGATTAAAAGATTAAATAATGTATCTAGAGCAGCTTTTATGCCCATGATTCCTACTTTAAAAGAAAATAAATTTTTTCTTTTACTGGATGCAGGGGCTAATTTAGTAGTAAAACCCGAGTATTTTGATCAATGAGCAATAATTTCTTCAACATTTTATAAAAATCTTTTTAACATTGATAATCCTACAGTTGGTTTAGTAAATATTGGTACAGAAGAATATAAAGGTTTTGACTATCATACAGAAGCTAATTTATTACTTAAAGAAAATAAAAATATAAATTATAAAGGTTTTATTGAAACAAGAGATCTTTTAAAGGGAGAAATTGACATAGTTTTAGCTGATGGTTATGCAGGTAATATAACACTTAAAACTATGGAAGGAACAGTTTTAAACTTTTCTAAATTATTAAAAGAAAAATTAACTAAAAAAATTATTAGAAAAATTTTATCCCTTTTATTAAAACCGGCTTTTAAAGAAGTTAAAGAAAGATTAGATTATAGGAATATAGGAGCAGCTTGAGTTATAGGACTAAACGGTATTGTAATAAAATCACATGGATCTTCTGATAAAAAAGCCTATTTAGGAGCCCTAAATCAAATTAAACTCGCAATAGAAAGCGATATTTTAAATAAGACTAAAAAGGCCTTAGAATAGCATGAAAAAAATTTATACTTTTCTAGAATCTATAGACATTACTCCTAATGATATTTCAATTTACAAACAAGCTTTCACGCATAAAACATTTACAAACGAAAATAAAAGAGAAGCCAATTATGAAATGTTAGAATTTTTAGGAGATTCACTTATAAATTTTAAAAGTTCACTCTATATATATAAAAAGTTTAAAAACTTAAATGAAGGTGAAGCTTCGATAAAAAGGTCACAAATTATTGATACTAATTCTTTATCATCCCTTTCCTTTAAATTAGGTTTAAATAAAATATTAAGAATTTCAAAGGGCGCTTTAGAAATTCTTAATAATAAAAAAATAAATGCAGATTTATATGAATCTTTAGTTGCAGCTATCTTTTTAGATCAAACAGAAAATAAATTAGAAGATTTTCTAAAAAAAACACTTTACCAAAAAATTGATGAAAGTATTGATGAACTCAAAAAAGACCCTAAATCTCAATTTCAAGAAATTGTACAATCTCTTTATGGAAGTAGAGAAAGATGAGGGGAATATAAAGTTCAAAAAATTGATGATGATTTTTATGCTGAATTACATTTTGAAGGTAAAATTTATGGTAAAGGAAAAGGTAAAAGTAAAAAAATAGCAGAAACAGAAGCGGCAAAGCAAGCTTTAAGCATTTTTAAAAAGAGGTAAATTATGAAATTAATAAAAGTCGAAGCTCAAGGTTTTAAATCTTTCGCAGATAGAGTAGTTTTAAATTTTGATGGTGGAGTAGTTGGTATAGTTGGTCCAAATGGTTCAGGTAAATCTAACATAAACGATGCCATTAAATGAGTTTTAGGTGAACAATCATTTAAAGCACTACGTGGTGACAGTATGGAAGATGTAATTTTTGCAGGTTCTAAAACAGTAAAAGAATTAGATCAAGCGGAAGTTATTTTAACATTTGATAACTCAGATAGAGCTGTTAGTGTTCCGCATGATATTTTTACTATATCTCGTGTTTTAAAAAGAGGTAAAGGTGGTAATGAATATTATATTAATGGAGAACATGCTAGAGCAAAAGACATAAAAGAAATAGCAATGGAATCTGGTATTTCTAAATCTTCTTTAGCAATAATTTCTCAAGGAACCATTAGTGATATTGCAGAGGCTTCTCCAGAACATAGAAGAGCAATAATTGAGGAAGCAGCAGGAACTTCCAAATATAAAGATAGAAAAGCTGAAGCAAAAAGAAAATTAGATTCTACAGAAGAAGCATTAGATAAAGTTAGAACAATAATCGATGAATTAGAAAAAAGATTAATCCCTCTAAGAAAACAAGCAGAAAAAGCTAAAATATTTATTGAAAAATCAGAAGAGTTAAAATCAATTGAAGTTGGTCTACTTGTTGAAGATTTACAATTTTTTTCTGAAAAAAATTCTTTTTTAAGTAAAGAAATAAGTGAAAATAGTGAAAAAATTAATGACTTAGAATCTAAGTTATCACTTTTTACAACTACGATAAATGAAAATAATAATCAAAAACTTAATTTAGAGCAAGAAGCAGATCAATTACAATTAGAATTATCTAAAATAGAATCTGAAATTCATCAATTAGAATTAAGACAATCTAAAATCGAGCAAAGAAGACAAGATATTTTAAATGGAACTATTCAAGCAACAACAGAAGAAAAAATAGATTCATTAAAGCAGGAATTATCTGAAACAAGAACCAAAATTGACCATTACTCTAAATTTGAAGAAACTACAGAACAAACCATTAAAGATAATACAATTAGTTTAAATAATTTAGAGCGTGAAATTTTTAGAATTATTTCAGAAAAAAATGATAAAAATAACAATATAAATAGCGCAAGGACAAAATTAGCAGTTTTAGAAGAACATAAACAAAAAAGAACAAATTTATACAAAGGTACTAGAACCATTATTGAATCAAAAGATGCTTTTGGAAAAGGGTTTAAAGGAACTGTTTTTGATTTAATTAAAACTGAAACTGAGTTCGCAAGTGCTATTGAATCAGTGCTAAAAAGCGCTTTACAACACATAGTTGTAGATACTCCAGAAACAGCGGTTAAAGCTGTTAATTTCTTAAAAGAAAATAGAGGAGGTCAAGCAACATTTATTCCTCTTTCTTCAATTCAACCAAAAGAAATGAGAAATGAACACAAAGTAGCTCTACAAGGTCAAAAAGGTTTTATAGCAATAGCTTCTGAATTAGTAAAAGTAGATAAAGAATTTGAAAAGTTAAGAGATTTTTTACTCGGAAATATTGTAGTAGCACAAACTATAGATGGTGCTAATAAATTATCTAAATTACTTCAACTTAGATATATGATAGTTACATTAGATGGAGACATTATAAGAGTTGGTGGAGTTATTTCTGGTGGTCAAAAAAATGATAATGACGATAGTTTAATGAAATTAGAAGAAAATATTGCAAGTATTAAAAATTTAATACCTTCATTAATTGAAACTAAACAAAAGTTAGAACAACAAGAAGTAGAATTATCTAATAAAAAACAAGATCTAATTTCTTCTTTAACAGAATGAAGAAATGAATTAGCCAATACTAAAGAAAAAAGAATAAAATTAGTGGATAAATATGATCAATTAAGAATACAATTAGATAGTTTTTCAAAAGAAGCACTAGAATTTTCTAAAACAAGTGATATAGCAGTTGAGTTAATGAAATTTACAACTCAAAAAAATGAATTAGCTGCTAATTTAAGAATTAAAAGAACAAGAATTACTTCTTTAGGGAACGAACTTCTTCCTTATTTAAACCAAAAATCAGAAATAGAACAACAGTTATACACTATAAACAAAGAAAATAGTGGATATGAAACAGAAAAAAATAAAATCGAAATGATTTTAAGAGAAAGCCAAAAACGTTTGACAGAATACTATCAATTGACTTTAGAATCAGCTCGTGAAAATTATAAACTAGAATTAGAAATAAATAATGCAAGAGAACTAGTTCAATCATTAAAAAATGAGCTTAAACTTTTAGGTAATGTTAATCCAGATTCAATACAAGAATGTGAAGAAGTAGAAGAAAGATATAATAACTTAAAAGAAAATGAAGAAGAGTTAAGTCAAGCTAAAGATACTATTTTAGAAGCTATTAACGAGATGGATAAAATTATCGTTAACAAAATTCAAGAAACAGTAAAAATAGTTAACGATGAATTCAGATATGTATTTCAATCAATGTTTGGTGGTGGTGATGCCAGAATAGAATACAGTGATCCACATAACATTTTAGAAACCGGAATTGAAATTATTGCCCAACCACCAGGTAAGTCAGTTAAAAATCTAAAATTATTTTCTGGTGGTGAAAAAGCGATCATCGCCATATCACTATTATTCGCTATTATAAAAGCAAAACCTATTCCTTTATGTATCTTAGATGAAGTAGAAGCTGCACTAGATGAAGCAAACGTTATTCGTTATGCAGAATTCTTACAATCATTAAAAGATAAAACTCAATTTATCGTTATAACACATCGTCATGGAACAATGACAAAAGTAGATCATCTTTTTGGTGCAACTATGCAAAAAAGAGGAGTAACTTCTTTCTTTAGCGTTGAACTATCTAAAGCTAAAGAATTAATAAAAGAAGTGGAAGAACAAAATTAAATTAATATTAAAACAACCAAATTCACCTAGAAATAAGGATTTTTGGTTGTTTTTTTTAATTCAATAACAAAATATCAATAGCTAATTTAAATTTTGTAAATTTCTTTGGAAATCCGTACTTTCTAAGCACCATTTCTAACAGTTTTTGGTATCCTAATGTTATTTTTTGTTTCTTAAATCATATTGCCAGTAATGTTTCTGTTGTAACATCTATGATAATGGTTTATCATTTTTTAAATATGGTTCAAGTTGTACATCAATCATAACAATTCACTTAATTTTAAATTTTTCTCCCTCTTTTAGTTGTATGTATGTTAAATAAACCTAATTGATTAAATCTTTTAATTAAAGTTTGGTAAGAAATTTTTCTCTTATAAAAAAATCATATTCAAAATAAAAATATGTTTTGATTAAAAGTGGTTTATTTGTTAGATATTTATTTAAAATAAGATCAGATACTTCTAAATAATTTTTAAAGACTAAATCGATTTCTAAATAAGTAACTTTGCTATTTCTTTGATGATATTTATTTTATGTGATATAACATTTTTTTTACTTTTTATAATTTTTTTATATTTTTTTACAATTGATAAACTAAAGTTTTTAATTAAACTAATATTAGATAAAGATTTTATCAATATATTTTAAAGATTTTTGTCTTTTTATTTCAAATTTTATTGAATTTTTATGTTTAAATAAGTTATGTGTTATTTTCGTAAATAACTTATACCATTTTTATTAAAAAATAGGCTCATTTTATATAAGATTAATATATAGTTTCAAATATATGTTATTAAACAATTTTTGCTATTTACTTGTTTTTTTTTTTTTTTGTAAAATGATTTTATAAATCAAAAAAATTGAATTTTATATCTTTTTTTCTTGATTTACTAATTCAAAAGGAGAAAAATGAAAAAAAGAAATTTACTATTAACAGGGATGATTAGTATAACATTGCCTTTATTATCAGTAAGTTGTATAGATAATGTGCAAATAAATCAAAACGATGATAATGACCAAGTAAAACAATATAGACAAGAAGGAGAAACTCTTTACATAGAAACAGAAATAATTAACAAAGATGTTATTCAAAAAATATTAGAAGATGAATCAATTAATCGGGAAGCAGTAACAAAAATATACTCAAGAAAAGCTAAATTAGTATCCTTTCAAACTACTATTGATAATATTTCAGAAGATAGCAAAGATATATTAAAGTTTAATTTTAAAAATTTAAAAGAAATTGATTTAATAAATGTAGAAAGAATTGATCATTATGCATTTACAAGAATAGATTCGTTAATATCTGTAAACCTACCAAACGTAACTGAAATAGGGGATGAAGCTTTTGCTAGAACATCTTCGCTTGAAACTTTTAGTGCTCCAAAATTAAAAAAACTTGGAAGAGAAGTTTTCTATAAGGCTAAGTTAGTTAAGGATATTAAGGACCCTTTAATTATAGGAAAAGTTTTAGTAAAAATAAGTCCTGATTTAGATAAATTTTCTAACACTGAAGTAGAATACGTTGCTGATTATGTCTTTGGTCATGACTCTTTTGGCGGAAGCAGTAGCAATACACGGCTAAAATCTATCAATTTACCAAACGTAACTGAAATAGAGAGAAATGCCTTTCAAGGTGCTCATGGACTCGAAATAGTTAATCTACCAAACGTAACCAAAATAGGGGAAACTGCTTTTTATGGAGCACTTTTGCTTAAAACTTTTAGTGCTCCAAAATTAAAAAATGTATTTTTTAATTCTTTTATGGAAACTCCATTGTTAAATGAAAAATTAAATCAAAATGAAAACTTAATTATAGGAAAAGTTTTGGTTGCAGTAAGCCCAAATACAAGAGAATTATTTAATACAGAAGTTGAATATGTTGCTAATTTTGCCAATAGAAGTAATAAAGTGCTAACATCCGTAAACCTACCAAACGTAACTGAAATAGGGGAATATGCTTTTTATGAAGCATCTTCGCTTGAAACTTTTAGTGCTCCAAAATTAAAAATTATAGGAAAAGATGCATTTAAAGGTACTAAAGTCAATCTAAATTCATCAAAAAATAATTAATAATTTGGGAAAATGACAAAAATTTTAATTTTAATAATAAATTTTTATAAAAATTTTTGTTTAAATAAAAAGTAAAAAATGATAGAAATTTACATCGGACCTAATGGTTTTGGAAAGACGAAAAATTTAGAAAAAAAACGAAATGAACTGATTGAAAATGGTGGTGTTGAAAAAATTGATATATTATTTTTAGAATCTGAAATTTTATTAAGTGATGAAGTTAAGGATACAAAAGACGAAACACTGGCAATGGAATATATTTTGTATGAACTTTTGGAAAGTAATAATATTATTAAAAATTTAAAAAATGAATTACAGACAGAAATTAATAATGTTATTAACCAAAATGCAGAACATTTTAATTCAATGATAAAAGAAGTTTTAGAAACTAATAAACAAGAATCAAATCAAAACTTTATTACTGTAAATCAAAAAGGTATAAAATATAAAAATCTTGTTTCTATAGAAAATAAAGATTTTTGAACGAAAACTGGATCTGGACAAAGAATGCAATTACTTTTACATCTAGTAAAAAATAGTAGTAAAAAATATATATTCTTGGATGAACCAGAGAAATATAGTCATCCTTCAATGTTGAATAAAACGGCAAAAATAATAAAACAATTAGACGAAGACGGAAAACAAGTTTTTATATCAACGCATAGTCCTAAACTTTTACAAATGTTAGATATCGAATTATCAAAAATTCATATCTTTAATGATATAACATATGAACCTAAAAATATAAAATTAGATTCAATTATTTCTGATCTTTCTTCAAAACTATCAGTACCTATTAATAACTATGATAAAAAATATGCAAAATATTATGAAATAAAAACTTGTGAAAGTATGATTAAAAAAATTCATTACAAAGATTTTTTAGAATGTTTATTTGCAGAAAAAATTTATATGTGTGAAGGAATTAATGATAAACTATTTTTAGAAAAATACTTGCAAGATAATAATAAATTTTATGAAGAATATTCTATTATAAGTACATATGGTAAATTTTCAATGCCTTTATTTTATCTATATTTAAAAGCCTAAAAATCGATGTGTTTTGTATCTTTGATAAAGATAATGAAGATAAAAATGAACATAAAAAAACTAATGAATTTATTCGAGAACATTCCAAAGGATATTATGAATTTAGTCCAAATCTAGAAGAACAACTAGGATATAAAAATAAAAAAAGTGATAATTTAGAATTCTATAATCATATTTCAAATATTGATTTCTCAGAAGATGAATACAAAATAATATTTAAGAGCAAATTAGAAGACGATAAATAAAATACTCCGAATGCAAAATCAAGTGTAACACTATAACGTAAAACTAAAAAGTGATGCGCTTGATTTTTTATTTATAGGATTTAACCCTAAATTATGGAATTAAATATTAAAAAATAACCTTAAAAATATAGGTTATTCTACATTTTTAAATTGTGAATGACTTTCCTGTGGTATTATGAAAAATAATTAAAATAAAAAACACTGTATAGAAAGTGAATTTTTAAGTACTGATTAGTTACTTATTTTTTAAGACTATTTAATAAGATATAAATGCAAATTGCAGTAGGATGTTTTTCTCAAAATTTTTATGACTATTTTTTGATTTAAATTAAATATAGCTATCTAATAAAACTCATAATTTTTATATTATTTATTCTACTAAATAATAATTATTAGTAAGTTTAAAATGATTTTTATCTAATATAATTTAATAATATAAATGTAAAAATATTAAGAAATTATAACAAATTAAATGTATATTTTGCTTACCTAGGAGGATATAATGATTAATAAGAAAAATATTCTTGATAATTGAATAATGATTGAAAGACTTAGCGAAGGTAATTGAAATGAAAAAGATTATAAAAAAATTCAAATTCAAGGAAATGACTATTATGAATCTTTTAGTAAAAATTTTAAAAATAAAAATGAATGCTTGATCCTTATTTTTAAAATTTTTAATTCAAAAGAACTAATATATAATTTTTTAAGTAAAGAAAATAATTATGAAATAAATAATGATGAATTGGAATTAATAGGAACTAACAAATTTAGCTTTGCTATATGTTTCAATGATAAACTAGAATTAATAAAAGAATTTACATTCTATACATGGAGTGCATATCTCAAAGAGAATGATGTAAAGTTAAAATTTCCTTCTGAATTCGAAAAAAAAGAAAAAGAACTTTCGGAAAATATAGAAAATATATTTACAAATGAAAGAAATGAAGACCAAAAAGCATTTTTCAATAAAGCATTTAAAGAATTTATAGAAAGTTATGAAATTGATATGAATTTTTCTAGATATAAGACAGTTTATGCTGACGCTGTTGATCCTTTATTACATTCGTTTTTTATTAAAGATTTAGAAAAAGCTAAAAATATATCAACAGAAAATCTTGATAAATACTTATCTTTACCTGATAAAGAAAGTGGTAAAAAAATAAAAAGAATAAATTTAGATAATAAACACGAAGAAGGAATTGAAAAAATAAGTGAAATATTAGAACCGAAAAAATATCCATACTCAAGGTTTCCAAGCAATTCAAAATATTCACTTTCACTAATGCAACAAGTCGCTCTAAACATCATAATTAACGAGAATTATGATAATATACAAATGAAAAGTGTAAATGGACCACCAGGAACAGGAAAAACCACTTTATTAAAAGACGTCTTTGCTGAATTAATTTGTAGGCAAGCTTATCAAATTGTGAAATTAAATTTAAAAAATATAAAATATTATTCTAAACCAATGAATAAAGAAACCACGAATAAAATTGGGAAACTCCCTATAGAAATATCAGATAAAGGAATTTTTGTGGTTAGTTCAAATAATACAGCTGTTCAGAATATTGTTAATGAGTTACCTTTATTAGATAAAATAGATGATAATCTAAAGGAAAAATTAAAAGCTGTAAATTATTTTAGAAAAACCGCTAATAGTAAAAAAAATGAAGAAAATAATGCAATAGATAGTGAAAATAATAAATCAAAAAATGATGTGGAATATGAAAAATGAGGCCTTTTCTCATTAGAAGGTGGTAAAAAAACAAACCTAAATAATATTATTGAAAAGATTGAAGATGTTATAGAGGAACTAAATGAGTATTCCAAAAATCGAAACAACAATGCATATGAAGAATATTTAGAACTATATAATAAGATAGAAGAGCAAAAAAATAATATACAAGAAACACTAAATAAATTGAAGTTTTTACAAGATGAGTCTAAAAAAATAATTAATGTTTTAAATGAACAAAAAAATCTTGATGATAATAATATTAATTTTTCTTTAAATTTATTACTAGAAGAAGGTAATAAATATAAATCAGAAATTAAAAACTACGATTATTCTCTTAAATTAAAAGAAGATGAAGTTTATATAAAAAAACTAAAAATGCCTTCATGAATTAGTCAACTATTTAAAACTAAAAAATATAAAAAACATTTTTTAGAACTAGAAAATTTAATTGATGAAAAAAAATCATTGATCGATTTAAGAAATAAAGTAAAGAATAAAATAAAATTAATTGAAAAACTTAAAGAAAATAAAGAATATATTGATAAAATCGATAAATATTTAGTTTCTAAAAATATTAAA
This sequence comes from Mesomycoplasma molare, assembly GCF_024918955.1. NCBI lineage: Bacteria > Bacillati > Mycoplasmatota > Mycoplasmoidales > Metamycoplasmataceae > Mesomycoplasma > Mesomycoplasma molare. Next base: position 213,167 of record NZ_CP103423.1, read on the forward strand.
GTATTAGATTTTAATGTTGAAAATTCAGAATTTCAATTATCCAACCCTTGATTTAATCAAGAATATAGAGAAATGCAATCAAATTTATTCATTTTATCTTTAAAAGTTAGAAAACATTTTCTTAGTTATAATATGGAGAATTTAAGAGAGGCTAAAAAAATTTTAGATGATAAGTGAAAAAATAAAGTTGATATAGAATCTGATGCACTTCACCAAGCGTGATATTGAATCAATATGGTTGTTCCAGTGATTAGTTCAACTTTTGCAAGTATATCTAGGATGTTTGGAGATTTTAAAGAAAATTCAATAGGTTATTTATTTGTTGATGAAGCTGGACAAGCAGTTCCACAAGCTGCTGTAGGCGCTATTTTTAGAAGTAAAAATATCACTGTTGTTGGAGATCCATCACAAATTGAACCAGTTTCAGTGTTAGATAAAAATACCCTAAAATGAATAACAAAAAAATATAATTTACCTGAAGAAATTAATACTTCGGTTCAGGAAATTTTTGATAGTCATAGTAAATTTGGATTTTACAAAAAAATAGTGAATGAATTGGTATTCCTCTTTGGGTACATCGAAGATGTTTAAATCCTATGTTTCAAATTTCTAATGAAATTTCTTATGATGGAAATATGGTTCAAGGCAATAAAGAAGATAAAGAAAAAGGCGATAATGGAATTTGAATAAATGTTAAAGGAATTGCAACAAATAAACATTATGTTCAAGAACAATACGAAATTTTAAATAAATATTTAGATAAAATAAAAAAACGGAATATTGATTTAAAAGATGTGTTTATTATTTCTCCGTTTAAGTCAATTGTTAATAAACTTAAAAGAAATTTAGAAGAAAAAATAATAGAAAAAAATATAGGTACAGTTCATGCTTTTCAGGGAAAAGAAGCTAAAATTGTTTTTTTAGTTCTTGGTTGTGATAAATATAGTTTGAGTTCTGCTAGATGAGCAGTTGGCAACGACAATCCTAATATTATGAACGTAGCAGCAACACGTGCAAAAGAAGAATTTTACATTATAGGGGATAAGGAAATATATGAATCACTTAATAGTGATGTAATTAAAGTTTGCTTAAAGCATTTAAAAAGCGTTGATTTCTAACTTTGAAGTAAGTCAATGTAGAAAATTTAGCTTAATTTAATCAATCTAAAATAATATTTGGTGAAGAATAAAAAACAAACATACTCATAAATCAAGTTGATGATTTATATTTAATTTATATAGTATGTTTGTTTTTATAATTTAGTTAATTTTTATTCTGAAATTCTAACAGATTATCTTACTTATAAAGATAAATTACACAAATTATTTTAAAATTATCAATTGTATTTAAAAATTAGTTGCTATTTGTAATGGTTTTTAATTTTTATTTTAGAATTCTTTTTTTATTTCGTTAATTTTGTTTTCAATAATTTTTTTAATATTTTCCGGATTTGAAAGTCAGAATAAAGGGAATATCTGATTATTATCAAGTTTTATAAAAAGACAATTTTTAAAGATTTTATTTGGTGATTTAATTTCTATTTCTTTTATTTCTAAAATATTTATTTCATTATTATTTTTAGAATTAATATTTCAATTTTTATGTATAAGTTTTAGATAATAATTACTGTAACTTATTAATAATTTATCATTAATAAGTCCAAATTCTGTGTTTGTGTTTTTTAAGATTATGAAAAAAATAGAAATTATATTTCATACAGTACTTGGTAACGATCAGATAATAAGAAATCAATAAAGAAATTGAAATATAAATCTTGTATCTTTATCTTCGTAATGTTCTAAAATATATAAAATATTAGAGTTAGTTAGGTACAAATTTACAGAAGAAAATATTAACATTATTAATCAAGCTAAACCTGCGATCAAGTTAATAGTAATTGGTTTTACTAAATTTGGGCGTTCTATTATCATATTTTTATTATTCCTTTTTTTGCACTATATTTTAATTAGTGTTCTAATTTAAGTATATTAATAGCAATAAGGAAGTAAAAACAAAATTATTATAGATAAAATTTTAATAATTTTAATTTTATTCTAACTTCCTAGAATATATTTTAAAAAAAAAAAAAAAAAACAAAGAAAATCACCGCAAAACTGCGGTGATAATATTTTTATTATTTTTTATTAGCAAAGTATTCTCTAACAATTGGCGCTACTTGTTCACCATATAATTTAATTGCTTTTAATAAATCTTCGTGCGGTACTGAACCTGTTGGTAAGTGTAACATAAATCTATCTAAATCTAATTCTTCCATTAATTTAATAATTTTTCTAGCAACAGTTTTTGGATCACCAACAATCATTGCTCCTTCTTCAGAAGTCATATGTTCATACGCTTTTTCACTTAGTTCTGTTCAACTTTGTCTTGTTCTTGCAATATTATCTACTAATTGTTTAGTAGGGAAGAAAAATTCTTTTTTAGCTTTTTCATCTGTTTCACTTATATAACCTCATGAATGCGCTCCTACTTTTAATTTTTCTTCAGAGTGACCTGCTTCTTTACCTATTTTTTTATAAGCTTCAACTAAACGTTTAAAAGCAAAAGGATTTCCACCTATGATTGCATATACAATAGGAAGTCCTTTAATCGCAATATTAACGGTAGAATTTAAATTACCTCCAGTTGCTACTCATATTGGTAAATCAATTGCTCTAGGATAAACACCTTTAGCATCAATTGATTGAGTTAATTTTCCTTTTCATGTTACTATTTCATTTTCTTTTATGTGTAACAACATGTCTAGTTTTTCTGTAAATAGCTCGTCATAGTCTTTCAAATCGTATCCAAATAATGGGAATGATTCGATAAATGATCCTCTTCCGACCATTATTTCAGCTCTTCCTTTTGATAATGCATCAACGTGAGCAAAATTTTGATATATTCTTACTGGGTCAGCAGAAGAAAGGACTGTTACAGCACTAGTTAATTTAATATTTTTTGTATTTACAGCTCCAGCAGCTAAAATCATTTCTGGGCTAGAAATAGCAAAGTCTTCTCTATGGTGTTCTCCAACAGCATAAAGATCTAAACCAACTTTATCAGCCAATTCAATCTCTTCTATCATGTTTCTAATTCTTAAATCATGAGAAATAACTTTTCCTGTTTTTTCAAGAATAGTAGTTTCTCCGAATGTAGAAATTCCTAATTCAACTTTTTTCATTTTAATATCCCTTTTTAATTATTTTTATGTTTCTATTATATTACTTTTAATATATATTTTTTGAAAAAGTTAATTTTTTATTAAAATTTAGTATTTTTTTTATAGTTTTTGATATTTTCATTTTTTTCTTATAATAAATCTTTTTTTGTTATTTGAATATATTCCCCGATTTTTAGATCATCAGGCAATAATAAATTATTAAAAGAAATTCTTTTCAGAAATAATACTTTTAGATTAAATTTTGCAAACATTCTTTTTACTTGATGAAATTTTCCCTCTCTTATTGTAAGATGAGAGGAATTTTTATTTAGTATTTCTAATTCAGAAGGTAATACCTTTTCATATTCATTAATTCAAAAGCCTTCTTTAAATTTTTCAATTAAATTTGTTGGTATTTCATTATCTAGTTCTACATAATAAGTTTTACTAACGTGTTTTTTAGGGCTTAATAAATTATGGGTTATTTCCCCATCATTGGTAATGATTAAAAGACCCTCGGTATCTTTATCTAGTCTACCGATAGTGTGTAAATTTTTATATTTTAAAATCTCTTTATCTAGCAATTCAAAAACAATTTTATGTAAATTATCTTTATTAGCACAAACATAATTTTGAGGTTTATTTAAAAGAATATAGATAAATTTTTCTTTTATTTTTACAATTTGATCATTTATCATTATTTCTATATTTTCAATATTTTCTATTAAAACGCTTTTTGTAATTATTTTTCCATTAACTTTAACTTTTTTATTGTTTATTAACTTTTTAATTTCTGATCTACTATAGTCGGAATTTTCAGATAATATTTTCTCAATTCTTTGTTTCATATTACTTTTTACTTTAAATTTTCCATATCAATTATTGCATCGAATTTTTTATAGTGTATTTCATCTAAATTATGATTTATTAATATTAAAGTAATATTTTTATCTTCTATTAAATTATTTAATATTGTTTCAACATTTTTTCTATCTAAATTAGAAAAAACCTCATCAAAAATTAAAAAAGTTTTTTCAAGATAAAAAGTTCTAGCTAATGAAAGTCTTTGTTTTTGTCCTTCAGATAATTTTAAAGCATTTTCATTAGATAATAATTTATTTTTTATCTCTTCTAAAAGGTTTGCCTTTTGTAATGAAGCCTCTAATTTGTTATTTTCCGGCTCTTGTCATAAAACTATATTGTTCATAATCGAATCATCGAAAATGATGTTATCACTATTTAAATATGTAATATAGTTTTTAAAAGAGATATCACTTATGTTTTTTATATCTGTATCATTTATTAAAATAGAACCTTTAAAGTTTTCTTCAATGCCTAAAATCAGCTTTAGTAAAGTGCTTTTACCAGAACCAGATTCACCTTTTATTAAATATTTTTTTCCTTTTTCAAAGGAGAGGTTAACATTATTAAACACCTTTTCTTCTTTTAAATAAGAAAAGCTTAAATTTTTAATTTCTATTTTTTCGATTTCCTGATTTAACTTTAATTTAGAATTCTCTTTCTCTATATTAAATTCTATTTTTTTAATTATGTTTTTTGAAGTTTTAATTTTTTTAATTTGAGAAATATAGCTAGGTACTGAAGAAATAAGTCTAGGAAATAAATAATTAACAAAAGTTAAGGTAAATATAGTTATATGTTCTACATTTAAGAATAATAGAATAGCGATTATAAGAATAGATAAATATTGCAAAATTGCCAAAATTTTATCTGGTATAAATTCATTTAGATTTTGTGCATTATTTATTTTTAAACTAGCTTCAAAAAGTTTTTTATTTAATTCTAAAGAATTATCTGCTATTTTTTTGGTTTTATTGGCATAATACAAAATTTTAAAACCATCTAAATAATTATCAACTAGTTGAAGAAAATTTGTTCTTGCTTCAGAGAAATCTGTCTGTTTTTTAGTCTGCTTTTTATTAAAGAAAAAAGAAAGAATAATAGAAAATAAAATTATTACTATAATTATTGGAATTAGATAAAAACTAATAAAAGCAGCAGTTATTAAGCTCACTAATAAAGCAACAGTATTACCTATAATTTTAATAATAGATAAAATCACTTGATCAAAAACAATCATACTATCATTAAAAATAACATTAAAAATTTTTGAACCATCAAATTCATAATTGTTTTTAGCATTACTATCCTGAAATTTATTAAACACATTTTCAATCAAAGCGTTAATTAATTTCATACGGAAATAAACATCTAATTTTACTCTTCATCAAATTGTAAATTTTGTAAAAAAATCAGTAAATAAAATTGCGAATAAAATAACAATAATAGTTTTTAGATCTTTGGTTTTATCATCAATTGAAATGGAAGCTTTTAAAACAATAGATGAAATATATGCTATTAGCATACCGAAAACAAAGGAAGATAAAACATTGATTATTTCAGCTATTATATAAAGAATTGTATATTTTTTGGAAGATTTAATTGCTCATTTCATTTTTTATTTCCTCCATATCAATTATTTCATCATACATTTCGAAATTTTGAGCATGATGACTAATGTTTATAACAGTTAACTCTTTATTATTAAAAAGATATTTTTCTATAAAGTCTATGTTTTCTTTGTCGATGTTAGCAAGAGCCTCATCAAGAATTAAAAGATTTTTATTATTAAAAAAGTGTCTAGCAAAATTAATTCTTTGTTTTTGTCCTGTAGATAAACTATTAGAAATATTTAGTTTATAGTTGATTTCTAAGTTAGATAAATTTACCTTTTCTAATGCTTCTTTTACTCTTTTTTCCTCTTTTTCTTCTCAAAGAGTTATATTATTATAAATCGTATCAAAGAACACAAATTCTTTAGAATCTAAATAAGTAAAAAAATTGTTAATTTCCTGTTTTGAAATTTCTTTAATATTATGTTTGTTTAAAAGTATTTTTCCTTCAAATCCATCTAATTGTTTTGTAAGTATATTAATAAGTGTGCTTTTTCCAGATCCAGATCTTCCTTTAATTAAATATTTTCCGCCTTTTTTGAATTCAAAATTAAAGTTTTTAAAAATATATTCACCTTCTTTATATTTAAAACTTAGATTTTCTATTTTAAGAGTTTCAAATTTTTCTTTCGATATTTCAGATAGCATATTTTCCGGGTATGAGTAACTATTTTGAAATTCTAAAATTTTTTCTTTCAAGCTTTTATAATGGACAAAAAATCAAGCAGAAGTTCTGAAAGATAAACTGATTTTAAAACTTAAAGCAGGGATTATTATGATTGTAGCAGAAGGTTCGTTATGAAATAAGATAAAGTAACCAGTTATAAATAATAACAACATATCAGTAACAGTTATTATGTACCAAGATATAACTTCAATTGAAAATAAGATAGAAAACTTTTTCATTATTTTTTTTCTAAAAATGGTATTAATATTGTTTAGTTTATTTTTAAAAATATTTCTTATGTTTAGAAAATAAAATAGTTTATAAGTAGATAGAAAAGAGTTAATTTGAATATTTCCGGTTTCATATTCTTTAATTAATTCTTTTCATTTTTTAGATGTAAAACTAGACATTATTAAAGGAATAATTGTTGTAATTATAGAAAATAGTAAAATAAATAAACTTAATGTTAAACTGGAATTAATAGCCAAAACAATAGAAATTACAATAGTGGAAGAATAAAAGAAAAGATCAAAAAAACTAGCATATATTCTATCCATTATTAATGGAATTTGATCTTGAATTTGAGAAATAAATTTACCTTTTGATTTTTTTTCAAAGTTTAATACACTTTCATTCACTATCGATAATAAAATATCCTTCCTTAAGTGAAATTGAATTTTACTAAAAAGTTTATTTCTAAAAAAAAGTTTTATAAGTGCAACCACTATTGATAAAGTTAAAAGTAAAGCTTCAATAGTTATTCAAATATAAAATTCTTTTTTATTATTTTTTGTGATAAGCTCTAATATTATTCCGGGAATGTAAACAGAAAAAGTAATTTGAATAGCCATTAAAATTTCTAGAATAATAGCTAGAACTGAAAGTTTTTTTTCTTCTTTTAAATATTTAAACATTTACTCTCCTTTATAGTTTGTTAAAATTAATGATTTTATTACCATTTCATTTATCATTTTTTCTTTAATGAATGATTTTAAATATTTAATATTTCCGCCTGTATAAAATATGGGTAAGTTTTCTTCGTTATTTTCTTTTATTAAAGACTTTATACTGTAATAATGACCTTTTAATATACCTATAGAAATAGCATCTTTTGTATTTGTACCTAATTTTAAAGTTTTATCATAATTTAAACTAATTTTTTTTATTTTTGATGCAGAAGAGAATAAAGAAATTAGATTAGTTTCAATACCCGGCATAATAATAACCCCTTCCAAAATGTTATTTTGAATTTTTGATATTACTGTTGCTGTTCCTAAAGAAACAATAATTCCGCTTTTAAATTTTTCAGAAACAAAAAGAGCATTTAATAAAATATCGCTTCCTACCTTAGAAATATCAATACTAGAATTAAGTTTTAAAGAATAATTATTAATTATAAAATCGTTTTTAATGATAGTTGTTTTAATACCAATTTCATTTAGGCTTTCTATAATTAATTTATTTAGTTTGGGTTTTACAGAAGAAAGTAAAGCCTTTTTAAATTGAATATTTTCATTTAAAATTTCATTTATTATCTTTTCTTTATTTAAATTATGTGATTTAATCTTCTTAATTAGTAGTTTTTTATTTTTATTGTAGTATCCAATTTTTAATAAAGAGTTACCTAAATCTAAAAATAGCATTATTAATTTTTAAAATCCTTAAAAAGTTTTTCATATTCTCCTCATTCTAATTCTTGCGGTCTAATATTCTCTTTTAAATTATTAATTTTTAATACTTCTAAAATTTTATTTTTTGTAAAAGTTGTTTTTAAATTATTAAACAAAGTTTTTCTTTTCATAGAAAAACAAATTTTAATAAAGTTTAAAAATTCATTAACATAATTTTGATCTAAATTTTCTTTAAAATTTAAAGTTATAATAGCTGAATTAACCTTAGGTTTAGGTAAAAAACAAGATGGTGGTACAACAAATTCCTTTTTAATTTCTGCTAAAAATTGACATGAAACAGATAATTTACTATATTCAGGAGTATTTTTAAGAGCTTTAATTCTATCAGCAACCTCTTCTTGAACCATTATTGTCATTTTTGAAAAGAGACTTATATTTTTAAAAATTTTAAAAATTATATCACTAGTTATGTAATAGGGTAAATTAGCCACTAAGTGTTTTTTTTCTTTTCAATTTAAATCATTTTTTAAAAAATCAGAATTTATGAGTGTAAAATTTTCACCTTTAATTTTGCTATTTAAAATTGATATCATATCACTATCGATTTCATAAGCTATTAAAGATTTCGCTTCTTTAACTAATAATTCTGTTATAGCTCCTTGACCGGGTCCTATCTCTATAACATCTTTATCTTTAATTTCAGATACTTCAATAATCTTATTTATTATGTTTTTATCTATTAAAAAGTTTTGTCCTAAATGTTTTTTGGCTTTAATATTTTTATTAATCATTAAACTTTAAAAACCCTTTCCACATTTTTTATAATTTGTTCTTTCATTTTTTCTTTTGAAATACCTTTAATTAAAGAAATTGTCTCTAAAACATAAAGAACAAAATAGGAATGATTTGTTTTTGATCTAAATGGTTCAGGAGTAAGGTATGGAGCATCTGTTTCTGTAAATATTCTCTCTAAAGGAATCATTTCTATTACTTTCCGCGATTCAATATTTTTTTTAAATGTTATTACACCAGAAAAAGAAAAATATAAATTAGAAAGCTTTAGAAATTTCTTTGTTCACTCAACGTTTCCGCTGTAGGTGTGAAAAATAAAGTTTATATTTTGATATTCTTTTTTGTTTAAAATTTTGTATATGTCTTCAAAAGCTTCTCTAATGTGTAAGATAACAGGTAAATTAAACTTTTTAGCAATTTTAATTTGTGAAATCAATGCATTTATTTGAATTTCCCTTGGTGGGTTATTTTCGTAGTAATAATCTAATCCTACTTCTCCTATAGCAACAACGTCTTGATTTATCTCTTTTTCTAGAAGGGCAAAATTATCATTTTCTCTCACATTATTAGGATGAATTCCTAATACAGGGAAAAGGTTTTTGTATTTTTTATAAATATTAATTATTTCTTTATTTTCCTTTCATGAAGTAGAAACGAAAAACATTTTCTCTATTCCGTTTTGAAAATTTTCTTGAATTTCTTGATCGGGGTTGTCGTAGTATTCTAAAAAAGGATGCGTATGTAGATCTATTAATTTTTTTTCTTTTACATCATTAGTTTTTATAGAGTACATTAATGTTTCTTTATCATTATCTATTTTTTTTAAAAAAATAGGATGAAACTTTTGTATAACTTTATAAGAAGCGATATTTGATTTACTATGAGTTATTAAAATTTCATCTTGATCAAACTCATTTTTTAAAACTAATAGCGCTTTCTCTAAACACAATGTAGCTAGACCTTTATTTCTACATTTAGGATTTGTTCAATATCCTATATTTCCAAATGAATCAATTATATTATTATTTTTTTCTGAAATTCGAACATTAAAAAAAGCGGCAATCTCATCAAAATCTTTATCCAAATCTATTAAAAAATAAAATTTTCCCATAAGATTCATAGGATTATCAAATGTTCTTAAAGATTTTAAAAATTGTATAACTTTATCAAACTCACTTTTAGTATCTTTTATATTTGCGAAGTTAAAGTAATTTTCAAAATCTGTATTAATAAAGACTTGTTTTCATTTTTCGCTTAGTTCCACAAATTTAAAATTAGCCATTTTATTCCTGTCTATTTTGTTTTTTAAATAATTATTTTATAATATTTATTAATATTATTTAAATTTTACAACAAAGGAGAAAAAATGCCATTAAATGAAAGAAATGTTCTTTTTGGAATGGAAAATTCTTTAAATCTAGCAAGAAAAATTTCTAACAAAGTAAAGTTACCCTTAACAGAAATTAAAAAGGAAGTATTTGCAGATGGAGAAGTAATGTTAAGTTCAACTGAAACAGTTAGAAACTCAAACGTGTTTATAGTAGCTAGCACTCATACACCAGTAAATGAAAATATTATGGAGTTATTGATTTTTATAGATTCTTTAAAAAGAGCTAGCGCAAAAGAAATAACAGTAATCTTATCATATTATGGATATGCTAGACAAGATAGAAAAGCTAAAGGAAGACAACCTATAGCTGCTAAATTAATTGCTAATCTTTTAGAAGTAGCTGGTGCTACTAAAATTATTGCTGTTGACTTACATAATCCTTCTATTCAAGGTTTCTTTAACATACCACTAGATGATTTAAAAGGACAATATGTTTTAGCTAAAAATTTAAAACAAAAAAATGGAAAATTTACTGTTGTTTCACCAGACCATGGAGGAGCGGTTCGTGCTAGAGTTCTTTCAGAATTATTATCTAATTCTGTAAAAATAGCCATTATTGATAAAAGAAGAATAGGTACAAATCAAACAGAAGTATTAGGTTTAATAGGAGAGGTAGAAGGAGAAAACGCTATAATAGTAGATGATATAATTGATACAGGTGGCACTATTTTAAAAGCCGCACAAACTGTTAAAGAAAATGGTGCAAAAACAGTTACTATAGTAGCTACTCACGGAATTTTTTCAAAAGGATTTGAGATGTTTGAAAATAGTCCTTATGTTGACAAAGTTTTAATAACAGATTCTATAGAACAAGAATCACTTAAAAAATATTCAAAAATAGAGGTTGTTTCTCTTTGTGATTTCATTTCTGAAGTTATTATTGCAACAATTAATAAATCTTCAGTGTCTGATATTTATAAAGGTTTTAAAAATGAACTTTTATAAAGACAAAGTGAAATCTTTAATAAACGATGAAAAGAAATTTTCTGATTTAGCTATTTATGTTGATCTAATTGAAGAAAAAAATAAAGTTATGAATTTAACCGGTTTTACAGGCGATATTCTTTGAAAAGAAGGTATATATGAATCGCTAGTTTATATGAAAACTAGCTTTGAAAATAAAATTAATGAATCAAACAAAAATTTTTTAGATGTAGGTGCTGGCGCTGGTTTTCCTTCTGTTCCGTTTTTAATTTTACATCCCGAAATTAAATTAACTATTTATGAACCTATTAAAAAAAGAGTAGCATTCTTAAATATTGTTAAAGAAAAATTAAAATTAACAAATCTTGTTATATTACCAATAAGGGCGGAAGAGTCAAAAGATAAAGAGAAATTTGATTTTATTTGTGCAAGAGCTGTTATGGATTTTGGTAAGATATTTGAAATTACTCATCATGTCGCAAAAGTAGGAGCTTATATAAGTTTTATTAAAGGTCCTAAAGTTTTTCAAGAATTAGAAAATTCTAGAAAAATAGTTTCAATTTTTGATGAAGAAATAAATATAGAGCAAATTGATATTTTTGAAGATAAACAAAATTATTTAATCAACTACGTAAAAAGAAGTAAAACTCCACAAAATTTTCCAAGAAAATGAGACAAAATTTTAAAAGAAAATAATGAAAAATATTAAAAGAGAAGTGAATAATAAGATAAAAAATACACTTTATGGAATATTATATTTAAACATTGCTTTCGCTATTCTATTTATAATTATTATTTTCATATATTATTTATTTTTTCAAAATTTACTTATTAAAGAAAGAGTTATGTTATATGAATTAACTTATTTTCAACTAAAACATCTAATTGTAGGTATATTTTGAATTAGTCCTTTTTTATTAAAATTACTAATATTATTTATAGCAATAATTGTTTTAAAAATTAGACTTGCTTTTTTTATTTTAGAACTAAAAAATGTAGATATGGAAAATAAAGAAATTAATAATATTTTGTTTTTGTCTTTTATATCTATACTGGTGCCACTTTTATGGATCTTTATTTGGATAAAGATTCGAAAAGAAAATATTTTATGTAGCATTTAAAAAACAAAACATTAACTTGTTTTGTTTTTTCATTCATTCTTTCTGTTATCTAAAATATCGGAAACTTCTTTAATTTTTATAAAAAATTCCTTATCATCAAAGGGTTTAACATCTTGAGCGTTAATTCATAATATTATTAAATAAAGCACTAAAATACGATGTTGCAAAACATATTCATAATCATAATCATCATAAGCATTTAAAAAAGTGGTTTCTTGTTCATCACTTAAACGACAAGATTCTATAAAATAAGCTAAATCAAAATGTTTATCGCCTTTTGATGCATACTCTCAATCAATGATTCAAATTTTATTATTCTTATCAACTAAAATATTATTAGTTCATAAATCGTTGTGTAATGGAGTATCTTTTTTCATGTTTCTTAAAATTAAATTAATTTTTTTATAATATTCTTCTAATACGGGTATTTTTATAGATTTTTCTTTAAGAACTTCTCTATATTTTTTAATTCTAGCTGCATGATTTGAGTTAGGAAAATTCAATTTAGATTTATGTATTTTTTTCATGATATCAGCAATTTTGATTAAATTTTCATCATTAATTTCAAAACCTTTATTTTCTATTCATTCATAACTAATTGATTCTTTAGAATTATCTATTAATTCAGGAATAAAATCTAAACTCTTTAAAATCGAGTAATCTATTTTATGATTAAATTGATTATATTTTTTTTCTTGAAAGAAAAAATTATCTTTTTTATAAGAAACATTAGTATAGCCATTTTTTATAATTTTTTTCATTTCATAATTATAAAATAATTTATAATTTTAAAATGAAATTTGACGTTTTTCCTGAAGAAATTAGAAAAAAAATTAGAAACTGTAAATTTTTTTATATAGGAAAGCAAAATAAAACTTATTTATGTGAATTTGAAAAAGAGTTGGTTCAGGTAAGGATTAAAAATAATAATTTTGTAAATTATGAAAATGAATCTCAATTTGTTAGCTATCAAAAGGAATTTCTTTATTATGATAAAGGAAATTACATAAAAAAGTGATTTTCCGGAAAAGAAATAAGTAAAGTTTTCTTAACAAAAAAAATAAAACTTTCAATTTTAAAAAAACTAAATGAATTTTCAAAACTTAATTCCAAAAATATAGAAACTTTTAATTGAAATCAATTAGAAATAAAGGATAAAAAATTTAACAAAATTATCTATAAATATAAAAATATGCCTTTAGTACTTTCTCACGGAGATTTAAGACCAAAAAATGTATTATTAAGCAAAAATAAAGAAATAAAATTAATAGATTTTGAGTGAGTTAGAAAAAATTACCTTTTATTTGATTTAGCTCACTTATATTTGTATTTTAGAATTGAAAAAAAACTAATTACTAAATTTTTTTTAATTCAAAATAAAGAATTAAATGACTTCATTTATTTAGTTAAAAAATTTAATCTAGAATGAGAAAAAAAATATTATAAAGATTAAAAATGGTAAAATTTATATTATATTTAAGGAGGAAAAAATGAAAAAACCAGTTATTTTAACAGTTATAGATGGTTTAGGTTTAAGAGAAGAAGTTCAAGGTAATGCTTTTACTCAAGCTAAAACACCTGTTTTTGATGAATATTTTAAAAATTATCCATTTTCTATAATTCAAGCTTCAGAAAACTATGTAGGTTTACCAAAGGGACAAATGGGAAATAGTGAAGTAGGGCACTTAAATATAGGTGCCGGTTTTGTAGTATACACAGGTTTATCTTTAATTAATAAATCATTAGAAGAGGGAACATTTAGAAAAAATGATAAGTTTATAAAAGCCTTTGAAAATTCTAAAAAAACTGGAACTACTTTACAAATTATGGGTCTTTTATCACCTGGTGGTGTTCATTCACTAGAAAATCACTTATTCGAATTGTTAGAGGCCGCAAATGAATATGGTGTTGAAAGGGTTTCGGTTCATGTTTTTGGTGATGGTAGAGATGTTGCTCCGCAATCAATTTTAGCCTCCTTAGAAAAACTAGAAGGTATTTTATCTAAATATCCAAATTATAATGTTGCTTCTATTTCTGGTAGATTTTATTCAATGGATAGAGATAAAAATTTTGATAGAGTTGAAAAAGCTTATGAATCTATACTAGGTTTTTCAGAAAACAAATTTAACAATTCTATAGATTATGTTAAAGAACAATATAATCAAGGAATTTTTGATGAATTTTTAGTACCTGCAGTTAATGAAAACTTAGAAAGCGGTGATTTTTTAAGAAACAAACAATCAGTAATTTTCTTTAACTTTAGACCTGATAGAGCTAGACAATTATCTCATTTAATCTTAAAAACAGATTTATATGATTTTGTACCTAAAAAGAAAGTACATGTTCATGAATTTGTATCTATGATGAAATATGAAGGTATTAAAACTAAAATTGCTTTCGAAGAAACAGAAGTAACAGAACCTATTGGTAAAGTTATTGAAAAGGCAGGATTAAAACAATTAAGACTTGCTGAAACTCAAAAATATGCACACGTTACTTTCTTTATGGATGGAGGTAATGATGTTGAATACAAAAATAGCGAAAGAATTATGGTTCCTTCGCTAAAAGTGGAATCATATGCCGATGCGCCAGAAATGTCTGCGAAAGAAATTACTGATGAATTACTTAAAAGAGCTAAAGAATTTGATGTAGTAATTATGAATTTTGCAAATCCGGACATGGTAGGACATACAGGTAACTTAAAATCCGCAATTAAGGCTGTTGAAGTATTAGATGAACAACTTGGAAGAATAAAAAAATGAGTGGAAGAAAATGATGCAGTTCAGTTTATTACAGCCGATCATGGAAATGCGGAAATTACAGAAGATAAAGAAGGAAATCCTGCAACTAAACATACTTCTCAACCTGTAATGTTTATTACAACAGATAAAACTTTAAAATTAAAAAATGGTAAATTAGCAAATATAGCACCAACAATTTTAGATTATTTAAAAATAGAAAAACCAAAAAGCATGAATGAAGAATCTTTAATTGAAAAATAATTAATGTAAAAAATAGGTATTTTTCCTATTTTTTTATTTTTTTTAATCTTCTAAAAGAAAAAAGAAATTTTAATTGTGAAAACTAAAATTAAAAAAATTATTTTTTCTATTTTTTCTTTTGCTCCATTACTAACAATGGGTATGGCTAAAAACTACACCATAAAAAGCAATAATAATATATTAAATAAAGAAAAGTTATTTTACAATATAAACTTTGTTGAAAATTTTAATAATTATCAAGAAACTACTTATAAAAATATTGGGCTTTTTATAAATTATAGTGAGCAAAATAATGAAAAAAGTAATGAAAAGATCGAGTTATGAAAATCTATTATAAACACTTTAAGTCCTAATGCGATAATAAATATTTATTTTTTTAATGACTTAGATTCTTTTAGAAAAGAATTGTTAAAAGCTAAAAAACAAAAAAATAGCGTTCTTATTCATGCATACAAACAAATAGATAAAAATTTAGAAAAAAATAAAGAAAGCTTATTTGAACTGGAAAATTTCGCATTAGGAACAAGGACAATTAATTTTTTTCCTGCTTTGCAAGATAGGGAATATATTTTTGATGAAATATATAATTCAATTTTAGTTGGAAGTATTGGAGAAAGAGAAAAAAAGCAAAAAATAAATAGAAATATTATTAATCCAAACCTTTTATATTTAAATAAAAATAATAAATTCAAAAGAACTAGTCCAAATATTGTGGTTCAAATACCTTGGACAACAAACACTGAAACAGGTATTATAGAAGATAATATTTTGGCAACGGTTATATTAGCCGCTTCAACATCAAATATTTTAATAAGTACAAAAATAAAAGAAGAATTAAGTAAAAACAAAGAAGAAATTGTAATAAATTCTATTTTGAATAGCGCTAGAAAAAATAAAAATTATTTTGAAAATTCTTTTAACAACAATTTTATTTATATAGGAGCTGGTGTTTTTGATTATTCTTTAGCGAAAGATACTTTAGAAAAGGGGAATAATTTTATAATAAAAAGTAATAAGAACAAAAAGGAACACATTTTTAAAATCGATTTAAAAAAAGATGAAAAACTATTAACTCACTTATTTTGAAAAGAAAACTTATTTGAAATAAGTAGTAAAAAAATACTTAACTTAATTTTAAAAGCTTTAAAAATTCAATTTTTATCTTTAAATCCCTTTAATTTAATTTCTATTTATAATTTAACTGATGATTTAACAAAAGAACTTGTGATTTTAGAAGAGATTGCTGATTTTGATTTAGAAATAGAATACTTAGACGGTGATTGACAAATTATAGAAAAATCCAATAGTAAAATGTTAAATTTTGAAAAAATAGAGTTTATTGCTCCTTTTACTGGACAATATAGGATTATAATTAAAAATATAAAGGAAAAGGAAAGAAATTTATCATTAAGTTATATAAAAAAATAAAATTTCTTTTTTAATTCTATTTTTCTTTATTTTTTGAAAAAATATTGTAAAATTTCTTTATAAAATTAAAAACAATTTAAAAGTAATAATATAAAAGATAAAATAAAGAGGAAAATATGATAAAAAAATTCTATTGTTCAAAGGTTTTCAATGAAGAAACTCAAAACTTTGAATTTCATTTTAAAAGAGCTAAACAAGAGGATTATTTAAACTTTAGTAGTTTAGAGGACACTATTGAACATTTTAAATCTTTAAAATTAGATGCAACAATGTGATTAAGAGAAAATGGAATTTTCGTTTCTTCTATTAAAACTAGAATTGGAGATGAACAAGAGAACGGAGAAAAAGAAGTTCATGTAGAAATAGTTCATTTTGAGCCAAAAGTTAAAAAAGATGAAAAAGAAGAAGAATGAAATGTTTCAGATGATTGTCAAGAGTGTGAGAGATTAGATAAAGAAGCGGAAGAATGATCTAAAGAAGTAGTAAAACCGAAAGAAGTTTTAAATTTTGAAGATCACTCATCAAAAGAAAAAGATGTTGACGGAAATTGTTTGTGTGAACTATGTTTAATATCTTCATCTAACTATTCGAAAAAAGATCAATATATATCTAAAAATGAGTCTGATAGCAAAACTACAAATGTTGATTCAAGTGAAATAGTTTTTGAACCAGAAAATGAAGAACTAGAGTGTGAAGAATGTAAATTAGAAGAAGAGTTAGGCGAAGATTGTCATGAATGTGAAACATGTGACAATAATGAAATTAAAGATATTCAAGTGGATGAAGTAAATGATTATCAAACTGATAAGATATCTGCAACTAGTGATGAAAAAGTTATATTAAGTAGTCAAAAAGAAGAAGTATTATTTCAAAATGAAGTAATTGAATGTGCAGAATGCAACAAAATGTTAGAAATAGAAAATCAAAACTTAATAAACGATTGCGATATTTGCAACAACCTTACAACAATAGAGTATGCAAAAGAAAATAATAAATTAGATGTTGCTTATTCTACAATTTCTTCAAATTATTCTGAAAACAATAAAAAAGAAGAAGTTTTAAATTCCGTAGAGTGCGAAGAATGTATTAAAATGAATTCAGAAGATAATGAAGAAGAATGTGTTGGATGTAAAGATAAATTTTATTATCAAGAAAATAAAGTTTCAGGTGAACAAACAACAAATCTTCATCCAAATTGTGTAGAATGTCAAAAAATAGAAGAAGAAATTTTAAAATGAAACTTAGAACTAGCTAAAGAAACAAATAGCGATGTTGCATTTAGCCTTTCTTCTTTATCTTCAGCTCATTATTATGAAAATGATGGTGAAAGTAGTGATTTAACAAATAAAGAAGATTCATTAAAAGAAAAAGAAACAAAATCCTATTCATCATCTACTAATAATACTAATTATGAAGGTCAAAACTTTGTTATAGATTCTTTAAATGAAAATACAAATGTTATTTCAGGTAAAGTTTTATCTTATAATTCAAATAAACCAATTAAATCTAGTGAATATATTTTAGTGAAAAAAGATACTAAAGAAGTAATGGATGTTGAAATTATTGATATTTCTGAAATTGAAGGAGAAAATTCTAATATTGTATTTTCATCAGCTTCACAAGATTCAAAAAATATTAAAGAAAGTCTTCTTACAAGAACAAATTTAGTTTTATGAATTATATTTTGATTCTCAATCGTATTTATAATAATTACATTATTAATATTTCTTGGTTTTATAAAGTAGATATTAATATTTAAAAACGTATCTATTAAAAAGGTACGTTTTTTATTAATAATATGTTTATATTAATAATATTAATATTTATTTTAATATTAATTTTAACAATTTTAATTGGAACCAAAGAAATTATTAATTTAATAAGGGAATTTAAAATAAAAAAATCAAAATTTAGAGAACTAGCAGATTCTAACAAGAATAGAGTAATTATTGAATTAAAAAATGCAGTTGATGAACTATCGAAAACTAAAACTGGAGCAATTATAACAATAGAAAATCACGATAATATAGAAAATCTTAGAACAGATGGGATAAAAATAGATTCTAATATTTCTTCTTCTTTGATTCTATCCATTTTTAATAAACATTCTCCATTACACGATGGAGCAGTAATAATAAGAGGAAATAAAATAATTTACGCTTCGACTTATTATAAAATAACTTCTAAATCCATAAATAATAAATTTGGATCAAGACATAGAGCTGCAATGGGGATAAGTGAACAGTCAGATTCTACTACTATTGTAGTATCTGAAGAAACTGGTGGTATAATCATCGCGAAAAATGGAAAATTCGAATATGTATTAATTGATGATTTTAGAAAAGTATTAGAAACAAAATTAAAAAATTAGGAGGTTAAAATGTCTATAAAATCAGCTATAGAAAAAAAAGACATTAATTGAATTAGAAATTATTCTAAAAACACTCCTATTGTTCAAATGGCGGAAGAAGTAGAAAAACTAGAAAAATTTGATAGAGTCATTTTTTTTAGATTGTTAAATACAGAAATATCTGAAGAAATTTTTTCGCATTTAAGCATTGATATTCAGGAAGATCTAATCCATAATTTTTCTCAAGAAATGGTTAGTGAAATTGTTGATGAACTTTATACTGACGAAATAGCTGATTTAATTGAAGAAGTACCTCAAAATTTGTCACAAAAAATTTTAAAAAACATTGATCCAGAAACTAGAAAAGCACTAAATAGAATCTTAAGATATACAGAAGAGCAAATTGGTTCGGTTATGTCTGTTGATATAATTTCACTAAAAGAAAATTGAACCGCTCAACAAGCTATAGAATATATTAGGAATAAAAAGAATGATGTTGAATTAACACATTATTACTACATAGTCAATAAAAATCAAAAATTGGTTGGTGCTTTGACTTTAGAAGATATTGTCTTTTCAAAGTCTTCTTATCAACTTAAAGATATAATGTTTGCAGTGCCTTACGTTTATACAACAGATTCTAAAGAAAATGTTGCTAATATATTTGCTGAACACGATATGTCTGTAATACCGGTTATGAATTCTTCAAACAAGTTAGTAGGAATGGTTACTTCTGATGATATTATTGATATTTTTCAAGAAGAAGCTACAGAAGATATTTATAGAATGGCTGGTATTAGTTCTAAAAACATCGAAGAAGAGTATTTGAAAACAAAAATACTTACAATAGTGAAATCCAGAATATTTTGACTAATAATCTTGATGCTAGGTTCTACATTATCACAAATTGTTATTCAACTATTTACAGATTCTTTAGAAAAAAATATTACTTTAAAATCTTTAGGTCTTGGAATATTTGTTTCGACAATAGTATCTATAATTCCTGTTATTTCAGGCTCTGCAGGAAATGCAGGTTCTCAATCAGCGACAACTATAACTAGATCGCTTTCTTTAGGGGAAATAGAAAAAAAAGGATTTTTAAGAAAAGTATTCTTTAAAGAACTTAATGTAGGGATAATTATAGGAATAATTTTGATGTTAATTAATTTTGCAAGATTAATTATTTATTTTATGGCCACAAGGGATATTTTTAGCACCGAATTATTATCTATATCCAATAACCAAACTACAAAATTACCTAAATATGCTTATATATTAATAATATCTGCAGCTGCCTCTTTATCAATGTTTTTAGTGATAGTTTTTTCTAAAATTTTAGGCTCTGTCATTCCTCTTTTAGCAGCTAGAATGGGAAAAGATCCAGCTGTTATGTCGGCTCCGATATTAGCTACTTTGACAGATGCAACTTCAACTTTTATATTTTTCGGAATAACAATATTGATATTTTTATTAATTTAAAAAAGGGGGATATATGGATGGAATAACATTAAGCGTCATAGCCGGAATATTATTAACTTTAATTATAGCTGTAATTATATTCCAAGTTATAGCAGAGAAGAAAAAAAGAAATAAAATAAAAAAAGAAAAAGAAAAATTGGTTCAATTAGAGAGAGAATTATTAATAACAATAGTTTATAAAATGAATGCAATTATTGAAATAAATCAAAAAAATTTAGACTCATTTATTGTATCAATAGGTAAAATAAAAATGAAAGATTTAAAAAATTTTGCCCATGATCAACTAGAACTAATAATTAGAGAAGACTCCTATAAAAAAGTATTTATTGATAATCCTTTTGATAAAAATGAGTCTGTACATTTTAATATTAATAAGCTTTTAGAAGCTCCATCTAATTTATGAAATAAAAGAAACATAGAACAATTAGAATATTTTAAAAATTTAGAAAATATTTATTTAGAATCTAATAAAGAAAAATATTTACTAAATAAGGAACAATTTAAAAAAGAAGTGTTAAATGAAAAATAAAAATTTACCAAATTATTTAACAATTATAAGAATAATTTTATTAGTACCTTTTCTGATTTTATTAACTATTTTTTTTAATTTATCTAACGGAGATTTTAGTGTAAAAAATAAAAATTATTTTTTACTATTAATAGCAACATTCATTTTTTTAGTTGCTATGATTACGGATTTTTTAGATGGTTATTTAGCAAGGAAATATAATAATGTAACTAATTTTGGAAAATTATTTGATCCCATTGCTGATAAAGTAATTACATCAACTGCTATAATTTTTTTAACTTTATTTAATTTTACATCTGTATGAGTGGTGGTAATCTTTATAGTAAGAGATGTTGTTGTTGATGGATGCAGAAATTTAGCTGCAAAAAATAATCTTAAAATTCACGCTTCAATATGAGGAAAGCTAAAAACTCTTACACAAAGTTTTGCTATACCAATTTTGTTTTTTTTAGGTCCTATTTTTTATAATTCACAAAATTGAAATTGAATATTTTGGTTATTAAATACGCCTCTATTAATTTCTCTGTTTTTATCAATATATTCTGGTTTTTTATACTTTTGAGATATAAAAAAACTAATAAAATTAAAGTAATTTTTTATTCGTAATTTTTACGAATTTTTTTATTTTATTATAATTAATTATTATATAATTTAAATATAAAATTAATATATATTGCTAAGGAGAAAAAAATGACACCACATATTAATGCTAAACCAGGTAGTATAGCTAAAACAGTTTTAATGCCAGGTGATCCTTTAAGAGCAAAATTTATTGCAGAAACATTTTTAACAAATGTAGAGTTGGTAAATACTGTAAGAAATATGTTTATGTACACAGGGTTATATAAGGGAAAACCAATTACAATTGCAGCTTCAGGAATGGGAGTTCCTTCTATAGGTATTTATTCATATGAATTATACAAATTTTATGATGTAGAAAGAATAGTAAGAATAGGATCTGCAGGTTCTTACAAAGAAGACTTAAAATTATACGATGTTTTATTAGTTGATAGTGCATATTCTGATTCCCACTCTTATTCACAGTTAGTTTTAGGAGAAAATACACACGTTTTAGAACCATCTAAAAAATTAAATGCACAATTATTAGAAAATGCATTAAAACTAGGAATTGATTTACATTTAGGAAGAGTTCATTCATCTGATGTTTTTTATGCTTCAAGACCTTTAAGTAAAACTATTGAAATTACACAAGCAGATGCAGTCGAAATGGAATCATTCGCTTTATTTGCAAATGCTAAAAAGCTAAACAAGGAAGCAGCTTGCTTATTGACAATATCAGATAATTTAATAACAAAAGAAGAAACATCATCTGAAGAAAGAGAAACCAAATTCTTAAAAATGATGGAAATTGCTTTAGAACTAGCATAATAAATATTTGACTAACTTATAAAGTTGGTCTTTTTTAAAATAAAAAAAGGAAAAATATGAGAATAGTAGATTTAATTATAAAAAAAAGAGAAGGAATCGAGCTTTCTGATAAAGAAATCGAATTCATTATTTCTAATTATGTATCTGGTGAAATTAAAGATTATCAAATGGCATCTTTCTTAACTACTGTAGTTTTTAAAGGTATGACACCAAAAGAAATTGGTAAATTTACTTTTGAAATGATGAAATCAGGAAAAATAATAGATTTATCAGCGATAAATGGGATAAAAGTTGATAAACACTCTACAGGAGGAGTAGGAGATAAAACTACATTAGTAGTGGGACCTATAATTGCTTCACTAGGTGTCCCTGTTGCTAAAATGTCAGGAAGAGGGTTAGGACATACAGGAGGGACTATAGATAAATTAGAATCTATACCAGGTTTTAGTGTTGAATTAACAGATGAGCAATTCATTAGTCAAGTAAATAAAATTAAAATTGCTGTGATTGGGCAAAGTGATAATTTAGTTCCAGCAGATAAAAAATTATATGCTTTAAGAGATGTAACTGGAAATGTTTCTTCTATTCCTTTAATTGCTTCATCGATCATGTCTAAAAAATTAGCGACAGGTTCAGATGCTATTTTACTAGATGTAAAAGTTGGTAATGGAGCTTTTATGACTACTATAGAAGAAGCAAAAAAACTTTCAGAACAAATGATTACTATTGGAAAACAATTAAATAAAGATGTTAGAGTAGAAATGACCAATATGTCAAGACCTATGGGTAAAGCTATAGGTAATAAAAACGAAGTTTTAGAAGCTATAGAAACTTTAAAAGGTAACGGTTCAAAAGATTTTATTGAATTGTGTTATTCAGCAAGTGCTACTATTTTAAAACAAGCTAAAGTTACTGATGATGAAAAAGAAGCTTACAAAATGATTGATGAAGTTATCAAAAACGGAAAAGCACTAGAAAAATTCTACGAGTTTATTAAATATCAAGGCGGAGATGTTGAAAAACTAAAAGCAAAAGATTTTTGAAATCCTTCATTTAAATTAGAAGTATTTGCTAAAAAAGATGGTGTTATGGAAATAACATCAGCTTTAGATTTTGGTATAGTAGCATCTAAATTAGGTGCAGGAAGAATTTCTAAAGAAGATTCAATAGATTTTGAAGCAGGTATTCAAATTAATAAAAAAACAAATGATAAAGTTAAAAAAGGTGATTTACTATTCACTTTATTCTCATCTAAAGCTATTTCAAATGAATTAGTAGAAGAGTTAGAAAAAGCTTATACAATAAACGAAAAAGAAGTAGAAAACAAAATAATATTAGGAAAAATGGAGTAAAAAAATGAATTGAGCAAAATTAATAGATCATACTTATTTAAAACCAGAAGGTACATCAAAAGAAATTAATAAATTAATTCAAGAAGCTAAAGAATACGGTTTTAAGACAGTATGCGTTAACTCATCTTGAGTTAAATACGTTAAAGAAAGACTAGAAGGTAGCGAAGTAGGAATCACTTCAGTAATTGGATTTCCTTTAGGGGCGATGATAACACAAGCAAAGGCACAAGAAGCTAAATTAGCAATAAGTCATGGCGCAGATGAAATAGATATGGTTCTTAATATTGGTAAACTAAAAGAACAAGAATATGATTTTGTTTTAAATGATATAAAAGCAGTTAAAAAAGAAATTGGATCAAAAATTTTAAAAGTTATCGTTGAAACCGCTTTATTGACAAATGAAGAAATTAAAAAAGCTACAGAAATAGTTCTAAAATCAGGAGCTGAATTTGTTAAAACTTCAACAGGTTTTTCATATAGAGGAGCTTCACAAGAAGATATTAAAATAATGAAGGAAGTTGTTGGTGATAAAATTGAAATTAAAGCAGCTGGTGGTGTAAAGAGCTTAGAAGATTTAAAAATAATGTACGAACTCGGAGCAACAAGATTTGGTACTTCTTCTGGTGTACAAATAATGCAAGGAAATAAGTTAGATAAAAATTCTGGATATTAATATAGTAAAAAAGGGGAACATATAGATGGTAAACGTATTAAATCATCCTTTAATAACAACAAAATTAACAATAATGCGTGATGAAAATACTTCTCATCACTTATTTAGAGAATTATTAAAAGAAATTTCTGCACTTATGGTTTATGAAATTTTGAGAGATTATAAAACTATAGAATATAGCGTTAAAACTCCAACAGGTTCAATTGCTATAGGTGAAAAAATGGACAAGGAAATTGTTATAGTTCCTATTCTTAGAGCTGGTTTAGGAATGGTAGAAGGAATATTGTCATTAATACCTACTTCTAGAGTTGGTCATATTGGAGTTTATAGAGATGAAAAAACATTTAAAGCACATGAATATTTTTACAAGATTCCAAATGTTTCAAAAGAATCTTTAATATTGTTAGTGGATCCTATGTTAGCAACAGGTACTTCGGCTAAAGATTCCATTGAAAGACTAAAAAAAGATGGATTTACAAATATAAATTTGGTTTGTTTAGTAGGTGTTGAAAAAGGTATTCAAACAATAAGAAATGAACACCCAGATGTTAAAATTTTCTTAGCTGCTAAAGATCTATATTTAAATGAGAAAAAATATATAGTACCAGGTTTAGGAGACGCTGGAGATAGGATTTTTGGAACAAAATAACTATGAAAAAATTCGCTTCAATTGATATAGGCGGAACTAATGTTCGTTTTGCTTTAGTTGAAAATTCAAAAATAAAAAAGAAAATAAGGTTTAAAACTGAACAAATTAACTGAACTAAAACTTTAAATAAAATAGTTTCACTTATAAATAAATACGAAATTACTCATGTTGCTTTATGTATTCCTGGTCCTGCAAATTATGAAGAAGGTAAAATATTAAGTAGCCCAAATTTAAAAGGTTGAAAAAATAAAGATATTAAAACTTTTTTATTAGATAAAACAAATATAGAAAAAATAGTGTTTGAAAATGATGCTAATGTAATGGCGTTAGCAAATCATCATTACTATAAACAAACCCCAAAAGATGTTACACAATTTTTTACCATTTCCACAGGATTTGGAGCAGGACTAATTATCAATAATAAAGTATTTACAGGTTCTAATCATTTAGGGCAAGAAATAGCTCGAATTCCTTTAGGTGAAAAAATGGACGATAATTTTCATCTTTCTAAATTTTCGGCAGAATTATTTGTTTCAGGAACAGGAATAGCTTTAAGAGCTTCCAAAATAAAAAAAGTAAATATGGATTCAAAATTTATCTTTGAAAATTTTGAAAGTGATCCAGAATTAAAAAAAATAATAAATGAATCTATTTTGGTGCTAGCTAAAACTATCGCAACATCGATAGGAATGCTTAATCCTAATTTAATGGTATTTGGTGGTTCAGTTTCTAATAATAACAGCTTTTTTGTAAAAGAAGCAATAAAATTAGCTAAGGAATTCTGTGATTATAATCAATATAAACAAGTTAAATTTAGATTTGACCGACTTAAAGATAATTCAGCTTTAATAGGATTAAATTATTTAATTAACAATGAAAATAAATAATTCATATAAAAATAACACTGTATATAATTTAGTACTAAGTGCTATTTTTTCATCTCTTTCTTTAATTGCTCTATTTATAAGTCAATACTTAATTTGACCTGGTGAATTTGGTTTAAAAATAGACTTATCTCTTATTTTTATTTTTCCAGTTTTTTTTGTTATAAATTTTAAATACGGTTTTATAACAATATTTTTACGATTTATTCTAGGACCTTTTTTGCAAGGTAATATTGATTTAACAAACTATTTAGGTCATTTTATTTTATTTTTGTCTAATTTAATTTATATACTATCTTTCTTTTTATTTTGTAAAGTTTTTAAAAATAAAAAACTAACCCCTTTTGTTTTAACAATAATAGTTACAACTACAATTTTAAGTTTACTAAATTTTTCTTTATTTATTCCTTTATATTTTTATTTATTTAAAGTTATTTCTCACTTTTCTATCCAGGAATTAATAGAAAAATTTTATGGAAACAATATTTGAAAATATTTAATATTTGTTTTAATTACATTCGGGACATTTAATTTAACAAATTATTCATTGTCTTCCGTTTTCATAATTTTGCTTTTATTCATTTTAAAAAAAGTAAAGTCAAAAAATACCAAATAAAAATTAGCACTTTTTATGTTAGAGTGCTAATTTTTATTATATAATTTAAAATAATATATAATTTTGAAATATTAAAAGGGAGGGAAAGTGAAAAATAAAAAAATTAAAAGTGCACCTTTTATTAATTTAGAATTTCAAGTTGTTTTGCCTAAACAAATACCTGATGAAATAAAAATAAATAGTAAACAACTAGAAATAATTAAACAACAATACGAAAGTGAAGGTAAATTTAAGAAATTTAACTTAATTTTTACATATTTTCAAAATGGTATCCAAAATGAAGATAGTATTAAAAAATCTAATTTTTATCAAAAATATGCTACTTTAGTTGAAGTTGTTAGCTATAAAGAAGGAAGATCTCCTAAACTTATATTTACTGCTGGAAAAGTTGTTAAATTAATTGATTTTAATAAAGAAAAAAATGTAGAATCATTAAATTTTTCAGGATATAGTGAAATTTTTTATGAAGCAGTAGAAGAAATTAATAAAGTAAGCGAAGAAACGATAATTGAAATTTTTAAAAAATTAGAAGGATTAATTAAAAAACACAGTTTTTTAGAAGAATTAAATAATATTATTGATTTTGTTTCTAAACAAATAAAAACAGATGATAAACCTTGAGAATTGGTGAGTATTTTTGCAGAACATTTAAATATTCCTTATAGTGAAAGAGTAAAACTTTTAGCTATGGAAGATTCTGGAGATAGATTAAATTACCTAGTGCAATATTTAATGGTTTTAGTAAACGAGAAAAAACTAGTTGAAAATATTGAAATTGAAATGAAAAAAACTCTTGATAAACAACAAAAAGAGTTTCTTTTAAGAGAAAGAATAAGAGCCATTAGACAACAATTAGGCGAAGAAGATGAACAAGAAACCAAAAACGAAAAAGAATTGTACAAAAACGATGATGAAAATAAGTTTCCTGTTGAAGTAAGACAAATTATTAAAAATGAAACAAGAAAATTAAAAGGAATGATGTCTAGCTCTCCTGAAGCTAATGTTTCAAAAAATTATTTAGATTTAATTTATAACCTTCCTTGAAGAAAAGTTATGATAGATGATTTAAATATTCAAAAAGCAGAAAAAGAATTGTCTAAAAAACATTATGGTCTAAAAGATGTTAAAGAGAGAATCTTAGAATTTTTAGCCGTTTTAACAAATATAAAAGAAAAAAACAAAGAAAAAAATACAGTTTTAGTAAAAGAATTACCTACAGAAAATGAAGCTTTAGATTTAGGTTTATTTAGCAAAGATAAAAATAGAGAAATTAATAATATGCCTATATTAACACTTGTAGGGCCTCCTGGAACAGGTAAAACTACAATAGCTCAATCAATAGCGGATGCTTTAGGTAGAAAAATGATTAAAATTTCATTAGGTGGAGTTAGAGATGAGTCAGAAATAAGAGGTCATAGAAGAACTTATGTTGGAGCTATGCCTGGTAAAATTATTAATGCAATTAAAAAAGCAGGAATCTCTAATCCGGTTATTTTACTAGATGAAATTGATAAAATGTCTTCAGACTTTAGAGGAGATCCTGCCTCAGCTTTATTAGAAGTATTGGATCCTGAACAAAACAAATTTTTTCAAGACCATTACTTAGAAACTGAATATGATTTATCAAAAGTAATTTTTATAGCTACAGCAAATTATTTTGACGGAATTCCTGAAGCTTTAGCTGATAGAATGGAAATTATTGAACTTTCTTCATATACACTATTAGAAAAAAAAGAAATAGTAAAAAGCCATTTACTAGAAAAAGTTTTATCAGAAAATAAATTAGACTCTAAATACTTCAACATCGATGATGAAACTATAGAATTTATCATTCAAAATTACACAAGAGAAGCGGGAGTACGTGATTTAAAAAGAAACTTCGATAAAATAACTAGAAAAATAATAGTTAAATTATTAAAAGGTAAAATAGCAAAAGATCAAGACTTTGTTGTAACAAAAGAATTTGTAAGAAAAATGCTAGGTGTAGAAAAATTTACTGATGATATTAATGAAAAACAACCACAAATAGGTGCAGTAAATGGTCTAGCTTATACTTCTTATGGAGGATCTACTTTATCTATAGAAGTTAATACAGCTCCTTCTACAAAAGCAGAAATTAAATTAACTGGGCAATTAAAAGATGTAATGAGAGAATCAGCTGAAATAGCAATAAGTTACGTTAGATCTAATGCAGCGCAATTTGGAATTGATTTTGATTTTGAAACAAATCAAATTCATATTCATGTTCCAGAGGGAGCGGTGCCAAAAGATGGACCTTCTGCGGGTGTTACTTTTACCACCGCCATTATTTCTGCATTATTAAAAAAACCTGTTTCATCTAAAATTGGTATGACAGGAGAAATAACTTTAAGAGGAAAAGTATTAGCTATTGGTGGATTAAAAGAAAAATCTCTAGCAGCTTATAAATTCGGAATAAAAACAATATTCATCCCTAAAGAAAACGAAAAGAATTTACAAGATATAGCACAAGAAGTAAAAGATAATATAGAATTTAAACCCGTATCAAATTACATAGAAATTTTTGATTATATATTTAAAAAATAAAAATAAGGCTATCTATAAAAGATGGCTTTTATTTTTGAACAAAAAATTTATTTTTCTATAAAAAAGTTATTTTTTTTGATTTTTTTAAAAAAAATGTAAAATTTTATTAATTATGAAAAAACTAGATAAAATTACACCTTGAAAAGAAGATTTTGCTCAGTGATATGTAGATGTCATTAAAAATGGTCAATTAATTGAATATGGACCAGTTAAAGGTACAATTATATTTAAACCTAATTCATATGCTATTTGAGAAAATATTCAAACCGAGTTAAATAGAAAATTTAAACAAAAAGGAATACAAAATGTTTATTTACCTATGTTAATTCCTGATTTTTTTATTAATACAGAAAAAGAACATGTAGCAGGTTTCGCTCCTGAATTAGTTACCGTAACACATATAGGTGATAAAAAGTTACATAACAATCTTTATATTAGACCTACAAGTGAAGTTCTGTTTGCTGATTTATTTAAAAAGAACATTGAATCTTATAAAGATTTACCTTTAATTTATAATCAATGAACTTCAGTTATGAGATGAGAAAAAACCACTAATCCTTTTTTAAGAAACAGTGAATTCTTATGACAAGAAGGACACACTATTCATTCTGAAGCAACAGAAGCTAGAAAATTAACAAGAGATATGATTAAACTTTACGAAAAGTTTTTACGTAAATATTTAGCTATACCGACTATAATCGGAAAAAAAACTCCTAGAGAAAAATTCGCAGGAGCTTGTTCTACCTACACAATCGAGGCTATGATGAAAGACGGAAAAGCTCTTCAATCTGGTACTTCTCATTATTTAGCGCAAAACTTTTCAAGAGCATTTAAAATTACCTTTACAAATAAGAAAAATGAGGATGAATTTGCGTACCAAACTTCCTGAGGTTTATCAACTAGACTGTTAGGAGCTTTAATAATGACGCACGGAGATGATTCAGGTATTGTTATTCCACCAAAAATTGCTCCTATTCAAGTTGATATTTTAGAATTATTTCCTTCTAAAAATCCTAAAGTATCTAAAACAGTAGATCATTTAGAAAAATGATTATTAAAAAAACTAAGAGTAAGAGTAGATAGAAGTGATAATTTACCAGGATACAAAGCAGCAAATTCAGAAATTCAAGGTGTACCTATAAGAGTTGAAGTCGGACCTAAAGATGTTGAAGAAGGTGTTGTTACAGTAGTTAGAAGAGATACTTTCGAAAAAGAAAAAGTTAAAATTGAAATTGTTCGTGAGTGAATTGAAGAAAAATTAATTCAAATACAAGAACAAATGTATCAAAGAGCAAAAGAAAGACTCGAAGCTAATACTGTTATTGTTTCTAATTATGAAGATTTCAAAAAAGAAATCGCCAATAATAAATTTGTTATTATTCCTTTTAA
Source organism: Mesomycoplasma molare (assembly GCF_024918955.1). Lineage (NCBI taxonomy): Bacteria > Bacillati > Mycoplasmatota > Mycoplasmoidales > Metamycoplasmataceae > Mesomycoplasma > Mesomycoplasma molare. The sequence goes on from NZ_CP103423.1 coordinate 243,631, forward strand.
TGGAGATGAAAAAGAAGAGGAAAGAATACAAAAGGAAACAGGAGCTACAGCAAGATGTATTCCTTTTAAATACTTAAAACCAACCGATGAAGGAACATGTATATTTTCAAGAAAACCTTCTAAAAGATACGTTCTTTTTGCTAAGGCTTATTAATATAAATTAAGTTGCTTTAAGCAACTTTTTGTTTTTATTTAGGCTAATCTACTGAAAGATTTAATTTTTTGCACAAATTATCCTGAGTATACTAATAATGTTCAATGTTATAATTTATAAAAATAACTACTTTAATAAATAAAGCTATTTAATTAGGAGGATTATAGAATGTCGTACAAAAATAGTACAGAAAAAACAAGAGTACAAATACCTGCCATGATTCATTTATTAAGATTAGGGTATGCATATTTACCAATTTCAACAAACTCTTTAGATAAAAGAAACTTCGATAAAGAAACAAACATTGAAATTAACATTTTTAAAAGTCAATTTAAAAAATTAAATCCTAATTTTGATCAAGATATTGATAAAGTACTAAGAGAAATAAAATGAAGCCTAAATAATGATGATTTAGGAAAAGACTTTTATAATAACCTTGTATCTCAAAATGTTAAATTGATTGATTTTGAAAATATCAGTAATAACGTTTTTCATTTCTCTGCTGAACTAGAATTTTCTAATGGTGATGAGTCGTTTAGACCGGATATTACTATTTTTATTAATGGTTTACCGTTAGCGATTATTGAGGTTAAAATTCCTAATAATAAAGATGGACAACTAGCTGAAGAAAAAAGAATGAATGATATAAGACTTTCTAATAAAAAATTTAAAAGATTTTTTAACTTAATTCAATTAATGATGTTTTCAAATAATATGGATTACTCTGTTAAGGGTGATAAGTTAAGTGGATCATTTTATTCAACAGGATCAAATAACAAAGTTGTTTTCAATAGATTTAAAGAAGAACCTGTAAAGAATAATCCCAATTATTATTATGAAAATTTTGTATATGAAAATGTTGAGAAAGATATAGAAAAAAAGATTTTATCAGATTTTAATTCAGAAGATATTTTAGATTCAAATGAATATAAAACAAATAAAGATTATTTAACTTATACTAACAAATTTTTAACATCGTTATGTAGCAGGGAAAGAATTCTATTTTTAATTAAATACGGAATAGTATATCTTAATTCAGAAAGGGAAGAATACGGAAAAAGAGTAACGATTAATGAAAAACATATTGCAAGATATCAGCAAATATTCGCTTGTTTAGCTGTTAAGGAAAAACTCGAACAAGGAGTTAAATCCGGAATAATATGACATACTCAAGGAAGTGGAAAAACTGCTTTATCATATTATTTTGTCAAGTTTTTAACAAACTATTTTTCTAAAAAGAATAAGGTAGCAAAATTTTACTTTATTGTAGATAGAATCGATCTTTTAGAACAAGCAAAACAAGAATTTGAAACAAGAGGTCTAATTGTTAAAACTGCAGAAAATAAGAAAGAATTATTAGAACAATTTAATAGTTATAACGCTAACGAAGGTAATAGCGGTAAATTAGAAATTGTGGTTGTAAACATTCAAAGATTTAGTGAAAATGATAAACAAGATTTAGAAATATTGCCTTATTCTACAAATTTACAAAGAATTTTAATAATTGATGAAGCTCATAGAAGTTACAATATACAAGGAAGCTTCCTTGCTAACTTAATCAATATGGATAAAAACTCTATAAAACTTGCATTAACCGGTACTCCACTTTTGAAAGAAGAATGAACATCAATGCAAATATTTGGCGATTATATACATACTTATTATTATGATAAATCAATTAATGATGGTTATACTTTACAAATAATTAGAGAAGATATAGACACATATTATAAGAAAAATCTGCAAAATATAAGTAGTAATAACTTTTTGCATGCACAAAAAAATGAAGTAAAAAAGAGTTTTATAAAGGAAAATGATAACTATATAGAAGAACTTTTGAAATATATAATTGTAGATTTTTATAAATTTAGAAAATATTATAACGACACAACATTAGGAGCTATGATAATTTGTGATTCAAGTGTTCAAGCAAAGAAAATGAATGAAAAATTCGATGAAATTCAAAAGCAAATAAGTAAAGAAATAAAAGATGAAATTAATTTTAAAAAAGGATTAATTTTACATGATGTAGAAGATAAAGAAACTAGAAAAATGTTAGTTAATGATTTTAAAAAGAATTTTAAAATTGATATATTAATAGTTTTTAATATGTTGTTAACAGGTTTTGATGCTCCCAGATTAAAAAGATTGTATTTTGGAAGAAAATTAAAAGCACATAGTTTATTGCAAGCAATAACAAGAGTTAATAGACCATATAGAGAAATGAAATATGGTTATATTATAGATTTTGTTAATATAAAAGAAAATTTTGATGAAACAAATATGAAATATTTAAATGAGTTAAAAAGATTTAATACTGGAATAGCAGAAGAACATGGAGGTCAATTTAAAAATATCTTTTTAAATAGAGAAGAAATTGAAGAAAAAGTTAAAAGAGCACATAATATATTATTTAATTCCTACGCAGATAATTTAGAGCAATTTGAAAAATTTTTAGAAACAAGAAGTGATAAAAAAGAATTGTTTGAAATAAGAGAAATTTTACAAGATGTTCGCGGATATTATAATCTAGCTAAAAGTTTTGATAGCGAATTATTTAAAGAAGAGTTTAAAGAAATTAAAATAGAAGATATTTCTCAGTTAATATCTATGCTATCTAGAAGAATTTCTTTTATAAATTTTCAAGAAGAGCAAAATAAAAATCAAGAGATAAAACTTATAACAAATGAAATTTTATCTAATTTGAAATTTAATTTTATATTATCATCTAGAGAAGAACTTAAAATAGTTTCTAACAGAATTGATGAAAAAATTAAAGAAATAGAACGTATGTTTGCAAAACAGATTGATAAAAATGATCCAAAATTTATGAATATTCAAGAATTAATATTTAGTAAATTAAATGAATGTAATTATAAAGAAATTAAAAGTTCAAAAGAGTATGATGAAATATTAAAAGAGATAGATTTATATAAAAATAAATTAGAAAAAATACAAATAGAAGATGAAAATTTAGCAAAACATTATCGTAACAACTCTAAAATGCTATTTATGCATAAATGAATAAGAAATATAAATTCAAGTATAACAACAAATGATGTGTTGATATCAAAAATAGATGAAGAAATTAAAAATTCTTTACTTATATTAGAAAAAGAAATAGAAGAAAAAATAAATAAAAATGCTGATAATCTTAAAAAAGAAGATTTTTTTAAAAAATTTATAGAATTTGTAATAAGTAGAAACAAAATAAATGTATCAACAAAATATAAAGAAAGTTTTATAAAAGAATTAATAAATCAATATAAAGAACTTTAAGAAAGGAAGAATATTATGAATGTAATGGTAAAAGATAAAACGATAAAGTTAATTGATGAACTAAAAGCGGTTTGTCAAGTTTTTGGATTAGGGAATGATGGTAATGAATATAAGATCATTACACAAATATTTTTGTATAAATTTATAAATGACAAATTTGGATATGAAATAAAAAAAGTAAGTGAAAATATACGAAATGCCAAGAGATGGGATGAGATATATTTTAATATGAATAAAACCGATAGAGAAGAATTATTATTACAACTTGAACCTGAAATACCTAAACTTGAACCAGAACATCTCATTTCTACATTGTGAAATCAACAAGATAAAGATGATTTTTCAACTATATTTGATAATGCAATGATGGATATTTCAAGAAAAAATGAAGATATTTTTGTAACAAAAACATCTCAAGGGACAAAAATTCCTATTTTTGAAGAATTAACAATATATATAACCGATAGAAATGAACGATCAAATTTTGCTAAAGCATTAATAAGTCGATTACATAATTTTTCTTTTGAAGAAGTTTTTGAAGAAAAATATGATTTTTTTTCAACTATATTTGAATATTTGATAAAAGATTATAACACAAACGGAGGTGGTAAATATGCCGAATATTATACACCTCATTCAATAGCTTCTATAATGGCTAAACTTCTTGTTGGTAAAGAAAAAGAATTAAAAAGTGTCCGTATCTATGATCCATCAGCGGGTACAGGAACATTGCTTATGTCTTTAGCGAATGAAATAGGTAATGAAAATTGTAGTATATTCGCTCAAGACATTTCTCAACGTAGTAATAAGATGTTAAAATTAAATCTTATTTTAAATGGAGCAACTTTTTCGTTAGAAAACATTATTCAAGGAGATACTTTAACTTCTCCTAATGATTTATGATTTAATAAAACAGAATTAATAAAAGAATTTGATTTTGTAGTTTCAAATCCACCTTTTAAAATGGATTTTTCTGAGACGAGAGAAAAACTATCAAGTATGCCTACAAGATTTTGAGCAGGTGTACCTAAAATTCCTGCTAAGAAAAAAGAAAGCATGGCTATTTATACCTTATTTATTCAACATGTAATTAATTCTATTAAAAGTAATAGTGGTAAAGGTGCAATCGTTATTCCTACAGGTTTTATAACATCTAAGTCAGGAGTAGAAAGAAAAATTTTAGAAAAAATAGTTGATGATAAATTAGTTTATGGATGTATAAGTATGCCTTCCAATGTTTTTGCAAACACAGGAACAAATGTCTCTGTTTTGTTTTTTGATAAAAGAAAAATACATGATAAAGTCATTTTAATAGATGCTTCAAAACTAGGGGAAGAATATCAAGAAGGAAAAAATAAGAAAAAAAGATTAACTAATGATGATATTGATTTAATAATAAAAACTTTTAATGATAAGGAAGTTGTAGATAATTTTTCAGTTTTAGTAACATATGATGAAATTAAAGAAAAAAATTATTCTTTATCTGCTGGTCAATATTTTGAAATTAAAATAGATTATATAGATATGAGCGAAGAAGAATTTGAAAATAAGATGTCTGAATATAAAAATGAATTATTATCTCTTTTTGAAGAAGGAGATAAATTACAAAAAGAGATAATGGAGCAATTAGGGAAAATAAAATATGAAAAAAAATAAAATAGTAAAATTAAAAGATATTGCAAGATTTACAGCCGGACAATCTCCAGAATCTAAATACTATTCACAAAATAATTTATTTACCCCTTTTTTGCAAGGGAGTAAAACTTTTGGTAGATTGTATCCAAAAATATATACTTATACTTCTAAAATAACTAGAATCGCGAAAAAAGGCGATATTTTAATAAGCGTTAGAGCACCTATAGGAGATTTGAATATTGCAAAAAGTGATGTATGCATAGGTAGAGGACTAGGAGCCATTAGGGGTATTAATATTCCTAATAAATATATATATTTTATTTTAAAAAACAATATTAATAATTTAATTAAAAAAGGTTCGGGCACAACATTTTCTTCTATTTCTGTTGATGAAATTTTAAATATGGATTTATTAGTACCTTTAAAAAATTTAGAAGAAATTGGGGAGTTTTTATGAAAAATAGAAACTAAAATAGAAATAAATAATAAGATAAACGATAATTTAGAGAAACAAATGAGTTTTATTTACGATTTTCAAATAAGTAAAATGAATGGTAAATTTGTTCAATCTAAAGATATTTCATATATTACAAACGGAAAGCAAGACGCAAACTTTGCCAGCAAAAACGGAAAATACAACTTTTTTACATGCTCTACAGAAACTTTAAAATGTGATGATTTTGCATTTGATAATTCGGCTATTTTAATAGCTGGTAATGGTGACTTTAACGTAAAACATTATATTGGCAAATTTAATTCTTATCAAAGAACATACGTTTTAATACCTAATAATAATTTTTTTTCTATTCTTTATTTAGGGAGTTTAAATGCCACTCGTAAATTTAGATTAAATTCAAATGGATCAATTATAAAATTTATAACAAAAAAAGATGTTGAAAATATCCCTGTCTTTATTCCGAGAAATATAAAAATCCTAAACACATTAAATAATTTAATACATTTAAAAGAAAACAAAATAAATGAAATCGAAAATCTTAAAAGAATAAAAGATTTTTTACTTCCATTACTTATGAACGGACAAGCCGAGATAGATGATTAACAACTAAATTATCGTTTAACAAAATAAAAAAGCAAAAAATTAACTTCAATCAAGGGTGAATAAATATATTAAAAGAACTAGCCCTTGAATGTCGTTCTTTATCTTAGGAGGATGACATAATGTTAGAAAAAATAATAAAAAATATAATACAAAAAATGCAAAATACTTTGAATAATAAGCAATTAAAATATCTTTCAATCGTTTTAAGTAAAGAACTTAATGCGATGTTAAAAGATAATGAAAATAATAAAGCCAATAGGGATTTAGTAGAAATATTTATTAATTCTAAAAAATTAGAAGGATGTTCTGATAGTACAATCAAATATTATGTTTCTACAATTGAATCAATGTTGAAATTTATTAATAAAAAAATTAATGAAATAGATACAAATGATTTAAGAAATTATTTGTCAAATTATCAAGAAAAAAATAATTCTAGTAAAGTAACTGTAGATAATATAAGAAGAATATTATCTAGTTTCTTTTCTTGGTTAGAAGATGAAAATTATATTATTAAAAGCCCGGCTAGAAGAATAAAAAAAATTAAATCTCCCTCAACTATAAAAGAAACTTATTCTGATGAAGAATTAGAAATCATGCGGGATAATGTTGATAATTATAGAGATCTAGCTTTAATAGATATTTTAGCTTCTACAGGAATGAGAGTTGGAGAATTAGTAAAATTAAATATTGATGATATAGATTTTTATGAAAGAGAATGTTTAGTTATAGGAAAAGGAAATAAAGAAAGAATGGTTTATTTTGATGCTAAAACTAAAATACACTTAAAAAAATATCTTGATTCAAGAAACGATAATAACAATTCTTTATTTGTTTCTCTTAAATCCCCGCATAAAAGAATAGGAATAAACGGAATAGAAGCTAGACTTAGAAAAATTGGGCAGAAATTAAATATTAAAAAATTACACCCACATAAATTTAGAAGAACTCTTGCTACAATAGCAATAGATAAAGGTATGCCAATTGAGCAAGTTCAAAAATTATTAGGGCATGAGAAAATAGATACTACATTAAAATACGCCATGGTGAAACAAAACAACGTTAAAACTGCTCATCAAAAATATATTGGATAAGAGGTGATATAGTGAATAAATTCAAAAAGGTTAAAATTATTGATATAGTTGAATTTCAAAGAGGTGAAGATCTTCCGAAATATAATATGAGAAAAGGAAAATATCCCGTTGTAGGTTCTAACGGTATAATAGGTTATCATGATTCTTATACAACTAGTAAACCAAGTATTACTATTGGAAGAAGTGGTAATGTTGGAAAGCCATTTATATATGATGGGCGGTCATGGTCACATAATACTACTTTATTTATAAAAAAATTTAAAAATATAGAACCTTATTATATATATTATTTATTAAAAACTTTAAGATTAGAACAATATAGTAGCGGAAGCGCTGTTCCAACTTTGAATAGAAATCACATACACGAAAAAGAAGTTGTAATAGCGATGGATTTAGAATATCAAAAAAAAATATCTAATTTTCTAAAAACTATAGATTATAAAATAAAAATAAATAATAAGATAAACGATAATTTAGTTGTTAATCATCTATTTCAGCTTGTCCGTTCATAAGTAAGGGAAGTAAAAATTTTTGTAAATAAAGTAATTTTTGAGTAATTTTAATGTTTTGAGATATTTTATCCATTAAAGGTTTAATAATATCATTAAACTTGCGCAACTCTTCTTTTGTTGGGATGTAAATTTCTTTATTTTTCAACAAATCTTTTTGTAAATGCTTTAAACCGGTTCCTTGAAAATATTTTTGATTTATCTCACCTTTTATAGTTAGTAATAATAAATATAAATAATCTGTCATATTATTATTTGAATAAATGCATCAAGTATCTGTTGAATATGAAGATTTTCCAACATAAAATTTTACATCTGCATTACCTCCGGTACTAAGAAAACAATATCTACCATTTAAAAAATATTCTTTTCAATAAAAAATCGATGAACCACTTGTAAAAAATGGAAACATACCATTACAATTTTTGACTTCATTTACTTGTACTTTTGATTTACTTTCCTCTAAAATAATGTCTTTGAGGATACCATTAGAAGTTTTATTTAAAAAATACTGCATATATATATTATTTGCTATAAACAATAAATTATCGTTTATCTTATTAAATGTAGTTGGTAAATTACAGAATAACTTTTGGTGAATTAGTGAAATAAAAATCCAATACTTAATAATTGGATTTTTTCTTGTGTAAATTAATATTTCTATTCTTTGGAAGTATTATTTTTCTTTTTTTGCTCTTTTTTCTCTATTTTTGTTTGAACTTTAGTTAAAAAAGCACCTGCAATAACCCCGGATGGAATTGCGAATATAGCAATACCTATAATTGACATTATAACAACTAAACTTCTAGCAATATCAGAATGGGGAGTTATATCTCCATATCCAATAGTTGTGAGTGTTATAGTAGTAAAATATAAAGCTTTAGAAAAACTATTAACATAAGAACTTTGATCTTCTAAAGGAATATTGTGTATTTTTATATAATCTAATTCTGCATCTCAAATTACCAAGGAGAATAAAACAATTATAATTATTATAAAAATAAATATATTAGTTAAAATTGTTTTTTGAGTCTTAAATACAGAAAACAAAGAGGAAAAAGAACTAAAAATATTTAATAATAAAATAATTCTAATAATTCTTAAGAATTTAAAACTTTTTAAAGTAGTTATTCACTGAACGTGCATATTTTCTGAAGTTAATAAATTAAAAGAATACAATGAGGGAAGAATTGAGAGTATAAGATTAAATGATAATACAGAAAATAGGAATCTTATTCTAGAAAAACGTTTTTCTTTTTTATTTCTTATAGGTTGACTTCACATTCATAAAAAATAATCTATAAATAATATAAATAAGGTAATTATTTCACTTACTCCAACAAATTTTGATAAAAATTCATTTTTTTGACTTTGGATAAAAATGGCTAGAATAGTTGTACTAAGGATGGAAAAAATAGAAAAGAAAAAAATAATTGAAAAATAAGTTATTTTTAAATATTTTACTTTTTTAAAGTCATTTTCATTAATGTTTTTTAAATGTTCTCTAGTAGCAACAATATTATCTAAAATTGTCAAAAAATATTTATTAAATATAAAGCTTTTTTTAAAATTCATAATTTAAATTATACTAAAATGTAATAAAATATAACTAATAAATATGAAACAAATAAATATAGAATTAAATAATATAATTGATCTTAAGCGAGTAGTGGATTATATTTTTAAACAAGAGTGACAATTTTTATATCTTAATGGTGATTTAGGCGCTGGAAAAACAACATTAACTAAATTAATTGCAAAAGAATTAGGAATCAAAGAAAATGTTGTTTCTCCAACATTTAATAAAATGAAAATATATGATAATTTAGTTCATATAGATGCATATAATTTAAAAGGTGATTTAGAATCTTTCGAAGATTATTTCGAAGATAAAAAAGTAATTATTGAATGATCTAATAATTTAGTTTTAGATTATAAAAATGTTCTTTGCGTAGATATTAAGTTTGATGAAAATGGTAATAGAAATTACAAAATATGAAAGGAAAATTAATTTGAAAGTTTTTATTGATACAGCATTAGATGATTTAGTAATAGTGCTTTTTGATAATCAAGCAAAAAAAATAGATTATAAAATTATTAAGAATTTAAAACAAAAAAGTGAATTTCTGCCTATTTATTTTAATGATTTATTGAAAAGAAATAATGTTAATATTAAAGAAATTAATGAATATTATATAAATTTAGGACCAGGTACTTTTACAGGTTCTAGGATAGCTTTAGTATTTGCTAGAACAATTTGTCAAGTTTATGAAAAAGCAAGTCTTTATACAACTTCCACGTTTAATTTAGCATCAATAAATATAAACAAAGAAAAAAATATATTTATTGATGCTAGAGGAAACTCTTATTATAAAGCTAAAGTGAAAGAAGGTAAATTACTTTCAAATATAACTATAGTTACTGAAGGAGAAAATCAAAAAATAGATTATGATTTTTTTATAAACAATTTTGCTAATTTTTCTTTTATTTTTAAAGAAGAAAAAGATTTATTATCAGTACAACCCATTTATGTAAAAAAACCTCATATTGGTTAAAACGCTCTATAGAATACTAAAATAAAATAAAAAAAAATATTCGGATAAAAGCGAATATTTTTTAACGTCTTGATAATAGTATAACATCTATAAAAATTCTTATAAATGATAATAGTAAGTTTAATCCAAAAATAGCAGATCTTTTTAACATTATTTCTTTTATTTGATCTTCATCTCAATTTGTTGATACTATTCTAGAACTTTCAATTTGAATTAAGTTAAAATTTCAGCCAATTAAGATTAAAGAAACGGCAATTCCTATTATTGCAATTAAAGTAATTATTCAATCTTGAGTAATAAATCATAATACGATTGATAATATTAAAGAAGTTATTATTCCTACAAGAGCAAACGGCATAAGTTTAGAAAAATCTATAATTCTTAAATAACCTAGAGTTCCAAAAATCATAATAGAAATAACTGGTATTAAAAGAGCTAATGAAATGTTTGCTAAACCGTCAATTTTATTGTAACTTATTGTTTGTAAAATAATTAATGGTATTCATGTAGATTGAGTTATTACAACAGCGACAAAAGCTAAAATCAATAAACCTATGTTTTTATTTTCACTATTGTAAGAAATATATCTAATAAGCATAAAATTGATTAGTAATGCTAAAGCATTTCAAACTCAAAATACCCCATTAAAACTTAAAAGTCTTATATACAATTTTGTAATAGGTTCTACTTTCAAAACTGCAAATGTTAATAAAAATATTAATCCTAATCCGAATGATAATCACAACAATGAATAAAATAACATTTTATTTTTTAATTTTATTTGCACATCTGATAAGTGGTAATTAATTTCTCTTTGTTTAATAATCATAATTTTTTATTATAACACTTATTTTTTAAAGATAAAGTAATTACTTTCCCTATTTTTTTCTTTTTTTAAATAAAAACTTTTTTTATGAAATATTAAAATGATGAAAATTAAAAAACAAGAAGATATAAAAGATTGTGGGATTGTTGTATTACAATCAGTTTTTCATTTTTTCAATAAGTACTGACTTAGCATTTCGGAATTAAAAAGAGATGCCTTTTATAATGAAGATGGAATAGTTATTAAAAATTTACAGTCATTAGCTTTAAAGTGAGGAATAGAATTAGAGGCGTTTTATGGCGATATAATAGCTTTAAAAGAAATAAATGTTGAAAATCCGATTATTACTATAATAAAGGAAAACGACTTAAATCATTATGTTATTATAAAGAAAATAGATAAAAAATATATTTATATTTTAGATCCAATTTCCGGCTTGAGAAAACTAGAAATTGAATATTTCAAAAAAATATTTTCGAAAATTTTAATTACTACAAAAAAAGTATTTGACATAAACTTAAAAAAAATAGAAAATAAATCTCCATTTTTACATTTCATTTGAAAACCTGAAATAATTTGATTAATTATATTGATCTTAATTACCTCGATTTTAGGGTTTGCAACTTCTTTTTTTCTTAAAAATGTAATAAATAAAGCTATTTTATTTAAAAATATTGATGTTTTAATAAAAATAACGATAGTTTTTACGTGAATAATTTTATTCAAATTTTTTCAAAACATTATAAAAGAACTATATATCAAACAATTGCAAAATAAAATAGAACTAAAAGTATTACAAAATTTTATATTTGCATTAAAAGAAGGTCAAAATTCACAATTACTAAAATTGGAAGTTAGTGATTATATAAAAAGATTTAATCTTATTTCTAACTTCTCAAGTTTTATTGCAAAAGTAATTTTTGTATTTTTTTCAGAACTTTTAACTTTTATTCTTTCCTCAGTTATTTTGTTTGTTTTAAATTGGAAAATATTTTTAATTTGTTTGTTATTTTCTTCAATAACATTTTCCATGTCTTTTTGATACAGAAAACATTTATCTCAAAAGTACGAAAATTTATTAAAAATAGCGAATGACTTGAATTCTAATTTTTATAATATTTCTAAAAATTTAGAAAATTTAAAAAATAAAGATGCTTTTAAACTTTTAAATAAATTAACACTAGAAAGCTATAACAATCTTAAGCAAGAAGATATTAAATTATGAACTAAAAATTTTATTTTTAAAAATTTCCATTCCTTTGCAAGTGAATTACTTCCTATCTTTATAATTTTCTTTTCTGCCTTTCTAGTTATTAAAGATAAATTTGAACTAGGAGATATGATTTTATTTATAAGTTTTTTCTCTAGTTTTATTAATCCAATTAATTCATTGCTAGATTTAGTAATTTATTATCCTATTTTTTCAAATGAATATGATTTATTAAAATTTATTTTATTTATTCCTAAAGAGAAAAATGGAGATAAAAATATAAATAAAATAGAAACAATATTAATTGAAAATTTAGATCATAAACCCAACAATATAAAATCCATTTTAAAAATTGATCAACTAAAAATTAATAAAGATTTAATAATAAAAGGAACTAATGGTTCTGGCAAAAGTACTTTGTTAAAAGTGATAAACCAAACTATTGAAACTGATCCGAATATTAAAATAAATAATTTATCTATAGATTTTATTAACAAAGAAGTGTTAAGAGAAAAAATTATATATTTATCACCAGATAAAAATATGTTTAAGAGCGATGTTTTTACTTTTATAACTTTTGCTAATCCTGAAAAAGTGGATACTTTTTTAGAAAATATAATAAAGTTTAATTTAGAAAACTTATTAGAAAAATGAAATATAGATTTAAAAACTATAATAAAAGATAATTGAAGTAATTTTTCAGATGGACAAAGGCAAATAATATTTTTACTAAGACTATTATGTAAAAAATATGATGTCATTCTATTAGATGAAGCATTTGAAAATATATCGCAAGAAAATTTTGATATTATCAAAAAAATGATACTCAATTTTCAAAATCAAGCAATTTTCATCGAAGTTTCTCATTCTGGAAAATATATAAAAGAAAGTGAGATTTTAGAACTTGATAAAAAATAGAATACTAATTTCTATTTCTTGTGTTTTACTATTACTTTTTATAATTTCTTTATTTTTGATTAAAAATATAGATTTAAATGAAAAGATTAATGTAAAAATTCAGGTGGATGAAAAAAGAAATTTATATTTTAATGTAAATTCTAATATTTACTTTTTAATAAAAAAGAAAAATTGAGTTTTAGTTGATAAGTTATATAGTAAAAATGGCCAAAATATAATCTTAAAAATTAGAGAAATAAAAAACATTAAAAATGATCTCTTTAATGTTTCTTTAATTTATAATAATAATTTAAAAATAGTACCAAATAGCATTATAGAAGGTTATTTGATATTAAATAAAAAAGTTAATATTATTAATTTAATTATTTAATTCTTTCAAAAAGAATTTTGCCTTTTAAAGGAATGGTGGTATCGAAAATTTTTCAATTTCCGATTAAATCAAAATTTATTTCCTCAATATTTAATTGTTTTATAGCTAATTTAGTTTTGTTTTTTAATATTGAATTCATAAAGCAAGTAACAGCATATATTCCATTAAATAAAGTGTTTAAAACCACTTCTAATCTCTCTTTATTTTCTTTTAGAGTTCAAGGAAGAGTTAGGTCAATATAACCGTTAAGAGTTTTCGATAAATGAAATACTTCCTTATAAGCTTTATCAATTTTAAATTCATCCATAAATTTATTATAGTTTTCTTTAGTTTCAAGAATATTTTTAAAAATATCTCTTTCTAGATCTGTTAATTCATTTTCTTTGTATTTTACAGGTTGATCAAAAGTTTGATTAAACATTGCGATAGTTCTAGAAAGTAAGTTTCCAAAATTGTTTGATAAATGAGAGTTATAAACTAATTTAAAATGTTCTTCATCAAAATTAGCATCTTGACCCATTATTATTTGTGTAGATAAATAATATTTAACAGGTTCAGGTCCATAGGTTTCAATTAAGTAAATAGGATCGACCACATTGTTTAAACTTTTAGACATTTTTATTCCTTTAGAATCCCTTATTAATCCGTGACTTAAAATTGTAGAAGGTAATTTTATATCTAAAGATTTAAGCATAATTGGTCAATAAATACAGTGAAATCTAGTTATTTCTTTTCCAACAATATGAACAATTTCTTGACCATTTTCTCAATATTTTTTATAATCTTGGTCATTTTCTAACGAATAATTTAAAGCACTAATGTAGTTGAAAAGAGCATCTAATCATACATAAACAACGTGTTTTGGATTTTGTCTTATTTTAATTCCTAAATCAAAGGAAATTCTTGTAATCGAAAGATCTTCCAAACCTTTATCTAAAAAATTGTTTTCTAGTTCTTTAATTATTTGCTTAGGAAATATAAAGTTTTCATTATTTTTTCAATAAGAAAGTAATCAATCTTGAAATAAACTCATTTTAAAGAAATAAGATTCTTCTTCTACCTCTATCAGCTCATCTTCACTAATGGGGTGATAATATTTACCATTTTTTTCTTTTGCTTGTGTTGTTGTTAAAAATTCCTCGGCACTTACAGAATATAAACCTTTATAAGTTCCTTTATAAATAATTCCTTTTTCTAATAAAGAATCAAAAATGTTTAAAATAACTTCTTTATGTTCTTTATTTGTTGTTCTAGAAAAATAGTCATAATCAATTTCTGCAAGTTTTCATAATGATTTAAATTTTTCAACTTGCATATCAACATATTGTTGAGGAAGCATACCACTTTCTTTAGCTTTTTGCTGTATTTTTAAACCGTGTTCGTCTGCCCCTGTTAGCATTTTTACATCATATTTTCTATTTTTTTTATAGTTTGCAAAAACTCATGCTAAAGTTGTTGTATAAAGATGACCAATATGTAAATTACCTGAAGGATAATATATAGGTGTAGTTATAAAAAAAGTTTTTTTCATTGCTATTTCCTCTTATTTTTTTTTAGGTTTATATAAAGATTTAGTTTCTTCACGATATTCATGCCGATTCTTGTCTTCTAAGTGAAGATAAATATTTTTTTCAAAATGAGTTCCTCAACCTGATTGAAATCTTGACTCAATTAAAATAAATTTTGGATTTTCATTTTCTCTTGGAAAAACAAATTGAATTCTTTTCGGTTCAAAGTTATATTTTCTTAATAATTCACAACAATCTACCATTCTTTCTATGGGTAAAACAAAACTTAAATACCCTTTTTCTTTAATTATTTTAGAACTTCCGAAAATAATTTGTTCCAAATTTAAAGCTATTTCATGAGTTGCAATTAACATTTCTTTATTACTTGTTAATCTAGGTAAGTTTTTATCTGTTTTATAAAATGGAGGATTACATACTATAGCATCATATTTTTTGAGTTGTTTTTTATTGTGCTCTTTATAAAATAAATTAAAATCACCTAAAATAGGGTTAATTTGTATATTTTTGTTGTTGTGAGAAATATTTTTAATAGCCAATTCATATGCTTTTTCTTGTATTTCTAGAGCATCTATTTTTATATTTTCATCTCTATCTGAAATGAAAATTGATAAGGCAGCATTATTTGTTCCTATTTCTAAAATTCTTTTAGTTTTGCTATTTATTGTGATAAAGTTACCCAATAAAATAGTATCAACAGAATAATTAAACATACTTTTGTCTTGATAGATATATAGATTTGAATCATAACCAAGAGAATTTAAAACGATTTTTCTTTCTTTCATGTTTATAACTTGATTAATCTTGAATTATAGGAATATTTTCTTCCTTCTTTAGCAAGTAATTTTCCATTTATTTTTGTTGCGTCAGCACTAAAAGTGTTGTTTATAGTTAACATAAATTCTCCAACACCGTAAGAATCTACAGGAGTATTTAATTTTTCAAATTCTTTAATTTTTTCAGGAGTAAATCCAGAAGAAACAATTATTTTGACATGTTTTCCACCATTTTCATCCAATGCTTTTCTTAAATTTTTAATTTGATTAGGTGTAACTCCGAATTCATTTTCATTATTTGTAAACATTTTATCTCTAATAGCTTTAGATGTATCAACTCTAACTCCGTAAAGTTTTTCTTTGAATTCATTTAAAACAGCCAAAGAATCTTTTATAACATCATTATGAAAATCAACTAGAGCAATAAGTGGTTCATTTGGGAAAAGTTCAAGATAGAATTTCATAACTTTTACTAAATCACCTTCAAAATTTTGAATTAAAGCATGAGGTATGGAACCGAAAACAACTTCTTCTCTACCTCTTGCACCTGCGTTTGTTGAGTGGGATTTTATTCCAGCTAATTCAACAGCTATACCATCTCTTTCTTGGTTTGAATAGTGATCGGAGCGATCCCCCATAAATACTATTTCTTTATTCGGCGCAGCATCAATACATCTTTTTGCATTTGTAGCTATAGAAGTACTTCTAGCTAAAACTCCATCTATTATTCCTTCATAAATACCAAAATATTTATATTCTCCTTCAAGTTCTAAAACAACTTCTTTATTGTTTATTATTGATCCTTCTGGTAAATATTTAATAGAGTATTTTGAAGTATCAGTATTATTTTTCAATAATTCTAATGCTTCGTTCATTCCTCCAAGTATTGAATTATCATGTCTTTGAAAAAATTGTAAGGTAACAATAGAATTTGGATTAAATTTTTCAATTATTTCTTTAGCTTTAAAAAAGTAATTTGCTGCATAATAATCTAATTTTTTTTTCATTTTCCTCTTTTCTTATTAAGTTTCACTGAAAAATTAAGTATAACATTTAGTAATATCTATATTCAGACTTTACTGTCGGTCCAGGAATTCCACCTGCTCATGCTCTAAGAGTACGATGACTATTACATCCGGTTGGGAAACTAACCCAGTCAGGAAACTACAAACAAATGTTTGCTATAAAATTTTACTAAATATTTGTATAAAAAACTCCATTTTAATAAAAAATACCTAAATTTTTATTTTTTAAAGACAAAATAAAAAAATGCATATAGCATTTTTATTTGTATTGAATTGATTCGAAAGTTTTTTGATCAAAAGCTTTTAGAAATTCTACCATTAAATTTATTAAAGCTTCCATATCAAATAATGATGCAACGCCTAATGGAGAATGAAGGTATCTTTGCGGTATTGATAAACTGATTGTAGGAACTCCGCCTTTACCATATTGTAATTCCGCTGCATCAGTTCCACCACCTTGTGCAACATATTTATAAACAGGGATGTTGTGTTTTTTAGCAATATCTGTTAGGATTTTTACTAATTTTGGATCCATCATTGTTTCGTAATCTTGAATGTTTATAGCCACTCCTAAACCTAATTTTGGATCTCCTTTTATTGCTCCATCTGTATCATGAGAAGCACCTGTATCAATTGCAAAAGCTATATCTGGTTCTATTAAAGATACAGAAGTTTTAGCACCTCTAGTACCAACTTCTTCTTGAACTGTTCCAACAAAATATGGTCTATTTGGAAGTTTTTGATCTTTTAATCTATTAATAATTTGATCTAAAACAGTTACTCCTGCTCTATTATCCATAGATTTTCCCGCAACTAAATCAGAGTTGTAAAGTCTAAAAGTTTCACCATGCATTAAAATTCTATCACCAGGTTCAATTCCTTGTTCTTCTGCTTCTTTTTTATCTTTAAAACCGAAGTCAACAAATAAATCTTTTGTTGTCATTGCTTTGGAAATTTTTTCTCTTTCCATTATGTGAATTGAAGTGTGGCCAAAAATTCCGTAAAATTCTTTTCCACTTGAAGCAATTAATTTTGCTTTAGTTCCAACAACAACTGTTGGTCACAATCCTCCAATTGGTGAAACTTTAATTTGACCATTATCTAAAATATCTAAAACAGCATAACCTACTTCATCCATGTGTGCTGCTAACATAATTTTCGGACCGCTTGTGTGACCTTTTTTTGTCATTATTAATGAACCGAATCTATCTCTAGAATATTCTACATTAGCATCTTTTGTGTTGTTTTTTAATGCTTCAACAACATTATCTTCGTAACGAGAAACCCCTTCAATTTCCATATATTCTTTTAATCTAGAAAAAACTAATTCAGTATATTTTTTATCTCTTTCCATTTTTTATTTCCTTTATTTATATTGTATTTTATTATATTCTTTTTCGTTCATATTTTTTAAAAATTCTATTAATAATTCAGTAACGTTTTTTAAATCTTCTAGGTGACAAACACCTAAAGGAGAGTGAAGATATCTTTGAGGTATAGATATAGTTAAAGTTGCAACACCGCCTTTACCATATTGTAGTTCTGCTGCATCAGTTCCTCCGCCTTGAGCTAAAAATTTGTAGACTTTTATATTTTTTTCTTTAGCTAATTTGTATATATAATCAACAAGTTTTGGATCCATCATTGTTCCTCCATCTTGCACTCTTATAGCAACTCCATCACCAAGTTTTTGTCTTCCTTTTATAGCTCCATCTGTATCATGAGATGAAGTAGTATCAAGAGCTATGGCTATATCTGGGTTTATATATGAAACAGAGGTTTTAGCACCTCTAGTACCAACTTCTTCTTGAACTGTTCCAACAAAATATGGTCTATTTGGAAGTTTTTCATCTTTAAGACTGTTAATAATAAAATCTAAAACAGTTACTCCTGCTCTATTATCCATAGATTTTCCTACAACTAAATCGGAGTTGTAAAGTCTAAAAGTTTCACCGTGCATTAAAATTCTATCACCAGGTTCAATTCCTTGTTCTTCTGCTTCCTTTTTATCTTTAAAACCGAAGTCAACAAATAAATCTTTTGTTGTCATTGCTTTGGAAATTTTTTCTCTTTCCATTATGTGAATTGAAGTGTGACCAAAAATTCCGTAAAATTCTTTTCCACTTGAAGCAATTAATTTTGCTTTAGTTCCAACAACAACTGTTGGTCATATACCGCCAATTGCTGCTACTTTAATTTGACCATTATCTAAAATATCTAAAACAGCATAACCTACTTCATCCATGTGCGCACTTATCATAATTTTAGGTCCGTTGTTATGATCTTTTTTTGTTACAATTAATGAACCAAAATTATCATATTCATAGTTTAAATTTTTACTATTTGTATTCTTTATGATAGCTTTCGCTACATTATCTTCGTAACGAGAAACACCTTCAATTTCCATATATTCTTTTAATCTTTTGAATATATCTTCTTTATTAAAATTCATTTTATCCTTTCTATGTAATTTTGTTGTTTTTTGCGATTTTATCAATCAATTGATTAAAACTATCTATTTCTTTATTTTGTAAAAATCAAATATTGTCAAAAAGCAGTTCTTTAGCTTTGAAAATTAATAACTCACATAATTCTTTGTTATTTGAATATTTTTTATCTATATAATTGACTATTTTTGTTAAAAAACTAAAATAAAGATCATTATATTTTTGCATATCAAACTTCTTGATTTCATTTTCTATTTTTAGAAACAAAAATATTTTAGGTTTCTTTTGCATTATTTCGCAAAAAATAAATTTTTTATCTTCTTCTTTTGTTTTACTATCATTAAAAAAGAATTCAATTTCTTTCTTAAATTTTATAAAATTTAAGTTTTCTAAAGCGCTACTAATTTTATCTAAATAGGAAATTTCGTTTGTTTTATAATAGAGATTTAAAAAATAAATAATTTTATCGAAATTGACATTACTTTTTTTCCGTTTTATTATCTTAAAATTTTTTTCTTCGTTTTCAGAAATCAAATCTTCTACTTTCGATTTTAGGAAAGATAATTTTTCTTCAAAAAACGAAGGCATTCAAATTTTATTAAGTTCTATATTTATATGCATCAACGATTCTTGATATTTTTTTTGCTCTATTAAATCTTCTATTTCTTCTATTATTTGAATATAAATATTATAATTTTTTGACATTTTATTCTTAATAATAATAAAAATATAGATGTAAAAAATCTATATTTTTATTATTTCTATTTTTTATTTCTAATTTCTTTAAGTCTTGCAGATTTACCTTTTCTATCTCTCATGTAGTAAAGTTTAGCTCTTCTAACTTTATTAGAACGAAGAACTTCTATTGAAGAAATGGTTGGTGAATTTACAGGGAATGTTCTTTCTACACCTATACCATATGACATTTTTCTAACTGTAAATGTTTCTCTTGTTCCTGAATTTTTCATAGCAATAACTAAACCTTCAAAAATTTGAATTCTTTCTTTATTACCTTCTTTAATTCTTACGTGAACTTTAACGTTATCCCCTTGTTTAAAACTAGGTAAATCATTTCTTAATTGAGAACTTTCTACAATTTGCATTAATTTATTTTGCATTTTTAATCCTTTCTAAAATATCAGGTCTATTTTTTTTAGTTTTTTCTAACTGTTTTTCTTTTTTTCATTCTTCTATTTTTTTATGGTGACCACTAAAAAGAACTTCAGGAACAAGCATTCCTTTATAATCTCTTGGTCTAGTGTATTGTGGATAATCTAATAAATCGTTTTCAAAAGAATCATTTAAATGCGATTCTTCTTTAATAACGCCTTTAACTAATCTAATAATTGAATCGGCTATTATCATTGCAGGTAATTCACCACCTGTTAAAACATAATCTCCAATAGAAATTTCTTCATCTATTAAATAATCAATTATTCTCTCATCAAATCCTTCATATCTACCGGCGATGATTGTTATTTCTTTTTCGTTTGATAACTCTCTAGCCTTTTTTTGTGTAAAAACACTACCTTGTGGAGACATTATTATTTTTTTACCACCAACTGTTTTTAATGCTAGATCAATTGGTTCAATTTGTAATAACATACCATGACCACCACCATAAATTTGATCATCTACTTTTTTGTGTTTATTTTTCGAAAAATCTCTGATATCAACAATATTGATTTCAATTATTCCCTTTTCTATCGCTTTAGCAATAATTGATTCTTGTTTGAAAATTTCAAAATAATTCGGAAATAAAGTTAAAAAATTTATTTTCATTTTAGATTATTTTTTTGATTCAGAAAATTCTTTTCAAATTGATTCTTTTTTTAATAATCTTTTAACTGTATCAGTAGGAACAGCACCGATATTTAATCATTTTAAAATTAATTCTTTTTCTAATTTTAGATCTTTTGAAGTTGGATTATAGTGTCCCAATACCTCTATAAATCTTCCATCTCTTGGAGCTCTTGCGTCTGCAGCAACAACTTTATAAATAGGGTTAAATTTATTCCCTAAACGTTTTAATCTAATTTTAACCATTTTATCCTTTCTTAAAATTGTATTTTCTATTTAAAATTTGTAGTTTTAATATAAATTACAAAATAATAAAATAAAGTATATCATTTTTTTTATTAATGTCAAGTAAAAATGCTTGACACTTATAATTTTTATTTAGAAAACAATTGAAAGTTTATTATTTATTATTTTTTGTCTCCTATATATCCATTGACAAATGATTCTAATACAACTTGCAATCTAGTTTTGTCTTTTTGGAATTTATCTTTAGAACTAAGTTTATTTAAATCGTATAAATAGAAGATTATATTATCGTTTTTAAAGTTATATTCACTAACTCCAAAAAATCCTCTGGTATCTTCACCACCAAAATATCAATCATTAAATTTTAAGTTTTTATTTGTATCTTCTTTTATTCCTAATTTTCCTTTGATAATTGAAGAAAAAATAGGATTTTGTTTATCTTCTTCTGAAATTGCTCCATCCTGAATAGCCTTATTTATTCCTCAATTTATAAGCGCTACAACATCATACCCAGCAAAGCCAGTGAATGAAGATCAATAAACAGTTGTATTAATTTCTTTTTGATGTCTTATTTTTCAATGCAATAGAGTGAATAATCTATATCCGGCTTTATAAGTCTCGGTATCTTTATAAAGTGTTGATTCAGTTATTTCATTGTTTTTTACTTTATTTACAAAATCTTTATAAATAGGTGTAAATATGTAAGAAACTATTTCTCCTAATTTATTAGCTAATTCAATAGTTCCAATATCTTTAGAATAGTAAATATTTCCAAAAAGAATTCCACTTTCTTGATCGGCATTTTCTAGTAAACTATAGATTCCTGTTTTGTTATTAATATCTGATGCTTCAAAAATTCTATTAACAAATTTTACAAAAACATTTGATTCTATAGAATTAATTAAAGATTTTAAAAAAGGTAATTTTGTAAATGCTTTTGAGAATAAAATTTCTAATTTATTTTCAACATCAGGAGTTTGATTTAATAATTCAAATAAAGCCGATTTAATCAATGACTTTGTTAAAATATTGATTAATTCAACAAAATTGCTATAGTTGTTTTCTTCTTTTTTAAGTTCAACAAAAATTTGATTTACTGCATTTAAAAATTCTTCTGAATTTAATACTGTTTTAAATAAAGGATCAATAATTTTCTTTAAAATTTCTTTGTCTTGTTGTTCGTCAAAGTTTATTTTTTTGCTTTTTAATGCAAATAATAAAAAGTCTATAATTTTATCATTATTATCTTTATATAAAGTTAGAATAAAGTCTTTTATTTTAAGTTTAATATTGGTATTTTCACTTTTATTTAACTCGTTTACTGAGTATTTTGTAAATTTTATAATAAGTTCTTTAAATGAAACTAAATTTTGAAATTGCTCAATGTTTTCTGTATAAGATTTTAAAAACAGATTTATAAATGGATCTAAATTTTCTTCTTCTAATAAAGTATTAATAGAAGAATTTATATTAAATTTTAAAAGAGAATTATTGTTTAAATTATTTACTTTTTCATTAATAAAATTTTCTAAATTTTTTCTTTGTGATAAAAGCATTTTCTTTATAAGAGAAACTGCAAGTATTTTAAAGTTACTAATTAATTCATTTTTAGTTTCTAAGTTTTTTTCGCTATTTATAAGATCATTTAAAGTCTTGGAAAAAATACCAAAAATAGAAGTTAAATTTTCTGTTGTAAAAAGTTCTTCTTTTATTTTTTTATAAATATTATCAAAACTTAGATTATTATTTTTTTCTAAGTCACTTAAGATGTTTTCTAATTTTGAATAAGTTTTATAGATAAGTTCAGATTTAACTAAATTAACTTGTAATTTCTTGATAAAGAAAGAATCATTATATTTTAAGAAATTTAAAAGTTTTTCTGAAGGATCTAAAAATGTAATAAATTCACTTGAAAAAATAGCGTTTATTACATTATCAACTATTCCTTCGTTCATGTTTGTAAGACCGATAATTCTTTTTCCATAATTATCTTTTGATCTTATTGATTCTTTTTCTTGCTCAAATGAGTATAGTGTATTTAAGTATTCTTTTGAAGAATTTCCAAAAATATCTTCTAATTTATCTGATGTTTCTATTTGATATTCAAAATCTAAATTATCACTTGAAACGAATTTATCATTAAAATCATATTTATAATAAGGTTCTTTAAAATCTTTATATTTATTAGTAATTTTTAAATATATATCCATAGCCATTTTTTTATAAGCTTTTGTGTTTGGGTGAATATCTAAAAATAAAGATATTAACTCATTTTTATTTAATTCTCAATATTCTTGGTTATAAGAATTTATATAATTTATATTATTTTTTCTTGCGATATTTTCAATTGTATTATTTATTGAAGACAAAATAAAATCACTTATTTTTTGGTTTTTTAATGTCTCGGAATTTATAAATTTTAAAGCCATATCGTCAATTAATTTTTTTAGTTTCAGTAAAGGCATCGGATATGAAATTAAGTTTATATTTGTTTTAGGTGCTATAACTTTTAAATTTGATAAAAAAAGATTTAATCTTTCTGTTATTTTTTCTTGACTTAACTTTAAAATTTTTTCTAGGTTGTTAGAAAAATAATTTAAAATATTTGAATTTTTATTTTCTAAATTAGAAATTATCTCCTTTATATTTAACTCCTTCAGAGATTCGAAAAAAGTATGGAAAAAATCGTTTGCTCCTAAAGTTATGGTAACAAAATTTGAATTTTTTAATTGATTTTTAATTTCTTTTCCTAATTCAAGATAATTTTCACCAAAAAAAGTTTTTAAATGTTTATCTTCTTTTCGAACTTCTTCTTCATTAAGAAAACCTAATAAAAGATTAAAATCTAATATTGTCGCCCCTGAAACTGCGTAATTTTTAAAATTTTCTATTCTATTATTGTCTTTGTTTAAAATTCTTGCTAAAAATGATGAAAAAGATAATCCTGTTATGGTATTTCCATTTTTTTCTCCCGGATAATCTTTATCTAAAGTTCCATCAAAACCTGCACTAATAGAATCACCTAAAGATATATAATTAATTTTTTGATTTAGGTCTATAAAATTATTTGATTTTTTTCTTAATTCTTTTTTATTTTGTAATTCTATATCATTATTTTTATTATTATTTATTTCGTAATCTTCTATTTCTTGATTTATATTTGAATTACAAGAAATAGAAGAAAATAAAGGCAAATTTATTATTGAAAAATAAAAAATTTTTTTTAAAATACTTATGTTTTTTTTCATTTTCACTTCCTTTTTTGCTACTTATTATAAAATAAAATTATTAAGAAAAAACATTTTTCAAAAATAAATTTTATTATTAAAATTTTATAAATTAGTTTATATGTAAAGAGGGGTTAAATATATGAAAAAAATAAAAAAGACTTTGTTTATAGTAGCTTCTTCATTAACTATGTTTAGTATAGTTTCTTGCGGAACATCATTACCTTCTCAAACTGGAGAAAATAGTCAACTAAGAAAAACGAATCAATTTATAAATTTTCAAGAGTATGGTATACCTAAAAAAGAAAATATAAAAATTAGAACATTGCTTTTTCCTGCTGCAAGGTCAGAAAACAAATTAGATTCAGAAGGATTTTTTAATTTTCGTCTTCATCATTCTCCCGTAAATGGAGTTACAGGAGAATGAACTGCCTTTGCAACAGAAGTAAAATCATTAAAAGATAATACGCTAGTAGAACCGATAATTGTAAAAAAAGCTATAACTAAGGCTGAAAGTAACGCAGAATTTCCTTTAAAATTTACATGAAATTTAGAAGCAGAAAAACTTGAAGAAGGAAAAATTTATACATTTATTTTTTGAAAAAATGATGGGACAGAAAAAATAGTTTTTCAAGATAAACATATAAAAGAAAGTAATGACACTTTCGAAGCAAAAAAATAATTTTATATAAATTTAAATGCTATTTTTTAGATTTTTAGTTTTTAAAAAGTGATTAAAATTATAAAAAAATAACTTTTTTAAATTTGAAATATTTATATTTTTGTAAAAAATTTATTTAATTTATAATTAAATATACTAAAAAAATATTTAAAATCTAATAGCATAAAGGAAACAAAAAATGAAGAAGAAAACTAAAATAAAATTATCAGCTAGCGCAGTAATGATTTTAAATTTAGGATCAGTAATTTCATGTTCAAATGAAAATAATTCAGATATTTCATTAAAGGATAAAAATTTAGATAAATTAATTCAATATTTTTCTGAAAATAATTTTGATTATTTTTCAAACTTGAAAGAAAATATTAGTAGTAGATCAAAAATAAATTTAAATGAAGATCAAGTAAATAACTTGATTTCATTTTTAAATCACTACAAAACTATTATTGACTTTAAAACGGAAGAACCTTATAAGGGTATTGAAATTTATTTTGATAATACCAATATAATTAATGAAAGATTAAAAAAATTTGACAAAATTATTAATATTAACGATGATTCATTTTTAAATGTAACTGAAGAATTATTAGAAGAAATTCAAGACACTATAATTAAATTGAAAGGTAGAAATAGTGAAATTATCGAAAATAATAATGCTTTAGATGGATTTATCAATAGAATACAGGAAATACAAATAGAAAATTCAAATATACTAAATTTAATTAATAAAAATATAATGCTCTTTTTTAATAATAAAAAAAATAGAAGTAGCTTTTTTGAGAAATTAGAGTCAATTATTGAAAAAAATAATTATTTAAATCAGATTATAGAAGTTTATAAAGATGCGGATAATGAAGAATTTAGAAGCTATTTAAAAATTTTAAAAGTATTTTTAAATAGTTTTGATGGACAAGTAGAACTTAATTCTATATTGAACCAATTTGAAGAAAAAACAAAGATATTAATAAAATTAATTTTAGATAATGATTTAAGGATCAATAATTTAAAAAAAGAAATAAAAAATTTAGAGGCAAAAATTTCTTTTTCTAAAGTTTTAACTAATTTAGAAAAAGAAAAATTAATATTAGAAACAAAAGAAATAATCATTTATGAAGATCTAGATAAAGTTAACAAAAAGTTTCAAAATTTAGAATTAGAATTAGATAAAAATAAGAATAATTTTATTAATAATATAAGCGAATTCCCAATTAGTCTAAATAATAAAAAGTATTTAGAAAATGTTGTTTTTTCTTTCGATGAATTTGAAAAATTTAAAAATTTTGAAATTAAATTCAAAAATTTTATTTGATAATTTTGATACTGATGAAGTTGATTATGAAATAATAGATTTAATGCTTGATGAAGAAAATAGAAATAATTTGATTGTAAAAGTTAAGGTATTTTTAAAATCTAATCCTGAAATTAACTATGAATTAATAAGTTCTAAACTTTTTAATAAAGATGTTAATCAAATTATTGATGATATAAGTTTTAATAATTTTGATCAATTTTTTTCAGTAGACTATGAAGAAATTAAAAAACTAACTTTAAATGAATTTCTTAATTTAGATATTTCTAAAAAATTAGAATATTTTAAAACAGAAAAAACATGAATATCTAATTTTTTTAAATTTGAAATTAAAAATGATTTTGAATATATAGACGATAGATTATTTGCTACCTTTAATATTTTATTTAATAAACAAGTTATAAAAAGTTGAAAAATTCCCACTATAAAAACTATAAATTTTTTAGAAAACAAAGAGGAAATAGAAAGATATAGAGATTCTTTAGATTTAGAAAAAATCATGCAAATAATAAGAGGTAATACTTCTAGTTTGATGACGAAAATAAAATTTAAAAAAGACGCAAAATGATCTCATATAAATTATCTCGCATCAGATGCTAAAAAAGCGTTTGAAGAAATTTATGAATTACCAAAATATGGTAAATATGAAATTTTTATTAAAGATATTAAAAATGTTAACAATTTCGATGGTCGAGCAGATCTTATCTTGTGATATAAAGAAAACGGAGTAGAAGCACCGATCAACAACCCTAGAGAAGTTTTCAACAATTTAAAAAGATTAGGGAGTTTTAAATTGTTGAATTTTGATGATTTAATTCCAGAAAATGGTAAGTTTTTTGAGGCAAATGATTTTGAAAATTCTATTGAATCACCTTCCCAAGCACATATAGATGCTATTAATTCTATTAATGAATCTAATTTCGCTTTAAGAATGTCATATGGAATATTTAGAGATGTAAATTATAGATCTATAAATGTTTTAGATATGATAGAACAACAAGCGTTTATAAAAATGGAGTATTTATTAGAAATTAAAAATGGTGAAAATAGAAAGGGTGAAAATTTTGAAAATGATGCATATGTTCCCTTATCAGCAAAAACTTATGATAAAGAGATTACAGTAAATACTACAAATTTATCAGATTTAAAAAATAATTATTTCATTTATTATTATGATGTAAAAGCCGTTGGAAAAAGAGGTATGTCTTTTAAATTAGGTTTTATAAATAAAAGAAGAAATGAAATAAGATATACAACCGATAAAGAATATACGTTAATAAATATAGTTAATGATTTTCAACAATCTCTTTATCCAGAAATTATGGTAAATAATATAAAATTAAGTGATTTAGAAATAAATTACGATCTTTTATCACAAAAAACTGCTTTGTACTATACGGAAAATATGAACGAACTTAATGAAGTTATAAAGTTAAGAAGCGAGAATGATCAAATAAGATATAAAAATTATTATTTACCAGTTAGATTGTTTAAAGTTGCAGAATTAAAGAAAATAACTAACGATGAAGCTTATATTAGGTTTTCTGTATTAGATAAAAATAATTCCGCAGTTTTGGGTAATACATGATATAAAATTAAAGGTTTTTTAACAAGTGAAATTGATAATAGTAAGCAAATTTTAAATTTTAGTGATGAAAATCTTAAAACTATTCAAGATTCTAAAAATTCTATAACTAGAGAAAGAGTTATAGAACCATTTTGAAAAGATCTAATATGATCATTGGATAAGAACATAAACACAGCTTATTGAACATTGAAGAAAAAATATTTAGAACAGACTTTTTTAAGAACAAATACAAAAAATAGAATTTTAAAATTTAATATTTTAGCCAATTCATTAGTAAACAATTCTTCTAAAGATAGTAGAGTTAGAAATTTTGACAATTCAATTAGCTTAGAGGTAAATTTTGATGATTTAATTAAAAAACAATCTATAGAATTTAGAAAAACTTCTTATGCTAATGACTTAAAAATAAATTATTTTATTAATTTATCTTGAAACGAAGAAAAAGGAATTGATTTTAAAATTTCTATGGAGGACAATGATAATAAAATAATTATTGATGAACCTGAAGCGCAAAGGTTTGAACAAGGAATAACTTTTGATAGAACAAGAGCTTTTATTATCTTGCCTGCTGCAGTAAAAACTGTTATAAGTTATACTAACGATGAAGAGTTAGAGGACTTTAAGCAAAATCAAAATAGATTTGATTATAATGAAGTAGAATACAATGAATACAATCAACCAATTTTATTTTCTAGTGATCTAGAATTTCAAAAAAATAGAGAAATATATCATCCTAATCAAAATGTCAAATTTAAGTTACATGAAGGATACAAATTAAATGTAGATTATTTACGTGTAAGACAATATAGAGGATGAGATATAGTTGAAACCGCATATTCTAGAGCCGCTTTGTATGATGGTAGTACTTTTTTTGGTACGATTGGTTTTTTAGGAAAAGTAAATAATAATCCAAATGATGCAACATTTTATGTTTTAACAAATCATCACGTGGAAGGTTCAGGATTATCTAATTTTAATGATGTTGTAGGAAATAATTTTTTAGCTGTTAGAAATGGTAGAAATTATGCTTTTGCCCCTGATAGAATAGGTAGTAATGTTAATAGATTCTACAATTTAAGGACTTCTGGAGCAACTTCTATTTTTAATAATCAAATTAAAATTATTTGAACAGGAAAAGAACAAATATCAAAAGATGGAAGAGTAACAAACAAAACACAAGATTTAACCATGTTTGTAATAGATTTAAATTCCAAGTTAAGAGAAGCTAGATCAGCTGGTAATATGCAAGTTGTTTGAAAAATAGAAAATTTAATGAAAAAATCTAATGTTAAAATGGATATAGATTATCGTTTTGGAGAAATGTCTGTTCCGAATATAAGAGAAATTTCTACAATGGGTTGACCAGGGACAAGATATTCTGGTTCTATAAATAGAAGGCCTGCTTTAGCTAGCGATACTACAATTAGAGTTAGTGTACAAAACAATTACGTACAAGTTTATAATGGGGGAGGAGCTTCTGGAAGTGGAATGTTTTTAAATGATGATAGTTATATTGCTACTTGGACAGCTGGTTCTGGAGGGCCTTGATCACAAGGATATAGATACGATGATAGGAGTTATAATTTCTTTGGAATAAATTGAGAAAATGAAAACCCATTAACATTAAAAAATTATCGTTCAGTTGCTTCTCAAATTTTTAAAGCTAATTTAAGATATCCTGAAAAATTTGATTTGCCTTGATTTTTAAAAGAAATTAATAATTAGGAGGAAAAATGTTTAAAAATAAAATCATAAAATTGCTTTCAGTAAGTTCATTTTTGAGCCTTTTTTCTATAATTTCTTGTTCAAATCAAACAGACAAGATAAATCAAAATTCAGAAATTATATATAAACAGAATGATGCTTTTTTAAATAAAACAAATCTAGAAACAAAAGAAAAAACAATAAATTTTTCTTTACATAAGAATGTAGATAATATTATTCCTATACTAAACGTTATAAAAATTTATAAAGGCGATAAAATAAAATTAGATGATTTACCTAAACAAATTAAGGTTTTAGATGAATTAAATGAAATAAAATGAATAAATGTATTTTGAGATTTTAGAGAGGATAAAATCTTTTATTCAGATGATGTTATAACCGGGCAAATCAGACATAATAAAAAAAACATAATCACAAAACTTTATGTATTAACTCAAAGTAGAAAAGATATACTAGAAAGTGACTTTTTAACAAAGGAAGAGAGAATGACAATTGATTTTGATAAAAGTACTCACGACGGTGGTAGAGATGCGTTATCAAAATTAATAGATAGATCTGGGGATTATGTTAATACAAATTCTAGATGAGATAATTGAAATTATTATGATCGTGCACAAAACACAAATTTTGTTTTTCATTGGGAAGAAAAAACAAATATTTCAAGAATAGAAATAAATTTTTGAAGATGAGCTTCTAGGGGAGAATCTACAGGGAGATTACCTAAAAATATTTATATTCAGCATTCTGAAGATGGAATGAATTGAACTAATGTAGAAAATCAAGATAAAATTTCTGCTCAAGATTTAGGTCCTATGTTATCTCATCCGCAGGCAAGATTAGCTAATACTTCTGATACAAAAAAGATAACTTTTGATACAGTTAAAACTAATTGGATCAGAATTCATTGAGAACCGGCTACGGATTCATCAAATAGAAATTTAATTATTGGAATTACTAATATCGCTTTTAAAGGTTTAGATAAGGAAGATAATTTAATTTTTAGTAGCGATAAATCTATAAAAAAGTTTAAATACGGCAATACTATTATAGAGAACTTTAGTAGTGAAATTAATATCGAAAGTAATAATTTAGATGATGAATTAGAAGTTTATTCCAATGCAACACTAGTTCAAAAAGAAATCATTTATAGTGATTTAAATAGAAAAAAATATAAAGTTTTATCTTATGACGATAAAGGCGAATACTTAATTTATGATGTGAATATTAAAAGAATAGGAGATTAAATGAAAAATAAAAATAAAAATTTTATAAGACATTTATTATTAACTAGTCCTATTGTTATAAGTCCTTTTTCATTTTTATCCATGTCAAATGAAGCAAATAATAGTGTTCAAAATATCGATTATCAATTCTTGACTCCTGTTAAAAACATTTCTTATGATAATAATTTTTTCATACTAAAAAATAAAATTAATTTAATTTTAAGTTCGCCATTGGAAGATAATCCTAATTTTATTTTATTAATTAAAACTTTAAAAGAACTTAAATATGAAATTTCTTTTTCAGAAACAACAAAAAGCGATTATACGAATATAGTAATTTCTTTTTTGGAAGATAAAAATTTAAGTGTAAATAATTTAATTACTAAATATGGTTTAGATTTTAACTATAATATCGCTAATTTTAATGAATATTTTATAGAACTGAAAAATAATTATTTGTTTTTAGAATCGAACGATAAAATTGGTTTAACAAATGGTTTAGCGACATTAAAAGAAATTATAAAAAATAGTGATAATAAAGTTTTACAAAATGCCAAAATTAATGATTATCAAAAAATAAAGAATAGATCTATATTTGATAGCTTAGATATTTCGTTAGAAAATAGAAAGAAAAATATTTCTAACGCAATAACAAATGGATTTAATAAATACATTTATTTTAATTCTCGAGATTTAAAAAATTCAAAAAATTGAAGAGATTTGTATGATGAATATGAATTAAATTTATTGAATAATCTTGCAAATTTTACTAAAGAAAAAGGTATGGAATTTATTTATACAATAGATTTTTTTACCCATTCTTCTATTTCTCAAGATAATTATTTTGAAAGCGATATAGATGTATTAAAGCAAAAATTATTACAATTAATAAACAATGGAATAAAGTCTTTTGCTTTCTCTTCTTTAGAAAGCTCTAATTTAAATAATACATTACAAGTAAATGTTATAAATTCTATTTCTGAATGGTTATCGAGTTTAAGAGATTCTCATAAAGTAAATGAAAAAATCTTTTATTTGGTAAAAGAACAAAATGTTTCTTTAATTCCAGATTATTTTTCTACTTTTAATAATAATATTGAAATTATTATGACAGGAGGAAAAAAATATAATAATCTTAATAGTGAATTTATTAGAACCTTTAATTCATCATTAAATAAAAAAGCAAATATTATTTTTAATTTCCCTAAACTAGTAGACGAAAATATTTTATCAATAGACTTATTATCTAATTTTGACTTTAATGATTTTCAACATAACGATTTAAATTCATTTATAGTGAGCTTATCAGAAAATTTAGAAATAAATAATGTATTTTTAAAAGAATTTAATATTTTATTTTCTTTACAAAATAGAGATGATCTAGAAAAACAAAAAAACATTTTATTGAAAAATATTTTAAATTTAAATTCAATAGAAAATCCATTATTAAAATCCTTTAATAATGTTTTGGATAATATTAACTATTCTGATAAAGAAGAAAGTGAAATCATAAATTTAAACGAGAGTAATTACTTATCTTCTTCATTAACCGAAATAGAAAATAAAATAAAAAATAACAATTATACAATTGATGAAATTCTTGATTTAAAAAAGAAAATATCAATATTACAAAATGATTCGGAGTTTATTTTAAATTATAAGAATAATTTTACACAAGAAATAAAACCTTGAGTTCAAAAAATATTTTTGATAAGTGAAATAATTAATATTCTTTTAGATGTGGCTGTTTATAAAAGAAATAATCTTTTATCCGAAACTAACAATAGTATTTTTTTAGCAGAAGAAAAACTAAGACATATAGAAAATATAGCTGATTTAAAAGAAAATAAAAAAATTAACGGTGGAGAAAAAGTTCTTTTACCTTTTATAAAATCAATATTGACATATTTCAAAAATAATATAGCAATTTCCGTAGAAAAAAATATTTTTGAAGTAGAACAAGAATTCATTAGTAGTAGAGGAAGAGAAGCTAATTCTTCTTTTGGTGTAAGTTCAGAACAAGTTTTATTAAAATCCAATAATTCAGTATCGGTTTTTAATGGTTATAATGAAAAAATAAGAAAAGATGAATATTTTGGTACTAGATTTTCAGAAGCCATTACTTTAAATAAGGTTTATATAAAAATGGGTGATGGTACAGATCATTTTTATAATTTTGTTGTTGAATACCAATTAGAAGATGATACCAATTGAAATCAAATAGGTTCAGCACATAGTGCACCTAGCGGAAACTTTAATCCTATTACATTAACAAATTTAAACTTAAAAAATGTAAAGGCCGTAAGAGTTAGAAATTTAGAAGAAAATAGTGATAATGGTTGAGTTAGAATTTTTAATTTCGTTGTAAATGACTTTGATAAAGAAAAAATTGTAGAAACATGATTTAATGATGCTGTTTTTAATGCTAATGATAGCTTAAATATTCAAAATAGAGCAGGAAATAGTAATAGTATTTTAGATGATGATATTCGTACTGAATGACAAATATCTTCTAGAAATACACATAGTTTTAATCAAGGTGCATCTGTTAGTATATCATTCCCTACTAGAAGAAATATAACAAGAGTTTTAGTAGAACAAGGTGCTTCCAAACATAGTGATGTCCTTAATAATTTTAAAGTAGAATATTATGATTATGGATCAAATGAGTGAAAAAGATTCGGCTCATATGATTTAGAAAATTTAAGATCACAGACTATATCAGGATTTGCTTATACAGATAAAATAAGAATAATAAATAATTCACAAAAAAACTCATGATGACGTTTAGGAACTTTTAAAGCAGGTGGATTTCAAGTTCATGAAAATCAGACCTTTGTATTAAAAAGTCCTAATTTAAGAATTGCACAAAATGGTGCGATAAATTCGGCTTCAAGAAATGATAGATTTGAATATATTGTCGATAAAAACGATGACACTTATGCATGAATGTCACAATTAAGTAATAACGGAAATATAGCTCAAAACAATTATTTAAACATTTTATTTAATGATTATAAAGAAATTACAAGTATTAGAATATTACAACAACAAAATGAAGTATTAAGATATTTTAAAATACAAAAAATAATTAATGATAATTATGTTGATATTAGTCCTGAAATTGATGTGAATAACAATTTAGAATTTATTTATGAAGTTCCTAAAAATACCGGGAAAATGAATGGTATACGAATCATATCTACAAGAAATTCCAATAGATGATGAGGGTTAAAATCTGTAGATATTAGTGATAAAAAAGCTAAAAATAAAGAAAATCTTTATCTATCTAGTGAAACAAAAAGTGAAGAATTTAGTACTTTAGAAGATGAGTTAGTGTTTAGTTTAACAAACCAAAACAATGAAATAAATAAGAATTACACTTTATCAGAAAACGAATATATAGGTATTAATTTAGGAAAAATTTTAAAAATAAAAGAAGTTACAACTAATATAACTAAAACTGATCAAATTAAATTTTTTAGTTCTATAAATGGTGTAGAATGAAAAGAAGTAGATGATATTAATTCGTTGGGAGAAGATTTTAAAGCTCAATATTTTATTGTAAAAAATATTTCAAGTCAAAATGTTAATATTGCTTTTACTAATTTAATAGTAAAAACTGAAGAGAATTTAGATTTTGGAAAATTAGATTCCACAAATTTTGCAAAAAATGAAAATTATGATTCTAAATTTGAATTTGACAATGATTTAAGTACTTCATCAACTTTTAGTCAAGTAGGAAAAAATAAATACGTTATCTATGATTTAATAAGAAAACAAACCATAAATTCAATTAAAATATATTCTTCAGAAGATTCTTATGATTTTCCAAGAGATATTGAAGTTCAAGTTTCAGAAGATAAAGACATATGACATAAAGCATTTACAATAAATGATAATAATTCAGGGAATAATTTAAGCAAACTAAAAGATACAACTTATGGATTTTTTAGTAGAGATAAAGTTAATTATAGATATTGAGGAAAAGAAAATTTAAATTTCAACAATATTAAATATATAAGGATATTAGTAAAAAACAATTATCCTTTAAATAGAAATTTATCTATCAACGAAATTATTATTAATGATCAAGAAAGCCCTTTAAAGGAAACAAATTTTAAATATGAAGGATCAGAATTAACTTCTTCAAATACAAATGGACCTGAAAAACTTTTAGATAAAAACTTAAAAACTACTTTTATACCTAATCAAAATAGTGGTATTCTTAAAATTAATATTGATAGCAAAGAATTTAAAGGAAAGAAAATTAGAATTTTTAGCTCTAAAGTTAATTTAAACACAAAGCTTAAGTTAAAAACTTTCAATAAAGAAAATTCAACTGAAAATGAAATTTTTATCGGTAATTTAAGTAAAAATTTAATCTTTTTTAATTTACCCAATAATCAAAATGAAGAACTATTACAACTAATAATAGAGTGAAAAAATGAAAAACCTATAATTAATGAAATTAGTTTAGAAAATATAGAAGGAAATAATGATGTTTCTAGAGAAGAAGTAAATTTATTGTTAGAAAATTTACCAAGTAATTTTGATAATTGAATTAATGAAGATAAAACCGCTTTTAATAAAATAAAATCTTCTATTTTATTAGCTTTAGAATCTGAATATCTTTCTCAAAAAAGTATTGAAGATTTTAAAAATGAAATTAATTTTATTATTCAAAATTCTAATGTAAAAGCAGATACTAATAATTTAAAAGAATTAATTCAAAATAAAGTTACTAATGAAAATGACATTTATACTTTAGATTCATATACTGATTATGATACTCAAATTAAAAATGCTAAGAAGTTTTTAAGCGATGAAGAAAATCTAACTCAAGAAAAAATAAATACTTTAACTGAAAAAATAAATACTTCTTTCGCTAAGTTAAAATTTTCTAGAAAACAAAAAGTCCTTTTAGATAAAAATATAAATTTATTTAACGAACTAAATAAAAATATCTATGAAGCAATCGGAATTAATGTTTTAAAAGTTCTAGTGGATGAAGGGAAGGAAAAATTAAATATTAGTGAAGATGCTTTATTGTTTTTAGATTTAAATAATTCTTTTAATTTCAAATATAACAATTTAAAATTAAATGAGTTAGGAATAAAATTAAAAGAACTTGAAAGTTTAGTTAAAAAAGCTAAAATCATTATTGAAGATAAAAAATGAGAAACTATAGACAATAATTTATCTTTAAAAATTTTTGAAATAGATGATTTTATAAGCAAAAATAATTTCAGCCAAAATAGCATTTTATCTTATAGTGAATCCTTAGAAAAAGAATTAAATAATTTTCAATCGATTAAATCAGCAAAAATTAATGAATTCAAAGAAAATATTATTAATAAATATATAACTATAAAGGATTTTTTAATTCCTGAAACCTATATAAATTATCAAAGAACTATCAAGGATGGAGAAAATAGTTTAAACTCAAATGAACTATCAGATAAAATCATAGTAAATAATATTAAGTTAATAAAAGAATCAGAGAAAAATATAGAAATAAATCGTGATTATCTTTTAGAACAATTACATAATATTGAAGATAAAAATATAGTTAATGTCTTCTTAAATAAACTAGAAATTGCAAAAGAAAACAAATTAGATTATTTAAATTTAATTTTAGAATTCCAAAAATTTAATACACCAGTAAATATTGCAAAAATTAGCACTTATAAAGAAGAATTAAATCAATTATTACAGAAAATAACAAATGAGATGTTAAAAGAAAAATTTATTAATGAAATTAATAATTCTTATAAAGAAGAAGATTTACAATTATTAAAAGTTGAAGTTGAAAAAGAAATTGAAAAAGAATCTTCAAATGAAGAAAAAATGAATAATAAAAATAATAATGTAGGAATTATTTTAGGTTCAACTTTTTCTATTCTAGCTTTATTAAGTGCAGGAATTTTTGTGCTTTATAAAAGATTTTTTAAAAAAACAAAAGATAAATAAAAAGAAATTTATAAAAAAATATACAATAAAATCTTGTATATTTTTTTATATTAATTCTTTTATGGTTTTTGAAATTGAATCAGAGTTATGGTTTCCAATAATTTTAAAAGCTACTTCTTTAGCTGAATCTGTTCCATTTTCCATTGCAAAACCTTTAGCAGCATTTTTAATCATTAAAATATCATTTCCTGAATCCCCGAATGTTATGAGATTATTAGTGGTAAGATTTAATTTTTTTAATATTAATTCTAACCCAAAAAATTTATCAGTATTTTTAGGATTTATATCTAAATAAACTCTATTTGTAACAATACAACTAGCGCTTTGATTTAAAATTTTTGTGTATTTTTCCGCTAATTTTTTGATGGTTTCTTGAGAATTTCTTAAAGCTAATTGTGTAATTTTCTCTTTTCTTATAAAAATAGCTTCTTTTAACTCTTCTTCGCTTTTAAAGAGTTGTTCATCATAGTCCATTTTTTCTTGTTGACTCAATCATGTAAAATCTTGATTTTTTTCTTTGAAAGGGTATACATTTTTTTCGGTACTCAATGTAAAAAAACTTTTACTTTCTTTAGCAGCATTTAAAAATAAATCTAATAAATCACTAGGCAAATGATCTTTAATAAATGTTTCTTTATTTTTCACATCGTAAATAGCTGTACCATTATTTGAAATTAAAAAATCAAAATCAGGAAATTGTTTTAAAAATATAGTAGTTGATGCAATAGCTCTTCCTGTTGC
Organism: Mesomycoplasma molare; assembly: GCF_024918955.1. Taxonomy (NCBI): domain Bacteria; kingdom Bacillati; phylum Mycoplasmatota; order Mycoplasmoidales; family Metamycoplasmataceae; genus Mesomycoplasma; species Mesomycoplasma molare. The sequence continues at coordinate 281,526 of NZ_CP103423.1, forward strand.
GATTGCTAAATAATGTCCGTGTTTTTTAGCAAGTTTAAGTGCATTAATGGTTTCAGGGTGAATTTTACCTTCACTTGTTAGTAAAGTTCCATCTAGATCAAAAGCAAACAATTTTTTCATAATTAATTTCCTCTATTTTTAAGGTGCGGAAATAATAATACTTCTCTAATTGATTCTTTTTGTGTTAATAACATAACTAATCTATCAATACCTATTCCACATCCACCAGCAGGAGGCATACCGTATTCTAAAGCTTCAACAAAATCCATATCTATTTCACTTGCTTCGTCGTTTCCTGACTCTTTTTCTTTCAATTGTGATTCAAATCTTTCTAGTTGATCAATAGGATCATTTAATTCACTAAACATATTTGCATATTCTTTTTTGTTTATAAATAATTCTGCTCTATCTGTGAATCTAGGATCTTTTTCGTTTTGTCTAGCTAAAGGAGAAATTTCTATAGGATGCCCATAAACGAATGTAGGTTGAATTAAAGTTTCTTCTACAAATAATTCAAATAATTCATTAATTAAATGACCACTAGTAAAATAAGGTTCGATTTTAATTTTATTTTTAATTGCAATTGCTTTAATTTCTTCAAAAGAAGCATTTTTTAAATCTACTCCAACGTGTTTAGAAGTTTCATCCACCATATCTATTTTTTTAAATGGAGCTTTCAAACTAATTAAATGACCACCGTATTGAATTTCTTCTTTCCCTAGTTTTTTTGCTAAAGAAGAAATTAAATCTTCAGTTCTCTTCATCATGATATTTAAATCTGAATATGCTTCATAAAATTCGATAGAGGTAAATTCAGGATTATGAGTTGTGTCAACTCCTTCATTTCTAAAAATTCTTCCAATTTCATATACTCTATCAAAACCACCAACTAAAAGTTTTTTTAGTGGTAGTTCTGTCGCTATTCTTAAATAAAAATCCATACTTAAAGCATTATGAAATGTTGTAAAAGGACGGGCGCTAGCTCCTCCTAAAATAGGGTGAAGAACAGGAGTATCTGCTTCTAAATATTTCAAATTATCAAAAAAACTTCTAACATAAGAAATGATTTTACTTCTTGTTCAAAATATTTCCTTAGCTTCTTCATTAATGATTAAATCGACATAACGACGACGATATTTTTCTTCAACGTCTGTTAAACCATGATATTTTTCAGGAAGTGGTTTTAAAGCTTTAGTTAATAACTTAATTTCTTTAGCGTTTAATGAAATTTCACCAGTATTTGTTTTCATTACAAAACCTTTTACTCATATAATATCACCAATATCAAAGGTTTCAACTAGCTTACTTAATTCAATATTTTCTTTTTTATTAAAGTAAATTTGTGTTTTTGCTTCCTGGTCTTTTAAAACAATGAAAGGACCTCTTTTTGTCATTATTCTTCCAACCACAGATGCAGTAAAGTTTTTGTTATGTAAATATTCCTTAGAATAGGAATGATATTTAACTAAAAGACTAACTGAATTATCTGAAATTTCACCGGCTTGAGAATAAGGATTTATATTCATTTCTTTATATGTTTCTAGTTTTTTTCTTCTTATAAGTTCTTGTTCATTAAAGTGTCTACTCATTTTTCTCCTTTTTATGTATAAATATAATAAATTATAATTTTCAATATTTCTACTAAAGTTCTAAAGTAATTTTTATTTCTTCTAATTTTCTTGTTTTTACAAAAGAATCTTTAAATATTTTTCTTGCTATTCATGCATCTTCTGTATCGTGATATTTGTCTTGAAAATAAATAACTTCTTTTATTCCGGATTGAACAATTGTTTTTGCGCAATTGGAACAAGGAAATAAAGATGTATAAAGAACAGCATTTTCTAATGTAGTAATAGAGTTTAGAATAGCGTTTATTTCTGCGTGTACAACATATGGATATTTAGTTTCTTTAGCACTTTCTCCTTCTCTTGATCATGGAAAATCATCATCATTTCCTGAAGGCATTCCGTTATATCCTAAACCAATAACTCTTTTTCTATTATTTATTATACAAGCTCCCACTTGTGTATTAGGGTCTTTAGAACGTAAGGCGCTCAACTTAGTTAATGCCATAAAATATTGATCTCAATCTATAATTTTTTTCATGTTTTTAATTATATAATAAAAAAATAAAAATATTAAGAACAGCTCACCATTCTTAATGATATTATTATATGAAATAATGCCTTCTGCATCGGAAATTTATCGTAAGAAACATTTAGTTTCGATAACCCTTCAATTTTGAAGAATTAACTATATATTACCATAAAATTATATTTTTTTAAAATATTTGCTAAAATTTAATAATTATGTTAGAGAAGAAGTGGGTAATATTTTTAAAAAATCATTTTCCAGAAAATAAAAAAAAATGATTAATGTATTTTAAATTTTCTCTTCCAATAATAATAACAGGATTCCTTTTTTCATTAAATGGATTTATTGATAATTTTATGGTTACTACAATACCGCATGGTGTTGATTCTTTATCCTATGCAAATTCATGAACAGGGATAGTTGGTGGTGTTATCACTGGTATATCTTTTGTTTGTTCGGGAATTATAGGTCAATATTGAGGTTCAAAAAATTATAATAAAACAAAAGAAGTAATGAGAGTTAGAGTACTTTTAACCTTTATATCAGTTACTATTTTTTCATTATTTTCTCTCTTTTTTTCTAAAAATATGATATCTGTTTTTTATCAGATAAAACAAGATGAAAAAACATTACAACAATCTATTGATTATTTAAGATTAATTGTAATTACATGAATAATTTTTGCTTGAACATCACCGATGAGTTCCTTATTGACTGAAACAGGTCATGGTAAAGAAGCCTTAATTTCATCAATTGGGTCCCTTTTAATAAACATTATTTTAAATATATTATTAATACACGTTTTTAATTTAGGAGTTAAAGGAGCAGCTTTTGCTTCTATTGCAGCAAGAATTTTTGGTATTTTTGGTGATACTTTTTTTGTTTATAAAAAAGTTAGAAAAGCTTTAATCAATCCTTTTAGTTTATTGGAAGTTTCAAAAGATACTTGAAAGAAAATTTTTATTAGAATACATAGTGTTATTTTAATTTCATCAAACACTATATTAATAATTTTAAGAAATATTTTATTTAATAAAATGTATCCTCAAGGAACTATAGGTAATGTAGATTGAGCCATTGGTGCTGCTGCTATATTAGGTTTAACCGGCGCAATAAGTGAAATGTTTTTGGCGGTTTTTGGAGCAATAACTTCTAATATTTCGGGTTTTGTCGGCAAATATTTAGGAAAAAAAGAATTTGAAATTGCTAAGAAAAATGCTAATGAGTTAAAAGGTTTTCATACAATAGTTGCCTTTATTTTATCCTTTCTACTTTTATTTTTTTCTTTATTAGTACCACATATTAATTATTTTGCAGCAGAAATTGCAACTAATTCTTCAACAAAAGAACAAGCTAAAATTTTATATCTTTCAGAACTTCAAAAAACTCTTTTAGTAATTGTTGTTTTTAATCCGATTTGGATTTGATTTTCTACTTCAAGTAGATTAATTGCTTCAGGAGGTAGAACTAACTTAGTTGCAATCTTAGAATTTTGTTTAGAATTTTCTGCTCTTTTATGATTAATTTTTATAACTTTTGTTATTAAACCACAAGATAAAAATATAAGTTTAAGTCAAACATATTGAATTTTTTTCTTGATTGATTTAGTAAAATTTTTAGTTTTTGAAATAGTTTATCTAAAAGTAGATTGAGCTAAACATATAGATGATCCATTAGTTAAAAGAAAGTTATTTGAAAAAAATGTCAACAACTTTAATTAAGGGTATTGTTATAGATTATAAAGAATACGAAAATAATGATGCTATTGTTAAAATATTAACTACTAAAAAAGTAATTAGTTTTTTAGCTAAGGGGGTTAGAAAACCTTTAAGTAAAAATAGAAATTCTTTACTTTTATTGACTATAGGTGAATATGAATTGTTTTTATCTAGATTGAATAACTCAATGTCTAAATTAAAAAAAGGGAACATTATAGAAAACTTCAATTTTTTAGATAAAAAAAATATATATGAAGAATTTTTAGAAATAATGCGCTATATAAAGATTTTAGAATATTCTAATAAAGAATTTTTTGATTTATTAGAATATAGTTTAAAAATAGCTAAAAATAACAATATTTTCTTTATAAAAACGTATATACTATTTAAAATATTAACTTTTTTAGGATATAAACAAACCGCAGATAAATGCATTGAGTGTTATAGTAATAAAAATCTTAATGATTTTAAAATATTTAGCGGCGGTATGACTTGTAAAATTCATACACAAAATGCCTCTTATAAAAGTATTGAAGACTTAAAAACGTTTTATTATTTATCTCATTCATTGGAAATTTATTTAAAATTTGCAAACGTAAAGTCTAATTACACAATTTACAAAGAAATTAAAGAATTTATTAATGAGAATATTATTTAAATTTATGGTAATATTTTTAAATATATGTTAAGAATAATTGCTGGTAAATTAAAAGGAAGAAAAATAGAAGAACCTGACTTAAATATAGTTAGACCTACAACAGATAGAGTAAGAGAATCCATTTTTTCTTCTATTCAATTTGAAATAGAAGGAACAAAAGTATTAGATTTATTTTCAGGTTCAGGTGCAATTTCATTTGAATTTATTTCAAGAGGAGCTAAAGAAGTTTTTTCTTCAGAAAAAAATAGAAAAGTCTTTAATCTTATAGAAAAAAACCAGAAAAAATTAAATATAGAAAATCTTTTTCTTTTTAATGTGGAAGCATTTCAAATGATAGAATTGTTTAAAGAAAAAAAGTTTGATTTTATATATTTAGATCCTCCGTATAACGAAGTTACTTTGTTGGAAGAAACTTGTAAAAAGATTTTAGAAAATGATATATTAGACGAGCATGGTACACTAATAGTAGAAACAAATACTGAAAAAATAAAATTTTCAGATGAATTTTTAATAGATAAGAAAAAGAAATATGGTAAAACTTTTGTATTTTTTATAAAAAAAAGATAAAAGGTGAAAAATGAAAAAAGATAAATTAGTAATTTTAGCAGGACCTTCAGGTGTAGGTAAAGGCACAATTGAAAAAATATTATTTGAAGATAATAGTGAAATGAAATTAAAACTTTCTTGTTCTGTAACTACAAGAAAACCAAGAGAAGGTGAAGTGGATGGGGTTCATTATTATTTTGTTTCTAAAGAAGAATTTGAAAAGAAAATAAAAAATAATGAGTTTATTGAATGAAATAGCCATTTTAATAATTTTTATGGAACACTTTATTCCGAAATTGAAAATATAAACAAGCAAGGGTTTTTGCCTTTATTAGAAATAGAAACTAATGGCGCATTAAATATAATGAAATATTATGAAGAAAAAAATGAAAGTTCTTGTTTAATTTCCATTTTTATTACTCCACCTTCTTTACAAGAGTTAAAAAATAGAATTAATAATAGAGCAACAGAAACTGAGAAAGAAATAAAAATTAGAATTGATAAAGCAAAAGAAGAGTTAAAAGAAAAAGATAAATTTTTATACTCAGTTATTAATGATGATGCGCATATAGCGGCTAACGAAATAAAAAAAATAATATTTAAAGAATTAAAAAATAATGATTAAAAAAATTAATAATGTAAGTTTTTTTTCTGTAAGTGAAAAAGGAAAAAGAGAAGAAAATCAAGATAATTATTGTATTCTATACAATGATAATTTTTTTCTATTTTTAGTAGCAGATGGTATGGGTGGTCATTTAGGTGGAAAAAAAGCTTCAGAAATAACTGTAGAAACTTTCCGTGAAAATTTTAGTTCCTTAAATCCTGCGATTGAAAATAATGAAAAAATTGATCAATGATTTATAAAAATTGTAAATTTATCAAAACAAAAAATGAAAGAATGAGCCGAAAATAATGACTTATCTTTTTTAGATATGGGAACAACTTTATCTGCCGTTATTTATGAAACAAAAACAAAAAATATTTATTCTATAAATATAGGTGATTCAAGATTTTATATTTATAAAAATCAATTAAAACAAATTACCAAGGATCAAAACCTTTTAAATTTTTATATGGAAAATGAAGGCTTTACTTTAGAGGAAGCAAGTATTATTCCTGGAGCTAAATCTTTAATCTCTTCATTAGGTCCCAAAAAACTAATGGAAATTGATTTTTTATCGAGTAATATGAATGAACTAATAGATAAAAAAGAAAATAATGAAGTATTTTTTCTTTTAACAACAGATGGTGTACACGATTTTTTATCCAAATCGATTATCGAAAATATATTGTTTTTAAAAAATCAAAATATAGAATATAAAGGGAAATTATTAATTCAGCAAGCTTTAGAAAATAATTCAAGCGACAATTTAACATTAATTTTAGTAGAGATAAAAGATGAATAATTTAGGATATAAAAAGAAACTTGAAGAAAAATACAAAATTTTAAATATGATAGGTGGTGGAGGTATGTCTACCATATACCTAGCAATAAACAAAGCAAACAAAACGAAATGTGCCATAAAATTTATGAATTCAAACTTAATGGACGAAAATAATATAAAAAGATTTGCTCAAGAAATAAGAATTCATAAAAAAATAAATTCACCTTATGTAATAAAATTATTAGATTACTGTTTTGATAGAGAAAATAGAGAATTTTGAATAGTGATGGAATTAATAGAGGGAACAATTCTTAAAAATGTAATTGAAAGGGTTGGTTCTCTTTCCAAGGAAGAAGTTGTTAATTATTCTAAACAAATAGTGCTAGGTTTAAAAGAAATTCATAATGCCGGAATTTATCATAGAGATATTAAAGATTCAAATATAATGGTTTCCACATTAAATGAAATTAAAATAATAGATTTAGGTATAGCAATAGATAATGAGTCGGAAAGATTAACGCAAGAAAATAAAGTTATAGGATCCGTTCATTATATGCCAGGTGAAATTGCAGATTATAAAGAAAAAGGATCAGAAAAGATAGATATATACTCTGTTGGAATAGTTATGTATCAAATGCTAATTGGATCAGTGCCTTTTACTGGCTATTCACATGTTAAAATTATAAGTAAACATAAATATAATCCTGTTCCTAAAATTCAAGTTTTAAAACAAACAACTTCTCATGGTTTAATCAATATTATTAATAGATGTTTAGCAAAAAATCCTGATAATAGATATAGAGATATGAGTGAATTATATAGAGATTTATCCACTTGTTTAAGACCAGATCGTTTAGCTGAAAAAATAATTGATTATAATAAACCTGAAAAGAAAACTTTTTTAGATTTTTGAACTGGAAAAATGGGTAATTTTATACTTTACACATCATTAGTTATTGTTTTAATTTTATTAATCATTGTTATAATTTTATTATTAATAGAATAGATGGGAAGTTATGGAAAAAGGAAAAGTAATAAGAATAATTGCGGGTTTTTATGACATTTTAGATCAAAATAATAATGTTATCAGATTAAGAGGGAGTGGAAAATTAAGAAATTCCGATGTATTACCCGTTGTTGGTGATATTGTAGAATACGAAAAAAATGGAATGGTAAATAAAATTTTAGAAAGAAAAAACTTTTTTATTAGACCTAAAATTGCAAACATTGATCAAGTTATAGTTGTTATCTCGCTTAAAGAACCTGACTTTAGTTCTTTTCTTTTAGATAAATTTTTATTAATTATAGAATCTAAAAAAATAAAGCCCATAATAATTTTTACAAAAGTAGATTTATTTTTAGATTTTGATCTTATTGCAAAAGACTATAAAAAAATGAATTATGATTTTTTCTTTATAAATAACAAAGAAAAAGAAAGTGAAAACATAAAAAAACTTAAGCCATTATTTAAGAACAAAATTTCAGTTTTTATGGGCCAAACAGGAGTTGGCAAAACAAGTTTAATTAATAATTTATCAGATCAAGATTTTCAAACACAAGAAATATCGAAATCTTTAAACAGAGGAAAACACACTACTAGAGTTGTTCAAATGATTGAATGAAATGGTGGATTTTTGATAGACACTCCCGGGTTTTCTTCTTTTTCGCTAGATATTAATAAAGAAGAAATAAATCAATCTTTTGCTATATTTAGAGAAAATTTTATTTATTGCAAATATAGAAGTTGCCTACATTACAAAGAAAACGAAGAAGATTGTAAAATTAAATTAATGGTAAAACAAGAAGAAATACCTTTATTCAGGTACGAAAATTACATAAATTTATTAAAGGAATTTTTGAAAGGTAAAAATGAAAAAAATTAGTCCATCATTATTAAGCATCGAAAAAGAAAAAAGGTTAGATATGACTCATACACTTTTAAATATGGGTATTGATTGAATTCATTATGATTACATGGATGCTAAATTTGTAGAAAATAGAGCTATTGAAATAAAAGAAATAAAAGAAATAAAAAATAATTCCCAAAATCATATTATGGATATTCATATAATGGCCTATGAGCCAAAAAAAATAGTTGAGCAAGTGATCGGTGTAGTTGATTATGCAACTGTTCATTATGAAGTTTTTAAAGATCAAAATGAATTATTGGATTTTGTAAAAGAATATCAAAATAAAATTAAATTAGGTTTATCAATAAAACCTAATACAGATTTTTTAGAAGTACAAAATATTTTAAAACATTTTGATTTATTACTAATAATGTCTGTAGAACCAGGAAAAGGCGGACAAACTTTTATTGAACATTCGCTAGATAAAATTAAATCAGCTAGAGATTTTATAAACAAAAATAATTTAGATATTTTGATACAAGTAGATGGTGGAATAAATAATTTCACAGCTTCTAAGTGTTTTAATGCAGGAGCTGATGTTTTAGTATCGGGTTCATATTTAACTTTAGAACCATCAGTCCAAAAACTTAAAAATTTACTTGATTAGCATAAAATATTTTTTAATATATCAAAGAAATAATTTTTTTTCGATACACTCGGGTAAGTTGTTATATAATTAATAAGCTTAATTTATCCTATAATATAAATTTTGTAAATTAAGAGATAAAATTTTAATTATTTTTAAATAAGAAAGGAATAAGAATGCCTACAATAGCACAATTAGTTAGCCAAGGGCGTGTAAATAAAGTTAGAAAAACTAAAGCTCCTGCGCTAATCGTTGGTTACAACTCTTTACAAAAAAAAGAGACAAAATTGCCTTCTCCATTTAAACGTGGAGTATGTACAAGGGTAGCAACAATGACACCTAAAAAACCTAACTCAGCTTTAAGAAAATATGCAAGGGTTAAATTATCAAACGGAATGGAAGTAACAGCTTATATTCCAGGAGAGGGTCATAATTTACAAGAACACTCAGTAGTTTTAATTCGTGGAGGTAAAGTAAAAGACTTACCAGGGGTTAGATATCACATTGTTAGAGGTACACAAGATACAGCTGGAGTTAATAAGAGAAATCAAGCTAGATCAAAATATGGTGCCAAAAAACCTAAAAAATAATTTTTAATATAAAATAAAGGAGAAAAATATGTCAAGAAGAAAACAAGCACCTATTCGTGATGTTTTAGCAGATCCAATTTTTAACTCAAAATTAGTTACTAAATTAGTTAATGCTATTATGTTAGATGGTAAAAAATCAACAGCTCAAACAATTTTATATTCAGCTTTTGATATTGTTAAAGAAAAAACAGGAAAAGATCCATTAGAAGTTTTTCAACAAGCAATTAATAATATAACTCCACAACTTGAAATTAGATCAAGACGTGTTGGAGGAACAAACTACCAAGTTCCAATGGAAGTTTCAGCTAGAAGAAAACAAACATTATCTTTAAGATGATTAATAAATTACTCAAGATTAAGAGCTGAAAAAACAATGGATTTAAGATTAGCTAATGAAATCATTGATGCATCAAATAATACAGGTGGAGCAATTAAGAAGAAAGAAGATACACACAAAATGGCAGAAGCTAATAAAGCATTTGCTCATTTTAGATGATAATTATGGCAAGAAAATTCGACTTAAAAGATTATCGTAATATCGGTATAATGGCTCACATTGATGCAGGTAAAACTACTACCACAGAAAGAATCTTATTTCATACAGGAAAAATACATAAAATAGGTGAAACACACGATGGTGGTTCACAAATGGACTGAATGGAACAAGAAAAAGAAAGAGGTATCACTATAACCTCTGCTGCTACAACAGCGTTTTGAAAAGATAAAAGAATTAATATAATCGATACTCCAGGGCACGTTGACTTTACTGTTGAAGTTGAACGTTCACTAAGAGTTTTAGATGGAGCAGTTGCTGTTCTAGATGCTCAATCTGGTGTTGAACCACAAACAGAAACAGTTTGAAGACAAGCGACAAATTACAAAGTACCTAGAATTGTTTACGTAAACAAAATGGACAAAGCAGGAGCTGATTTTGAAGCTTCAATTCGTTCAGTTAAAGAAAGATTAGGTGGAAATGCGGTTGCTATCCAATTAAATATTGGAGCAGAATCTGATTATAGAGGACTAATCGATTTAGTTGAAATGAAAGCTTTCGAATACGATGGTGAAAAAGAAGAAAACGCAAAGGAAATTGAAATTCCTGCTGAATTATTAGATAAAGCTAAATTAATGAGAAATCAATTAGTAGAAGCTGTGGCAGATTTTGATGAAGATGTTATGATGATGGCTTTAGATGGATCTGAAGTAGATTCAGAAACATTAAGAGCAGCTATTAGAAAAGCAACTTTAACTTCAGAATTTTTCCCTGTAGTTTGTGGTACATCATTTAAAAATAAAGGTGTTAAAAAAATGATAGATGCAGTTGTGGACTATCTACCTTCACCATTAGATGTTCCAGCTATAAAAGGTTATGCAGATGATGAATCAGTTATTGAAGTTCCTGCTTCAGATGATTTTGATTTTTCAGCGTTAGCTTTTAAAATAATGAACGATCCATTTGTTGGTACATTAACATTTTTTAGGGTTTATTCAGGAGTTTTACAAAAAGGTTCCTATGTTTATAACTCTACCAAAGATAAAAAAGAAAGAGTTGGGCGTATTTTGGAAATGCACGCTAATTCAAGAGAAGAAATTGATGAAGTTAGAGCAGGAGATATTGGTGCAGCTGTTGGGTTAAAAGATACAATTACAGGAGATACTCTAATTTCAGAAAAAGCTAAACGTTTTGTTTTAGAAAGAATGGTTTTTCCAGAACCTGTTATTTCTCAAGCTTTAGAACCAGCTTCTAAAGCAGCTACTGAAAAATTATCTTTAGGTTTACAAAAATTAGCAAATGAAGATCCTACATTTAAAACATGAACAGATGAAGAAACAGGACAAACTATAATTGCAGGTATGGGTGAATTACATCTAGATATTATTGTTGATCGTTTAAAAAGAGAATTTGGTGTAGAAGCAACTGTTGGAGCTCCTCAAGTTTCATATCGTGAAACAATAACTAAATCTGCTGAAGTTGAAGGTAAACATATTAAACAATCTGGTGGTAAAGGACAATATGGTCATGTGTGAATTAAATTTGAACCAAATCCAGATGGTGGTTTTGAATTTGTTGATAAAATTGTTGGTGGTAAAATTCCAAAAGAGTATATAAAATCAATTCAAAAAGGTCTTGAAGATAAAATGGCAGCAGGTATATTAGCCGGATATCCTATGATTAATATTAAAGCTACATTATTTGATGGATCATACCATGATGTTGACTCCTCAGAAATGGCTTATAAAATTGCGGCATCAAAAGCATTAACAAAAGCTAAAGATGCTATAGGAACTGTTTTATTAGAACCAATTATGGATGTTTCTGTTGTTGTTCCAGCAGATTATTCTGGTGATGTAATGGGAGATTTATCACGTAGAAGAGGGCAAGTTAAAGAGCAAGAAACAAGAAGTGATGGAGCTAATATTATAAGAGCCGATGTTCCATTATCAGAAATGTTTGGTTACTCAACACAATTAAGATCTATGACTTCAGGTCGTGGAACATATCAAATGCAATTCGATCATTATGAAGTAACTCCAAAACAAATCGCTGATGTTATTATTAAAAAACGTGCTATTAAAGTTGATGAAGAATAGCATTTATAATGCATAGAATTATTAATTTTTTAAATTAAAATTCTATGTTTTTTTAACACTAAATTAAAGGGGAAATTTATGAAATTAAAAAAATTAAAGCTAAAATTATTAGGAACTATTTCTTCACTAACATTATTTTCTTTAATTTCTTGTCAAAGCGGAGAAGTTATAGCGGCAGATCAAGAAAATAGTACTGAAAAAGAAGTTAAAAATACAGAAAAAGAAAGTAATATAGTTGAAGCAAGTTACGATGCTAATTTTGATTATTCAAATGCTTTAGTTTTTAAAGACGAAAATTCTCAAACAAAATTCTATGATTTGATTAATTCAAGAGGGTTTACGGGAATTCAATTTTATGAAACTAATAATTTCTTTGGATTATTAGGAATAGGAAGAGATAATAATGATATATTTATTACTAAAGAAGGACTTGATTCTAAATTAATTAGACAAATCACTATCCCTAGTGATACAAGAGATATAAAAAGATATAGAGATGCCGAATGAAAAGAAGAAACTAGAACTTTAGTTTTTAAATATAAAATTAAAGGAGATCCAACAGATAAAGATTATACACAGGAAATAATTTTTACTAAAGAAAATAAAAAAGCAGAAATTGATGAAACATTGTATGAAAATATTCTTGTACCTGCTTCAAGCGAATGAAAAACTTTATTTAAAAATAAAGTAGATAGTAAAGGTGATTTTTACGGTTTACAATTTTATCCTAAACAAAATTTCATTGGTATTATAAGTGGAAATTCTAAAGATGACAATAAAATTTTTGTTGCAAAAGAAGGAACAGATTTTAAAAATATTTCCCGTGTTTCAGAAATAGATAAAAGCGATAAGTTTGATAGCTCTAATAAATTTCCTACAAAAACATTAGACACCATATATGATTCAGTGACGGGTAATTTAACATTTAAATATAAAATAAAGAATTCAGTAAGTAATAAAGTATTTTCTCAAACAATTAATGTAAAATTAGAAACTAGCTCTGCAGCTTCAGAGTCAGAAAGTGCAAGTGGTTCAAATGATTCTGTAAGTAGTGTTTCTTCTGGTGAATCAAATAATATGGATAATAGCACTTCTATGTCAGATGATGATCAAAATCTTTTTGAAAATGCTTTTAAACCCGCTAGTGATAACTGAAAAGAATTATTTCATGCAAAACTAGCTAAATTAAAAAATGGTTTTAGAGGAATGCAATATTATAAAAGAGCAAAATTTATTGGATTGTTAGGAGGAAATTCTAAAGATGATAATAAAATCTTAGTCTTAAAAGATGGTTTAAATTTTACCCAAATACAGACCGTTAATAATCATGAAACAAACTTTTCTGATGCAACCTACTCTGAAGAAACAAAAATTCTAACTATTAAATATAAATCTAAATCAAATACCGAAAGAATTTATACACAGACCTTTGATTTAAACTAAAAAACATCAACTTTCTAATTACTAGTTGATGTTTTTTTTATATTCTTCTTTTAATAATTCTTTAGGTATACTATAAAGATTAATATGACAATATCCAAGAGGATTTTTTTCTAAATATTTTTGGTGATATTCTTCAGCTTTAGTTTGATCATATACAGGTAAAAATTCTAAAAAATTATTTTTATTTTCTTTTTTAACAAATTGAGAGTTTAATTTTTTGTACTTATCAAGTAGTTCTTCATCATTAGAATATATTCCAACTCTATATTGGGTTCCTATATCATTACCTTGTTTATTTAAAGAATAAGGATCCACAATATTTAAATAAAGATTTCATATTATTTCTTCTGAAATTTGACTATCTTCATATATGATTTTCACTGCTTCTGCATGTTTTGTAGTAGTGCACACTTCTTTATAAGTAACGCCTTCAAAACCTCCATTTATATAAAAAGATTCAGCTTTTTCTATACCTAATACTCTAGAAAAATAAGCTTCCACACCTCAAAAACAACCTCCAGCAATAAAAATTTCTTTTTTCATTTTTTTCTCCTTCAGATAAAAATTATGTCTAATAAATAAATGATATATGACAAAATGAAATTTTACAAAAATTAATTAACAAAATCCAAAAATATACTTTTTTTGTTATAATTTAAATTATATTTAAATTAAAGTAAGCGATGAGGTAACCATGTTTTTTGATGAAGAAGATAAAAAAGATGACTTAAAAAAATATTTAGTTGAAGATGAAGAAATAAAAACAGTTTTTCAAAAAGAAGAAAAAAAAGAAGAGGAAGATGAGGAAGAAATTGCTCCTCAAGATAAAGAGGAATATGTAGTTTCTTCTCAATTAATCGAATCAGAGACTTCGGGTATTATACCTAAAGCAATATCAGATGAAATGCGTAATTCTTTTTTAGAATATGCTATGTCTGTTATTGTTTCAAGAGCATTACCGGATGCAAGAGACGGTTTAAAACCCGTTCATAGAAGAATTTTATATGGAATGAGTGAATTAGGTATTACTCATTCTGTAGCGCATAAAAAATCTGCTAGAATAGTTGGTGATGTTTTAGGTAAATATCACCCACATGGAGACTCATCAGTTTATGATGCTATGGTTCGTATGGCTCAAGATTTTTCATTAAGATATCCATTAATTGATGGTCATGGTAATTTCGGTTCAATCGATGGTGACGAAGCTGCAGCTATGCGTTATACAGAAGCAAGAATGTCTAAAATCGCTTCATTAATGGTAGAAAGTATTAAAAAAGACACTGTTGATTTTATACCTAATTATGATGGTTCAGAAGTAGAGCCAAGTATTTTACCTTCAAAAATACCTAATCTTTTAGTTTCGGGTGTTACAGGTATTGCAGTTGGTATGGCAACAACAATACCACCTCACAATTTAGGTGAAGTTATTGATGCAACAATTGCATTAGCTAAAAATCCTGATATTACAATAAATGAATTAATGGAATATATCAAAGGTCCTGATTTCCCTACTGGAGCAATGATTTTAGGGAAAAGTGGAGTTTTAAAAGCTTATGAAACAGGTAGAGGTTCTTTTATTTTAAGATCAAAGGTTAGAATTGAAGAATTTAAAAACGGAAAAAGTAAAATAATAGTTTACGAAATACCTTATGAAGTAAAAAAACCTGTATTAATAGAAAAAATAGTTCAATTAATAAAAGAAAAGAAAATTGAAGGAATTTCTGATATCAGAGATGAAACTTCAAGAGAAGGAATCAGGGTTGTATTTGACATTAAAAAAGGATTTATTCCTGAAGTTGTATTAAATAATCTCTATAAATTAACATCATTACAAATAAGTTATTCTATCAATATGATCGCTTTGGTTAAAGGTGAACCTAAATTATTAAATTTAAAACAAGCATTAGAAGTTTATTTAGAACACCAAGTAGATGTTTTTACAAGAAGGTTACAGTTTGATTTAAAAAAAGCCGAAGAAAGAGTTCGTATTCTTGAAGGTTTAAAAATAGCCATTGAAAATATAGACGAAGTTATTCAAATAATTAAAACTTCTAAATCTGACGCCGAGGCTCAAGGAAAATTAGCAGATAGATTTAAATTAACACAAATCCAAACAAAAGCAATTATTGAAATGAGATTAAGTAGATTAACAGGATTAGCTGTTGAAAAATTAATTTCTGAAATGGATGAACTATATCAAAAAATAAAAGAACTAAAAGAAATTTTAGACTCAAAAAATAAACTAATAGAATTGATAATTAAAGAATTAAATGAAGTTAAAGAAAATTTCGCAGATAAGCGTAAAACAGAAATTAGTTCTACAGAAATCGGGACTATTAATGATGAAGATTTAATACCATCCAATGATGTAGCAATAACATTAACAACAAATGGTTACGTAAAAAGAATTAATATTGATGAGTATAAAACCCAAAATAGAGGTGGTGTTGGTTCTAACACAGCTACAACATATCAAGATGATGATTTAAGTTCAATATTAATTACTAATACGCACACAGATTTATTAATATTTACAAGCTTAGCAAAAGTTTATAGATTAAGAGCTTATGAAATTCCTGAACAATCTAAACTAGGAAAAGGAATTCCTTTTATTAATTTAATATCAATACAAAAAGATGAAAAAGTTATTTCTATGCTATCTGTTTCGGAATATAAAACAGGAAATTATTTAGTTACAGTATCCAAAAAAGGAATAATTAAAAAAACAGATATAATTCATTATCAAAGAATTAATTCAAACGGTAAAATTGCTTTAGGTCTAAAAGATGGCGATGAATTACAAAGAGCCTTTATTGTAAAAGATGGTGATGAAATTATTATTGGTGCATCTAATGGTCATGTTGTAAGATTTTTAAGCGACGAATTAAGAACCTTATCAAGAATATCAGAAGGTGTTAAAGCAATTAAATTAGAACCAAAGGATGAAGTTGTAGGAGCTTCTACAACTTCAGAAGGTAATTATATATTAGCTCTAGGAGAGTTTGGATTTGGAAAAAAAACATTAATTGATGAATACAGAATTACATCACGTGGAGCTAAGGGTGTTAAAACAATAAATAGTGAAAAAGCCGGAAGATTAACTTATATAGGTAATGTAAAAGGGACAGAAGAAATTCTAATTTTAACTAAACAAGGTGTAGCAATAAGAACGCCTTTAAGTCAAATTGCTGAAACTTCCAGAAATACTAAAGGAGTAAAAATTATTTCTTTAAAAGAAAAAGATTCTATTAAAGCGATTGCAAAAATAGAAGGTATAGCTGAAAATTAATAAAAATTTAGAAGTAAAATTTTACTTCTTTTTTTATTTTTCTAAAATAAGTTATTAAATCTAATATAATTTAAAACATTATGTTAGATTTTTTAGGTAAAAGATTGCAAAAAGCAATGGAAAAAGCGAATAAAAAAACAGTTTTAAAAGAGGAAGACTTACTAGAAATAACAAGAGAAATTAAAATTGCTTTATTAGATGCTGACGTAAATTTACTTGTTGTTAAAGATTTTATTAAAGAAGTAAAAGAAAAAGCGATTGGATCCGAAATAATTGGCAAATTAAACGCAGGACAACAAATGATAAAAATAGTTAATGATGAATTAACTAGAGTTTTAGGTGGTAAAACAAAAGAAATAAAGTTACAAAATAATAGAACAGTTTTTATGATGACAGGTTTACAAGGATCTGGTAAAACAACTTCAACAGCAAAACTTACTAGTTATTTTTTAAGAAAAAAATTAATTAAAAAACCTTTAATGATAGCTGCTGATATATACAGACCTGCAGCTATTGAACAATTAAAAGTTTTAGGTAAACAATTGAACATAGATGTTTATTTTGAAAATGATTCCAAAGTTGAAGATATTGTGAAAAATGGAATGGAAAAAGCTAGAACTGAATTTTATGATTTTGTTATTATTGATACTGCAGGACGTTTATCGATTGATGAAGTACTAATGCAAGAACTAGTTAATGTTAAACAAATCGCAAGACCAGATGAGATATTATTTGTAGCAGATGCTCTTTCTGGACAAGATATAATAAATGTAGCAACCACTTTTAATGAATATTTAAATTTAACTTCTTCTATTATTACTAAGTTAGATTCTGATGCAAGAGGTGGAGCCGCACTTTCTATAACTAAATTACTAAATATTCCTATAGCTTTTATTGGTACAGGTGAAAAAACTAACAATTTTGATTTATTTCACCCTGATAGAATGGCTGATAGAATACTAGGAATGGGTGATGTTTTATCTTTAATTGAAAAAGCAGAGGAAGTAATAGATAAAGATAAAGCTGAAAAATTAGGTAAAAGAATGTTTTCGGGTAATTTTAATTTAGACGATTTATTAAATTCATTACATCAGATGAAAAAAATGGGTAAATTTTCAAAAATAATAAAATTAATTCCAGGATTAGAAAGCAAAATAGATATATCTCAAGTTGAAGGAGTTGATGAAAAAATAAAACTTTATGAAATAATTATCTCTTCTATGACTATGGAAGAAAGAAAAAATCCTAAACTTTTAAAAATTAATTCTAGAAAAGAAAGAATAATTAAAGGTTCTGGTAGAACAGCACAAGAATACAATAAATTGATTAACGAATTCGATTCTTTATCTAAAAAAATGAAAGAAATATCCAAAAACGGAATGGGAGGATTTGCAAATTTATTTAACAAATAAATTTGAAATTTATGACTTTTCAAACGACTTCATTAGCTATAATTTTTGCATTAGCTAGCTTATCTTTATTTATATTTTCAACTAAAAAATTATCAACTAGTTTGAAAAATATTGGTGATAATAAATTTAAAAAAGTAATTAAAATTATTTCCAAAAATAATTTTATATCATTATTATTTGGTGTATTTTTTACTACATTAATACAATCATCTGATGGTGCAATGGCGCTAATAATGGGACTTTTAGCTGCTAAATTTATTGGTTTAAAAGTTGCTATAGCGTTTTTATTGGGAGCTAATATAGGAACTGCTACCACATCTCTTATTGTTTCATTTCAATCTGCGTTTCAATTTACTGAATACTTTATTTTATTTATGTTTATTGGGGTATTTGGTTCTTTACTAACTAAAAAAGAAAGAGCATCTCATATATTTTTAATTCTTTTATCAATAGGTATGGTGTTTTTTTCCTTAAAAATTATGTCCGGTGCAGCAAAACAAATCGTTAAAGAAGATTTTTTTAAAAATTCTTTATCTTTTGTAGCTATAAATCCTTGATCTTCTTTTGGTTTTTCTTTCATATTAACAGGAATAATGCAATCTTCAAGTGCAACCGTTACACTTTATCAAGTTGTTTTTAATGAAGCTGATTTTGTTTTAGAACTTCCTTCAGCTATCGCACTGGTTTTTGGAGCAAATTTAGGTACAACAGTTACTGGTTTAATAGTTTCACTAACTTCAAGAAACGAAAATTCTAAAAAAATAGCAATTATTTGAGGATTCACTAATTTATCAATTTCGTTACTACTATTGCCTTTTCTTTATCCTTTTACTTTTTATGCGGATTTTATTAAAATTTTAGTTCCATCACAAAAAGCATTACAACTATCTATTGCTCATTTATTCTTTAATTTTATATTAGTATTTATTTACTTTTGAAATATTAAATATCTAGAAAAATTAGTTAACTTAATTATTAAAACAAAGGAAACAAATTCTGAATTTAATATCATTTTACCAGAGGAATTATTAGGACAAAATGCCTCATTAGCATTAAAAGTAGCTAAAAAAGCACTTTATTCACAAGGTCAAATTTCGTTAGAGGGAATAAAAATATTAAATAAATATATATCTGAAGGAGATCAAAAAGAACTCAAAAGATATGAAGACTTAGAAAATATCATTGATGACACAAGGACATCAATTTATAATTATTTAATTAGAATAAGCTCTGAAAATTTAACTAAAGAAGAAGCGAAAACACATCTTTCATTAATACTTTCTTCTCGTTCTATTGATAAAATTATGGGATTAGGTAATTCTATAATTACAGAAATGAATAAAATTTATAGTTCCAAAAATGATAATTTCTTTAATATTAATGCAGATATTTTGGTCGAAATTAAAGAACTAACCAATTTAATTACTCAACTTTTAAAAAATTCAATTGATCAATTAGAAGAAAATAATAAAGAAAGAAGTCAATTTATTGATAAATTAGCAGCAAATATTAATGCTCTTACTTTTAATTTTGCTAAATCAAATGTTGATAGATTAAAAACAAACGAAGGAAAAGAACAATTAGAATTAGACTTTGATTACAGCATATTATTAAGAACTATTGAAAGAATCGCTCACCACTGTCAAAGAATAAACCATTACATCAAAAATTCTAGATTAAAAGTAAAAAGAATTTCAGAAAAAGAACACACCACATTTATTGAATTAGATAAATAAAAAAACAGTTGTTAAAAAACATCTGTTTTTTCCCTGAATGCAAAATCAAGTGCACCACTATAATGTAAAATTAAAAAGTGGTTGCACTTGATTTTTTAAATAAAAAACAGCTCTATAAAAATTTAAGACAACATACTTTTTATTGAAAGGACCATATGAATTATAATACAACAAAGCATTATTCGCATTTAAATGCTGAAAAAGATTTTTAATAGAGAAATTGTTTTATAAAAATATTCAATTAGACAAATTGCTAATTTTCTTAATGTCAATCACTCAACAGTGTCAAGAGAATTAAAAGAAATTCAAATTTTTACGGATTTTATGATCATTTGATAGCAAATGAAAAAGCTAAAATAAGACATAAACATAAAAGATTGTTTTTCTTTTCTCAAATGGATGATTATAAAGAATTTAGCAAACTTATTAAAGATAATTTTAACAAAGCAACATGCGGAATAAAAATGACTTACAACTTAATAAAAGAAGGTATTAAAAATATTAAAATCCCTTCGCTAAGGACTGTTTTTAATTGGATTAATACAGGAAAATGAGTATTAACTAATAAAGATAGATTAAGAAAGCACTATACAAAAGGCGGAAAAAGAAAAAATAACGTTATTGAAAGACTTGTGCAGTCAAATTATGTTTTTCCTATTTGAGCTAGACCAAAACATATTGATTTAAGAGAAACATTTGGGCATTGAGAGGGTGATTTAGTTATAGGTAAAAAATCCGCAGGGCATTCTAGTCTTTTAACTTTAGTGGAGAGAAAAGCAGATTAGGAATAATTGTAAAAGTTTCAAGTAAAAATCCTTTTACATTAATAAAGTCCTTTATGAAAGAATAAATACACTAGAATTACCTGTTGAAAGTATTACTTTTGATAATGGAATTGAATTTAATGCGGTTGGAATATTAGCAAAAAAATTAGGAATTAAAATTTATAAAACCGATAAGTACGCTTCTTTTCAAAGAGGAACTAATGAAAATTTTAACGGACTTATAAGAAGAGTTTATAAAAAAGGGACTGATTTTAATAAAGTCTCTCGAGAAGAAATATTAAATCTTGAAAAAAGAATAAATTTTATGAATAGAGACATACTAGAAGGAAAATGCGCTTTTGACATATATGAAGAAGAAATAGAAAAATTAAATAAATATGGGTCAGTTTAAAATTCTGGGGTTGTTGTTCCCAACTCTAACTTAATTGTATCATATTTTTAGATTTTGTTAATTGTCATTTTTATTTTTTCTCAACCTTCTCACGCGCACATGTGTGCCCGAAAAGCTTTAAAGCAGGAAAAGAGTGTCATAATTTGTTAAACACAAAGACACTTTTTCCTTTAGTAATATTTTATAAATAAAATATTAAAAATTACATTTTTTGTCATAACTTTTTATGTTGCATTTTAAAATTTGGCAATTTGTATTGCCATTTTTTAAAAATTAAAATTTTATATATTACGTAGTAATATATATATTTATCAAAATTTGTATGACAAAAATTGCCATTTACATTTTTTTAGTAAAAAACGATAGATTATAGAAAAACTAAATTCTCATTAGAATTCAATCTAAAACTAAGTAAATTTCTGAATGAATATATACCAAAAACACTTGATTTTTTAGTAAATTTAGACTTAGTAATTTGTCTTATCAGTGTTTCTGTATGACTTCCAATATCAAAATCTTTATCATAATTTACTAGTCCAAAAGTGTTATTTTGAATGTAGTCTAGGAACCTGAAATACTCTCATTTTTTACTATCAGGCATTCATAAACCAAGCTTTTCTTGAATATAATTAAATATATTTTTAAGTAATTTTATTGCTTGTTTATACTTGTTTTTACAAATCAAATCATAAATTTTTAATCATAAATTTGTTCCATTTTTTGATTTATATCAATTAAAAAGTTGAAAATTTAAACCTCTATTTGATTTAAAACCTACTAGGTTTTTTATCGCTTTTAGCACATGAAATCTATCTAAAATATACTTAGCCTTTAGTTCTTTTGCTATTACTTTTATAAAATTTGCACCATCTCCATAGACTACAATTTTACGTTTTTTATCTCCATAAACATTCGCGATTATGCGTCTAATTTTAGTTAAAATTTCAGAAGTTTTTAGCATGGATTTACCAGTAATTTTTTGCTCTAAAACTATTGTTTTTTTGATCATTTTTTTATTAGAATCTAACCCTAAATGCATGACGATTAATCTATTTGTAGTTTTAACTTTTTTATGATTTTTTCATTTTATACTACTATAAGAATCGTCAATTTCAATATAAATATAATCACCATTATCAATTGATTCAATATTATTTATTTTAGAATTTTGATCATTTTTCTTATTAATAATTCCGCTTATAGTACCTATAGAAATAGTATTTTTTGGAAACATTTTTACTATACTTCTATAATCAGAACCGGAAGCTACAAGCTCAAAAATTTTATTTTTAAAATTGGAACAAATACTCTTAAATTTAGATACTGTATCAAATTTATTGTCAAAATATACATATTTAAATCGGTTATTTTTCAATATTTGTTTATATCTAATTTTTGTTATTTGAATTATTCCATATTCTGTTTTATAATGTCTTTTTAAATAATCTTTCACAACTAATTTTTTATTTTTTCTTTCAATAGAATCTCTAAATTTTATTTCTTCCTTTAAGTGTTCTTTAGCATATAAATCTAAAACATTTACATTTTTAATATAATCATTTATTGATATTTTTTTTAATTTTTCCATAAAAAAATAGTAGCAATATTTTGCTACTAAACTCCTTTTTTAATTTACTACTATTGCAATATTATTTTAAAACCCTTCATAAGTTTTAAATGCTAATTTGTATAATGATTTCAATATGTCTTTGTCAATAGTTTCTAATTCATCAAATACAGTATCTTTCTCAATCTTAAATTTCGAATCATTAGTTATTATTTTTTCTATTGTTTTTGGTAATTGAGTACATAAATTTTTAAATGAATTCTTATCTCCTGTCACGATTTCATAAAATTTGTCTATGGATATTTTTCTTATTCTTTTATTTGGTAATTGTTTCTCTTTTTCTAGCGTTATAACCCACTCTGAATCATCTGATTTTTTAGAAATTATTTCAACTAAGGCACATATACTTTTTTCCTTATCTTTAGAATTTAATAAGTGATTTTGCATTCTTATATATGTACTTTTAGCAGAAGAAGAATTCATTGTATTATGCTTGTTTTTCATTTCAATATAATAAACAGTTTTTGAAATCTCATCTTCATATATAATATCTCAACCTTCTTTTGGAATTTTGCAGTTTTTTATATATTTAAAAATATTTTGATGAAAATATCCTATTGCATTATTATTTGATTTATCTCTTTGTCTATGTAATTCCAATTCAATAATTTCTTTATAAGTTTTATTCAAAATATTTTTGTCAAATAACAATTTAATTGGATCAATTATGTTTTTATTAAATTTCTTTAAATTTATTTTTTTTAATATTTCTCCATATTCCATAATTGTCTTTTTTACATGATATTCAAAATCTTCTTCTTTTATAAATTTTAAATTATATTTCATAAAACTATCCCTTTAAACTTTTAAATATTTCACTACCTATTGCATAAGCTAAATTGCAAGGAACTGCATTTCCAATTTGTTTATATTTATTTGCCATACTTCCGAAGAATTCTCAATCATCCGGGAAAGATTGGATTCTTGCGCTCTCTCTGATTGTAAAAGGTCTATTTTCAAACGGGTGACATCTATCAGTTTGTTTCATTTGCGGGGTTGTTAATATAGTTAAAGATGGTTCATCTAAACTTAATTTTCTTAATATACCAGTTCTTCCGCCGCCCATATATCAACAACTTTTCATATACTCTTTTGCTTGATTTTCCGGTATATCCTTTCAATATCCTCCTGGGGGAACTAATTCAAATAATTTTTCTTTATATTTTGAATATTTTGCACCTTCACTATTTGGTACATTTATTAAAATATCTCTTAAATTCAATTTATATGCATATTCTTTAGGAAATTCAAATTTAATATTATTCTTTAAGTCCTCTCTGATTCCGATAACTATCAGTCTTTCTCTTTTTTGTGCAACTCCATAATTTACTGCATTTAAAACCTTAAATTGAGTATAATAGCCCTGCTCTTTGAAGATATTTAAAATTGTTTTAAATGTTTTTCCTTCATCATGAGACAATAATCCTTTAACATTTTCGAATAAAAACATTTTAGGTTGTAATTTATTTAAAAATTTAGCATAATGATAAAACATAGTTCCTCTAACATCTTCCAAACCCAGTTTCTTTCCTGCGTAACTAAAACTTTGACAAGGAGCCCCACCGGAAATTAAATCTAATTCATATTTTTTTACATTAAATTCTTTTTCTAAATTTCTATCTGCTACTTTTTCGATATCTTCTTCTAAAACATTTCAATTTTTTCTGTTTATTCTAAGTGTTTTTGCTGCATATTTATCAATTTCTATCAAAGCTACATGATTAAAACCTGCTTTTTCTAATCCTAACGCCATACCACCTGCTCCAGCAAATAATTCTATACTCTTCATATGTTTCCTCCAATTAATTTATTCTACTTTTGAATATTTTTGTTGTTATTTATATCAAAATTATATTATAAAAACAAAAATGGTAACCATTTTGGTTACCAATTTGGTTACCATTTTGGTAACCACTTTTTTTATAAAATAATAAGAGTTGTTAAACTCTTTATTTATTATTTTTTTACATTGTCATTCCAAAGTCTTCTTCGGATTCTTGCTCTAGCTCTAATTTTTTCTTTTCTTCTAAATTTTCACGAATTTCACGCATTTCTTTTCAACTTAAATTAGGATCTAAATACAGAAAAATATTTATTTTGTTTTTTATCCCTTCAATTATTTGTCGCATTTGCGGAGATTGAAATTTTACATCTGTATAAATTAAAACTTCATTTTTGCTCAATCCTTCTTCAAAACCTCTAATAATTTCATTTTGTTGTGCTAAATTATATTCTTTAATATTTATATTGTTTTTAGTTATAAAATCTAAATAATCTGTCTTAAATAATTTTTCATTTCTTTTAATATTATCTAAACGAATTAAAAATAAATCTTTACTATGTCTTAAACCTGCATTAATATCTTTTATTTCGAATAAAGTCTTTTCTTCTTTATTTCTCAAATCTAATATTTCTTTTTTAAGTCTATTATCTTTTAAGTTATGAATTTTTTCTATATCTAATAGATCTTTGTGAGAATATAAAGTTTTAGCTTTTACTTCATTAGATGTTTCATTTACTGTAATATGACTTAAAGAAATAAATGGAGGAACTTCTTTAAAATTATTTTGTAATTTATCATAAATTTGAATAATTTCATTTACATTAAAAAAATCAGTATTTAAAAATAATGTATTTTTTTTATTAAATACCTTTTCCATATCTTTTTCTGAAATTTTATATATTTGAGTTGTATCTATTAAACTATCTTTTGTTAATAAACCTTGCTTTTTGGCAGCTATTTCAACTTCACCTTTAAATACAGTTTTAAAATTTCCTTCGCTATCATATAAACTTCTACATTTTAAATAGTAATAACTTTCATAATAATCACTATGAAATATAACTACAGGATGATTATTTATGTTTCTTTCTAATCTGTCAAATGTAATTGAAGTATCAGTAAAAAATGGTTTCATTTTTTCTAATTCTTTATTTTCCATATTGATAATATCCTTTAAAATTTTATAATTTAATTTTATTAAATTATAAACTATATTTTAAAAATTAAAATCGGATAAAAAAAGTTTCCGCGAAAAGCGAAAACAAATGACCAATTAAATTTTATCACATTTTTAAAATAATTTCAAAAAAGGAATGTGATATGGAAAAAATTTTAAGCAGAAGGAAAAAATGATTTTACTTAGATAATAAAGAGAATAAAAATGGTAACCATTTTGGTTACCAATTTGGTTACCATTTTGGTAACCACTTTTTTATTTTAATTTTGCCCCTTTACCAAAACGATAATATAACCATACACCTAGTAATCCTAGCAAAATTGTAGGAAATACAATTACTAAAGGTATAAATCAATATAAATTTTCTTTTTTAGAAAAAAAGCTTTTATTTTCTTTATTTTCATCCTTATTTATACTATCTATAGAATCATTTTCCCTTAAAGAATTTTCTTTTTCTTTACTTTTTTCTTCTTCGGAACGTAAATCATTAGAAATATTTATAGTTTTTGAACCGCTCAAAAGAAAGTTTTTAGGAATTAAATTAATTTCTACTTGATTAAAAGTGTTAATTTTTAGTAATTCCAATAATTTAACTTCATTTTCAAAAATTAAATAATCTTCAAAGTTAATTCCTATTTCTCTTAAATCATTATCTATTCTTTTTATAATTTCTTTTCTTAAATCTTTAAAATTAGAAATATTTTCCAATTCGATATCATTGATGTTGTAATTAATAATATTTTTTTCTGGTGGAATATAAGTATTATTTACCAAATTAAAGATATCTATCAATTTGTACCCCAAGTAGTATTTATCGGGCGTAGCAACACTACTATCTAATTCTAGCTTACGTTTTTTGTATAAAGGATTATCAAATGTAGAAGCTCCTTCAATAAGTAATTCTCTCAATACAGTATCTAAATTGCTAATAGTATAATCAACTCCATAAACAAATTTAGAATTCATATTGTTAATAACTAAATCTGTTACTATTTTTTTAGCTAATTCTAAATTTTCTAAACCCGATAATCCTTTTAAATTTATTTCTTTTAAATTAAAATTTTTAAAGATATCCTGATATTTTTCTCTTGAAAAAGGACTAGCAAATACTAATTTATAATTTTTTATTCTATTTAATACTTTTATATAATGTGTGTCTCTAAATTCTGGTTTAACTTCTCATTCGATTCTTAATCAATTATCTTCAGATAAAGAATAAGAAAAGTTAACTTTATCTTTATTTTCAAAAACACTATATTGTTCGATTTTGCTATCAAGATCAAAATAATTTTTCTCTGTATTTTTAGCGCCTTCTTTAATAATTTCTATATTTATTTCTGGAACTATGTCGATTTTATTTTTATTTAATTCATCTTCTTCATGTTGTGATTTTCAAATTACATTTACAATAATAGAATCTGGATCAATGGTATAAATGTTATTTCCTGTTGTAGATTCATTTATTTCAAATTTAAAGGTTAAACTATTTTCTAAAATCTCTATCTCTGTTCTTACTTTATCTTTATTTTCAAAATCAGCTAAAAAGGAATTAATTATTTCTTCATTAAGGACAAAATCTTCTTTTTCTATTTTTCTTGTTGTTTCCAATATTTTTTGAATATTAACTACTGGTTTAATTTTTATGCTAATTGTTTAATTATTAATTTTGCCGACATATGCTTCATTTATATATAATTTCCAATAATTTAGAATTTCTTCATAAGATAATTTAAAAATTTGACTATTATCTATGTTTAAAACTTGATTTAAATAACTATATAAATGCTTACCTTTTATTGAGCTTCAAAAAGGGGTTATACTTTCATTCGGGAAAGTATTAGTAAATAAATCTTTTGGTGAATTTTCACCTATTAAAAACATTTTATATGCATCTATTCCCTTTTCAGTTCTAGAAGTAAATAGTCAAATCCCTGAAGAAGAAAAATAGTTATTTTCTTGTGAAGTTAAAGTAATATCATTTCCTGTATTGACAGTAGGTTGAACCAATTCATCATTAATTAATTCTATGATTTCATTATTATTTTTATTTATTAAAAATCTTTTGGCAACATTCGAATTGTTAATATCATCTAAAACTAAATTAATTCCTTTACCAACAACAGAAGCTTCCGCAATAAAACCTCAAGTTATATCTTCATTATTATCTAATAATTCATTTCTTTCGTTTAAAGGATCTTGTATAAATCTTGTATTATTAGGCAATTTTAAGTCGCTATTTTTAAATTCTACTCAAACAATTTGTTTTTTAGTTCCTGTTTTTTTATCAATTAAAGGGTCAAATTTAGGGTTATTAATCTTGTTTCCATTTTTATCTAAAATAAAATTATTATCTTTATCTACTAAAAATTCTTCTATTAGTTCTTTTTGTTTAGGATTGTTTTCAGGATCTCAAGCAAATCATTTACCATTTACAATATTATTAGCAGATTGTATGATAATAAATATCGTATATCTACTTACCTCTTCTCTATTTTCTTCATTAGCATTGGTTTTATTGTATTTCACAACACTAATTTCATATTCATTAGTTCCTGAAGTTTCTTGACCGTTATTTTCAGTTTTTTCTAATCTTAAATCAGCTAAATTAAATTGAAAATTCCTATCTAAAACATCTACTTTTTGGTTATTAACAAATAACACTTCATCTTCTCTAATGGTTGTAGTAAATTGAAGTTTAGCGGGTGCATTATATAGTCATTTTCCACCATAAGTTCTTGAAACAGGTTTATTTGATTCTTGTATTAAAACTGGTTTATCATCAACTAATTCTAAACTATATGGATTGGTTAAATCTAAATATTTTCCCGGTGTAATTTTTAGCCTGGAACTTATATCTTTATTTCTAAATTTATCAGTTGGATTATATTTTACTGAAATGTTTTCTGAAATCAAAAAATGTTCTGTTCTATTATTAAAGGGATTATGATATCTGATAAAGAATCTTAATTTTTCTCCATCTTGATAAGTTTCCATTTTGAGTTGTGAACTAAAGTTAGAATCACTTTGAAAGTTATATCCATTAAGTTTATTGATGGCATATTCTCAGTTAGATGTATCGTCAACTGCTATTTTTTCAGTATTTAATCCTCTTTCAAAACCAGTATCTGTTGGTATTTCAAAAACTCCATTTTCTAAAAAGTCAGAACTTAAAAATAATCTTTTAGAATTATTTAAATGATTATATAAGTTTTGTTTGGTTATAGTTTCGCTATCATTTTTTGTTTCATATGCAAAATCTATATTTACAGCAATTTTAAATTTTTCTATTTTATTATTAAGACGATAGTGAAAGTTTAAAGCTCCACCCGTTATACCTTCTTCAGCAAATTTAAAATTTATTTTAAACTCTAAATTTTTAACTTCAAATTTAGTAATTCTAAAATTCGAAGCAATACTTCTTTTTATCTCGTTATATTTTCTTTTTATTGCTTCTTTTAAAGCGTTTCTTATACTACTATTATCGTCTAGTAGTGATTTTGAATTATAAAAATAGCTATTTCTAAATTGATCAGCAAAATCACTAGAATTTCCATTTTCTATACTAATATTCATGGAATTAATTCAATTATTTAATTTACTTTCGGTCGAAATGTCCAGATTAAGATTATTAAAAGAATGTTTTGCAAAATCTCCATTGTCTACTAAAGCTTGTCTACTTCCTGCTTCTCTACCAGCATCGTATATACCTTTATAAAGATTTTTATCAGCTCCAAATCACGCTTGTTCTTTTATTCTATCTAAATTTGTATTGTATTTCCAAACTTCATATGGTTCAGGGTTTAGATATGATGCAGTTCCTCTATGATTTTCACTTTTTCAAATTTGCGTTCCTGAATATGTATCATTTGCTATTTTGATTATAGAATTTTGACCACTTATACCATTGTTATAAGTTATTCTAGGAAAAGCTCTCGAATTTCTAGTTCTAATTTTAGTTGCAGCAGTATTGAATCAAGAATCTTGAGGATAAAACAAATTAGTAAAAAAAGTATATCCTTCCGTTTCTATTATTTTAGTAGTACCATTGAATAATCTATCTAAACCATTTGCACTAAAAGTGGTTTCAAAATTTAATTTATTAGTATAACTTCTTCTTGTTTCTAAATCTTTAACATAACGGGGTTCATCAATATATCTACTTCCTGCTGAAAGACTTAAAATTATTGGTAGTGAAAATAAAGGCATTGTTGCCAATGCCGAATAAGGTATTTTATTCTTTAAATTCTTCCTCTTCATCGTATTTCTCCAAATCGTCTAATCAAAATTCTTTAAATTTTTCAAATCTTTCTCTATCCTTTATTTCTTCTAATAAGGTTTTTTCTCTATTTGCATGTACCTTTTTAATATATCTATCTCTTTCTTCTATAAAGTCAAGAGGTTCTTGTAATCATAAAGAATTAGGTTTATTATAGTTGTGACGTTCATCCTTAATGTCAGCCATATTAAATAAAACTTGAATTATTCAATTAAGTTTTTTATTAAGTATACCTATTTCAAAAGTAGTAATTTGTTGTAATTCATTTATTTTATTATGTATAGGTTTATCATTAGTTCAAAGCGCCTTTTTTAAAGCATAAAATAAATCATCTTTTACGTCTCTTACTTGCGCTTTCGCTTTTAAGTTTTTATATTTATCTAAAATAGCTTTATTTACAAAGTCAGACACTGGTATGTTTTTTAAACGTAATTCTTCTTTTAATTGATTAAAAAGCACAGCATCTTCTTTTCTATTAAATCTACCGCTATAACGTGGTTGTAAAATGTTTTTATCTCTTATCTTTTTTTGTTGTTGTTTTTTGTTTTCCTTATTCGCTCCCATTCTATCTTCTTAAATCCCCTTTGTCAAAATAAATTTCTTTTTCTAATAAGTTGTAATAAGAGTCAATTTCTAAACGTTTTGTTTCACTAACAGTTAAAATACATTTTCCAGTTAGTGCCAAAGCTAAAAATCTTTTTTCACTTTCAGTTAAACCGCCTAAATTTGAATATAGATTATTTATAGCTTCAATGTCTTGTGATTTTAATTTAAAGATAGCAGAATACTGACAATTACCTATAATTGCCCTTCCTTTATTGGCTATTTTTTCTGTTTTTACAAAGTCTGAAGGGTTTTGTGTAGTAAGTGTTGTTCCACAGTTATATTTTCTTCCCTCTTTTACTGTTGAAAATACAAAATCCAAGGTTGATATATTTTCTTCATCAATAAACTTATGCGCCTCATCAATATAAATTCAAATATGATAGTTTTTATTATATGTATTTGAAATACGTCCTTGAATAAAACTTATAATTAAATAAAATGAAGCATTAAAAATGTTTTTAGATAAATTCATCAATGATGAAACGTTAAATAAAGTCATTTTATTATTAATATCAACATTAGAGTGATTATTATAAATTTCTTTAAATCTTCCATTTTCTAAAAAGTCATCACTCAAAATGAAAAGAACATTATTTTTAATTTCATTGTTAAAAAAATCTTTTGATTTATCTTCTTTCATAAATTCAATTAAATCACTGAAAATTGGATATTTATCATTAGCTAATTCACTTATATCTTCTTTCATATCATAAAAACCTAGTTTTTGATACAACTTTTTCAAACTATAAATTATGTATCTAATATGGCTATCTAGGAATTCAGGATATAGAATTTTTAATCATTCTCTTAAAAAGTTTTCATGTAAAATAAATAATTCTGAATTTGTACTTTTTGTATTTTCCTCATTTTTTGGATTAAATAACTTTCTAATTTGTAAAGGATTAAAAACTTTATTAGAAGAAGAACCTAAATTAATGATTTCTCCGTTCATTTTATTAGTAAATTTAGTAAATTCGCCTTGCGGATCTAAAATTATGATTTCATCATTTTTCATTAATTTTTCCACAATAGCTTTTTTAGTAAAAGTAGTTTTTCCAGCCCCTGAAGTTCCGACAATAAACATATTAAAATTTTGTCTTTTATCATTTTTTAAGCTTTGATCAAAAAATACCGGACTTTTATCATATTCACTAAAACCCACTAAATTATGGTTATAATCATTATTTTCTGATAAAGCAAATGGTCAAGCAAAAGAAATGTTAGATGCTATTTGTTCTTGTGCTTCTTTAATATTATCGCTTCATTTTAATAACGTTGAAGAATAACCTTCAAATTGCCTATAAGTTAAATTGTTAATTTTTGCATTTCAACCTTCTAGATTTTTTTTGTTAGTTTTTTCTAACTCTTTTAATTCTTCTAAACTTAAAGCTCTATTAAAAAGAATAATAGTCGAATATACAATTGCCTCTTGATCTTGCGCTGCAACTTCTGCCAATTCATTTAAAGATTCATATTCTTTTTGAAGTTTTCTACTTTCAAAACGATTTTGTTCTTCTAAATAATTAACTTCCATATTTTTTTCTGTATTATCTAGTATTTTTGAAATTTTTTCCTTTTTTAAAGGTGTTATATGTCAAAACACTACACTATCGCTATCAAATGTTCTTTGAACTCAACTCTGATTCAAACTTAATGGAAATTCCGAAATTGTTTGTGTAGAATAAAAGGCATCTTTGGATTTTATATAACTTGCTTTAAATTCTATTTCCGAAAATGCAAAAAACTCATCTATTTTTTGCGCGTTTTTAATTTCCTCTAACTCTTCATTTGAAAAATTTGTATGTGGAAATTGGATTTCATTAATTAAATTTAACAAACTATCTATTTTTAACTTTTCATAATTTAATCCAATGTTATAAAGCTCATCAGAAATATTTTTAATTTCTTCATCTAAACTTTTTACGTCATTAGCATAAATGACTAAAAAGTATTTATCAGTTTGACGATTTTGATTTTTATCATTTAAATCTTTTTCAAAATAATCGAACATTTCTTTCGATATATTTATATTATTTTTATTTTTTAAATTATTGAAAGTTTCAATATTTTTATTTAAATTTATTAATTTGGGCAACTTAATGATAGTTGCTTTAGTATTTATTTTAGAAAATAAAAGTGTTAATTTTTCAATTAAAATAAACATATCGTCGTTATGCTCTTTTGAAATATCTCTACCCTCAATTTCAATAGCTCCGAAATATCGCATTGCATAACTAATATTTTTATTTTTAATATAATCGTTTTCTACTTTTTCATATGGAACTAAAAATTTGGTTTTTGCACTTGTTTTACTATTCATAGAATATTTTTTTGGTCTTAATAGAAATCTAATCATTCTTCCAAAAACAATATACCCTTTTGCTCCATGGCTAGAAATAGGTATTAACAATGTCATTTCTAAAGCTAATACTGATATAAATAGTATGAATTTTACTAAATTAGGAGCAAAACTAAATGCAAAAAAAGATAATCCATATGAAATAAAAATAAATACAAACAGTAAAGCGGTATCAATTAATGTAAATTTTTTTCAAATAAAAATCGTTGAAGAATGTTTTAGTTTTTTACTTTGTAACTTTGCCATTTTATTTCCTTTTATTTTCTCTTTTTCTTAAATTTACCTGCTAGACTTTTTTTCTGTGAATTTAATTGACTAGATAAGTCTCTAGCACTCATTCTATTTTTAATAGTTTCATTATTAAATTTAGCACCATAATATTCACTTCTATTTTGGCTGGTATTTGCAAACACACCTTTATCAAATTGCTCAATAATATTATTGTTTTTTTGTAATTTTTGATTATCTACAAAATCTCTTATATTACGAGACACTTTATTATTAAATAAAATTCCATTTCTTGTGTCACTTCATTTGATACCCTTATCTTTACGATCCTGTTTTAAATCTAATAATTGTTTTTTATATTCTGTTCTAGAAATTTGACCTGAATTATATTGTTGTTTCAAGGAGTTTTTTGCTAAATCAGCTCCAATTACTTTTTTTCCTAATTTTGATGCTCCAACAGCTAAACCACCAACAGAACCTGCTACCATAGCAGTTTTAGCAACTCCGCCAAACCCTGTTTTTAGTTTATCTCTAACATTTTTAATTCCACTTTTAAATGATGCCTCTAAACCTAAAATACTACTTAAAAAGTCCATTAATTTATCCTTAAAAGTAGTAACTGCAATTAATATTATGAATTTAATTAAAATCGAAGCAATAAAACCTGTAGGTGTTTGATCCTCTGGTATAAAATCTAATTTTAAACTTATTTTTACCATTAATAAAAATATATTTAAAGCTATA
This sequence comes from Mesomycoplasma molare, assembly GCF_024918955.1. Classification (NCBI taxonomy): domain Bacteria; kingdom Bacillati; phylum Mycoplasmatota; order Mycoplasmoidales; family Metamycoplasmataceae; genus Mesomycoplasma; species Mesomycoplasma molare. The sequence goes on from NZ_CP103423.1 coordinate 315,461, forward strand.
AAATAAAAAAGAATTATTATCATTTGCCCTATAAATTGTCTTCTTCATTTTGCTAAAACTTTTCCGTTGTCTACTACTGAATAAACGGCAAACCCTGGAGCTAAAATAAATAGACCCGCTACCATAAAACCTTCTGTCGCTAATGAAATAACAATTGAACCAATGCTATATATTAAAATTATAGATATCGCACCATAAAATAATAAAAGCATTAATCCTTGTCCAGAAGCTAATTTATTAAATTCATCTTTTAAAGGGTTAACAGAAAAATTGTTTTCTATAACTTCTTTTCAAGTATTTTCACTAAAAAACTCACTCGGTCTTAAACTGCTAAATAAAGATATTGCAAAATTCTGTTTATCTCCATTTGTAAAAGCTAATTCTAGTAAATCAAATAATACTGTTAAAAGAAAAAAACCTATAAACGTTACAATTGGTAATATTAAAAATATACTAATCGCAGGTAAAATATTTTTAGATAATGTCTTGATGATTTCGGTTTTTTTCTCATGTTTCATAACAAAAAAGTATCTTATTATTGTTATTAATACAAGTATTACCAAAAACACTATTGAAGCAAGGGCAAATGTTCCTGCTTCAACAGGAATTTTCAAACCTGTTTCAGGAGAAGAATTAGAAAATATTAAATATTTTGCAAAATCTAATCCAAATAATTTGAAAATGTCATAAATAATACTAATTATTTGCATTGGTAATTGAACAACCAAAAACCATATCATACTAAAAAATAATCAAGCTAATTCATTAAAAATTAAACCAAACATAAATTATTATCCTCCAGTAATTTCTAGTGCAGAATTTTTATAAATTCCATAAATTGAACCAAATAATACAAGTACTGTTGCTAAAATTCCAAGCATAACTAATAAAATAATTCTAATTTGCTTTTTAATTTGTTCTTTTTGTTCCGGATTTTTTGATATTGCTAATCTGATAAACTCAATTATTAAAGCACCTACTAAAATAAATGCAACTATACCCGAAGATCATCCTCAAATTTGTTGTAAAAGTTTTTCAGTTTTATTTGAAACATTTGTTATTGCATTATTTAAACTATTAGAATCAAAATTAACTAATCACATATTTAACCTCCCTTTTTATCATATTCATATTATTCCTTTGGTATAAATTTCACTTATAGCTAAAATTATTCCACCAGCTATTAAAGAGCTAAATAAAAGTATGGCTTTTTGAAAAATTGTCATTCTACCATTTATTCATGGTATTCCGTTTCTTCTTCTTTTAATTCAACTTCTTATTAAAAAAAAGAATCAAAAGAATGCAAATAAAAATAAAGTAATAATTAATGATATTCTCATATTTCTCCATTAAAGTAATTAAAAAATCCACCTTACTAATTCGTAAAGCGTTTTTATTTTTTATTAACTCGTTCTATATGTTATAATTTTATTGCATAAGTATATAGAGATTAATTCGAAACAGTTCTACATACTTAATTTAGAGCAAAGAACAAAACCACGTTCTTTGTTTTTTATTTAGATTTAAACATCTTCAGTAAAGTCATATTCAAAGTTATATTTAACCCTACCATTAATTTTAAAATCTTTTATTAGTTTTTTAATCTCTTCTTCACTATAATCAATCTTTAACTCTCTCCCCTCTAGAAGTGGATAAAAGTATTTTTTAATAAGTGTTTTATTTCCGATATCTTCTAAAGGACTACTATCATAATCCCCGTACTTGATTAATAAAGGTGCGATTTCTTTATTCATTAGATCTAATAATTCTTTATACATTTCTTTATCACCTAATTCTGGCAATGGTGAAAAGACGGTGTTCTTATCTTTAGAATAATGAGTTATTGGGTTTAAAAATATATTAATATGTGTTGCTAATTTCTCTGCTTGAGTTAATGCACTTTCTAAAGTTTTTATTTCTTTATCTAACTTCAAATGATCGAATTTTAATTGTTCTTCAAATGATTTATTTCTATTGGAAAAACTTGTATAAAGTGCGATTTGATAATTAATATAAGTTTTCATTAACTCTAATTGTTTTTCAGAATACGCTAATAAATGATATGGGGTCATTAAAAATATTTCTAACTCATTAGTTGAACTAATTAGTGAAGAATCCTCATTGATTTTTCATTCTCACCTTTTATTTTCCGGTTTCTCTAAATTGAATAATCTTTGATCTGCTTGATTTCAATAATAATTTAATTGCTCTAATCCACGATTTCCAAAAATACTTTTATCACTATATTTTGCATTGTTAATTTGTCCAAAAAGAGAATCTCCAAAATCTTTTCTATTAATATCTTGTGAAGCGGAATTTGTTCCTATTTTTTCCTTTACCTCATTATATTTTTCAATTAATTTTTGATTTAAAAGATTTTTATTTAAAGAATTAATTTCCCCTAATTCCTCTTTTACATTTTGTGGAATTTGTTTAATATATAGTCATAAACGATAAAATCCCTTTTGGTCTCTAGCGATATCAAATTTAGGCATTTCTCTAAATCTTTTTGAACTCAATTCATTAGTATTAAATACAATATCTGAATTATTCCCATCGCTAGAGCTATTAGAATTATTGGAACCTGAACTAGAAGAATCAGAGGAGTTGGAACCATTTTCTGTTTCACTATTAGGTTTTTTAGTTTGATTATTATAAGAATCTTTTAGTTTATTAGAAAGTAAACTAGAAAAACTACAAGAATTAGCAATTAGTGGCACTAGTGCTATTGAACATAAAAGCATACTATTTAATATTTTTCTCTGTTTCATAAATTACATCTCCGTTTTATTTTTCTACATTGTCATTCCAAAATCTTCTTCGGATTCTTGCTCTAAACTTTCTTCTTCGTTTTCCGAATCATCTCATGAGCTTTGCTCAAATAATTCGTCCCTCACACCTAATTTTAAATTTTTAAACAATGCTTTTAAATCAAAATCATTATTTCTATTTTCCAATATTTCTTTTTCTAAAAATTCTATTTTCGTTTGTTCAGAAATATCTAATTTACTCTTATCATAAAATCATAAATCTTTATGACAATACAAAGTTGTTCCTTTAAAATTTTCACCTTCTTTTTCAACATTAACAAGAGAAACTTTAGGCGGTTCATATGATAAGTTCTTTTCAACTTCTAAAAGAATTGTTCTAACTATATCTCATTGAAAATAATAAGTGTTTAAATATAAAACATTTTTAGTGTTAACAATACTTTCCAATTCTTGCGCTTTAATTTGAAATAATTGAGTAGTATCGATGTAACTATCATTTTTCAATAAAGAACCTTTTTGAGTTGATTTTTTAATTAATACTTCACCTGGTGTTTTCTTTTTTAGACCTATCCCGTTAGGTTTTGAAATAGTTGCTGTTCTTAGTTTTAAATAAAAGTAAGAATCTCTATAACAATCATAAAAAATTACAACGGGTCTATGACTAATTGTATTTTCAAATCTATCAAAAGTAATTAATTTTTCATTTTCAGTAAAAAACGGTTTAAATTTATCTATTTTACTCATAGTGACACCTTCTATTTTTTTTATAAATAAATTATATCATTTTTTAATATTTTATATTAAAAAATAACTAACTTTTTTCATTAAAATACTTTTTCAAAATAAACTCTAAAATATCACTTTTTTTAACACCCATTTGTCTTGCTAACTTTGTTAATTTTCTATCAATATCAACTTCTAAATAGTATCCAAAAGTTTCTTTTTTTGACTTGAAACTAAAGTTATTTAATGAATAATCTACTAATATATCCATGTCTTTTTTAGGTTCTTGCACCTTTAAATCATCTCTATTTTCTAATTTATCATTTTGTTTTTTTAATAAAGAATTGATATCAAAATTAGTATCTTTTATAATCATCTCATTCTCCTTCAATATCGAATTCTAGTAAATCTACTAATTGCTCATATGCTTTTGCTAGTTTGTTTTTCGAAGTTAAAACAATAGGTAAATTTTTTAATGTAACTGAAGAAGCGCCAGTTACAGAATTAGGAATACTTACTGGGCATAATTTAGGTTCTGGCAATTTTTCTGCCTGTTCTTTAATTATGTTTTCTAATTTAGATCTTTTCACTGTTTTAGTTGCAACTAAAGCTTTAATATTTAGTTTTGTATTAGATTCTTTAGCTTGCATTACGTAATCATACATTTCAACTAGCGCCTGAATTCCAAAACTTTCTAAAGTAAAAGGAATAATAACTTCTTCTGAAGCTAATAATACTCCAAATGTATTTGCTGATTTTTTAGGTTCTGTATCAATTAGTACATAATCATATCTATTTAATTTTTTTATTTCTTGAATCAATTGTTTAAAATGTTTAAACTTTTTTCCATAAACAAAACATTTAGTCATTTCACTATCAGCTTCTCGTCATTCTGTTCCTGAATTTATGATATCGATATTTTGATATACGTTATAAATAGCTTTTTCTATTTTTTGATTTTTAAAAATAATATCGTACATATTATATTCAATGGTATTTGGGTCAATATTTCTAAATGAAGACAATACATTCGATTGACTATCAGTATCTATTATTAGAACTTTATAACCTTTTTAGATAATACGCCAGCATAATTAACTGTTAAAGAAGTTTTTAAAACTCCGCCTTTATTATTACTAAAAGTAATAACTTTCATATTTTCTCCTTAATGTATTTTTGGTAACCATTTTGGTTACCAATTTGGTTACCATTTTGGTAACCACTTTTTTTATAAAATAATAAGAGTTGTTAAACTCTTGAATTATTAATTGGGATTTTCTGTTTTTTCTTTTTTTAGTAGTTTTTCTAGATTAGATTTTAATTTTTCTAATTCATCACTATATTCAACTTCTTCATCCATATTATCATTATCAATTGCACTTCTTATTCTTTCCTCAACAAATTGAATTTGTTTTAACAATCTTTCTTTTTCTACTTCTTTATTTGCTTCTAATGTTGTTGAATTATTAGGTTTAATTTCAACCAGTTCCTCTTCGTTTTCTTCTTCTGTTTTATTTATTTTTAGTTTCATTAATTCTTTGAAATTTTTAGCATTTTCATCATTACTTGAATTAGTGTTATCTATTTTTTTAGAACTTAAATTAACAATAGAATTAGCATTTTCGAAATTGAAAAAATAATCCTCATCTTTAAATGGTTTTATTGCTCCTGGTGGTTGAATTGTTCTATCTAAATCTCAAACTGTATATGAATATGTTGATTTGAGTTTTAAAGGTAAACTTTGAATTTTAAAAATTAAATGTTGATTTTTAGGCATTGTTTTAATTTCATTAATTTCCATTACTGGCTTTTCACTTATACTTTCAGAAGAATTTGAACTAGTATTTTGACCATTGGAACTATAAGAACGTTTGATTATTTTTTTATTCCCTAAAGATTTGGATATTGATTGAATGGTATCATCATTATCACTATTTATAAAAGCACTTAACCCTGTGTTTTCTAAAATAATTTCCTTTTGATTTTTCTGATATTTCCCCAATTGAGCATAAGATTGTATGATAATCATAAAGGCAACTTTTCTAGAAAGGGCGATCGATAGTTTAGAACCAAAATTAGGAACATTAGGTAAATTACCAAACTCATCAAAAATGTTCAAGAATCAACGATATAATTCTGCTCCTTTAGATTCATTAGCAATTTCAATTGCTTGTTTATAAATTTGATCAATTAAAATACTTACAATTTGGTTTCTACTACTTAAATGATCCGGAAATCTTATTAATAATGCAAAGGGTTTTACTTCTTCGGAAAAGTTTTCGATTAGTCTTTGATATTTTTGAATTTCAATTTTAAGTTTTTCATAAATTTTCAATTTTTCTAGATTTTCCCCCGAAAAACCTTTTATTTCTTTTTCTGTGTTATTTAATAGATCTTCAAAAGTTTTATAATAAAAATCTTCTTGATCTAACTTCTCCAAATCGTTAATAGTTTTATCCCTAAGCTTAATTGTATTTAAAATATTTATAAAATTTTTATCTGCTTCTAATTCTGCTGTTTTTGAACTTAATTTTTCGATTCTTTTTTGATATTCTTGTTTTGCAAACAAATTAGAATTAGGATCGGATTGTATAAATAAATCTTTAATAGATATTTCAGAACGTGAAGAAAATGATTTAACTTCTGCTTGTTGCGAAAAAGGAGAAATAGCAATTGTTGCGTTTGCTAAATAACCTGATAGTGTATTTACAGCAATACCAGAATAGGCTCTTACTTGTTGATTAAATAAATTAACCAATTCTTGCTCTACTGGATCTAATTTTTCTTTTTTATTTAAATTATTTAAAAATTTTATTCATTTTCCATGTTGAAAAATATCTGTTGCCAAAAAAGGAGCAAAAGTAGCTAGATTAAAATGTTCCCTTCTAACATTTAGATCATATTTTGAAAAAATAAGCATAAACTTTCCGATAATATTTAAAATATCTTGAGCTCCTTTATCTCAAACCGCACTTTCTCCATTTTCATTTCACTCCTTTAAAGAAGCGATAACTTCTGCTAAAAGCGAAAACGCTTCTGCTTCATTTTGTTTTTTATCACCTTTATCGGAATGAAACTTATCTCACACCATATTTAAAAAGTTAAAACCTGTTGAACTTAAAGGATTAGCAATATCAAATACTACTTTCCTATAATTATTTCTTTCTAAGTCTTTTTTAATAGCAGAGTGCAATTCTCCTTTAGGGTCAACAATTAGTAAATTAGGTTTTTTGTGTTGTTCTGGAACATTAATGTTATATTTTAAGTTAGGAATAACAAATTTTTGAGTTTTACCACTTCTTGAACCACCTAAAATTTTAAAACTTAACGCTTGTTTACTTAAATCATTTCCATATCATTCTATTAATTTTTTAGTTTTAAAAAACTTATAACCAATAATTCAAGCTGGTTCCTTAGAATTTAACAAGAAATTATTTTTATATTCACTTTCGCTTCCTTTATTTAAAATTTCATCATATAAAAATGAATTTTCCTCAAATTCTTCTTCAAATTTTTGCTTACTTTTATTAAAAAATAAAACTAAGTAAATAAAACTAACTAATACTGAAAAAAAGAAAATTAGTAAAAATTTATCATAATAATTTTCAAATGCATTTAGCATTTTCAAAATAAAATATGAATAACTAGTTCCTTGTTTATTTTTAACATTTTCATATAAGACTGTACCAATAAGCAAAAATAGTACAAGTATTATCCCAAAACCTAATGATGCTATTAAACTTAAAATGACTCTTTTTTTGGTAGGTTTTATTTTTTTAAAAAATAGATCCATCTTATTCATTTTGCTCCTTAATTTTGGTAACCATTTTGGTTACCAATTTGGTTACCATTTTGGTAACCACTTTTTTTATAAAATAATAAGAGTTGTTAAACTTTTAATTTATTAAATTTTTACATTGTCATTCCAAAATCTTCTTCGGATTCTTGTTCAAGTTCTGATTCTAGTTCTTCAGTTGGAATTTCGAAACTTTGAGCATTAGCAAGTTGTTTTTTGTATTCGCTGAAACCTTGAGTATAAAAACCGTGGAATTTTGGATATTCAAAAAAATCTTTCGCTTTTTCATTATATTCAGCAAATGTTCAAAAACTATAATAGTAACCTTTTGTTTTTTCTATAAAATACATCAATTGTTCTATTGTTAAATTATTTTTTAGTCAAGTTTTACCCGTATCTTCATTATGATTAAAAAATTCATTAAATTCTTTGTCATCTGCGTTATAAAAATAATTTCATTCTTGTTCATTCGCTAATTCATATAATTGTTCTTTTAAAGTTTTTAGATCTATATCGTTTTTATAAAAGTTGTTGTAATTTGTTAAATCTATTTTATTCATTTTTCTCCTTAATTTTGGTAACCATTTTGGTAACCACTTTTTTTATAAAATAATAAGAGTTGTTAAACTCTTTATCTATTAATTTTTTACATTGTCATTCCAAAATCTTCTTCGGATTCTTGTTTTAGTTCTTTTTCTAAATTTAACATATCTTTTAACTCAGAAACACCTATATGAGATTTTATAAATGAAAATACTACTTCTTGGTTTGTTTTAATATCAAATTCATTTTTATATTGATGACGTTTTATATAATTAGGAGTTCCGTTTTGGTTTTTTAATTTTTTTATTTCAACCATTTTATCCAATAAAGATTCACACCTTGAATATGATTCATCATCTTTCTTTAAATCATTTTTTAAAAATTTTTTAAATGATTCCAATTTAAAAAAATTGGAAGATAGTATATATTTATTAAAATCATCTCTATTTTCTACTGTTTCAATTAAACGTTCTATAACTTCCTTATTTCCTTCTTCAACCAGTTTTTCTATCATTCCTGCCGAAGTTTCCTTATAGTAAATAAATTTATGTTTATGATTATTTATTACGTCCTGAACTTGATTTGTAAAGCTTTCATCATTCTCTTTTATTGAAGGTGTATAAGTATCAGAATTTAATAAAGATTCCTCAAATAAACCATAGAATATTTCATCTAAATTTTTAAAACTAGGTGTTTTAACTTTTAAAACATCGCCTGGATTGATTTTTAGTGAAGCAGTATTATAAATACCTTTAATTGAAAAGGATTTATTGTCTAAATATTGATAATTAAATCTATAATTATCTAATTTAGGTTTGGGACTTTCTAACTTATCTAAAAAATTATGAACTAAAAATAAATACTTAGTTTCATTTTCGACATAATTTTGTTCTGTCGCTCCTAATTCAATTTTTTTAAATATATTAAATAAATTAGTTGCCCAAGTATCGATATTATCTGCTCTAAATTTATATGTATATCTAATAGTTACACCACTTGTGCTTGTTTTTTCTATAACTATTGATTTAATATCGCTTTTATCCATGTTTTTCACCTTTTTTCCTTTTTTTGTTCATTATTATTTAAAAACGTTGTATTAAATTGAGCTCAATCAATTGTTTTAACATTATATTTAGACGCTTTTTCTAATGAATTTTTCCCCGGTTTTTCTCCTATTATTAAATAAGAAGTCGAAGCTTTGATTTTTAAATCAAAACTATAACCTTTTTCAAGTAGAATTTCTGCTATTCCATATCTAGTATAATCTTCAATTGAACCAGTAACAGCAATAGAAATTTCTGGATCTTTCATTATTTTTTTATTTTTCTTTTTTAATTTTTCTGTATATTTTTCTAAAGTTATATATTTCTTTGTTCTATATTTATTTGCTAAAAAATATTTATCTTCTAATTCCATTATTTTATTTTTCGCTTCCAATAATATTTTGCAATCCTCTAGCGATCTATGAGCAGCTTTATAATCGATATTTAATTTTTCACTTAAATATCCTAAAGATCAACGATTACTTTCAATATCAATTTTTCTCTTTATATGTTCCTGAAAAAAATCTTTAGAATCTAAAATTTTATTATTTTCTATTAAATCCCATTGTAGTTTTTCAAGTGTATATTCTAAAACTGGAATATCAGCTTTTTCTGCGTTATGCGCAACCAAGTCTAAATCTTCTATAAAATTGATAAATTGTTCCATTGCTTTAGCGGTTGGAATTCCTTTTTCTTTGATTTCTGAACTTTTGATTTTATTAAATCTAGCATAAACATTTTTTACAAAATTATCTGGTAAAACTAAAGTTGAAAAAGTATCAATAATTTCTCCGTTTTTAATTTTTAAAGCACCAATTTCTATAATATCTTTTTCTGAATACTCTAAATCAAATATAACACAATTATCTCAATCGATTTCATGACCTCAAGCACACTCTAATTTCATATTTTGCTCCTTAATTTTGGTAACCATTTTGGTTACCAATTTGGTTACCATTTTGGTAACCACTTTTTTTATAAAATAATAAGAGTTGTTAAACTCTTGAATTATTAAATTGGATTATCAAATTAATTTAGTTTTTTTAGTTTAGTTTTTAATGTTAATAGTTCTGAAAAATATTTTGCTACTTTTTCAACTTCTCCATTTTCATTAGCTTTTTGTCACTCTAGTTTTAAAAAAGTTATTTTTTCTAACAATCTATTTCTTTCTAAATTTATATCCAAATCTATTTAAATACCTTTCTATTTTCTAAGCTGTCATTTCTAAATCTTCTTCAGATTCTAATTCATCCTCAAAATCATCAACATAATTTTCAATTAAATTAAGTAAATCGTCTTCATCGCAATTTTCTTCTAAATAACTAAATACTACTTCTTCGTAATTTTTAATTTCAAAATCATTTGCATATGCATTGATTTCTATATATTCTGAATTTCTAATATCATTTTCAAAATTAGATACCTTAGATGCTAAATAAATGTATTCTGAATCTAATCCTTTTTCTCTTAGATTATCATCTAAAACTTCTAAAAAATTTTCGGAATGATAAATATTATTATCGTATAAATAATTATCAAAATCCTTTGTTTGTGTTACTTCCATAGCAACTTCTTTTAGTAAACTTCTATTTGTTGATAATAAATTTAATATTTTTTGTTTTTTCATTATTTCTCCTTAATATCAAATCTTGGATTTTATAAAAAATATGAATATTATTTAAATCTATTGCTTTAAGATATTCTGATATTGTATTTTTTATTAATTACATAATTATTCTTTTTTTAAAATTAATATTTTTTCTACCTGTGTAGCTTTTCCTTTTTTACTATTCATAGACCTTAATGATTTTTTGTTTTCACTTACTTCTTGAATTATTAGGTCTATTTTTTCATAATTTACTTCTTCTTTTATTTCTTGTCAAGTTTCTTCAATCAAGTTTGTATTATAAACATCGCCGACCACAAGGCAAACTTTAGAGCCTGTTTTCAATTTAGGATAAATGTTGTTTAAATAAGACTTTATAAATTCAATGTATTCATTCATTTTTAATTTATCTTTTAATTTAATTTCTTTAGAAACGTTTTTTCTATCATAACCCAATAATCAAAGTTTTATTCAATTAGATTTTGTATAATCAACTATAGATAAATAAGGAGGAGAAGTAATAACTAAATTTACTGAATTATCTTTTACAAAGTTCAAAGGTTTTAAAGAATCGTGGTATTTAAAACTTGAATTATATTCTTTTGTTAATAAATCAAAAAATTTAGTTTCAATTCTGTTTTTAAGCTTTTTAAAAATATTTATTTCTTTAGTTTTTAAGTTATGTTTTTGCTTATAATTTTCTACATAATTAGGGGACATTGAAATCATATTAGACATAGACACAGAAAAATAAATAGTTTCACCGTTTTTTCTTTCTGGTCCATGCATTAATCCTAATGCAAAAGCTAAAATAGCGTTAATATATTTACCATTAGTTTTTCATTGTTTTCCTATTCTATTTCTTAAAAATATTAATTGTTTAAGTGTATACTCAGAATAGTAAATAAGCATTTCCTCAAATCCATTAGTACTTATTTCATCTTTTATATTTTCATATTCTCTTTCTAATTTTCTTAATTTAAGAAAAATTCTATTTTTGCAAAGTTTTGAAATTTTAAATTTTGATAAAACATAACTATAAGGGTTTAAATCATTACCTACAAATCTTCTATTTAAAAATCTAGAGCTAATGGCAGTGGTTCCTCTTCCGGAGAAGTTATCCATTATTAAATCATTTTCAGTTGAATATTTTTTAATTAAATCTAAAGGAACACTAACAGGAAACATAGCTAAATAAGAAGAAATTGAATTAATTTGTATTAGTTCTTTTTTGTCTAAAAATTCTTTTTCTTTTAACATAGAGACTTCCTAATATTTATTTTTCCATTTGATATAATCACATTTTCCTATACTTTTTTTAGTTTTAACGTCATAGAAATAATTTTCACAACTTATTAATTTTTCTTTATTAATTAATTTTGAATTACATTTTGGACAAAAGGCATTTTCAAGATATTCTATTTCATAACCTTTGGGAAAACTAATATTTTCAAGTTCCTTATCTACTATGTTTTTTAGTTCAATTAAAGAATCTTTTCAATTTAAATGACCTTTAGAAATACCATCTAACTTTTCTTCCATATCTTTTGTAAACGTTTCTGAAATAGTGTTAGAAAATTTTTCAATTTCAAATTTAGCAGTATCCCTTCCGGCTATATTCAAAAATAGTTTATTTGTTTTTTTATCTTCAAAAACATATCCATTTTTAATATTAATTTGTGCCATTGTTGCATAAGTAGAAGGACGTCCTATTCCCTTTCTTTCTAAATAAGCAATTAATGTGGCTTGAGTAAAATTTTCCGGTGGTTTTGTTGTATGTTTTACAATTCAATTTTCATTTTTGCTTAAAAAATACTCTTTATTTACTTCTCAATCATTTATATCTATTTTGTTCTCTTCTTCTGTTTTATTTTTTAAAATTTCAAATCCTTTAAAAATTCTACTTTTTGTTTCACTTTTAAAAATATGACTATTATTTTCAAATTTAAAAGTTGTTTTTTTATAAACAGAAAATGCCAAGTAACACTCTAGTGTTTTTTCATAAATTAAAGAATAAATATTAAACTCTTCTTCTGTTAAAAACTCTTTAATTTCATTAGGTTTAATATTAAAATCAATGGGTCTAAGCGCTTCATGTCCGTCTTGTGCCGAATCTTTTTGTTTAATTTGATTAAATCAATAACTATCATTCCAAAATTCTTTTTCAAAGTTATTATGAACAAATTCACTAGCTTTTAAATTAAATTCATCACTTATTCTTGTAGAATCAGTCCTTGGATAAGAAATTAAAGCTTTTTGAATTCCGTTAATTGTCACACCTTGATATAAATTTTGTAAAGTCTTTTCTATTGTTTCAGCATTTAATTTAAACTTTTTACCAGCTGTTTTTTGAAGTTCACTTGTTGTAAATGGCTTTAATGGTTTCTTAATCGAATTATCATTTGTTTCTAATGATTTTAAAATGAATTTTTCTGATAAAAGATTATAAATTTCTTTCGCTTCTTGATCTTTATTAAATATCATGCCTATTTCAAAGTCTTTATCTATTAGCTTAAGTTTTAAATTATTTAATTCAGGCTCAAGTGTTCATGAATTAGTTTCGACAAATTTTTCAATTTCTTGTTGTCTTTTTTCTAAAATAGTTAAAGCAACGGATTGAACTCGACCTGCAGACTTTTGCTTTAAAACTTTTTGAACAACATTTGAAGCTTTAAAACCAAAATATCTATCATAAATTCGTCTTACAAATTGAGCATTTACTAAATTTTGATTAATATTAGTTTTATTTAAAATCGAATTTAATATTGCTTCTTTTGTTATTTCATTAAAACAAACCCTACTTACTTTGTTTTTTAAACTAGAATCTAAAACTTCTGATATATGCCACGCTATTGCTTCCCCTTCTCTATCAGGGTCAGTTGCGATATAAATATTATCTACTTGTTTTCCGTATTGATTTATTTCTTTGATAATCTTTTTTTTATTACTATCAATTACTGATCAATTTGCTTGAAAATTATTAAAATTAAAGCCTAAATTATTTTCCTTGCTAATTGTTAAGTCTCTTAAATGACCACCAGTAGCTATAACTTTAAAATCTTTACCTAAATAAGAAGATATTGTTTTAAGTTTTCCTAATCCTTCAATTATAAATAAATTCATGATCTATAGTAAATTCTCTATTTCAAATTCTGTTAATTGCAACTCTTCTTCTTTTTTCGAATTTTCTTCTTCTAAAAATGAATTTCATTCGGTATCAGATATAGCTTGTTCTTGTTTATTAAATTGAGAATAATCAAATTTTTGATCATTTATACTAATAATATTGGTTGAAGTAACTTTAAATTCTGGAAATTTATCGAATATGTTTTTGGCTTCTCTAGATTTAGTTGTTATTGATCCCTCTAGTTCGATAATATCTCCTTTTTTAGCAACTTCAGCAAAAGTACGAACCATTTTATCTCCAAAAATCCTAATAGGAAATATATTTTTGTTTTGCACTATATAGATAGTTGAATATGCTTTTTTATTTTTTTCTGTTTCATTAACGAAAACAGGAGCAATCAGTTTACCTTTTAAAATCAATTTATTAAATGTATTAATTTCTTTGTTGTTCATAATATTTTTTAGTTCCTTTCAAATAGTGTTGATGTAGTGTTAAATCCTTTTTCTCATGAATTTTTGATTTTATAAATATGATATGGAAGTTTATGTTTTTGTTTTTTAATAAAATTCTCGCTTGAAAAATTATTATTTTGCATTTGTAAATGTTTTAAATGGGTTAAATGATTTAAAGAATTATTATTTTTTTGTAATTCTCAATATTCATTTGATAATTCTTTAATTGTAAAATTGGCGATTTGATTATTTAATGAATCAATTTCCTTGTTTAAGAAAAGTTGTTTTTCTTCTTCTGAAACTAAAAGTTGATCAATCTTTTTAAAAAATAAATTTTTTAATTCTTCTAATTCTGAACTATTTTTTGTTAATTCTTGCGTTAGTTGATCTATAAATTTTTTTTCTGATTCATCCAATCTAACATATGATTTATTTTTCTTTGAAGCTATTTGTTTAAGTATTTTTAAATTGTCTCTAGCTAAATCAAGTTTCAATATATTTTTAAAATCATTTTTATAAATTAAACGATAATCATTTTTAATATCTCAAATATCTTTTTTTTGCTTATAAATAATTTCTTTATTATTTTTTTCATTCATTTTGGTTTCTAAATATTTTCCAAAACTTCTGATTTCATCAAATTTTATTTTTCCTTGTTGTCTTCATCGTAGTTCAAACTCATTAGTTTGTTTGTTTTTTACTAATCTAGTTTTTTCTTTTTCAGCAAAAACTAGATGAATATGTGGATTTTTAGTATTTACATGAACTGAAGCAAATAAATTTACTTTTTCAATTTCTAAACCTTGTCTTTTTAAAAAGTCTGGAAAGTATTCGCTAACAACTTCCATAAAATTATTTTGGGAAAAAATCTTATGTTTTTCTAAAAAAGTGCTTTCAAACGATAATTCCATATCTCAAACAATTTGTTCTTCTTCTAAGTTTTGCATTATTTTTATCGCATCTTTATTATCAATATTTTTAAATTTATTTTTAGCCAAAATTCAAAATAAGCCGGAATTATCATTTTCATTAGCTTTTAAACCATTATTTAATATTTCGCTATAAACTTTACCATTTGCTAATTCTTGATTAAAATAAACTTCATTTAGATCATGACGATAAGACGCACTTTCTCTTGTAATGTAATTAATAATATTTTTCTTAGTTTTACAAAAATAATAATTCTTTTCTTTTGATCGTTTTATAGAATAAAACTTTTTAAACACTAATAAAGCACTCTTAGACATCACTCCCCAATCTATTTCAATTAAATATTTGTCCTATCTTACTGTTAAACTTTAAATGTAATAAACTTATATATAAATAACGAAAATATCTATTATTATTTATTCTTACCGAATAAATAATATTTATGCAACATGTTTTGGACTATATAAAAACCAATATGCAAAATAGGACTAATATTTAATTAAAATCGAATATTAAAAAATACTAATTTCAAATTAGCTTAATAATTCTTGCATTTAAAAACAAAATACTTTAACTTATTCTTACCGAAGCTTTAACTTATACATTTCCAAATTAGCTTATATTACAAACTAAAAGTTTGAACTGTTTTTTTGTTAATTAAATGATAAGTTTTAAAAATCCCTCTATTAGTAACTTTTCTAAAAAAGGTTATTGAAATATTAAAAAAAGTTAATAGAAAATTTTTCAATTTTAAATTTTTAATCATTCTAGATATTAAACTTTTTTTCAAATTAAATGAATAAAAAAAGTTAAATGTGAAAGATGCTTGCTTTTCTTTTTCAATAGTTAAAATAGTGCACTCTTGTTCTATCCAATTAGAATCAGTTGTTTTTAATTGTCATGCACATATCTCATTTATTTTTTTAGTTTTTTTGTAACTAATATTTTTTGAATTTTTAGAACTCAAAAAAATTATTGAGCGTATAAATAAAATTTGGTTTGCACTAAATTTATCATTTTGGAAAAAATGTAAAATTTCATTTTTGTGAATTTTGGAATATTGATTTTTACCAGAATTAAATATTTTAACTTTCACAAAAATTTCATTATTTTCTACTTTTATAAATTTCATTTTTTTCAAGTCATTTATCGCTTGATAAAAACTTGATTTAGCTAAATTAATCCCTTCGTCATTTAATAGTTTTCAAATTGTAAAGATTGAACATTTTTTAGATTTTATTTTTCTTAAAATTTCAACAATTAAAATTAGTAAAACTCAGCTATTTTTCTTAGAACTAATTTTTTGTAAAATTCAATTATCTAAGTAAAATCATTTTTTCCTTCTGCTTAAAATTTTTTCCATATCACATTCCTTTTTTGAAATTATTTTAAAAATGTGATAAAATTTAATTGGTCATTTGTTTTCGCTTTTCGCGGAAACTTTTTTTTATCCCATTTTTAATTTTGATTAAAATGAAATTTTGATTAAGTTAGATTTTTATTTTTAGAACGAGTTAATAAAAAATTCCAACCCTTTACGAGTTGGAATTTTTCGACTCCAGAATTTTGAACTGACTCAATAAATATTAATTAAAACTATTAAAAATTACAAGATTATTACAAGAAAATAATGAAAGGGTCGAAAAATTTCGCCCCATAATTTTTATTAACTTCATTAATAAAAACCGCTTTACAAGCGGAATTAAAAGAAGGGGATATCCCCTTCACTCCTTTAATAGTAAACAGGGAGTATAAAATATTATAAATTGTAGTACAATGTTTTTATAATAAAAACTACTGGTGCACTTCAATTTGCATTTTAGGAAAAAACAGATGTTAAAAAACATCTGTTTTTTTACAACTAAAAGTTGTTTGTGCATCTATAAGCCGCGTTCTGTACTTTAAAAAAGCGTCAATTATTTATCTAGATTTATAAAAATCTCTCTATTTTTATTCATTTCTAAAAATAAAGTTCCCCTACCTTTATTTGGGTTTCTAGCTCATGGAGTTTACCGCGTTTCACCTTAATTAAATAAGCTCGTCTCTGTGGCACTTGTCGTCTAGGCTTGGATTTATTAGATCCAACATGAACACTACTATCATCTCAGATAGTGCTAGCGCGGACTTTCCTCTACAATTTAATTGCAGCAATTGACCGATGCATATTTTATTTTAACAAATAAAGAGAAAAAACCTATTTTTTTCTTTTCTGTAAAAATAAAAAGAAAAAAGAAATATTAAATATAAAAATGATTAAAAAAATAAAATTAATAATATTTATTTTACTTATTGTGTCAATTTCTAGTGGAGCTTTTTTATTTTTTAAACAAGAACAAAAACAAATTGAACAATCACAAACTATTTTTATAAAAGTATCAGGGGCTGTAAATTATAGTGGAGTTTTACCTTTTAAAAAAGGAGTTAAGTTAAGGGAAGTATTTTTCAAATTTTTCCTTAAATCAAATGCTGATATTTCTTCTTTTGACTTGGAAGAAAAAATATTTGAAAATAAAAATTTTTTTATTCAAGAAAAGAAAGAAAATAAGAAAAGTATTCTTGATGTAAATGAAAAAGATCTAGAAAAAATTTCAATCAGAGAAAAGATTATTGTTAAATTAATGGAATTTATTTTAAAAAACAAAGGAAATAAAGTAACATGAGAGGATTTTTTAAAAATACCAGGAATTGGGGAAAAAACTTTAAACCTTTTAAAGAAAGAATTCACTATTTAATTTGTTATATAATTTATTTTATCTTTTCAATTTTAACTTTTTTATTTAAGATATACTCTTTTTCTTTAGTGAATTTTTCGATACTTATCCTTTTCTTGATAAAGAGAGAATACAAAAAAATTTGAATTCTAATTATTATTAGTTGTTTTTCTTTTTTAAAAATATATATGGATGAACAAATTCTAGAAAACGAGGAAATTGATATTAGTAATATAAAGTTTACTAAAGTCGCAAAAAATAATTATATATTTTTAATTAATGGAAAAAATGTATTAATACAAAATTACAATATAGAAGAAAATTATAGTTATATTTTAAAAGGAAAAATATCAAAAATTGAATATAAAAATTACAAATTATCATGATATTTGTTTTTAAAATCTAAAAATATTGTTTATGAAATGAAGTCAATAGAATTTATAAATAAATTTAGTAGAATAGATAATATTTTGTTTAGGATTAAAAATTTTATTTCTTCAGGTAAAGAAAATTATAAAAAAATTATTCCTTTACTACTTATATCGGAAAACAATTATGATCAAAGTTCAGTTGTTGAAAAATTAAAGTCAATATCTATTTATCATCTTTTTGTTATATCAGGCTTTCACATCACTTTAATTAGTAAATTACTTAAAAAAATACTCACTTTTATAAAACTAGATTTTTTTTATAGTCTTTTTATTTGAATCTTATTTGTTTTATTTTACTTACTCATTTTAAACTTTGCTATTTCTGCACTTAGGGCATTTATTTTTCTTTTATTTTTAGAAATAAACGGAAAATTGTTAAAAAATAAATTCTCAAAAATAGAAATTTTACTTTTTACAGCTTTATTATTTATATTTGTAAATTTTTATATCATATTTTCCTTCTCTTTTATTTTAACTTTTTTGATAACTTTGAACATTTTATATATACTAGAGTTTAATATAAAATCAAAATTATTAAATACCTTTTTTATAAGTTTTACTTCTAGCTTTTTGAGTTATTTTATTTTAAATCTAACTAAAAAATACGATTACAATGTTTTATCAACTTTTAATTCCATTATTTTCTCATGAATAGTTTCTTTATTTTATGCTATTTCAATTTTTTTAATCTTTTGAAAAGATTTTTTAAATTATTTAAGTTGACTTTTTTTAAAATTAATAGATTATTACATTAACTTCCAAGTTTTTTTGAAAATAAATTTAGATTTTTTATTTTTTTTAAATATAATTTTTATATATTTTGTTAGCTTAGAATCTATAAGAATAAAAATTTTTAATAACTATAAAATTTTTACATATAAGGAGTAAAGTGTATTTTTTTTACGGAAATGAAGAATTTTTAATAAATAAAGAAATTAAAAAAATAATTAATAAAAATAAAAATTATAAAGTAATTTACTTAAATGATAGTAGTGAAGAAGAAATTATAGAAAAAATTAATGAAAAAAATTTATTTTCCGAAAAAGAAATAATAGTTATAAAAAATAAGGATTTTTTTTTAAAAAATAGCCCTAATTTTAATAATCATATAAATGATTTTATAAACGAAAATAACAATAAAGATAAAATAGTAATTTTTTATTTAAACGTAGAAAAAACAGAGAAAAAAGTTTTTTCTAGTCACTTATTTAAACTTCTTATTTCTTTACCGAATCGAAAACAATTTAATAAAATTAGTGATAAGGAAAAATCTGAATACATTAAAAAGATTGTTCAATTTAAAAATGGGAAAATAAGCGAAATTGATGCTATTAAACTTTCTTTAATTTTACCCAATGATCTTTATACAATTTCGTATGAAATAGATAAATTATTAAACTATGACAGTGAAATTAATTCAGAAAATATTGATAATTTAGCATATCATTTTAACCTTGAAAGCGATTTTGCTATAATAGATTCTCTTTTAAAAATGGATTATTTCGAAATGAAAAGTACTTTTTTAAAAAAAATTTCACAAGGAATAGGTGTTAATAATTTGATATCACAAATATTTTCGTTTTTAAACATAATTTTTGCATCTAATTTGTATAAAGATAAAAAAATGGATGATAAAACTTTATCGGAAATAATAAACGTTCATCCATTTAGATTAAAGAAAGCGAAAGAATTTTTAAAGAAAAATAATATAGAAATAATAAATAAAATGATATCAAAATTATCAGAAATAGATTTCAATATAAAAAATGGTACATTAAAAGAAGAAGAGGGGTTTGAAAAATTTTTGTTTTTAATTTTTGAATTAAATAACAAATTTTAATTAATATGAAAAAAAATTATTATGAATTATTAACTAATAGATTTTATGATTCTAATAGTTCAGGAGTGGGTGATTACTTAGGAGTTGCTCTAAAAGAAGAATATTTTAATAATTTGGAAATAGATGAACTAATAATTCCGTCATTTTTAGATAATTATTCTGAAATAAAAGACAAAAAATTTATTAAACATCATTATGGAAGCATAGAAGATTTAAAAAATATGATTATGTTTTTTCATAAAAAAAGAAAAAAAGTGAATATGATTTTTGATTTTAAAAAATCTGATCTTTATTTTAAAAACTTAAAAAACTATGAAATAATATCAAATTTAGAAGATAATTATCCTTTAGAAAATATAAATAATACTTTTTCCTTTTTTGTTGACAGTGAAGTAACTAAAATTATTGACTTAAAATGATTAAGATCTGAAAAAAAAGATAATTTTTTAAAAATAATAGAAATATATTTATCTTTAGGTATTGATGGAATAGTATTTAAAAACATTTTGTATACAAATGAACCTAATTTAAAATTCGATACTAATTCACATATAATTATGAATAATTTAATAGAAAAAATAAAATATTTAGATAATAAGATTAAGTTATACGGAGTTTTAGATTTTTCATTTTTTAAACATTATCAGAAAAATAATTTTAAAAAATTTAAATTTGATGATTTTTTCTTCGATTTTTACTCTAATTATTGAATTGAAAAAAAATTTGATAATGAATTTAATAAAAAATATTCAGTCATTAGAAATTGAGTTTTTATTAGAAAAATGCTTTTATATAAAGAGAATTATGCCTTTATATTAAACAACGAACAATACGGGAGAATTTCTTCAAGATTGGCAGAAAATAGAGAAGATATAAACTTATTTAAAAAAATGCTTTTCGCAATTTTTATTTTAAATAATAAAAATGACTATTTTTTTCAAGGAGATGAAATAGGTCAAGAAAATATTCATTTTCTTTCGCAGGAAGATTTGGGTGAAGATTTATTTAGTTACAAAAAAAGGTTATTAGAAGAAAAAGGTATAAATAAAGAGAATTTCTTTGCGAATAGAAGTAAATTATCTAAAAACAATAATATGACTTCTTTTGCTTGAAATTCCGAAAAAGGAATGGGGTTTAATAAACAAGAAAAAAATTATTTCAAAAAACCTATAGAATTTAAAAGTAATAATCTTACAAAAAATTTTAAAGATCCAAATTCTTTATTCAATTGAATCAAGGAATTACTATATTTTAAAAAAATGTTTTTCGAAGAAAGCGAAAAAATAAAGTGTACAAAAATTAATTTAAATTTTCCTAACCTTTCTGTATTAAAATACAAAATAATATTTTCTAAATGTGAATTTTTAATTTTTATAAATTTATCAAAAAAAACTAAAAAAATATATGTTAATAGAAACAAATTTGAATTAAAAATAAATAGCTTAAAAGATAAAATAGAAGATAAAAGTATTTTAGAAATTTCTAAATATCAAGTTCTTTTGTTTCAAAAAAAATAATTTTTTATTTATAACTAAATAATTAAAAAAATGCTATAATTTTTAACGTTACTTATGTAACCATTCTAAAAAGGTTTAAAAACATTTATCTAATAAATGTACCTCAAAGATGAGCCAATATAAGGAGGACAACATGTTTGCAATTATTAAAACTGGTGGAAAACAATTGATTGTTAAATCAGGAGATACTATTTTCATCGAAAAAATTAATGGAAACGAAGGTGATGTAGTTTCATTCGATGAAGTTCTTGTTTTAGATAACAAAGTAGGAACACCTTTTGTAAAAGGGGCAAAAGTTTCAGGTGTTATTGAAAAGCAAGGTAGAGCAAAAAAAATAGTTGTTTATCGTCATAACGCTAAGTCAACTCATAAAAGAAAACTTGGTCACCGTCAACCATATACTCGTGTAAAAATTACTGAATTGAAAGGATAATTTAAAATGGCAAAAACCAAAGCAGGTGGTTCTACAAGAAACGGTAGAGATTCCATAGGTAGACGTCTAGGTGTTAAACTAAGTGATGGTCAGTTTGCAACCGCAGGAGCAATTATTTTTAGACAAAGAGGAACAAAAATTTTTCCTGGAAATAATGTTGGTCGTGGAAATGATGATACACTATTTGCATTAATAGATGGATATGTTAAATTTGAAAACAAAAGAAACAGAAAAGTAGCTTCTGTTTATGAAACAAAAAACTAAAAAACAAAATCTAAGATAACTAGATTATTAATCTAGTTATTGTTTTTATTTATTTTTTTACATTAAATGGTATAATTCCATAACTATTTATATATTAAAAATATATAAAAAGTTAAATTGCTTATTTAAATTAAAGGGGAAAAATGGAAAGTAAATTTAAAATTCGAAAATTTGGTCCAGTTACAGAAAGAAGAGACTATTCAAAAACAAAAAGAACATTGGAAACTCCTGATTTTTTAGAAATACAAAGAAACTCTTTTAATTGATTTTTAAAAGAAGGGTTAGATGAGTCTTTAAATAAAATTTATCCTATAGTTTCTACAAATGGTAAGATTGAAATTCAATATATACCAGGTTCTGTTAGAGTGGAAATACCTAAAGATGAATTTAAAGCTATAAAAGAAGCTAAACAAAAAGGTACTTCTTTTACTGGAAAAATTATAGCTTCATTAAGAAAGCACACTGTAGAAACGGGAGAAATTGATGAAAGCTCCGATATTATTTACGGTGACATTCCTTTAATGACTAGTGGTGGAACCTTTATAATTAACGGATCAGAAAAGGTTATTGTTGCTCAATTGATAAGATCAGCCGGTGCTTATTTTGGAAGAAATGTTCGTAATAAACAAGCTGATGATTTGTTCAATAAAGTTGAAATAATTCCTCAACTAGGATCATGAATTGAAATTTTCCATAGGGTAACAGGGAATAGTGTCGATACTGTAAAAATCAGAATAGATAAACATAAGAACATAGGTCTTATTACTTTTTTAAATGCTTTAGGTTTACAAAAAGAAACCATAACTAAATTATTTGGAAAATCATCAGTTTTAGAAGAATCATTAAGAAAAGAAAAAACTTTTTCAACAAAAGAAAATTCCGAATTAATATATAGAATAATTAGAAGAGGGGATAGAATTACAGAAGAAGCTATCAATAATTTAATTCCTTTAACTCTATTTAATGATAGAAGATATAACTTGTCTAAAACTGGTAGATATATGATAAATAGAAAGTTAAATCTTGTGGAAAGAATTTTAGAAACATATCTAGCAGAAGATTTGATTTCAAAAGAAGGGCAAGTTTTATATAAAAAAGAAACATTTATTACACCAAAAATTGCACTTGAAATTCAGTCACAATTTGATAAGGGGATTTTGGAAACAGTTGATATTCCAGATATAACTGAAGAAGTTTACGGAAAACAACTAGAAAACAACAAAGAATTATATAAAAGAACAAAAGTTGCAATGGTTAAGGTTTGACCAAATAAAAGATCAATGGAATTAGAGAAAGAACCTAATTTAATAATAGCTAATGATCCTACCTCAACAGAAATGCATCTATTAATTTCTGATATAATTGCAACCATTTCATATTATTTTAATTTAATTGATAATTTAGGTAAAGAAGATGATCCAGATTCACTTGTAAATAAAAGAGTGGTTGGAGTTGGAGAATTATTACAAAACAAATTTATCATTGGGTTAACAAAACTAGAAAAACATGCTAAAGAAAAATTATCCACAAAAGAAATGGATAAAATTACACCTAAAAGCATTAATAATAACAAACCTATATATAACCAATTTAAAACATTTTTCAACTCTTCAAAATTATCACAATTTATGGATCAAATAAATCCTTTAGCGGAAATAGCTAATAAAAGAAGAGTAACTTCTTTAGGACCTGGTGGTCTTAATAGAGATACAGCGCAATTTGAAGTGCGTGATGTTCATGCAACACATTACGGAAGAATTTGTCCTATTGAAACACCAGAAGGGCAAAATATTGGGTTGATTTTAAATTTAGCTTCATATTCTAAAGTTGATGACTATGGTTTTATTCAAACACCTTATTATGCAGTTGAAGATGGTATTGTAAATTACGATAAAGTTCATTGAATGACAGCTGTTCAAGAATACGGATTTAAATTCGCACAATCTTCAATAACAGTTGATGATGATAATAGAATTATAGATGAGACTATAACAGTAAGAAAAGATCATGAATTTTTAATTGTAAAACCAGAAGAAGTTGATTATATCGAAGTTTCTTCAAAACAAATGACTTCTATTGCATCTAGCACAATTCCTTTTCTAGAAAATGACGATGCGAACCGTGCATTGATGGGTGCTAACATGCAAAGACAAGCTGTTCCTTTAATTGAATCTGAATCTCCTTTTGTTGGAACAGGAAGTGAGTATGATGTAGCAAAATATGCTGCAACTAATTTAAGAGCAAAAAAATCTGGTGAAGTTATTTTCGTTGATTCACAACAAATAAAAATAAAAAGTGAAGACAAAAATGAAATAATTACTTACAATTTAAGAATTTTTGAAAGATCAAATCAAGGTACAGTAATTAATCAAAAACCAATAGTGAAACTTGGTGAAAAAGTTTATCAAGGCCAATTAATTTGTGATGGTCCATCAACAAAAAATGGTGAATTAGCTTTAGGTAAAAATATTCTAGTTGCATTTACAACATGACAAGGATATAACTTTGAGGATGCTATTATAATAAGTGAAAAACTTGTTAAAGATGATGTATTTACTTCTATTCATATTGAAGAACAAACAATTCAATTTAGAGCTTCAAAAGCGGGAGATGATATTTTAACGACAGATATACCAAATGCTTCAGCTCGTTCTAAAAGACACTTGGATGAAAACGGAATTGTAAGAATAGGTTCTGAAGTTAATACTGGTGATATATTAGTTGGTAGAACAAGTCCAAAAGGAGAAGATAATCCTACTCCAGAAGAAAAATTAATGAATGCAATCTTCGGAAATAAAGCATCTAATCAAAAAGATACTTCATTAAAAGTAAAAAATGGAGAAGGTGGAACAGTTATTGATGTTCAAATTTTATCTCGTTCACAAGGTGATAGTTTAGAAGACGGTATTGATAAAATTGTAAAAGTATTTATCGCTCAAAAGAGAAAAATTAAAGTCGGTGATAAAATGGCTGGTCGTCATGGTAATAAAGGTGTTATTTCTTTAGTTTTACCAGTTGAAGATATGCCTTATTTAGAAGATGGTACACCAATAGATATCTTATTAAATCCGCAGGGTGTTCCTTCACGTATGAATATTGGACAAGTTTTAGAATTACATTTAGGAATGGCTGCTAAAAAGTTAAATGTAAAATTTGTAACACCTGTTTTTGATGGTGTAAAAAATAAAGATATAACTGCAGTTTTAGAAGAAGCAGGTTTACCTACTTCAGGTAAATTTAAATTATTTGATGGTATAACAGGGTTACCATTTGATAATGAAGTTTCTGTCGGTGTTATGTATATGCTAAAATTACAACACATGGTTGATGATAAAATAAACGCACGTAGTGTTGGGCCTTATTCATTAATAACTCAACAACCACTTGGTGGTAAATCACAAAATGGTGGACAAAGATTTGGGGAAATGGAAACATGAGCATTAGAGGCGTTTGGAGCTTCTACTGTTTTACAAGAATTATTAACTTATAAATCCGATAATATTCAAGGAAGAAATATCCTTTACAACGTTTTAGCAACAGGTGGAAAAATCCCAAGACCTGGAATGCCTGAATCATTTAACGTTTTAGCTTATGAATTAAGAGGTTTAGGAATTAAGTTAGAAGTTCATAAAAAACAAAACTATAAAGACGAAGAAGAATTCGAACAAGAGGAAATTAAAACTGTCGAAAATAATAGTAATGATATTAGTATAGAAGATGAATTTTCACCTGAAATTATTAATGACTATAATTTACACGGAAGTTCTAAAAAAGAAGATTCAGAACATTTAAACATATTAAATGAAGAATATGAAGAAGGAGAATATTAATGAGTGATTCAAATAAAATTACAAGAAAATATGCAAGCATAGATGAAAATTCAATAGACAAAATATCTCTTTCACTTGCTACTTCTGAAGATGTTCTTGAATGATCACACGGAGAAGTTACTAAACCAGAAACAATCAACTATAAAACATATAAACCAGAAAGAGAAGGTTTATTTGATGAATTGATTTTTGGACCAATTATTGATTATAAATGTTCTATTTGTGGTAGAAAATATAAAAAATCTAATGAAGGTACTTTTTGTTCTGCAACCGATCAATGTAAAAATTTAAAATCAGAAATTTTACCTAAAATTTCTAGAAGATCAAGAATGGGGCATATAGAATTAGGTTCACCTGTAGTTCACTTTTGATTTTTTAGAATCGATCATTCTATAATTTCAAAATTACTAGGAATTAAAACAGAAGATAGAAATAAAGCAGTTTCTAAATCATCTTTAGAGTCTTTAATTTATTATAAGTCACACATTATTTTAGAATCAGGAGGAATTAAAGCTCTTCCTAAAAATCAAATTATTGAATTAAATGAAGCTGGTGTTATTTATAGAGATGCTTTAATAGAAATTAGATCAAAATATGATGAGAATAGTGAAGCATATGAAGAACTAACAGAAGCTCTTAAAGACTTAACTGAATTAACTTCTTCTAAAATTGGTAAAGAATACGGAATCGATTTTTATGAATTAAATGAAATTATAGAAGAATATTCAGATGCTAGAATTTCTACAGGATCAGCAGCTATAGAATATTTACTTGAAAATATCGATTTAGAAGCAGAAGCGAAAAAAATTCATGAGGAAATTGATGAAATTCAAAATTTAAGTCCAGAAAAACAAACTTCTACTAAAATTCAAGAAAGAGATAAATTATACAAAAGATTACAAGTTATTAACTCTTTTATTAGTTCTGGTCAAAAACCAACTTCTATGTTGATCAAACACTTACCAGTTATACCAGCTGATTTAAGACCTTTAATTCAATTAGATGGTGGTAGACATTCAACAAGTGATATAAACGAACTATATCGTCGTATTATAATTAGAAATAACCGTTTAAAAGATTGAAAAGAAAAAGATGCTCCTGTTTTAATTATTCAAAACGAATTAAGAATGATACAAGAAGCAGTTGACGCTTTAATTGATAATCAAATAAGAAGTCCATCCCCAGTTGCTGCTAAAGATGGTAGACCTTTAAAATCTATTTCAGATGCTTTAACAGGGAAAAAAGGAAGATTTAGACAAAATCTTTTAGGTAAAAGGGTTGATTATTCTGGACGTAGTGTTATTGTTGTTGGACCTAACTTAAAAATGAATCAAGTGGGTATACCAAGGGAAATGGCTGCTAAATTATTTGAACCTTGAATAATAAGAAGATTAATGGAACAAGAATTAGCTTCTTCAATTAAAAGTGCTAGAAAAATGATTGAAGAACTAAATCCAATAATTTGACCTCATGTTGCTAAGGTTATAGAAGGTAAATTAGTGTTATTAAATAGAGCTCCTTCTTTACATAGACTTTCAATTAGAGCTTTTGAACCTGTATTAGTAAGAGGGCGTGCTATTAAATTACATCCATTAGTAACTGCTGGATTTAATGCTGACTTTGATGGTGACCAAATGGCTGTGCATGTACCTATTTCTCCAAAAGCTATTAGAGAAGCTAGAGAATTAATGTTTGCAAGTAAAAATATTTTAGGACCAAAAGATGGTGAACCTATAGTAAACCCTTCTCAAGATATGATTCTAGGGTTATATTACTTAACCAAAGAAGAGAAAGATGAGACATTAAGAAAAGGTGAAGGTAGATATTTCTCAAATTATGATGAAATGTTAAGAGCTCATGAAGTTGGTGTTGTTTCACTTCATGCCAGAGTTGCATTACCTTTTTCAGAAGTAAAAAAATCTGTTGAAACCTCTTATAAAGGATTTATTATTTCAACTGTTGGAAAATTTATATTCAATAATTGCTTCCCTGATAATTTTCCATTTGTTTTTGATACAAATGTAGATAATCTTTACAGTAATCAAGAAACACAATTACAAAAATATATGGTTCCAAAAGGCGCTTCAATTCCTGAATTTATTAAAAAATTACCACTAAATGAACCTTTAAATAAAAAACATATAGCAAAAATTATTAGACAAACATATGATAATTTTGATATAGTGGTATCAATGGAAGATGTGGCTTCAGTTATTAAAGAAATTAATTATGAAAATTATAAAAATTCATTTGAACTTTATTCAACATTAATTGATTATAAAGAGGAAAAAATTTCTGTAAAGCATGCTTCTAATTTAGCTAAATTTACTATTAAAGAATTTGAAAATATTTATAAGAAAATAAAAGCAAGAAATAATAATTTTGATAGAGAGTTAGAAAAAGAAGAAAAAGTAGAATTGCTTGAAAAAATTTGATTTAAATATACTAACTTAGTTGCTGATATTCTTGATGAAATTAAAGATTTAGGGTTTAAATATTCTATGATTTCTGGAACATCTATTTCTATCGGTGATATTAAGTTAGCTCCAAGAAAAGATCAATTTATTAAAGAAGGTGAAGAATATACTTCT
Organism: Mesomycoplasma molare; assembly: GCF_024918955.1. NCBI lineage: Bacteria > Bacillati > Mycoplasmatota > Mycoplasmoidales > Metamycoplasmataceae > Mesomycoplasma > Mesomycoplasma molare. The sequence continues at coordinate 344,069 of NZ_CP103423.1, forward strand.
AAACTCAATAATTTCTTTAAAATGGGGATGTTAACTGACGATGAAAGATATATATTAACAGTTAACAAATGAACAAGAATTAAAGATGAAATACAAAATGATTTAATAAATATAACTAACGAAGAAACTAATAACCCTATTTTTATGATGATGAAATCAGGAGCTAGAGGAAATATTTCTAACTTCGTACAATTAGCTGGTATGCGTGGATTGATGGCTAATAACGTTAAAACCTTGAAAGCCGATGCTGAAAACGAACGTGTTGTTCGTTCTATCGTTGAGGTTCCGGTTAAAAGTTCTTTCTTAGAAGGACTAACATCATATGAATTCTATTCTTCAACACATGGAGCTAGAAAGGGAGGTACTGATACAGCCCTTAACACAGCTAAATCAGGATATTTAACTAGACGTTTAGTGGATGTTGCGCAAAATATTGTAGTAACACAAAATGATTGTGGTTCTGATTTTGGATTTTTAGTTAAAGAAATTGTTGATACTAAAACTAATTCAAGTATTGTTTCATTGTTCGAAAGAATCGAAGGAAGATATACAAACTCAGAAATAGTACATCCAGAAACAGGTGAAATAATTTTAGAAGCAAATAAATTTATTACTCCAGAATTAGCTACAAAAATTATTGATTCAGGTATAAAAGAAGTAGAAATTCGTTCTATATTAAGTTGCCATACAAGAAATGGTGTATGTAAAAAATGTTACGGAAAAGATTTAGCAACAAATAGAATAGTTGCCATAGGGGAAGCTGTTGGTATAATAGCTGCTCAATCAATTGGTGAACCTGGTACTCAATTAACAATGCGTACTTTCCATACAGGAGGGGTTGCCGGAGTTGAAGATATAACTGGAGGTTTTGCAAGATTAATAGAATTAATTGATGCTTATGATAGACCTTGAGGTAAACCTGCGCAAATTTCACCAGTTGAAGGTATAGTTTATTCTATTGAAGAACAACATGATAAAGAAAATAATTTAACAGGTGATAAACTTGTAAAAATTAAATATTTTGATAATGAAGCTAAAGAACATGATAAAGTATTTTATGTTCAGTCAAATAGAAAATTAAGAGTTAAAGTTGGGGATAAAGTTATACCTGGTCAAAAGATTACTGAAGGACCAATTATATTAAAAGAATTATTGAATTACACTGATGCACGTAAAGTTCAAAACTACTTGTTAAAAGAAGTGCAAAGACTATATAGAATGCAAGGTATTTCGATAAGTGATAAATATATTGAAATAATTATTCGTCAAATGCTTTCAAAAATTTTAATAACAGAAGCTGGTGATTCAGATTTATTTGTTGGATCATTAGTAGATGTATTTGAATATCAAGAAGTAAATGGTAAACTATTAAGTGAAGGTAAAAAACCTGCTTTTGGACAAATTGTTATTAAAGGTGCTAAACAAACACCACTACTATCAGATTCTTTCTTAGCAGCTGCTTCATATCAAGAAACTTCTAAAATATTAGTTCATGCTTCTATTTCTTCTCAAGTTGATAAATTAGAAGGTTTAAAAGAAAATATTATAGTTGGTCATAAAATACCAGCAGGAACTAATTCTAAATATGAAGAAAAATCTAAATATGATATTCAAGATCCTTTAAATTATTTTAAAGATTAATATTTTTTAAATTTAATAATAATTATGGAAGTAAAATTTCGCGCCATTTTTAATGGTATATAAACAAAACTAAAAATAAAAATACTTTGTTAGAAGTATTTTTATTTTTTTATTGTAAAATATTATTTATAAATGGGGGTGTAAAGGCTTCGACATATATGGGTAATATTAGGATTCAGTGGTGTAGTAGACCATAATTACTTCTAGGCTTTTTCAAACGGAAAAGAAGAAAAAACAGAAGTTTCATTTAATATGTTAGCTTCAAATAACTCAAACCTAGTTTTTGCTTAGTATAAACTAGTTGATAATAAAAAATTCCTTTCTTTTTTATTATTCATTATTTTTAAAGGATATGTAGATGGATTTAACTAAAATCTACAGAAATTTTTAGTTAAATAAATTAATATGTTTTTGTTTATTTAAGTATTAATTTATTATTTAAAATAAACTAAACTGTAAACTTCTAATAAAGTTCATGTGTGGACCCGGGTTCAATTCCCGGCATCTCCACCATTTTTTTTATTTTAAAAATGAATTATTGGATTTTAGAATTCATTTCCAATAATTCATTTAAAGTTATTTCAGTATCATAATAAAATATATTTTCATCTCATGCTTTATCGCTTGAGCTTGCTCTATATTTTATAATTTGGGTGTTAGAATCTCACTCTAAAAAATGATAGTAAGTTTTTTTATAACCACATGATAAACTTTCTTCTTCGTCCTTGTTAGATTTGTGTGTAAACACTTTTTTAAATAATTCTTTAATTTCTTCTATTTTCATGACATCATTATAACATTTTTAATAAAAAATGAATATTAAAGCAAAAAAATAGCAAAAAAATGACTTTTTTAGTTTTACAATAAGATAAAAAATTAATTTTTTATATTTTTTATTTATTTTTTTAGCAAATTTTATTTTTTGTATTATTTTATTGAAAATAAATTTTAACACTTAAAGTGATATAATTTTAAATTATTAAAGTAATTATTCTAATATAAGTGAGGTAAAATGGAAGAAGTTAGAGGTAAAAAAATAATGTCTTTTCTAAAGCAAAAAGAGATTAACGAATATATTAGAGCAAAAAAAGTTTTAAAACCTATTGATATTGAAGAAAAATTTAATTTAACAAAAAGTACAACTAGAAGATATTTAATAAAATTAGAAGAAGAAGGATATATTAAAAGACCTTTTGGTGAAGTTATATATAACGAAAAAAAAAATCAAATTGATAAGTTAGCTATAGAGGAAGTGAAAAATAATCCTGAAGAAAAAAGAAAAATAGCAGAAACAGCTTCAGTTTTAGCAAAAGATTACTTAAATATTTATGTTGATGGTGGTTCTAGTTGTTTTTATCTTTTAGAATTTTTAGATAAAAGTGCTAACATTTATACTAATTCTATCTACAATGCTATGCATGCAATAAATTTAGGTTTTAAAAGTGTTTTTATGATTGGTGGACAAATTAAAAATAAAAGTCTTTCTACAATAGCGTTGGATTTAAATACAATTAAGAATTTTAAATTTCAAATTGCATTTTTAGGAGTTAATGGAATTGATGAAGAAGGGAGACTAACAACAACCGAAATTAACCAAGGGATAATGAAAAAACATATCGCTCAATATTCAGATTTAGTAGTTGTACTTGCGACTGAAGAAAAATTTGGTTATGGAACTTTCTATGATTTTACACCCACTAATAAAATGGTATTAGTTGTTACCGATTATACTAAAAGAAAAGACTTTGATGGTTTAAATTTAATAGTAGTTAAAAAACCAGAAATATTAAAATAAAGGAGAAATATGACAGAAGTAAATAGCTTAAAAAAAATACAATCTAGTTTACAAGTTTTTTATCAAAAAATAAATAATATTCATTGAAACATAAAAGGATTAGAATTTTTTGAAATTCATGAAGAAACAGATAAACTAAAAGAAGAAATTTTAGAATTTGTAGATCAAATAGCTGAAAAAATAGTTATGAAAGATCAAGATGCGCTAGGTAGTTATAAAGAAATTTTAGAATATTCTTTTATAAAGGAAATTGAATCAAGACAATTTAACTATAAAGAATCTTTAGAAATTCTAATTGAAGATCTAATAAAAATATTAGAATTTTCTGAAAATATAGAATGAAGTGCAAGGGTGCAACCTATATTTGACGAAGTTTTATTAAGTTTTGATAAGTGATTATGACAATTTAAAGCAATGAATAAAAATAATTAATTTATTTTATTTTTTGCATTTTTAATGTAAAATATTTATATTAAAAATATTTCAAATAATTAAGTAAAAATAAAATATATTTTTTAATAATAGTTATCATTACAATGGGAGGTAGAAATGGCTATAGTTCCAAAAAGAAAAACTTCTAAGCAACGTAAACACAAAAGAAGAACTCATGATGCTTTAACAGTTCAAAATTTAGTTAAATGTGCAAATTGTTCTAATGGAATCCAACAACACAGAGTATGTAGATTTTGTGGTTTTTATAAAGGACAAAAAGTTCAAGGTTTTACTGCATTAAATGATAGATAATATTTTGAATATAAATTTGTATAAGTAGAATATTAAAATAAAATTAAGGTATTTAACCTTAATTTTATTTTTTAAAGTAAAATTATATAAATAAAAGAGAGGTGATGATATGTATAAAAAAATTTCTTTAATGGATAAAGAAATAGAAAATGCAATTAATAAAGAACTTTTTCGTCAAGAAGAACATATAGAATTAATTGCTTCTGAAAACTATGTATCTGAAGATGTTTTAATGGCTACAGGAAGCATTTTAACAAATAAATATGGAGAAGGGTATCCGGGAAAAAGATATTATGATGGTTGTGAGAATGTAGATGCTGTAGAAACGCTAGCAATCGAAAGATTAAAAAAAATATTTAATGTAAAATACGCAAATGTTCAACCCTATTCAGGTTCTACAGCAAATGCTGCTGCAATAGCTGCGCTAGTTGAACCTAATGGCAAGATCATGGGGATGTCTTTATCCTCTGGTGGCCATTTAACTCACGGATATAATGTTAATTTTTCTGGTAGATTTTATCAATCTTTTTCTTACGATGTAGATGAAAATGGACTATTAAATTATGATAATATTTTAAAACTTGCCAAAGAAATAAAACCAGATCTTATTATTTGTGGTTATTCTGCTTACTCTAGAGAAATTGATTTCAAAAAATTTAGAGAAATAGCTGATGAAGTTGGTGCTTTTTTAATGGCAGATATTGCGCATATAGCAGGATTAATTGCTGCAGGCATGCATTCTTCACCGGTTGAATACGCTGATGTAATAACTTCTACTACTCATAAAACATTAAGAGGAGCAAGAGGTGGAATAATTATGACAAACAACGAAGAAATTTCTAAAAAAATTGATCGTTGAATTTTCCCGGGTTATCAAGGTGGTCCTTTATTTCATTCCATCGCAGGAAAAGCTGTTGCATTTAACGAAGTACTACAACCTTTTTTTAAAATTTATGCTAAAAATATAATTAAAAATTCAAAAGCATTTTCTAATCAATTCCAAAAATATAATGTAATTATTATTTCAGGAGGAACTGATAATCATTTATTTACAATTAATGTAAAACAATCATATAACTTAACAGGTAAAGAAGCTTCTTCAATCTTACAAAAAATAAATATTACTGTTAATAAAAACACAATACCTAACGATACTCAATCACCTTTTATTACCTCGGGTATTAGATTAGGAACAGCAGCTATGACTTCAAGAGGTTTTTCTGAAAATGAATTTAAAATATTAGCAAATATTATTAATGAAGCTCTAATAAATCATAAAGATGATAATAAACTAGAGGAATTAAAACTAAAAGTAAAGGAATTAGCAAACAAGTTCCCTATAAAAAAATCTTATTGAAATGAAAAATAAAACATTATTAGTTGAAGAAAATTATTTAGTAAAAAACGTATTATTTCAAAAACAGCAAAAATTTTTTTTGATTTTTAAAATAATAATATTACTAATATTTGCTATATATTTCAATATCAATTATGTAAGTTACGTTAATTTAATCAACATAACAAATAATTCTTTACCAACAAAAATTTATTTTTCATTTATTTACAGTTTCTTGAATTGATTAGCTTACTACTTTTTATTTAGAACTTATATAATTTTTACAGAAAATATTATAAAAATAAGATATTTTCTTTTTTGAGTAGTTTTATATATTTTCTTATCGTTAGTTTCTTTTATATTTGGATATTTTTTAATGTTTTTCAAAAATAACATAATAACAGAAAGTGAATTTAAGCAATATATTATAGTTATTTTGTGAATTATATTTTCGATTTTAGTCATTAATCTTTCATATGTTATTTTTAATTACATGTTAAATAAAAAATTCGAATGAAAAAAGAAATATAAAAATAAATGAATCTTAATTTCCTTTATAAGTAAATTTATTTATTGAATCTTTGCATTTAAAATATATAGTTCGTTGATTTTGTTTTTAGATTCCAATGAAAACATTCTAGATTTTTACGTAATTGACTTTTGAATAAATCATTGAAATTTAAAAGATTTAATTATAAAATTATTATGAATTATTTTTTTCGGAATAACATTTTTTCCGTTTGCTATTACAATGATAAACTTTTGAGAAACAAAGAAAAAAGTTAGAGACATTTCAAATTTAATTTTTCAAATTTCTTTAGAAACTCTATTTTTTTCAATCATTTGATTTATAATAAAGTTTAATGAAAAAATAAAATTATCGTTTTGAAATTATGTTTTTTTATTTTTTTGTATTTTAATTATCTTAGCGTTTTTAATAAAGTTATTTAAAAAGAACAATAAAACAACGAATTATTTTTTAAATGTATTTATGGTTTTGTCGCTTTTTATAATTTGAACGCTTTTTTACTTAATAAATATAATCTACGATTTAGATTCTAAAAAAAATATTGAAGGTTTATATTTAAGTGATGTTAATTTAATATTTAACTCAATTACATCTTTTTTTATCATTTTTTTCTTCTCTGTAAAAAAGAAAAAAATTGACAAATATAATAATATTTTTATTAAAGGATTTATAAGTATTTTACTAACGATTTTGACTTTTTTGTTTTATCTAAAATCAAATAATCTTTTTCTAGCTATTAATGATTTTTTAAACATAGATATTTTATTATATTCTATTATGTTGTTTTATATTAGTGTATTTTTATTAATAAATTCTTGAAACAATTTCTTAATTTTTAAAAATTTAAAAGTAGGTAAAAAAAATGAGATGAATATTTAAAAAAAATAAAGCCAAAGCAATTAGAAGAATTTTGAAAAAAGAAAATAATATTTTTTGAATTCTTAACGATTATAAAGAAATAATGAAGAAAATCGAAGTAGCTTCAATAAAAGATATAGCTAATGAAATTAAATTGTTTTTAACTCAACAGGAACAAAAGGAATTTGAAAATTTTATTGAAAGTATAGAGAAAAAAATCAAAGATTTACAAAGTTTAGATTTTGATGAATTTAAAATAACTTGATTGAAAAAAGAAAAGATAATAATTCCGGTGCTAAATTCAGAAAAGAATATTGAACAAGAAAGAATTGAATTAAAAGAAAATTTAGATTTTTTAAATATGTTTGAAAAACTAAAAAAAATAATAACATTTATTTTAAATGGTGAAAAATACTTTTTACTTTCCGATGGACTTCTTATAGTTAAAGAAAATGAAAATTATAAACTTTTATTTAATGAAACTAAGGTAACAATTATATAATGAAAAAAATTATGATTTAATTTTAAAAGATATCAAAATCTATATTCTATATTAAAAATATCAAGATTAAATACTATCTCTGAAATTTTTAAAATTAATAATAATTTTGAAAAAAAAATATCTTATATTTTCGAAATAAAAAAAGCTATAGAAAAGATTGAAAATAAACATAAAATTGAATCTTCTTTTTATAAAAATAAGAAAAATAAAAATAATAAAAAACTTTGAATCTATATTTCGGAACCTATTGAAATAAAAACTATAAATTACAATAAAATAAATGAATTATTAAAAGAAAAGATAGACAAAAATAAAGATAGAATAATAGTTATAGGGGAAATAGCTAACGCATTCGCTAATAAGGAAAATTTACAAGTAATTTTTAGTAAAAAAAATAATTTAAATAGTGAAATAAAATTTCAGATAGAGCAAATAATTATAAATTTGTTTTTAAATAAAGAAATAGACGAGGTATTTTTTATTTTAAATACAAATAGAATAAAGAATTGAATTACCAAAGTTATTCCTATGGATGAATTTGATTTCCAAATTAACAACTATAACATAAATGAACAAATTATATACAAGGATGAGCAAACTTTATTTCCAGATATTTTAAATATTCTAGAAAATTTATTTTTTAACTATATAAAATTAGTTGTAAATACTTTATTTGAAGAATCTATTTTTTTTAAATACAAGCAAAAATTGCTTTATGAAACAAAAAAAATGAATGAATTAGAGCAAAAAATATACTCAGTTCAACTTGCTAAAAAAGAAGAAAAACGAAAAGAATTAACAGAAGAAATAATTTTAATTTCACAATATACAAAGGAAGAAAATGATGAAAAAATATAGATCATTTCTAAAAAATAAATTTTTCTTTTTTAAGAAGAAAAAGCATTTTTTTGATCTAACAATAAATTTTTCTAACGGCGAAAAAGTTGTTTTTTCAAACAAAAGATTAAATATTTTTCTTTTTGAAGACAAGAATTATTTTAGTTTAAAAAAAAATATTTTTTCCTCTTTTAGTAATTGTATAATTAAAATAATTGATCAAAATAAAAGCATAAAAAACATTTATTTTCTAGTTGAAAAAATAATATTCTCATCAGATAATAAAGAAGCTAATTTGATTATTTTAGGTAAAGAAAAAGAACTATTATATTTCGATAAAAATAAAAAAATAAAACAAGAATTATTAAAAGAATATAAAGAAATTAAAGTAAATTATAAATATTTTTTATCAAAAACTAAGTTAGGTTTAGAATTAGAAGAGTTATATGATTCAAAAAATGTTTTTACTAAATATCAAGAATTAAAAATGATGAAAGGTTTAAAACTATATTATAAAAAAAATGACTAAAAAAATCTTTTCTAAAAAAACGTTTTTTAAAAAAATAGGACTAATTATTCCATTATCAGTCTCAATTTTTAGTTTTGTTTCTATGTCGGAAAACGCTTCTGTTGAAGATGAAAATGATTTAATAAGTTATAAAGAAAAAATAAAAACAAATATTGAAAATAGTTTAAAAAATAAAATAACATCTTTATATGAAGAAGCAAAAAATTCTCATAATACTAATTTTCCTACAAAAGAAAGTTATGAAAAGTTGAGATTTTATGAAAATTTAAGTAAAAATTTTTCATTAGTAAAAAATTCTTTTGAAGGTTTTTTTGAAAGAGATTTTCAATTCTTAATAAGAAAAACCTACATAAGTTCAACTTCCGGTGATCCTAATAATATAAATGACGAAAACACAATAATAAACACTTTAACCAAAGAAGAAAAAAAAGAAATATTAAATGATTATGAATTAAGAATTATTAATATTTATATTGTTTTTGATTCTTGATTAAAAAATCAAGAAAATTTTCCTATTTATGGGGAGGATTTTTCAATTTCAGATAAAGAAATTACAGAGATTGAAAGAAATAAACTTATACAACTATTATTTAAAATGGAAAATAGAATTAGAAATTTTTCTTCTGAAAATTTTATCGCAAAAGCTATTAGAGATAAACTAATAGAACATAGAACTAGAGATAGAAAAATAATTAGAGAAGAAAGTTTAAAAAGTGAAATGGCTTTCGGAAAAATATCAATAAAAAAAGAAGCTTTAGAAAAAAATGCTTTTCTTTTAAAAAAAAGTGATATTTTTATCGAAAATAAGAATAACTTATTAATATATTCAGATAATTTTAAAGTCGTCTCTATTAATGAAACTGAATCTACAGAAGGAAAAATTTTAGAATTAAAAACGACTGCAAGATTAAATAATGTTCACATAGAATTATCAGAAACCTTTGAATTTGATTTTAAATTTAATGATTACTTTAATTTATATTTAAATAGAATAAATGAAGATATTAAAAAAAATAAAACAATTTATTTAAAAAAAGAAGCAGAAAATAAATTATTTAAAGATTTAACTATCGAAGATTTTTATCATATAAAAAGCGAAGAAAATGATTATGATTTAGAAATTAAATCAATAGAAAAAGTAGAAGGTAATGAAGACTTATCTAAAGCAAAAATTAATTATAGCATTATCAAAAAATTTACTGAAAATGACTTTGAAGTAGTTAAACCAAATCTTATTGAAAATAAAATATTTGAAGACGCTATTATAATTCAAAATATAAGAACAAAAAAAGATTTAAATTTAGATCAGGCAAAAGAATTAAATGTTATATTGACTGATAAAGGAAAAAAAATAACAGCTTCTCAAGCTAAATATTTTACGCCTTTAGAACAAATTGCTTTTATTGAAGGTGATAGACAAGGGTTTATATATAAAATAAAAAATATTAGAAAAAAAGAAAATACCGATGGGACGATAGGGATAGTAGAAATAGAAATATCAAACGGTATAAATTCTAAAAAATACCAAAAAGAACTTGAAGGATTTTTAAATGAAAATTCGGCACCCCCTTTAAATGGAGAAAATAATTTAAGCGAAGAAGAAAAAAATGAAATTTATTCAAAACTTGTAGAAAATCAACCAGAAATATTTTCAAAATTTTTAGATAGCTCTAAATTTAAAAATTTATCAGAAAAAGAGAAAAATACTTTAGCAACAGCGGCGTTATTATTTAAAAATTTTTATTCAAAAGAAAATCTGGAAAAAATAATAAATAACTTATCTCAAGATGAAGAATTTGAAAAACTATCAAAAGAAGAAAAAGAATTAAAAATCAAAGAAGCTTTTAATTCAGAAATTTTAGAAATGATTATGGAAAATAAAGAAATTTTACAAAAATCATTCGATCTTTCTTCGGATAAAAAAATCGAGAATATAAAGGAATTGTTTGAAGATACTTTAAAAATTGATTCAAGTATTTCAAATGATGTAATAAATAAAATAAAAGAAGATAAAGAAAAAATATTAGATAATTTAAATAATTTAGAAGATAAAGAAACTATAAAAAAAATAATAGATAGCATTTATAAAATAAATGAAGAAGAAAGAAAAATTCTTTTTGATAATGGAAGCTCGTTTTTAGAAAATATAAATCCTTTCAAAGTTAAAAATATAAAAAATAAAGTAGAACAATCGATATTATGATCTATTTTAGCTATTTCAAGCACTACATTGATTACTACAATTACTTCTATTGGTGTTTTAATTGCTAAAAATAAAGCAAAAATAAAGAATAAATTATCTCTGTTTTTATCAATGGGAATAGTTTCGGGTGTTATAACAACTTTTGTTATTGTAATTTTATTAGAATTGTTGAGGTAAAATAAAATGAAAAAAAATAATCCTATTATAAAATCAATAAATAATTCCTTAATTGAAGTTGAAGGAGAGTTTGATTATGCTCAAAATCAATTTTTTAAAATTAACAACGACACAAATGCTTTCTTATTAGATGCTTCAAATAAGAAAGCAAATTTAATTATTTCTAATACTAATTCGAAAATAAATATAAACACAGAAATTGAAACATATTCCTTTGAAAGTATTGAAACAAAAGAATCGTATTTCGGAAACATAATTGATATAAACGGAAATTTATTAAATAAGGAAGAAATTAAGTTTGATTCTAAGGAAGATTTTTCTTATGGCCAAAGTAAAATATTTTCTACTGCAAGAGACATAAAATTTAGAGAAAAATTAAACACACCTTTAAAAACAGGATATTTTGGTATAGATTTATTCACTCCTATAGGAAGAGGGCAAAGACAATTAATTATAGGTGATAGAAAAACAGGAAAGACTTTTATTTCCTTATCTTCTTTAATAAATAATAAAAACGAAGAAAATGTTAAATTTATTTATGCATCTATTGGTCAAAAACAAAATTCTGTTTCAGAAGTATTTAGTATTTTAAAAAAGAATAATTGTTTATCAAAAACAATAATTATTCATGCTAGTCCTGATAATTCATATGAACAATTTTTACTACCTTATGTAGCAATGGCTCATGCTGAAAATTTAGAAAAAAACAATTTTGATGTAGTTTTAGTTTTAGATGATTTATCAAAACATGCAAATATTTATAGAGAAATTTCTTTACTAATTAATAAACCTGTTGGAAGAGAAGCGTTTCCTGGGGATATCTTTTTTATGCATTCAAAATTATTAGAAAGAGGTGGAAATTTTAAAAATTCTGGAAGTATAACTGTTTTACCAATAATTGAAACTAATTCTGGAGATATAACTTCTTTAATTGCATCTAATTTAATTTCTATAACAGATGGGCAAATTATTACAAATGCAGAATTATTTAATTTAGGAATAATTCCAGCAATCAACTTTTCAATTTCTGTTTCTCGTACAGGTGCATCTGTACAAGATTCAAGAACTTCAAAAATATCTAAAGAAATATATAAAATTTATAATACTTATCTTAAAAATAAAAATTTGACAGATTTGAATTTTAACATTTCAAAAACCTTTTCTAAAATTTTAAATCAAGGGAAAAATATAGAAAAATTCTTGATACAAAAAGATTTTGATTCTCTCTATAAAAATTCAGAGTTAATTTTAATTTCACAAATAATAAAGTGAGATATTTTAAATTGAAGCGATGAAAACAAAGAGTTAATCAATTTTATTTTTAGATGATTTAAAACAAATTGACTTTCAAAAAGCTTTCTAGATAACTATATGAAATGTGAATATGTAGATGAATACATTTGAAAAGAATATGTAATTCATTTATTTAATAGTTACTACGAATTTAAAAATATAAATAGAAAATTAAAGAATGAATTATTTTTTAGAAAAATTAGTAAAGAAATGATAAAGAAAGTTTTAGGAGAATAATGATAAAAGGCAAAATTATTAAAATATCTAGCGATATTATTGAAGTGCGATTTTCTAACGAGATAAAAATTGAATTAGAAATTGGTAAAATTTTGTATGATGAAACGAAAGATAATCTCCTTTTAATAGAAAAAATAATTTCTGAAAATCTAATAAGAGCAATTATAATAAGCTCCAAAAGCAATTTATATATTAATCAAGAATTGATTTTAGCCAATAGTAAATTAAAAGTTCCAGTAGGCGAAAATACAAAAGGTAATATTTTTAACATAAAGGGAGAATCTTTAAATAATCCAAATTTACAATTTGAATTTATCGATATGGATTCTACAATAAATAAACAAAATTTCAAAAATACAGAAAAAGTTTTTTTAGAAACAGGAATAAAAGTAATTGATTTTTTTACACCTATATTTAAAGGTGCAAAATTAGGTATTTTCGGAGGAGCTGGTGTAGGTAAAACTATACTAATGAAAGAATTGATCTTTAATCTTTCAAATAATAAAACAAATTCAGATAAAAAAATAACACCTATTTTTATTGGTTCAGGAGAAAGAATAAGAGAAGGTCAAGAATTATTAGAGGAATTAAAAGAAGCTCAATTTTTAGACAAATCTATTGTTTTTATTTCGCAAATGAATGAAACTCCCGGATCTAGAAACAAAATAATACCATACGGAATAACTGCTGCAGAGTATTTGCGCGATAATAATAAAGAAGATATTTTATTATTTATAGATAATATCTATAGATTTATTCAAGCCGGAAATGAATTGTCCGCTTCTTTAGGAAAAAAACCATCTTCTGCAGGTTATCAACCAACATTAAATTCTGAAGTTGCATATATAGAAGAAAGATTAAACCAAAATCAAAATGGAAGTATCACTTCTTTTCAAACAGTGTTTTTACCAATGGATGATATAAATGATCCTGGTTCAACAGCTGTATTTAGTCATTTAGATTCTGTTTTGGTTTTATCTAGAGATATAGCTTCTAGTGATATTTTCCCAGCTTTTGATGCATTGAATTCAAATTCAAATTTAACAACTGTAGAAAATATAGGAGAAAAACACTTTCATGTTTTAAGTGAAACTAAGAGAATTCTACAAAAATATAATGAATTAAAAGAAATAATATTGATTTTAGGAATAGAAAACTTAGATTATGAAAATTGAGTAATAGCTAAAAAAGCATTACAATTAATCAACTTTTTTTCTCAAAAATTGAATGCTGCATCGAATTTTATTAAAGAAAAAGGGGACTTTGTTCCTTTAAAAGATACAATTGAATCTGTAAAAAAAATAAATGAAGGTCTCTATTTGAAAAGAGATCCTGAAGAATTTTTTTATATAAAGTCAACAAATGAATTATTAACAGATGAGGAACTAGATAAAAAAAATGCATAGTTTAGTTATTATTCAAAATATAGTTGGTTTTATAGCATTAATTATCACACCTTTTTCGACATTGCCTCAGTTATATAAAACTTTTAGAGAAAAAAAAGTAGGAACCATAAGTTTTAGTACTTTTTGAATTCTTTGGATAGGTTTAATATCATGATTTTTTTATTCTATTTTTCAAAACGAAACTTCAATTTTTCTATTTTTATCTTCATTTTTAGATTTAAGTTTACTAAGTAGTTTGCTTTTTTTATTATATAAATATTCCAAAAATAAGCATTACATCTCAATGACTATATTTTTAGTAACAATTTATTTTTTCATTGTTACTATAGGAATATTAAAAATAAATAAAATAGTAGAATTTAGTAACTCAATTATTAACAGCATATTAATAAACATCGGTAGTTTTTGTATTGCTTTCGCTTCTCTTCCGCAAATTATTAAAATTTTTTGAAAAAAAGAAATTAAAGGGATCTCACTCTTTTACAAATCGCTGGTTTTTTTAGTTGAATTATCTTGATTTATTTATTGATTAATTGCAGGATTATTAGGCATATGAGATATTAATGAAGGAGTTTCTGTTCCGTTGCATGAAATGATTCAATTGATGATATGAGCAAGTTTAGCTGTTTTTATAAATCTTTTATTATTACTAATTTTGATTTTTAAAAATTGAGTGACTGCCTTTCTAAATCGACAAAAAACAAAATTTTAATATAAAAATTTTTTAAATAAAATACTTTTAAACTTAAAAAATTGTAGAAATTTCTAAAAAAATATTCTTTGTAATATAATTAAAACTATGAAAAAAATAGTTACAGTTAATATTGAAATCCCTAAAGGGTCAAATATAAAATATGAATACGATAGAGAAAAGCAACAAATGGTTGTTGATCGTATTTTAAGAGACGGTTTTAGATATCCGGCCAATTATGGTTCTTTAAGAGAAGCGTTAGATTGAGACGGGGATGAATTAGATGTTTTAGTATATTCAGAGGAATCATTTGTTCCTGGGGTTGCATTGAATGCCAGAATTATTGGAGCAATGAAAATGATTGATGATGGCGAAACAGATACTAAATTAATTGCTATTCATGAAGATGATTATCGTTTGGATAATATCAAAACGTTAGATGATTTACCTGAATGATGATTGAGAGAAGTGAAAATATTTTTTAGTACTTACAAAAACTGAAAAAGAGAAAATATTACTTCAGTAAGTGGTTTTGAAGGTATTGATTTTGCTATAAATGAATATAATGAATGTGTAGAACTAATGAAACAATACTCACATTTACCAAAAAAAGAATTCATAAAATTAATGAAAGAAAAGCATCCTGAAAAATATCTATAATCAATGAAAAAAGCTTTTGATGATAGTTTTATAAACGAAAATACTAAAATAATTGTTGGTTGTGACGAAGTTGGAAGAGGTTGTATTGCTGGTCCATTAGTTGCTACTTGTATTATTTTAAAAAAAGATTTTAATTCAAAATTAATTAATGATTCTAAAAAAATTAGAAAAGAAAAACATAAAAATATTGTAGAACTTATAAAAGAGAATTCTGTAGAATATCATACTGTTTTTATAGATGAACAAACAATAGATGAAATTAATATTTTAAAGGCTTCCAAATTAGCAATGGAAAAATCTTTAAAAAAATTTAAATCAAAAATAGATTTAGTAATTACAGATTTTATAAAATTAGATACAAAATTAAAACAAATTAATATAACTAAAGGCGATTCTAAATCTTTAACAATTGCTTCTGCTTCTATAATTGCAAAATACACGCGAGATAAATATATGAAAAAAGTAGGAAAAAAATTTCCTGAATACAATTTTGAACAAAATGCAGGATATCCAACTAAATTTCATAAAGAGCAAATAGAAAAATATGGTATAACGCCAATTCATCGTATAAGTTTTAAACCTGTTAAAAAATATTTAGAAAAATAGAAAATTAAAGAATTATAATGTTCTTTATTTTTTTTATTCCAATATGTGATAAAATAAAATTGTTATAGCACAGGGGTGCCAAGAGGCTGAGATTATACCCTATAACTTGATTTGGTTAAGACCAACGAAAGGAGTTGCTTTCTTTTTTTGTTGCGTCTAAACAGAAAGGAAAACGTGACAATTATAAAGAAAATAGTTTTTTCTGCTCTTATCTTATCGCTCATAATGGTGACTAAAATTATTGAATCATTTATCCCTGATTTACCTAATGGTTTAGGAAATATAGCGAAATTAAGTGAAATTACCATACTCTTAAGTTCAATAATTTTTGGACCTATTATTACTTTAATATCGGTTTTAATTTATATATCATTAATTAGTCCAATATTTAGTTCTTTCTTAATTTCCGGAATTTTTTACGTTGAAAAAATAGAATCTAGAATAGGCGTTTATTTTTTAGATTATTTCATTCCTTTAATACTAATTTCTTTAGTTGGGTTAGGTAATAAATTTAAAAATCACTATATTTATCTTTTTGCCTATTTAATGACTTTTTTAGTTCTTATTAGTCATTCAATAAGTGGAATTATATTTTTCAAGGAATATTTAGAACCTATAATAAAAAAAGATATATTTTACTTTTTATTATCGTTTGGATTGAATTTATTAGGTTATATAATATTTTTTGTAGGACTCCCTTTATATATCTATTTAGCTAAAAAATTAAACAAAAATTTTTCAAGCAAATTAAAATCAGGTTTTTAAACCTGATTTTAATTAATTCCCTGAATTATTTTTAGATTTTACTCTATCGACATAATCTCTCAAAGCTAAACCAACACCATTTTGATTATATGTTGATGTATAAAATTTAGCTTTTTCTCTGGTATTATCTCTTGAATTTTCCATAGCATAGGAAAAGTCGCTTATAACTAGCATGGATCAGTCATTTGGACTATCACCGATTGTCATTGAATTTTTAATATCTTCGTTGTAAATATTTTCACTAAATCATTTAGCAGCATTACCTTTAGAAGAATTGTGTGCAGTTATTTCAAGATGATTTTTTTTCATAAAAACAATATTAATTTTTTCATTTTTAATTTCTTCGTAAATTTTAGCAATATTTTCTTCTGAATCAAATAATTCCATTTTAACTACATTTTTATCGGTTTTATCGTTTATTTTAACGTTGGTATCGGAAAATAATGAATAAGCATATGAATATTTAAATTCTAGTTTGGGATTAAAAGTATAATAGTCTTTATCTGTTCAATAATTTAGTTGTGAATTAAATTTTTTTGCCATAGAGATAATTAATTCCTGTGTTTTTAAAGAAAAAGGATTAGTGTAAATATATTTTTTTTCTTGGTTATCAAATATAGCACCACCATTAGAGGTTATTAAGTATCTTACATTTAATTCACTAGCCAAATTTTGATGTCTATCAAAAGCAGGATTTCCAGTTGAAATAACAAATTCTCCTCCTTCTTTTTGAAATCTTAAGATGTCTTTTTTAGTTTCTACAGAAACTTTAAAATCAGGTCCATAAATTGTGCCATCGACATCCGAATAGCATATCATTTTTTTAATCATTATTTTATTATAATAAAAATTATTTATATTTTTAAATTTTAATTATTTTTTAATTTAAAGTGCTAAAATTATTTTGTGAAAAATATTAAAAATAAATTAAATAAAAAAACATCTTTATCTATAATAAAAATTTCCAGTTTACTATTATCTACCAGTTATTTAATTTCTTGTAATCAACAAGTTGTTGAAAATACAGAAAATGTAGATTTTAAAAATGAGATTAAATTTAATAATCCTCAAATTATTGACAAAAAAGAAAATAAAGTTTCTATTTTATTTTATGTTGATTCAACAAAAGAATTTAAAAATAATAATTGGCATTTGTTAATAGAAGATAACAATAAAAATAAATTTACTTCTTATAAACATGAGTTAGTTGAAAAAGAAAAAAAATTAATTTTTTATTTTGAGAATTTAAATTTTAACAGAGAATATATTGTGAGATCTATTTTTGATCAAGTTAATTCTAAAGACTTAAGTAGCAAAAATATTATTTTTTCTATAGAACCCTCTAATACAAAAATAGATTTAGAAAGAGTTTCTATTTCTTTTTTAAACACAAATGAAGTTGGTTTTAAAATTGGAGTACTAAGTGATGATAATTTTAAAATAGGAGAAAAGAATAAAGTAAAATTAACGTTTAGTTATTTTGACGATGAATATAATGAAAAATTTATTTCCATAAATTCAGATTTAAAATTTCAAAATAATAAATATTTTTTACAAGATACTTTAACAAATCTTGTTCCGTCCAAAAAATACACTTTAAGAAGTGCTAATTTTTTAGATAAGCCACTTTATACAAAGTTTAATATTAATAATAGTTTAAGTAATGAAATTAATTTAGGAAACAATGAAAATTTGAATATTAATTTTGTATCTCCTGCTAAGACTGAATTAGGATTAAACTCAAAATTAGATTATGATATCAGAGAGGCATTAATTACTAATTTAGATTCAGAAAAAAACAAAAAAATAGATTTTACTTTAAGTAATATAGCATTAAATAAAATAAAAATCGATTTTAACAATATAAATGATCAAGTAAAAATTAAATTTTCTAAGTCAACTGATAATTCTAAAGAATTTAGTTATGCTAACATTAAAAAATATGACGAAATTAATAAGAGACTTTTTTTCGATGTACAAGGCTCTAAATTAGGAGAAGAATATTTACTAGAAGAAATATTGATTCACGAAAAAGAAGAAGCTAATAATATAGATGAAACAATAAAATTTGATATTTCAAATTTAAATAAAAAACTTTCTATCGAATCTTTACTTTCTTTCAATATTGAAATTGACTTAGATAAATCATTTATTAAAAATATTGATAAATATGAAAAATATTCTTTTATAACTTTGAAAATAAAAAACGAATTAATTAATACAGATATAAACGATTTAATTAACGAATTGTTTTTAAACAATTTTTCAGAAGAAGAAAAAGGTGCTATAAAAAACAAATTACTTAAAATTATTGAAAATAATCTTTTAAAAATTTTAAATAAAAACAATATCAATATTGAAGAAAAAATATTAATTTTAAAATTTGATAATAATGCTGAAGATGTTTTTTATGAAGAAGATAATAATAAAAATTATTTTATAATAAATAAAAATCAAATACAAAATGATAATTCTGATGAAAATTCCGAAGAAATAGTGATTTCTAATTTCGATAATACATACAGTCTTAAAGTTGTAAAAAATCCTTTCATTAGTAATAATGAAATAGGTAAAATTTTAAAGCATGATGGTTTCGAAATTAAAAGATTAAGTAGTGAAACATTATTTGCTCATAATGAAGATAATTCACATTCATATAGAATACCTACAATTTTAAAATTAAAAAATGGAGATATTTTAAGTACTATAGATAGAAGGGTTGATAATGAATCTGATTATAATAATGAAATAACTCAAGTATTTAAAATTTCAAAAGATAACGGTAGAACATGATCAGAAAATAAGGAAATTGTGAAAATGTCTATTCCTAAAAAGAATGGTAAAGGAATAGTTATTGACGGGGTAATGACAGAAATAGATTACTTTGATGAGAAAAGTAATTCTTCAAAAACTAAGTTACATTATATTTTTGACGTTTTCCCAGGAACTAACACTGGAATACCTCATTTATTAGATGGAAATCCATGAATTTATGTTAATGATGTTGCTTATTTAAAATTATGAACAAAGTTAAATAATGGAAATAATTTTGATACTAGAGTTTCTGTTCTTAAGAAAGTAAATAATGAAAATAATTGATTTAGAAGATATATTTTACCCGAAGGAGTTAACTTTAATAGTTCAAATTTTAATGAAAATACTGTTTTAGAAGAGACAAAAACTTATGTAGATTTAAATTATGATCCAGCAACCAAGAGTATTTCTGGATCGGTCTATGAGAATGTAGATTTAGAAGATTTTTCGAATATAGAAAATTTAAAAAATAAAAAAACTAATCATAGTATATTAGATGAACCTAGAGATGCTTTTTATGCTATAGCTAAAAATAGTCATGTTGCAACGTTGGAAAGTTATGATAATGGTGAAACATGAGGAAATCTTCAGTGAATTGATATGTCTTTATCTAAAGAAAGAAAAAACCATAAATTTGTTGGTACTGGTGTAGGTAATAGTATACAATTAAAACATCAAAAGAATCCAGAAAATAATGGAAAAATTTTAATTCCTATGTATTCGGTTTCCAATAAACACTTCTTATACTACATATTTAGTACTGATTTTGGAAAAACATGAAGAAAGTTTGAACCTACAGGATTTAAAGAAAATTTATCTGAATCATCTTTTATAGAAACAGAAGATGGTGAAATTTATTGACTAGCTAGAAATTCAATTTCTTGAGGTAGAGAAGATCATAAAATGTATATTTCTAAAAGCACTGACGGTGGGCTAACTTGAACTAGTCCCGATAATACAACGAATAAGGGTAAAGAAATAATTTTAGGTAAGAATTATGATGGGAATGTATTTAGTGGTTTAAGTTATTTTAATTACAAAAATAAGAAATATTTTATTTTTTCTCTTCCAAAAAATAACATTAGAAGAAATGGAGCATTGTTTATAACAGATGATACATTTTCTAATTTTACAGAGTTATTTAAATATGACAAAAACGAAAGAGAACATTTTGTTTATAGTTACGCATTAGTTACAAAGGTAACAGAAGATTATATAGATTTTGTTTCTGTGTATGAAGCATCAGAAAAATTTAAAATAATAAATAATGGTTTTGATAGAAATAGACCCAATGGGGAAGAAATTCAAATAGATAGATTTAGATTATGAATAACAAACAAAGAATCACAAGCTTAATAAGAAACTAAAATTATTTACATTTTTATTAAAAAAGTGTATAATATTAAAATAAAAAAAAGAAAAGGAAAAAATGAATAAACAAATTAACAATACTATTTGTGTTAAAAAGGGTAATTCAATTATTATGACTACCTTTGTTTATTTATTTGTTTAATTTCTATTAAGTTAAAATATGTTTTTTAAATCATTAAAATAATTTCAAAATCTTTACTTTATAAGAAATTAGATAATAACTAATTTTCAAAAAAAGTAAAGATTTTATTTTTATTTTATTAATTAAGAAAGAAGTGAAAATGTTGAAAAAAAAGTTAAGTTTAACCGCAAAAGTATTAATTTCTAGTGGAATTATTTTAACAAGTAGTGCAGCAGCAATAGGGGGTGCTTTTTTATTTGCTAATCTTTCAGATGAAGTTAATGGTTCAAAATCGAACTTAACTTCTGAAGAATTAAAAAATGATTATTCTAAAATTTATGATAGCGATAGAAATTTAAAACCACAATTGAGTGTTAAAGATCCTTTAAAAAAACAAACAGTAGCATTATTGAATGAGGAAGGGACAGAATTTTGATTTAAAAATAACCCTAATACAAAATATAATTTTGAAGATTTTTTTCAAAAATATTATGAAAAATACGAAGAAAGTTTTATATTAGAAGTTAAATATGGATCATTTTCTTTTTATAATGAATATGTACTAGCAGTAAGACCAAAACAATTTATCGAATTTACAAAATGGTTTTTTACAAACGTTTCTTGAGGACCGGATTTAGTTACTTTAGAAAGCTTTAGATTGGTTCCTGGGGTAGAACAAAATGGTAATGCTATAACACTAGGTTCACACTCTACTTTACATAAGGAAGTAAGTGAAATAAAATTTTTCCCCGATGCTTTTTTTGGTTCACTACCCATTTACTCAGAACTTTCGGGTAGAGGTAATTCTACAGATTCTTTAACTTATTTAGGTTTTAGAAATTTACAAGATAAAAAAACTATAGATGTATTTTTAAAAAGTATTCCTTCAATAAGCGCAATAAAAAACGCTAATTCATCTAGCGAAAACAACGCCTTTCTTTCTTTATTAATACCTTCAAAACTGCTAAATAAAGAATTTAAAGTTTTACCAAATAGAACAGCTGGAGAAAACGGAAGAGGAACATTATTATTTAATAAAGATATAACAGAAGAAGAATATACAAAAATTTTAAAAGAAAATAAATTAAACATTAATAACTTTCCTTTTTCTTCTCTAGAAAAAGCTATTGTAACATCCACTAACTCTGTATTAAATGATTCTAATCCAGTTTTTACATTAGAATTAACATTTCCCAATTTAGATTCAAACAATAAATTAAATTTAAGAATGACAGAGGGGGAAATTAGTAGTAAATGATTAGTAAGTTACTATACTTTAAAATCCGAAATTGATAGAGATATTAAACATTTTTTAGATTTTTATGATGTAACTTCTTATAAAAATAGAAAAATCTTTGAATTTACAGAAAATAATAAAAAGTATTTTTATAAATCTAAAATTGAAGCTTTAAATAAAAATAAAACTCTAAAAAACTATAGTAATTTACCAGAAGATATAAAAGCAAAATTAGTAGAGTTAACAGTTAAAGATATTGACGTTGTTGATGCAAAATTACATATTACATTTGTCAATAGTCAAAACGAAGAAAATACAGTAATATATGACTCTAAAAACATAGATGAATTTGAACAGGAATTTGAATTTTTAAAAGAAGCTTTAGGTTATAAAGGTAGTTTAAACCCTGTTACTATATCATATGGACCTGAAAATCTTTCTTTAAAAGATGAAGACGGAAATCCTATAACAGGACTAGATTCTAGAAATTACCAAGTTTATTATGAAACATATTCAGGTATTATAAAATCAATTACAAAAAAATATCCTCATTTATTAAAGAAACAAAACGGTCCGCATATTGCTAAAAAACTTAATGACAAAGGTTATTATGAATACTCATTAGAGAATGGAGAATTTAGAGGCTTCCAAAGTTCAGATAGAATAGGTTTACCTTTAGTATTAGGAGCAACTTTAGACGATTTTCAAGGAATTTCTATTGACTTTTTAAAATATGTTACTGCCCATGAGTATGGACATCACTTTACTTTAGATCAAAATAAAGCTTTAAATACAGGTGAAAATGCACTAGTTATTGGTGGATTAGGAACAAGATCAGGAATAAATATAGATTCATATTATTCTAAAATCGGTTTAAAAAATTACTTACTAGCAAGAAGTAATCTAGATTTTGAAAGAGTAAATGCTTTTGGTAAACCATCAGAAAAAGGTCAATTTATTAGATTTAAATACATTAAAGATGACGGAAGTGAAGTAACTGAAAGTGATAATGATATTTGAGGAAATGCTAATCCTAAAGCTGATATTTATTCAGTTATAAAAAATAAAGAAAGAAGATTTTTACAAACATTTGAAGGTTTAGAAGAAGCTGCAAAACTAAGAAATGTAAAACTTAGAGATTTATTTTTAGCAAATTCTTTTGATGAACATTCTGGAACACTAAATCCTGAAATAAGCGGTTCTACAAAATCATTTGTTAAAAAAGAAATAGAAATTGATGGTGTTAAAAAAACAACTTATGTTGCTGAAACAGTAACTTTAAAAAATATTTTAAATGAATTAACAGATGGTAAAGGAAATAAAATATCTGATTTAGTAACCTTTACTAGTGATACTACTTTTGATCTAGAAATAGTTAAACTAGAAGAAAAAATAGCAGAAGATGGTACAAAACAAACACTTGCAAAAGAAATAAGAATGTTTAATGCTGATGGAACACCTGTAATCAATATTCCTTTAAATGAACCTTTAGATAAAGCTTCCTTAGATTTCATTAAAGAAAGAACTAATAGTATAAAAACTAGTTTAGAAAATACGGTAGTTACTACTTTCATAAGCTCGGGTTGAAATACAAGCAATTCTTTTTTAGGAGGTACTATTTCTCCTTCATTTAGAACTTTTTTATCAAGTGAATCTGGAAGTATATTAAAATCTAACTTACTAAACAGAAATGATAATTCTGAAATTAATCCCGAAAACAATAAATTACTAGAAGAAAACAATCCAAGAAATTCCAAAGAATATTTATCTATCAATTCTAACGAAGAACTTGGACTACAAGTTAATAATATAATTGAAGTAGCTAAAAATTTTGAAGATAATAGAAGTTCAGGTAGAGCATATGAGGGACAAATAGGAAACGTTTTAACATTTGTGAATGGCTCAAATGATAATTACAATTCAGAAATTAAATTTAGTTTCCCATTAGTTGCCAGAGGACAATCTAGATTTTTATTTAATATGTATCAAAATGGATTAGAAAATAATATAAAAACAGTTTCAGAAAATTTTGATATTCCAGTAAATGGTAAAATTCAAACTAATCCAGCTTATTTATTCGCAAGATTCGGTACTAATATTTTAAATTCGAATCAGTTATTTGAAAGTCCTGAATTTATATTTTTAAATGAACAAAATCAAATTTCATCTAATGATGAATTAAGAAATGCATTTAATAGTAAAAATATAGAAAAAATTAAATCTTTAGTTAATAAAATAGCATTTAATACTCCTTCTAAAAATTTTGAGAGTTCTGAAAACGGAACTAATTTATATTTTGCTTTTTCTAATTCTATATCTGTAATTGAATTAACAACAAATGCTAATAGAAAAGAAAAAACAATAGCATTTAATAATTTAAAAAACTTTTTTGAATTTGCATCTATAGACTTTTCAAAAGCTACATTAGTAAATGTTAAAACTAATTCTTTGACTTCAAAACAGGAACCAACTTTTAATTGAGATATTGAATATGTAAAAACAAAATTTAATTTTGATAAATTTAAAGAATCATTATTAGCCAATGAAAAAGAACAAGCTTCTAAAAAAGAGGAAATTAGAAATGCTTCAGAACAATTCATTGCGAATGAATTAATGAAAAGATTTAGAAAAACTCATTATTTTTTAACAATTAAGGATTTTAATCCTATAAAAGAATTAGTTAATAATCAGGCTATATTTTCAAAAGAATTTGGAATTGAAATGCATAACCCTGATTTTCTAGAAGGTATAGTTTTTGATTTAAATGCTTTTTCTAAAGTTGATCAGGAAATTAAATATGATGCCAATAAATTACAAAGTATTTTAAAAGATTTTATTATAAAAACTTTAGAACACGAAAATAATTTAAGCGAAATTTTAGAAACAATTAATACTCAAGATTTATATAGATTAATCGGTAATATAATTACCTGAAAAAATAACGGAATTGCACAAAGGATAACATTAGGAGAATTAGTTTTCAACTCTTTTAATAATGGAAAACCAAGTACAGATGTTATTAATTATAATTTAACAAGAGTTGAACCATCTATTTCAGACAAATTTACTGATTATATTTACAGTATTGCAGAAACTTTAACAAGAGATTATGTTCAAACAACTTATGTACCAAGTTTTTCTGATTTTGGTAATTTACCAAATTATTTAAAGGGATTAAGTGAAAGTAAAACCGGTTTAGATTATGTAGTTGATGCTACAGAATTAAGAATTTGAAATGAAAGAAAAAACAATTTTGACGTTTCTGCCTCAAGTATTTCTCAAGCTGGTAGAGCAATTAAATTTGAAGAATATATACCTTTAACTAAAAATATTTATATAGAAGCAGCAGAAACAATTGAGCAGTACAGACAAATAATTTCTATATATAGACAACAAGTTCAAGAAATTATGTTAAATTCTTCAGATGGTAGAGATAGAAGTAAAGAAATTGAAGAATTGGACAAAAAAATAAAAGAAATTACAAGCAAAATAAAAGAAGCAACAGACAGAAGATTTGATAAAGTAATACCTATTAAAAATAAAATTTATGGTTCTTATATTAGTAGAAATATAACTCCTAGAGACGATGATAAAACATCATCATACTTTGGGAATTTTATGACTAGAAATAATGGTTACTTTAAAGATAAAGTAGAAAAAGAAAAAATAGGTTTAGAGTTATATGACGATCAAAGAAATGAAATAGTTGACAATACTATAAGATTAAAAGATTTTGATGGTAATAAAATTAACACTAGAGCAAAAGCTTTTTTTGTATCTCAAGTGTTAAATTATGGTGTCGGAAATAGAAAAGTTTCGGGTCTTTTTAGAAATAAAGAAAAAGATGCAGTAGCTTTATATGGTTTTGTCAAAAACGAAGAAGCTAATAAGATAAAAAGAATTAGATTTACAGATATTTTTACAAATGAAGTGAAATATTTAGAAGTGAATTTTAAAGATACTAATAATCTATTTTATTTATCAAAACAAGGAGATATTAATTCAAAAGTAACACTTAATGACTTGGGTTATTCATCTTGGGTTTCTGATTATGGAATTATGGCGAAATATAGAGATACACTATTAAAACCTAAACATAAATATTTTGTCGATTTTGTGGATGAAAATAATAATTTTGTTTCTGAAGTTTCTTTAGGAGATTTAAGTAGTATTTCTGAAAACGGAAAAACAGACTTACAAGCTTCTATCAAGATGTATAAAAACGAAAGTAACAAAACAATCATTGATATAGATTATCAATTTAATATAACAGGTTAGAAAGGAAAAAAATGAATAAAAAACTTAGAAAAATTTTAATTAATTCTAGTGTAATTAATTTGCCTTTATTAGCCTTAATAGTTACTTCTTGTTCTAACTCAACCGAAAATAATTTTGTAGATAAAAAGATTTCTAAAAATTATGATTTTGGTTTAGCCACTGAGCCAATTAATAATTTAAATTATATTCGCTATAAATCTTTAGATAAAGTTTTACCAGCACTAATTGATCCTTTTGCTAAATCAGGACCTAGCGCTAATTTAAAATCAATAATAAATGTAAATGATTTTAATATGGTTATGATAGATACATCAAATACTAAAGATGAAAAAGGTAATGATTCAAATAATTTTAATGATTTCTTTAAATTAAAAAGCGAATTAGAAACAAATGATGGTTATGGTAGAGTAACTGGTTCGTTTTTAAGACTAGCAGATATTGGTTTTGTTGGGGGACTTGGCAAAAGTTCAATAGGTGATTTAAGAAGAAACGCTTCCATATACGCCTTTAGAAGTCCTAAGAATTCTAATAATTATTTTGCTTTTACAGGTTTTGTTAACAATAAACAAAATCTTTGAAGTAATGGAGATATTATAAGTGCTCAGGACTTAAGGGATTATTTAGAGTATATTTTGGATTTAAATACAGGTTCTCAAAGATTAGATCAAGTTCGTAAATATGGAATTAGAAGCACAGAAAGATTTATAAATGCTCAAAAAGATTATTTACAAAAATTTAATAAAATTTATCAAAACCCTTGAGGTCGTAGAAAATATATATTGAATGAAAGAAATGAGTATATTCAAGATCCAAATCAAGAAGTGTGAACATCACAAACCAAAGATAAACAAGGTAATCCTTTAGACACAAAAGAAGTCGAAGAAATAAAAGCCGCTGCATTAGATTTTGGTTTTTATACAGGACAACTCTTTTTAGACTATTCTAATGAAATAATTAATGCCAATTTAAAATATAATCCTAGTTTTAAATTAGCATTGCGTAATGAAAGTCAAAAGTTTAAAATTTTAGTTAATGAAAATGCAAAAGATGAAAAAGATAAATTTCAAGATATTACTTTAGTTCCAAATGTATTTGTGAATCCGTATCAAGAATTTTCACAAACACAAGATAATATTTTTGCTAAATATAAACAATTAGCAGAATCGGAAAATAGTTTTTCTTTGATTTTTGATGAAAACAAAACACCAAGTATTATATATTTAATTGCAAGTATTTATACTAATTTATACCCAGCAAATAGAAAATACATTGAAACTGTTGCTGGCGGAATTGATAAATTTGGTTCAGAACCAAAGAAATTTTTAACAAGTGGAGCATTTAAAATAAATCAAGATGAAATCATATTAGGTCCACAAGGACAAATCGTTTTAGAAAAAAATAAAGATTATTACGATTCTAAAAATACAATTTCTAATAAGATAAAAATCTACTTCTCAACAGATAGAAATACAAATGCTACATTTTTTGAAGATGGTTATATTTCTCAAACATATATTCCAGCTTCAAAAATAAATAAATATTGATCAAGTGAAGAATACAAAAATTATTTAAATAAAAATCAAGGTTATGGAACAATTGCTTATGGTTTTAATTTAGATAATGAAACAAATGCTAATAGTTATATTCAAGATCAAGATTTAAGAAATGCAATTTACTATTCAATAAATAGAGAAGATGCTATAAAATACGTTGGTTGAGACTTTTCATTCCCCGTAAATACTTGAACTTCTTATGGTCAATATAGAACATTCGATGGTAAAAACATTGAAACTTATTTTGGAGATTTAAGTTCGAATGCAAAAAATAATAAAGAATTTCAATTACAAAATTATGACTTTTTAGTTCATTTATCAAAAGGATATACTTTTGAAAAAACAATAAGAGGTGATTTTGCTTTTGATAAAGAAACAGCTCAATATTATCTAGAGCGTTTTAAAAGTAAACACCCTAATTTAAAACAAGTTCATCTAACATTTTTAAACAATTCTTCAGATGAACAAAAAAAAGCTGGACTATTTTTGAAAGAATCAGTTTTAAAAGTTTTAGGTTCATATGTTAATATTGAATTAAAAAGCTTACCAGAAAATACTTTTGCTTCCTTTATAGAAGAAGGTAAATATGACATAATTTATCAAAATTATGATAAATTAGGTGGTTCAGGTGCTCATGATTATGTTTCGGTATTTTTTGCTAATGATGAAATTGATAGCTTATTACAAAAAAATATAGCATTTAAAGAAAATCCTGTAGGTTCTTACACTTATGGTGAATATATAGCTAATTTATTGTTAGATCAAATTGATAGTAAATCATCAAATCAAGAAAAAATTCAAAATATTTTAAATTCTTATTTACTAAATATAGATAATAAATTGAAATCTATTGATGAATTAAATAGCGAATATACTTTATTAAAAAATAAAGAAAACCTTTCCAATTTAGAAATATCATCATTCGCTTCTAAATCTAGTTTATTATTAAGTGATGCATTTGCTAAAGAATTAAATGAAAATGAAGTAAAAATATATAACGCATTTTTCATAAAAAGTGCATTAGAGTATTTTTTAATTAATAATAACAACATTAAAATCAGTCGTCTCAAAAAGATGTACATTAATTATATAACTAACTTTTTTACCGTTGATCAAATTGCAAATATTACCAAAGATACAAAACAAAGATTAAAATTCAATCAATCAATAACTAAAGAAAATTATGTTTCATTAGATTTTTGAAATAAATTTATTGAATTATCACTGCAACTAAATACAGAAAATAGAAATAATTATTCTGATAGAATTTCTGCTTTCTTTTCCGGAAATTTCACTGAAGCTGAATTTAAAGAAGGTTGAACTCAAGAATTAGTATACTTATTTATTGGAGAATTAGAAAAGATTATAAGAGATGGTGCTTTTGTGGTTCCTTTAATGGAAGTGGATACTAATTGAGAAATAACAAAAGTTGCGGGTGTAGATTCTTTATATACATTCGCTTTACAATATGCCTACGATTTCACTAATCCACCATTAGCTGGATTACCTAGAAAGAGAGTTTAAAATGGAATTAATAAAGAAAAAAATAGATAATAAAAAGTATTATTATGATAATAATTTAGTTTATTTTACTAATAATAGAAATAAAGATTTGTCTTTAAAAGACAAGTTTTTAGCTATTGATTCTCCTTTTCTAAAAACCTTTATAAGATTTTCAAAAATTCTCTTAGAATTCTTTATCATTGGATTAATTGTTATTACAATAACTTTCTTTTTAATTAATGCAGTTCCTGGATCAAATACCTTAACAGCTGGTTTAGATGAATCCGCTAGAAAAGCTGTTGAAATTAAATATGGATTAAATTTACCTATTTTCCAAAGATATCTAAACTATTTAGCCGGTTTATTTAAAGGTGATTTTGGTATTTCTCTATCTTTATTTCCAGGTCAAGAAATAAATTCATTTATTTGAGAGAGATTTTATAAATCATTTTTAATTGGAATTTTTTCCGTTGTTTTAACTGTTTCAATTGGGATTTCTATCGGAATATGAGTTGGTAAAAATCCAGGGGGCGTTCTTGATAATGTATCAACCTTTTTAGTAAGTATCTTTTCATCAGTTCCTTCAATAATTTTTGCCTTAATATTAGTATTTTTAGGAAGATTAATTAGATTACCTTATATTTTCGATCATAAAGATTTATTTACATATATTCTACCCGGATTAGCTCTTTCGTTAGGAAGTATTATTGTTTATATAAAATATATAAGAACAGAATTAAATCGAGAACTTAATTCTGTGCATGCTAAATTTGCTTATCTTAAAGGTTTATCTAAAAGTAGATTTGTTTGAATGCATGCTTTAAAACCTTCTTTATTCCCGATAGCAACATTTTTCCCTGCTGTAATTTTTGGATCATTTATTGGAAGTATATTTATTGAACAAATTTTCTTTATTTCCGGTTCAGGAGCGACATTATTACAAGCTATTCAAACAAAAGATTATAATGTAATTTTATTTTTAATTGTTATTTACTCTTTCTTAACAATTATTTCTTATGCTGCTCGTGACATCTTGTATGAAGTTATTGATCCTAGAATTAGAAGAAAGGGAGCTTAAAATGTCACTTTTTAATAAAATAAAACAAAAAATCTTTCAAAAAAATAATGCTAAAAAAGAACTAGATGAAATAGATAGGGAGACCTTAAAATTAGCTCCTAACCCAATGCTGCAACCATTTCAATATCAAGCATGAAAATTAGTCGGTAAAACTTTTGATTACCACATAGATTCGCAATTAAAACCACAATCTAAAAAATTCAAAGAATTTGTTTATCGTTATTCAAATAATTCTTCTGGAGTTTTAGGCGTATTAATAATTTTTGTACTTATAATATTAGCTTTAATTATTCCTTTTACAACTTTAGACCCTAATTTAAGTGATGTAAATAATCGCTCCTTAACATTTAATCAAACCGATTCAAATGGTATTTATCATTTATTTGGAACTGATAGTTTGGGAAGAGACTTTTGAGCTCGTTTATGACACGGTTTAAGGTATTCATTAGCACTAGCTTTTGTTGTAACATTTATTGAAGTATTTATAGGTTTAACTTTCGGAATAATGATGGGTCAATTTAATAAATTTGATAAATTTCTAACTTTCATTATTAAAATTTTATCCGTTGTTCCTACTATATTAATTTTAATTTTAATTACAATTATAGCTAAACCGACATTTTGAGTAATTGCTTTATCACTTTCTTTAACATCTTGAACAGGTATGGCTAACCAAATTCGAGCACAAGTAAAAAGAGCAAAAAATTTTGAATGAGTATCAGCATCAAAAGTTTTAGGAACACCAATTTATAAAATTTTGTTAAATTATGTACCTGTAATTTTACCAATATTAATTACCCAATTAGTTTTTACAATTCCTGGAGTCGTTTTATCAGAAACTTCTTTATCTTTTATAGGATTAGCAATAGAAGATATTCCTACATTAGGTAATTTGATTTCTGATGGACAAAAGGATTTCCCAACTTATTTAAGATATGTTTTTGTGCCTTCTACATTTTTAGTTTTAATTACAACTAGTGTTCAATTAATTGGATCTAGTGTACAAGATTCTTTAAGAAGACAAAGATAGAGGTTTTATGAAAAAGAATTATAAAAGAACATTAAAATATTTTTGGCTTAGAATAAAAAAACAATATTCAAAAATTAAAAAATATCTTTTTAATTTTTTATCTAATAAAAGAAACAAAAAAAGTTTTGATTTAGAAAAAATTCTATCTAATGCTAAATATAAAACTTTAAAAAGTGGGGAAAAATTAAAAATTGCAGCTCAAATTGATGATATTCATTTATCTTTTTTAAACCCAGCAAGACCTGGAGAAAAAAATAAAGTCTTAAGAGGAACTTCTTTAAAAATTTATGAAGGTAAAGTTCATGCGATAATTGGAGAATCAGGATCAGGTAAATCTGTTATTACTTCTTTACTTTATGGTTTACCAGGGAATAATGCAGTAATTGATTCGGGAGAAATAAAACTTTACAATAATAATGTTGAAAAATTTTCATTAAAAGATTGAGAAAAATCGAATTTTAGAGGAAGAATCGTTTCGGCAGTATTTCAAAATCCTATGTCTACATTAAATCCAACAATGAAAGTAGGAGATCAAATCATTGAAGGAATGCTTTTAAACAAAATTGTTAAAACTAAAAAAGAAGCTTATGATAGAGCTGTTGAGTTTTTAAAGTTAACAAAAATAAATGATCCAGAAGCGGTAATGAAACTTTATCCTCATGAAATGTCTGGAGGGATGGTTCAAAGAGTTGTAATAGCAGCTATTGTTGCTTTGGAACCTAAAATTCTAGTAATGGATGAGCCAACAACAGCTTTAGATCCTACAGTTCAAGCTCTAGTTTTAGACGTTGTTAAAAATTTACAAGAGAAATTAAAATTAGCAATAGTTTTTATTACCCATGATTTAGGAGTTGTAGCTTCTATTGCAGATTATATTTCCATTATGTATGCAGGTCAAATTATAGAAGAAGGAACATCAGAAGAAATTTTACGTTATCCACAACATCCTTATACATGAGGACTTATATTAAGTATGCCAGATTTAAATAAAGGAGAAAGACTTTCTACTATTAGAGGAAGCGTTCCTTCTAATTTAAACAATATTAAAGGTGATGCTTTTGCTGTGAGAAATGATTTTGCTTTAGGAAGAGACTTTGAAATTGAACCAGATTTTTATTATGTTTCAGAAACTCATAGAGTTAAATCAGCTCTTTTAGATAAGCAAGCTCCTAAATACAATCCACCAAAAGTTATTCAAAAATTGTGAAAGGAATATTTAAATGAAAAATAGTCAATCATCTGAAAAAACTTATTTAATCAAAAAAAATCCTTTCTTTAAAAAAAGAATAATTAGAAAAAATGTTAAAGGTCTAGAGGAGATGTTGGAACCTAAACATAATGAAGAGATTTTAGCTAAATTAAGAAATGTTGATATTGTTTATGGTTCAGGTAGCAAGGAATTTAAAGCTGTTTCAGATATTAATTTAAATATTTATAAAGGTGAAGTTTTAGGATTAGTAGGTGAATCAGGTTCAGGGAAAAGTACAATTGGAAAAACACTCGTAGGATTAGTTCCTTATTCTTTTGGTGAAATATCTTTATTAGATAAAGTTTTACCTAAAAAAATGACTAGAGGTTTTAAAATTGGTAAAAAACTAAAAGAATACAAAAAAATTGAAGAGTTTATGGTTCAAAAAGTTCAAATGATTTTTCAAGATCCAGCTAACTCATTAAACCCTCATGCTACAGTAGAAAAAATAGTTTCTGAAGGATTAGTTAACTTTAAAAATTCTAAAGAGATATATCTTTTTAATTTTGATCAGGAAGCCAAAAAAACAATTTATGATTTAATAAAAAAAGACCAAAACTTTAATAGTCAATTTTATATTGAATTTGAAAAGGAATTAGATTTTAATATAGCACAAAACTCTTCTATAAGTTATAACTGTCTTTTTGAAAAACTTTTAACTAAATTAGAAGAAGATAAAAAAAATGATTTAGTTCTAAAACTAAAAGAGCTAAAACTAAAAAGAGATAATCTTAGTTTAATTACAGAATCAGAAGCAAAAAAAGAATTAGTAAAAGAAATTTTAAAATCTGTTGGATTAGATGATTCGGTTTTACCAAGGTATCCTTTAGAGTTTTCAGGTGGACAACAACAAAGAATTGGTATATCTAGAGCAGTAGTTTTAAGACCACAGTTACTAGTTGCTGATGAGCCAATTTCTGCGCTTGATGTTTCAATACAAGCGCAAGTAGTAAATATTTTTAATGATTTAAAAGAAAAATATAATTTAACTATTTTATTTATAGCTCACGACTTGCGTATGGTGGAATATATTTCAGATCGAATCGCGGTAATGAACAAGGGAAGAATTCTAGAAATAGGAAAAACAGAAGAGATAATGAATAAATCATTACACCCTTATACTAAAAGTTTATTAGATGCAGTGCCTTCTATTCATGGCAAAAAAGGAAGTTTAATAGGCTATGTGTATGATGCTAATATGCATAAATATGATAAAAATAATCAACCAGAATGAATAAAAATTAATGATGATCATTATGTTTTAGCTACAAAAGAAGAAATAGAAAAATGAAAGAAAGGAAAATATTAATTAATGAAAAAAAGTAAAAAAGCTTTTTTATTATTAGCAGGATTATCTCCTATATTAACTGTTGTTTCATGTCAAGTCCAAGAAACTATAAATTCTAATAATGGATCGAACAACGCTAATAATAATGATAATAATAAAGCTTCAGAAAGTAATGAAGATATTTTAAAACAATTAATAGATGAATTAAATTTAAAAATTTCTTCAAATAAAAAATTAGAATTTCAGTTATCTTTAATAGAAAATAAAGCAAATAAAGAAAAACTTTTAGAAATTCAAAAATCTTTTAATGATTATCTTTCTAATCTTAAGATAGAAACTATTGAAAAATATGCAAATAAACTAGTTGAAAATAAAGAAGCTTTAATTTCTAAATTAAATCAAAGTGAAACTGAAAATAAAATTAATGAATCTAAAAAAGAAATCATTAATGAATTAAATAAACAGAAAGAAAGTGAATATAATTCTAAAAAAGCAGAATTTTCAGAAAAAATAGAAACTACTAGAATTGAATCTAGAAAAGATAAATTAAAAAAAGAACTAGAGAAAGTTTTAGTATACACAGATACCTTTGCTTTTGAAGAATTTTTAAATAAAGAATTAGAATTAGATGCAACAGAATTTGCTAAAATAGAAAAAGCTAAATTAGATCGTTCTAAAATTTTAGCAAAAGCTTATATAGAAATTTTAGAAGAAAGTAATAGACCATCTTTCGAAACTAAACTAGATGAAGCTAAAACAGAAGAAAATATAAATTCTATTATTTCAGAAATTAAAAATTCATTAAATCAAACTGATACAAATGTCTTATCAAGATTTAAGAATGTTATTTTATCATGAATCGAAAAATTAACGGATAAAAAAGCCGATGATAAAATCACTACTTTCGAATCAAAAGCTAATAAAACAAATGCAACATTCGAAAATCATGTTACTACATTAGGTGAGGTAATTTCTAGATATTCAAAAGAATTAGAAACAATAAGAACAAGAGCTTTAACAAGATCTAAATCACTTTCAAGATATGATTCTGAAAAAGGCGCTCAATTTAGTATTCAAGCAGAAGAATTTACTGATAAAACTAGTCTTGAAGAATTTTCTAATAATATTTTAACTGAAATTAGAAAATATAAACCATATATAGAACTAGAACCTTTATATAATCCAGATAATGATCCGAAATTAGAAAATAAAAAACAATTAACATTTGAATACTTAAAGGATTTTTTCATAACATCTGCATATACCTCAACTAGAGTTAGCTCAACTACAACTTTCGCTGATAAAGAGTATAGATTAGAAACTCAAAGAACATCTAGAAATAACCAATTAATTAAATCAGGAAAACCAGAAATAGTTAGAACATATGATTTAACTGCAGAAGATAAACTTATTAGACAAAAATTATTTGAATTAAAAGAAGCAGTAATTGAAGAATTTTATGGAACTCCACAAACAGTAAATGCTTCAGAACCTTATAAGCAATATTTCTTTAAAAATAGGTTATCAGAAGATACATATAGAACTACAAGAATTAATATTTCTAGATTATTATATACAATTGATAAGGCGATAATTGACGGATATTTTTATGAAGAAGTATACATAGCGTTAAGCGGAACGGATTTAGATGGTAATATTCTTAAAAAAGAAGCCAATAGAGCAGGAAATTTCACAGAAAAAATTCCATTTGATTTTAATGAACTAAAAGAATTTTTAAAAGGGATTAATAATTTACGTTAAAAAAACAAAATCTAGATCTTATCTAGATTTTTTTTAATTAAATTTATAAAATTCAGAACGTATAAAGTTAATAAAGTGTTTTTTTTGGCTATTTATTTAATATTTCTCAAAGTCCTTCAGTTATAAACTTAGTTCTTTCTTCAATTTTGTCATTGTTTCAATTTTCTATTTTTGAATTAGAAAGGTTTTTAAGAACTTCAATGTTTGAATTTTCATATATCCCTTTCTTAATTGTGAAACAATCATCACTAGCTTTAATATTAGTAGATTTTTCTATAGGAATTTTATTACCTATTTGTTCTATAAACTCTTTTTCTGTTTCTTTATCAGTTGAATAAGCAATTCAACTTTTAGGTTTTATATGTTCTGTTTCTCAAATTTTTGGTAACAAATCTTCTTGTTTATATAAATGATAAGTAACTGCTTTTAAAATCATTTTTAAAATATTATTGTGTGGAATTTTAACTTTTTCTTTAAAAATCTCATAGTTAATACTATTAGTTAAAAAAGAATTTATATTTAAATCTCTTTTAAAAATCAAATTATTTAATTGAACAATTCTTGGTTTTATATAGTTAATATTAGGTTGATCTATGTATTCTAATAATATTCAAGCGCTAAACTTTTTTAAAAATATTTCAAATTCTTTTTCTGTTGTATCATCATTTTCTAATAACTTATCGTAATTAGTTAAAAAGAAGTTAACTACAGGATATTTTCAAAATTCATTCGGATAAAAAGTCAGTATATCTAGCGATTTAAGTATATTTTTATTTTTAGTTCATTTAAATTTTTGATTTTTATCT
Source organism: Mesomycoplasma molare (assembly GCF_024918955.1). Lineage (NCBI taxonomy): Bacteria > Bacillati > Mycoplasmatota > Mycoplasmoidales > Metamycoplasmataceae > Mesomycoplasma > Mesomycoplasma molare. Next base: position 380,967 of record NZ_CP103423.1, read on the forward strand.
TGTAAATTTTCATGCAATTTAAAAATGATGTGTCATAATTCGTTGATTTTTTCTAAAGATTCAATTATTTTATTATGTAGATTTGCATCTTTTTCTTCTTTAAAATATTTTAAAAAGAAGTTTCTTACACCTGGAGTAGTAGACTTGGTATCATTCTTGGTTGCTCTTATGTAAAACATATAGTAATAAAATAAACTTTGCATTGATTCATTTACATTTTTAGAACTATCTTCTATATTTTTTCAATTTGATATAAATTGATCTTTTTCTTCTTTATTAACTAAACTTTTATATATACTAGATTTAAAAATATCAGAATCAGAAAGTAACATTCCTCTATTATTTAATGTAAAAAAGATAGTTAATGCTGTATCTTGAGAATTAGCAGTTATAGGAAATACAACCACTTCATGAATAATTATATAGAAAAAATTATATATTCCTTCAGCTTCATTTTTCATTTTTTCTTCTATAAGTTTTTCTAATTTTATGTAATTTTTTGAGTAATTATCTTTTGCTTTTTCTTTAGCTTCTCCTGTAATTAAAATATTTTGAAAAATTTCTTCTTCTTTTTTATTTATAACTTCTGATTTAATTGTTAAAGAATTTTTATCAATAGTTCTAGAAATTTTATTATTTATTTTTCAAATACAAATCTCTATATCTTTAGATAATTGTTTAGCTTCTTCAGATTGTTGAGAAGAATTTTCTAAAATTTTATGTATTGCCCTTAATAGTAATAATAAAGATGTTATTCTTTGTTGACCATCTATTATTTCATTTTGTTTTTCAGAATTTATAAAAGAAACTATAGAACCTAAAAAATAGTTTTCTTCTTTATTTAAATCGTTTTTACTTAAATAAAAGTCTCAAATATCATTAAAAAGAGTCTCTACTTGTTCTTCAGTTCAAGAATATGGTCTTTGATACTCAGGAATTAAAAATTCCTTTTCTTGACTTTCGCTTAATAAATTAAAAATTGTTTTTTTATTTTCGTTTATATTATTCATTTTTATCCTCTTTATTTTTAAAGTTTATTTCTATGTTTAATATATCTTTAAGATTTAAATTTTTATTATTTACAAAAAATATAGGTAAGTTAACTTTTTTTATTAATTCTAATAAAAATTCTTTATCATTCATTATTTCATAAGAAGTGAAAAAAAATACTAATTCATTTATTTTAACAGCTTCTAAAATAAATTCTCTATCACTTTTTAATGAATCAGACGCATATTCTAAAGCTCTTCCATCTTGTTTCACAGCTTCCAACACAATTTCTCTATTACTTTTGAATTCATCAGATACATATTTTAAAGCTCTTCCATCTTGTTTCACAGCTTCCAACACAATTTCTCTATCACTTTTTAACGAATCAGATGCATAATGTAAAGCTGTTCCATTTTGTTTGACAGCTTCTAAAACAATTTCTCTATCACTTTTTAATGAATCAGACGCATATTCTAAAGCTCATCCATTTTCTTTTACAGCCTCTAAAATAAATTCTCTATCACTTTTTAATGAATCAGAAGCATATTCTAAAGCCATTCAATTTTGTTTCAGAACTTCCAATACAATTTCTCTATTGTTTTTAAATGTATCAGAAGCATATTTTAAAGCTCATCCATTTTCTTTTACAGCCTCTAAAATAAATTCTCTATCACTTTTTAATGAATCAGAAGCATATTCTAAAGCCATTCAATTTTGTTTCAGAACTTCCAATACAATTTCTCTATTGTTTTTAAATGTATCAGAAGCATATTCTAAAGCCATTCAATTTTGTTTGACAGCTTCCAACACAATTTCTTTATCACTTTTTAATGAATCAGACGCATATTCTAAAGCATTTCCTTTTTCTTTTACAGCCTCTAAAATAAATTCTTTATCACTTTTTAGTGAATCAGACACATATTTTAAAGCTCATCCATCTTGTTTCAAAGCTTCCAACACAATTTCTCTATCACTTTTTAATGAATCAGACGCATATTCTAAAGCTCATCCATCTTGTTTCACAGCTTCCAACACAATTTTTCTATCACTTTTTAACGAATCAGATGCATAATGTAAAGCTGTTCCATTTTGTTTGACAGCTTCCAACACAATTTCTCTATCACTTTTTAATTCATCAGACGCATATTCTAAAGCAGTTCCATCTTGTTTCAAAGCTTCCAACACAATTTCTCTATCACTTTTTAATTCATCAGACGCATATTCTAAAGCTCATCCATTTTCTTTTACAGCCTCTAAAATAAATTCTCTATCACTTTTTAACGAATCAGACACATATCTTAAAGCAATTCCATCTTCTTTTAAAGCTTCCAATACAATTTCTCTATCACTTTTTAACAAATCAGACACATATTTTAAAGCCATTCCATTTTGTTTGATAGCTTCTAAAACAATTTCTCTATCACTTTTTAACGAATCAGACACATATCTTAAAGCCATTCCATTTTGTTTGATAGATTCTAAAACAATTTCTCTATCACTTTTTAATTCATCAGACGCATATTCTAAAGCCGTTTCATTTTCTTTTACAGCCTCTAAAATAAATTCTCTATCACTTCTTAATTCATCAGACACATATTCTAAAGCAGTTCCATCTTGTTTCAAAGCTTCCAACACAATTTCTCTATCACTTTTTAATTCATCAGATGCATATCCTAAAGCTCATCCATTTTTTTTCACAGCCTCTAAAATAAATTCTCTATCACTTTTTAGTAAATCAGACACATATCTTAAAGCCATTCCATTTTGTTTTACAGCCTCTAAAACAATTTCTCTATCACTTCTTAATTCATCAGACGCATATTCTAAAGCAGTTCCATCTTGTTTCACAGCTTCCAACACAATTTCTCTATCACTTTTTAATGAATCAGATGCATAATGTAAAGCTGTTCCATCTTGTTTTAAAGCTTCCAACACAATTTCTCTATCACTTTTTAATTCATCAGACGCATATCCTAAAGCTCATCCATCTTGTTTTAAAGCTTCCAACACAATTTCTCTATCACTTCTTAATTCATCAGACGCATATTTTAAAGCTCATCCATCTTGTTTTAAAGCTTCCAACACAATTTCTTTATCACTTCTTAATTCATCAGACGCATATTCTAAAGCATGTCATTCTTCTTTTACAACCTCTAAAATAAATTCTCTATCACTTTTTAATGAATCAGACGCATATTCTAAAGCATTTCCTTTTTCTTTTACAGCCTCTAAAATAAATTCTCTATCACTTTTTAATGAATCAGAAGCATATTCTAAAGCAGTTCCATCTTGTTTTAAAGCTTCCAACACAATTTCTCTATCGTTTTTTAATGAATCAGGAAGTAAATAAAATATTTCAATATCTTTTTCGATATGAGGAATTGCTAATTCTTTATTTTCTAACAACTCTTTAAAAAAGATCACTTTTGATATATCCTCATCTTTTGAAATTATTTTTTTTATTTTATCTAATTTTCATATTTCGTTATTTAAAAAAGAAAGTATAAAATAGTATTTTTCATAATTCTGAATAATAAAGTTTTTATCATTTATTATTTTTTTTGAAATATATTCTTTCAATAGAAATAAAATAAGTGTTTTTATAATTCCATTATCTTCATTAAACAGAAAAAATTCTTCATTATAATTAATGCTTAATTCATCAAAAAGCGCAATAATAAATTGTTCTTTTTCAAATAAAAGCGGATCAATATTTTTCCAATTATCTACAAATTTATTATTTTTAATTATAAAAATTTTTGAACTAATAAGTTTTACAATGAAATCAATATCATTTGATGTACCGAATGTGTGATAATTAATTTCGTTGTTAAAAATATTGTTTTCCTCACAAAAATTAACTAATTCTTTTTTTACTTTTTTATAAAGTTCTTTGTTTTCCATGTATTTCTCCTTTATTTCATTTTAAACAAAAAAAAAAAAAAAAAGAAGTATTTGGGAAAAATAAAAAGTATTGACCTATTTCTTGATGTCAATACTCCCTGAATGCAAAATCAAGTGCACCACTATAATGTAAAATTAAAAAGTGGTTGCACTTGATTTTTTAAATAAAAAAACTACCTATAAAAATTTAAGACAACATACTTTTTATTGAAAGGATCATATGAATTATAATACAACAAAGCATTATTCGCATTTAAATGCTGAAAAAGATTTTTAATAGAGAAATTGTTTTATAAAAAATATTCAATTAGACAAATTGCTAATTTTCTTAATGTCAATCACTCAACAGTGTCAAGAGAATTAAAAGAAATTCAAATTTTTACGGATTTTATGATCATTTAATAGCAAATGAAAAAGCCAAAATAAGACATAAACATAAAAGATTGTTTTTCTTTTCTCAAATGGATGATTATAAAGAATTTAGCAAACTTATTAAAGATAATTTTAACAAAGCAACATGCGGAATAAAAATGACTTACAATCTAATAAAAGAAGGGGTCAAAAACATTAAAATCCCTTCACTAAGGACTGTTTTTAATTGGATTAATACAGGAAAATGAGTATTAACTAATAAAGATAGATTAAGAAAGCACTATACAAAAGGCGGAAAAAGAAAAATAACGTTATTGAAAGACTTGTGCAGTCAAAGTATGTATTTCCTATTTGAGCTAGACCAAAACATATTGATTTAAGAGAAACATTTGGTCATTGAGAAGGGGATTTAGTTATAGGTAAAAAATCCGCAGGCCATTCTAGTCTTTTAACTTTAGTGGAAAGAAAAAGTAGGTTGGGAATAATTGTAAAAGTTTCAAGTAAAAACCCTTTTACATTAATAAAGTTCTTTATGAAAGAATAAATACACTAGAATTACCTGTTGAAAGTATTACTTTTGATAATGGAATTGAATTTAATGCGGTTGGAATATTAGCAAAAAATTAGGAATTAAAATTTATAAAACTGATAAATACGCTTCTTTTCAAAGAGGAACTAATGAAAATTTTAACGGACTTATAAGAAGAGTTTATAAAAAGGGACTGATTTTAATAAAGTCTCTCGAGAAGAAATATTAAATCTTGAAAAAGAATAAATTTTATGAATAGAGACATACTAGAAGGAAAATGCGCTTTTGACGTATATGAAGAAGAAATAGAAAAATTAAATAAATATTAATTAAAACTATTAAAAATTACAAGATTATTACAAGAAAATAATGAAAGGGTCGAAAAATTTTGCCCCATAATTTTTATTAACTTCATTAATAAAAAACCGCTTTACAAGCGGAATTAAAAGAAGGGGATATCCCCTTCACCCCCTTAATAGTAAATAGGGGGTATAAAATATTGTAAATTGTAGTACAATGTTTTTATAATAAAAACTACTGGTGGACTTCAATTTGCATTTTAGGAAAAAGTATTGACCTATTTCTTGATGTCAATACTTTTTATAAGTAGGTAAATATCATCTAATTAAATTCAAATTTAAACTATTTATTATTTATGTTATCAAAATCAAATCTTAAATTTATTATGTCTTTTAGTTTGTAATTTATGTTTATGTAAAATAGAGATTCTAAAAAATTATTTTTAATAGCTTCTAAAGAAATATCTTTATCGTTTTTTAATTCTTTGGAAGCAAAATTAAAACTTGCTGAATTATTTTTAATAGCATTTAAGACAACTTCTTTATCATTTCTTAGAGTATCGGAAACATATTGTAAAGAATTACCATTAATATTAACTATATTTAAAACGAATTGTCTATCATTTTTTAAGTTATTTGATGCGTATTGAAATGATCTACCATAACTTCTAACAGCTTCTAGTACAATTTCTTTATCATTTTTTAACTCATCAGAAGCGAATTCTAAAGAATAACCTTCATTTTTGATTGCTTCTAGAACAACTTCTCTATCATTTTTTAATTCCTCAGAAGCGAATTCTAAAGAATTACCATTTTCTTTGACAACTTTTAAGATAAAATCTTTGTTACTTTTTAAGTCATCGGAAACATAAAATAACGCTTCTTCATCATCTTTTATAATATCTAATAAAAAGTCTTCATCATTTTCTAAATAATCTAAAGCAAATTCTAATGCAGGAGTATAATTTTCAACCGCTTCTAAAAGAATCTCTTGATCTTGTTGAAATTCATCAGAAATTTCTTCTAAAATAGAACCATCACTTCTAATAGCTTCTAGCACAACTTCTCTATCGCTTTTTAATTCATCAGAAGCAAACTCTAAAGCTTTCCCGTTATTTCTAACGGCTTCCAACACAACTTCTTTATCATTTTTTAGATTATTTGATACATATTCAAATGACTCACCATCACTTCTAACAGCTTCTAGCACAACTTCTCTATCATTTTTTAATTTGTTAGAAGCGAATTTTAAAGAATAACCTTTGTTTCTAACAGCTTCTAAAACTATTGTTTTATCATTTTTCAGTTCATCAGAAGCAAACTCTAAAGCATTTCCATTATTTTTAACAGCTTTAGAAACGATATTTTTTTCTTGTTTAAAATCATTTGTAACATATTGTAAAATTAATCCTTGTTTAGAAACCATTTCTAAAACAAATTCCTTATCTGTTTTTAAGTTTTCAGCAAGATAATGAAAACGTTTTGGATTTTCTTTGATTAATTCAATAATTAATTCCTTATCTTTTTTTTCTAGATTTTTATAATCTGGAATAGTCATTTTAATATCTTTAACTTTTTGAAAATCTGATATTTTATATTTTCCATCACTTAAAAAAGTGAAATATATATAATAACTTTCGTTCATATTTGAAATTGTTTTTATATCATCTAAAATATTTTTAGATATATATTCTTTTAAAAAAATCAATATTAATGTCCCATATTGGTTAGTAGATATTTCATCAAGTAATATTTCAATAAAATATTCATTTTCAAATAAAATAGGACTAATATATTGTCAATTATCCACTAATTCATTTTCTTTAAATAAAAAATCTTTTGAAGTAATAATTTCTATAATAAGATCAATGTCAGAAAGATTATTATCCACTTCTTTAAAAATATCATTTTTATTACAAAATTCAATTAATTCCGTTTTTACTTTTTTATAAAGTTCTTTATTTTCCATTTTTTAACACCTTTCTTTTATTATTTTAGCCAAATAAAAAAAAAAAAAAAAGAAGAATTTATTGAAAAAGATATAAAAATATGGAAAATTATTGAATTTTTATTTAATTTTTTTTAAATAAAAATTGAGCACTATTATTTAGTACCCAATTGTTTAGTATCCCATTTTTTTAATAATTTTTTCATTATTAACTCAATTTTTACTTACCTTAACATTAGTTGTTAAATTTATCTTGGCAGAAAAGTTTTCTTCTAATTCTTTTCTAGAATTAATACCTATTTGTTTAATCATAGAACCATTTTTGCCAATAACTATACCTTTTTGTGAATCTCTAGAAACATAAATTGTTGCATTAATTTGGAAAAAATCTTCAGATTCTTCTATAAAATCATCGATTATAACAGCAATATTATGTGGTATTTCGTCCTTTAATAAATTAATTGCGTTTTTTCTTATGATTTCTTTTGCCATAAATCTCATACTTACATCTGTTATATCTTCAGTTGAGTAAAAAGGTTCAGATTCATAAGCGTATTTTTTTATTTCTAAAATTAAGTCATTTATAGTTTGTTTGTAATTAATTGAAGTTCCTAAAATCAAATTAAAACCATTATTTTTTAATTGAAAAGCTTTATTTTCTAATATTTTTTTGTCCTCAATTTGATCAACTTTTGTTATTAATGCTATTTTATTTTTAAAATTTTTAATTTTATCAATAATCATTAAATCACCTTTTCCAATTTCTTGATCAGCAGGTTGTAAAAATAAAATTAGATCTGCATCTTTTAGAGAATCATAAGAATTATTGTTTAAAGCATCACCGAGTTTTTGTTGACTTTTATGAATACCTGGAGTATCTATAAAAATTATTTGATAATCATTTTCATTATATATTCCATTAATTTTATCTCTTGTTGTTTGTGGTTTTGGACTTACAATTGACAAATTGTAATTTAATATAGAATTTAATAAAGAAGATTTACCTACATTTGGTCTACCTATTATAGCAACAAAACAAGTTTTCATACTAGGCAATAATATCCTCTGGAGCTATTCAATATGGAACCAATTCTTTAACAGTATTAACTCTACATTGACCTTCAATTCCGTATTGAAAAACTTTAGCATCTTGTGGCATTAACTCTGTCATAACTTGTCTACAACCAGCGCAAGGCGCTATAAAATCTTTTTTCTTTGAAATTATATGAATTTCAACAATGCTTTTAGGTTTAAAACCGTATGAAATTGCACCAAATAATGCACTTCTTTCAGCACATAACCCTGATGGATATGCAGCATTTTCTACATTAACTCCATTTCATTCTTTTTCATCTTTATCTTTTAATATCGCAGCTACAGGAAAATTTGAATATGGTGCATATGCATTATCTAATAATTTTTTTAATTTTAAATACATTTTTATCTTGTTATCTCCATTTTTTTCATAATATTATCAACATGATAATTCATTTTATCTTCTTCTTCTTTTGTTAAATGATCAAAACCAAATAAATGAGCAATTCCATGAGCAAATAAATAACAATATTCTCTTTTGATAGAATGTCCATATTCTTTAGCCTGAGATCTTACCTTTTCAAAAGATATAATAATTTCACCTAAAGGCAAATAATCTAAAAAACTTAATTCATCTCAATTAGTTGGAAAAGATAAAATATCTGTTTCTTTATTTTTGTTTCTATATAAATTAGAAATTTTTTTAATTTCTTCATTATTTGTCAAAAGTAAATCAACAGAAATTTTCTTTTTTGAATTAAATTCTTTTTGAGCCAATTCTAAGATTTCTTTAAATTCTTTTAAAAATCTAAATTTATAATTTGTAGCATTAGAAAAATTTAAAATGTTTTTTTCAATTATCATAACAAAATTATAAAATATTTTTATTTTTTATAATTAAAATATATAGTTTAATTTAATTTAATTTATAATTTATCTAAGTTAATAAATATAAAAAAAGAATTAATGTTTAATGTTATTATATTTATTTAGCTTTAAACGTTAAAATCTATTTGTAACAAAAAAGAAGGTGAAAAATGAAAAATATTATAAAAGAACAAATAATTAACGAATATAATAACAATAATTATAATTATGAAGATAAGAAAATAAAATATGATAAATTTAAAAATTTATATAGCAAAGATTCCATTTCATCATTAGAGGGTAAAGAATTGTTATATAGATTTTTTGCACCAAAAAAATTTTTTGAAACTAAAAGGTCATTATATAAAAGTTTAATATATAACTTAGAATTCGTTTATAAAGAATTTGGTAGTTTAAGAGGAGTTTCTTCATATAAATTTGATTTGCATTTTTCAGAAAAAAATAACTCTTGAATAACTAGCTCTAAAGAAAAAGTTAGTGAAGAAAAGGCGATAGAAATAACTACTATAATACGGGATTCATTAGTTAAATGATTTGATTTAATTGAAAATACAAGTTTTAGAACTATAGAAGATTATGAGAATTTTAAAAATTTAAAAAATTATAATTTTTCTTTGTTAGAAAAATGATGAGTATTAAAATATCTTCACATTTTATATCCAGAAAAATTTAGTTGTTTTTATACAAAAAGCAATTTAGATAAAATTTTAGATAAGATGGAGATAAAAAAAGGGGAAAATAATTTTATAAAAAACGGTCAACTTGCATTAATAGCAAATGAACTAGAGATTCATAATGTGTTTTTAAATGACATTTTATTAAAATTAAACTTATTTACTGAAACAAAAAAAAAAAAAAAAAGTAAAACTAAACTTAAAGATGAAATAGAAAATATTAAACAAGACTTTGTAAGTGAAAATGAAAAAGGGGAAAATTTAATTATTTATGGAACACCTGGTTGTGGTAAGTCATATTATGTTGATAATGTTTTAACTAAGAATTATAGCAACAAAATAAGAACTACATTTTATCAGGATTATAGCAATACTGACTTTGTGGGACAAATCTTGCCAATCGTTGAAAAAGAAAGGGTTTCATACGAATTTAATCCAGGTCCATTTACTCTAGCATTAGAAATGGCTATATTAAATCCTAATGAAAGAGTAGCTTTAATTATTGAAGAACTTAATAGAGGAAATGCATCTAGTATATTTGGAGATATATTTCAATTACTAGATAGAGATGATAAAGGTAAAAGTATTTATCCAATTGTAAATACTCATATTATTAAATATTTAAATAAAAATAATAATTATGAACTTAAGGAGATAAGAATCCCGTCAAATTTATCAATTTTTGCTACAATGAATACTTCTGACCAAAACGTTTTTACATTAGACACAGCATTTAAAAGAAGATGAAAATATAAAAAAATAATAAACGAATTTAAACAAGATCATAAATTTAAGGATTTATATGTTCCTGGCGCTGATATTACGTGAAAGGACTTGGTAGTTTTAATTAACAATTATATGGTAGAAAATACTGATAATTTTAATAATGAAGATAAACAAATTGGTATCTATTTTATTAATCCAAAAGGAATGAGATCTAAAATAGAAATAAAATCATCAGATGAAGAAATTGAAGAATTTGCTTATAAATTTTTAGAATATTTATGATCTGATGTGGCAAAATTTCAGAGAGAAAAATGATTTGACCCAACAATAAAAACCTTAGATCATTTGGTGCAAAAATATAAAGAAAAAGGTTTAGAGGTATTTAATAAGAATGTTATCGAAAGAGAGTAAAATAGATAATAAGTTTAAAATTTTTTATCATTCTGTTACAAATAAAATTAACGATTCATTTGTTGGTTTAAAAATAAAAAATAATAAAATTGATTTTTATTATCCAGAAACTTATAATTTTGATGATAAAGCATCAATTGAGGAAAATAGAAAAGACATATTAGAGATTTTAAATACTATTTCAATAGCAAATTCATTATCTAATCCTGAAGCGAAAATAGAATCTTCATATTCAAATGACAATATATTACCTTTACCGTCTATTTTATGAATTATTAAAGACTATCTAGTAAATGGTTTATACATTAATAGAGAAAATGTTTTTGAAAAAAATCAAAAAGGTAAAATTGATTGAAAAAGAACTATTAATAATCAGCCAATGATAAGTAATCGCAATGTTATTTATAAAGATATAGTAGTTTTAAATAAAAATAAATTAGATAATATAATTGTTGACATTCATAAATATTGTGTTAAAAAGAGTATTGATTTATTTGGATGACTTTTTAACATTAACAATTCTTTTTTTATCGAAACAAAGCCTCATACAAGAGAAATTAAAAAACTATATAAAGAGATACTAAAGAAAGAATTACATAAAACATTTAACGATTTTAAAAAAGTTAGACTAACTCATCTATTGAATATTATAGAAGGTTTAGATGGAGAAAAAAATAATGAAGAAATCGTTTATGGAGTTGATAAGTATTCTTTTATTTTTGAAAAAATGATAAATTATATATTTGGGAATAAAAAAGCTAACAATTATAATCCATCAGCAAATTGATTTTTCGAAATAGAAAACTTTACAAAACCTTATAAAAGTAGTGAACTTAGACCGGATACTATTTTAGAATATGAGAATTATACCTATATTATAGATTCAAAGTTTTATAGATTTGGATATACAAATGACAAAAGTGATTTGCCTAAAATATCATCTATACAAAAACAAATTACATACGGTGATTATATTAAAAATAATAAATTGATTAATAGTGATAAGATAAGAAATATTTTTATTTTGCCATATAATAAACAAAAAAATTCTTTGAATTTATCAAATAATTTGGAATATATTGGTTTTGCTAAATCTGATTATAGAGCAAGCAAACATAAACATGAAATTATACATACCTTTTTAATTGATTTAAAATATCTTATTAATATTTGAAATAACAAAAAATATCACGCAAATATAAAAGATTTAATTATTAAAATTTCAAACGTTGAAAACCAAATTAATAAATTATAACTATTGGTCAACTAAAAATAGTTATTTTTAAACTATTAATCTGTGATTTTTATTTAGTTATAATAATAAAATTATAAAATGTTTTTATTTTTTATAATTAAAATATATAATTAAATAAAATGGAATAGTACCCAAGAGGCTGAAGGGGATACGTTGGAAACGTATTAGGAGGGGCAACTCTCGCGCAGGTTCAAATCCTGTCTATTCCGCCATTTGCTCAGGTGGTGAAATGGTATACACGCTAGATTGAGGTTCTAGTGCAAGAGATTGCATACGGGTTCAAGTCCCGTTCTGAGCACCATATCACACAAATGACCTTATTAAACTATTCTTTTGGGATAGTTTTTTTGTCTTTTAAGCGAAAGGACCAATATGAAAAATTTATTATCTTTTTTAAAAACAACATTATTGTTATCTCAACCTATTTCTGTGGTTTATAACACTGAAAATACAGTTGTGAGTTATGATAAAAATAGTCAGAATATTCATAATGAAGAATATTTTGCTACTTTTTTAAATTCTTTTAATCCTCCCGATAGGTACAAAGAATTTAAAGAATTATCTTATTTTTATAAATACTATGAATTTTTTGCTAAAAATATGAGTCGATCAATGTCGATAGATTATGAAATTTTGAAAAGAATTTTAGAAACTAATGATGAAGTTGAAGAATTACCATTTTCCAAATATATAGATAGTTTTCCTAACCTGAAAAATTATGAAAACAATTTTCAAGATTTTGAACTAAGTTGATCAAGTTTTTTCCCTCTTTTTAAAAAAGAAAAATTTAATTATTTAGAATATTTAACTAATTTTTTAAAAACAACAGTTAATGATGAAAACAATTTTCAAAATAAAATTAAAAGGGAAAAAGTGTTTAGCGAGTATATCACCAAACAAACGGAAGACCAATTGTTATTAAGGGTAGTTTTATTAGAATTTGAAGCTCTTAAATATTTAAACGAACATAAAGATGACGAGAAAGTAGTGCAATTAGTATCTAAAATAATAAATATAACAACAGGAACTAATCCTAGCTCACTAACTTTAAATAGTACTTTAAATGAATTTAGACCTATAATTACAGAATTAAGAACACATTTAAATAAAAATATTGTTGAAGACATCTACCAAGAAATCAAATTAAATTTTCCCCCAGAGGAAGTAGAACCTAAAGAAGAAACTACACATGCTGTTCCTGAAGAAAAAAATGATGGTTCAAAAGAAAATCCTGAAACTCCTGAGGAAAAAAATAGAGAGAAAGAAAACACGGAAATTTCAGATCCAAATAGTAATAATAAAGAAAAAGAAGAAATTAAACAAACAAATAAGCCATTTAAAAACATTATGATAGGAATTACTGCCTCTTTAATTTCTATAGTTTCATTAGTAACCATAAGTTTTTTTATTTTGAAAAAAAGAAAAAGAAAATAAAAATAATAAAAGTAACAAATGTTTAAACTCGTTACTTTTTATAAATCAATTTTTGTAATTTGTTTGCTAAAAATAAAGTAAATAGTGATTGGAATGAAAATAGAAACAAAAGCTCCAGCAGCTTGTAAATTTAAAAAATATCCTCCCGTTGGTATAGGAGCGTAGTATCTAAATCATATTGCTAATGTTTTATCTTCAGATCCTGATAAAAGAAAATTAACCCAAAGAAAATCATTTCATGTAGTAATAAAGCTAAAAACTACTAACATAAAAAAAGAATGCTTCATTTCTTTTCAATAAATTAGTTTTAATTGTTCTAAAAAATTTAAATTATCAATAATTATTATTTTATAATATTTGTCTTTGGTTTTTGTGTAATTAAAAAGCATATTATTTAATAGAAAAAAAGAAAATAAAGAATTTGAAATTAAAGAGAAATAGTTTAAATTAGAACTAATATTTAAAATATTTAAAATATTTTTTAAAGATAAAAAAATAGAAAATTCAGGAATAATAAATAAAATCATTAAAATTAATTGAATAGTTTTTTTAAATTTATTGGAAAAATTATAAAAAGAAATAATAAATCCAAAATAAATAATCATTCTTATTATTATTAAAACAAAACTACTTATAAGCGAAATTAAAATAGCCTTTCAAAAATCAAATTCTTTCAAAAAAGAATAATTTTTAAAATTTCACTCATCTATAATTAAAGAGTATTCATTATTTAAAAATGATTGATTACTTTTTAAAGAAACAAGAATTAAAAAGTAAATAGGAAAAAAAATAAAAAATAATAACAAAAATAATAATAAAAAAATTATTGTAACTTTTATAATTTTTTTCATTTTTTCTCCCTCATTATATAGATTACTTTCTTTAATATTTTTATGCTAATATAAAAACAAGAAAAAAGAAAGAATATATAAATTAAAATAATAAAACTTGCAGCATATGCTTTATGTGGATCAATTTCTATTCCTCCATTAATAGGATTAATTAAATTAATTATATAACTTGCAATAGTTTGAGCTTCAAGGTGCTCAATTTTTTCTTCTGGTAAAATGGAACCAGGATACAATAAAAAACTAAAAATGGAATTTGTATAAAAAATTAATTTAAAATATTTTTGAAATTCTTTAATATAAATATTTATAAATTTGTCTTTAAAAGTTAAATTATCTTGAAAAAATGGTAACTTATATTTTGTATTTAATTGTAAGAATGCAAAGGTGAAAATTACTATATTAAAAGGTAATGATCTTCATACTTGAAAAATAAAATAATAAAGTAAAATACTAATCCTTTCATTTCCGTTTAAAAAACTTTTATTTGAATTAAATAGTTTAAAAAATAAATTCTTTTCCCCAAATAATATTAAAAATGCAATTCCTATAGCAAAATTAGAAATAAAAAATTGTGAATAAATTATTCTCAAAAATAAATTGTTTTTCTTTTTTATTAATAATTTAGCAAGATTATAAGAAAAAATAAAGGAAACTAAAATAGAAAAGAAGGTAGGAACAAAAAATAAAAAAGAAGAATTTTTGATAGATATATAGAAATTATTATCATTAAAAACTTTAACAAAATTTTCTATCCCAAAACTATAAGATGTTTTTTTGTATTTAGCAAAAACAATAAAAGATTCATAAAATGTTTTCAATAAAGGTAAAATTAGAAACAAACTTATAAACAATAAAAAAGGAATAAAGAAAAATAAATTTTTAACTTTTGCTTTAATGTTTTTATTCATTAGTTAATTTTATTCCTTTTGCATAATCTATTGAGTAAGAAATCATTTCTTTTAAATAAAAATCACTTTCTTTAGATGCTATTTTTATTATATTATTAGTTTCTACTTCTTTAACGTGATAAATATAAAAAATAGGTAGCCTTTCTATTTTTATAATTTCACCTTTTTGACTGTAAATATCTTTTTTATCAATTTTTATATCTTGAGACTTAATAAATATATCATTGTTATTTCAAAAAAATTTATTTATTGGTAAGGTACTAAAAAAATCTAAAACAAAAAAATTATTTGGATTATTTAATACTTCTTCAACTCTATTAAATTGTTCTATTTTTCCATCTTTTAAAATTAATAGATAGTCACTAATTTTTATTGCATCACTTTGATCATGCGTAACTAGTAATATGCTTAAGTTAAATTCTTTTTTTATTTTTACTAATCAATCTAAGCTTTTTTCCTTTATTTTAGGATCAAGAGAAGAAAATGATTCATCTAAAAGGAATAATTTATTTTTTTTAATTATTGCTTTTGCGAAAGCAACTCTTTGTTTTTGTCCTCCTGAAAGATTTTTAGTTTTTAAGTTTAAAATATTTTCAATTTCTAAAATTTTTGAAATTTCATCAATCTCTTTTTTAAATTCTTTTTTAATACTTATAAAATTTAAAAATTTTTTAGTCTTTTTGTTTTTAATAATCATGGAAAATAATAATTTAAAATATAAAAAAGCAAAAAGTATTTTTTCTTTTTTACTTTTTTCATTATAAATATAATGATTAAAAAATTTTAAATTTTTTTCTTGAATTTTTAAATTATTGTTAATAAAAAAATCGTTTATAAGTTTTATTCTTGTTTTTTTTCTTCATTTAAAAGAATTTTTAGCGCTAAGAAAAATATTATTGAATACGGAAATTTCTTCATATAAAATATTGTTCTGCAAAATATAACCAATTTCATCTATGCTTAGATCGTTTTTGATTTTTATTTTTCCTTTTATATTATTTTCAAAACCGGAAATAACATTTAATAAGGTCGTTTTTCCTGCTCCGGAGGGTCCTACAATAGAAACGATAAAATTCTCTTTTATTTCTAATTTAGGAATATCAATAATATTTTTATTATTTTTTATAACTTTTAAATTTTCAATTTCAATAATATTTTTCACATAAAAATTTTACCAAAACATTATTTAAGTTATTTAATAAATTAATTCATTAAATTTTAATAATAAAAGTTATTAAAAATTCATTTTTTAATATTTTAAATAAGTAATTTTGAACAAAATATTATATTTTAATGCTTAAAATTGCATTTTTTATGCTTAAATATTCATATTTTTTTAAAAAAAATGCATTTTTTAGAATCTTTTAAAAAAATAATGTTAAAATTAGTTTACTAAAAAAATAGGAGGTATACTATGTCAAGTAAAAGATATGATGTAATCATTATAGGTGGTGGAATTATAGGAGCTTCTATTGCTTATGAATTGTCACAATATAAATTAAGTACTTTACTTTTAGAAAGAAATCCGGTATATGCAGATGAGACTTCAAAAGGTAATTCTGGGGCAATTCACGGTGGTTTTGATCCTGATCCAGGTAAAATAGAAGCTAAGTTAAATGTATTAGGAAATGAATTATGAAGAGAAAAAATATTTAAAAATTTAGATTTTCCAAAAGTTCAAGTAGATTCACTTATTCTAGCTTTTAATGAAAAAGAAATGGAACACGTTAATATGCTATACGAGAGAGGTTTAACAAATAAAGTTCCAAAAGAATTCTTAAAAATAATTTCAAAAGATGAAGTTCTTAAAAAAGAACCGAATGTAAACCCTACCGTTTTAGGGGCTTTATTATGTACAAGTTCATGAGCGATAGATCCTGTTAGAGCAACTTATGCTTTCTTAGGAGCTAGCGAACAAAACGGAACCGAATTAAGAAATAATTCAGAAGTAGTTGATATTAAATTTGAAAATGACGAATTTAAAGTTACTTTAAAAAATAAAGAGGTTTTAATATCTAAAGTTGTTATTAATGCCGCAGGGCACTATGCTGATATATTAGCTGAGAAAGCTGGTTATGGTGATTTTAAACAAACAACAAGACGTGGTGAATATAGAATTTTATCCAGAACAGAGGCAGGTATTGTAAATTCTATTTGCTTTAAAGTTCCTACAATACATGGAAAAGGAGTGATTGTCGCTCCAATGCTAGATGGTAGAGTTTTAGTAGGTCCTACAGCTGAAGAAGGAGTTCCTAAAGAAGAAACAAGACTTGTAACTAAAGAAAAATTTGATTTAATAGGTGAAATTGGAAAAGAAATAATTCCATCAATTAGATTAGACAAAACAGAAATTACATTATCAGGTTCTAGACCTATAGATATTGAAACAAATGATTTTGTTATTAGATCAGCGAAATTAAACAAAAAATTCATTAATGCAGCAGGTATGCAATCACCAGCAATAGCTTCTGCTCCTGCCATAGCGATTGAAATATCTAAACTTGTAGAAAAAGCAGGATTAAAATTAGAAAAAAATCCAAATTATAATCCAAATTATAAAGTTAAATTCTAATATTTTAGTTAAGGAGAAATATGAAAGATAAATATGTAGTTACATTAGATTCTGGTACAACTTCATGTCGTACTTTAATAGTGGACCATTCAGGTAATATAAAAGCTACCAGTCAAGCAGAATTCACACAATACTTCCCAAAATCTGGTTGAGTAGAACACGATCCTTTAGAAATATGAAACGTGCAACTTTCAACGATGCAAAGTGCTAAACACAAAGCGAAAATTAAGTCACATGATTTAATAGCTTTAGGAATAACAAACCAAAGAGAAACAATTGTTTTATGAGATAAAGAAACAGGACTTCCTGTTTATAATGCTATTGTATGACAAGATAGAAGAACTACTGAATATTGTGAAAGCTTAATTTCTGAAGGATGATCAGAAAAAATTTCAGATAAAACAGGTCTTATTATTAATCCATATTTTAGTGGTACTAAAATTAGATGAATTTTAAAAAATGTTGAAGAAGCTAAGGCAAAATTAAAATCTGGGAAATTATTAGCAGGAACAATTGATACATGGTTAATGTGAAAATTAACTGATGGTGAAGTTCATGCGACCGATGTTTCAAACGCTTCAAGAACAATGCTATTTAACATTCATACACTAGATTGAGATCAAGAAATTTTAGATCTTTTTGAAATTCCTAAAGAAATTCTTCCAAAAGTAAAGGCTTCTTCGGAACATTATGGTTATGTTAAACCTCATCATTGATCAAATAAAGCAAAAGGTGAAGTGCCTATTACTGGAGTAGCAGGAGATCAACAATCAGCTTTATTTGGACAATTATGTACTGAAGTAGGTATGGTTAAAAATACATACGGTACAGGATGTTTTACACTAGTTAATACAGGTACTACACCTATAAAAAGTAAAAATAAATTATTAACAACTATTGCTTGAAAATTAGGAAATCAAGAAACTGTTTATGCCTTAGAAGGTTCTGTGTTTATAGCGGGAGCTGCAATACAATGACTAAGAGACTCTTTAAGAATTTTATATAATTCAGCAGAGTCAGATTTCTTTGCATCTTTAGTAAATGATGATCAAAGAGTTTATGTTGTTCCTTCATTTACAGGACTGGGTGCACCATATTGAGATTCATATTCAAGAGGAGCAATTTTCGGTCTTGAAAGAGGAACAAAAAGAGAACATATAATAAAAGCAACTTTAGATTCAATTGCTTATCAAACAAATGATTTAATTAAAGCGATGGAAAAAGATTTAGAGAAACCAATTATTTTATTAAAAGTTGATGGTGGTGCTTCTAATTCAAATTATTTAATGCAATTTCAATCTTCAATTTCTAATTTAAAAGTTGAAAGACCAGCAAATATTGAAACGACAGCTTTAGGAGCTTCATACCTTGCTGGTTTAGCGGTTGGTTATTGAAAAAATATAGAAGAAATTAAAAAAATGAGTAAAGCAGACAAGATTTTTAAACCTCAACTTTCACAACAAGATATAGACTTTTTATTGAAAGGTTGAGATACTGCTGTTAAAAAAACTTTAAATTGAACAAAAGATATCGAGTAAAAAGGAGAATTAATAATGGATTTAATGAAAATATTATCCGAATTTTTAGGTACATTATTTTTAGTTCTTTTAGGAAATGGTGTTGTATATAGTGTTTCAGCTAAAAGAATGTTTGCAAATCAATCAGGTAAATGAAGCGTTATTACTTTAGGATGAGGATTTGCTGTTATGGTAGGTGTAATAATAAGTAACGCATTAGGTGGGAGTGCGCATTTAAATCCTGCTGTATCTATTTTTGATGCAATTGCTTCAAAAAGCGCTTTTCCATTGGTGTATATTCCTGCTCAATTTTTAGGAGCGATGGTTGCGCAAGTTATTTTAAATTTCATTAACTGAAATCACATTAAAGAAACAGATTTAGCTACAGTTAGAGGAGCTCATGCAACTGGACCAGCTTTCTCTGCAAAAGAAAAGGGAACTATCTTTAATTTTTCATATGAATTAGTTGGAACATTAGTTTTATTAGGAGTTATATTAGCTTTTGGTAAAGGTTCAAACGCTTTATCAACAACCGGAATAGGTTTATCATCTTTAGGACCATTACCTGTTACTTTTTTAGTAATGGCAATAGGGATGTCATTAGGTTCATCTACTGGTTATGCAATTAACCCAGCAAGAGATTTAGGACCAAGATTAGTATATTTTGCTATGGAAAAATTACTATTATCTAATAGAAAAGAAGAACATGTAGGAGCAAACTTTGAATATTCATGAATTCCTGTAGTAGCACCTTCATTTGCAGGAGTAATAATAGGATTATTTGCCTTAATATAAAAATATTTAGAAATTTTATCTATCTTATAAGGAAAAAATGAAAAAATTAATTAATAATAAAGAAAATATTATTGAAGAAATGATTCAAGGAATCATTAAAACAAATAAAAACGTGCAAAGAGTAAACGGATTTAATGCAATTTATAATAAAAATTTTGATAAAAATAAAGTGGCGTTGATTTCCGGAGGAGGTTCAGGTCATGAACCTGCTCACATGGGCTTTGTAGGAAAGGGAATGTTAACCGGAGCCGTAGCGGGAGAGGTTTTTACCTCACCAACTCCGGATCAAATTGAGAGTGTTATTAATGAACTAGATTCCCAAAAAGGTACTTTATTAATTATCAAAAACTATACAGGTGATAAGTTAAATTTTGAAATAGCTCAACAATTAGCTCAAGCAAATGGTAAAAAAGTAGAAACCGTTCTTGTTAACGATGATGTTGCTGTAGAAAACTCTACATGAACAATAGGTCGTAGAGGAATTGCGGGAACAATTTATGTTCATAAAATAGCTGGTGCTCTAGCTGAAAAAGGAGCAGATTTAAGTGAAGTAAAAAGAGTTGCTGAAAAAGTAATAGAAAATGTTAGAACTTTTGGAATATCTTTAAATTATATTTATATTCCTACAACAGGTAAAAAATCTTTTGAATTGGGAGAAAAAGAAATTGAATTCGGTCTTGGAATTCATGGTGAACCAGGTATAAAGAGAGAAAATATTAAATCTTCAAAAGAGATAACAGAAGAAATGTTAGACTTAATTTTAAAAGACTATAATTATGATAATTCAGAAATCGCTCTTATGATTAATGGTTTAGGCGGAACTCCTGAGATGGAATTATTTATTGTAGCTAACGATGCACATAATTATTTAGCTGAAAAAAATATTAAAATTTTCCAAACAAATGTTGGTAACTTTATGACTTCTCTAGAAATGCAAGGAGTTTCTATTAGTGTTTTAAAATTAGATGAAGAATTGAAAAAATTACTTGAAGAACCTACAGAGGTAAAAAATTGAAAATAGAAGAATTGAAAAAAGTTTTCCAAACAATTTATAATGAATTAGAAGAAAAAAAAGATTTTTTATCCCTATTAGATCAAAATATAGGCGATGGAGATCATGGTGTAAATATAGTAAGAGGTTTTAAAGAAGTAATTCAATCAATTACTACAGAGGTTGATTTAAGTTCGTTTCTATCTATAGTCGGAAGAACTTTAATGTCAAAAGTAGGTGGTGCATCCGGTCCTCTATATGGTATGGCATTTATTAATGCTGCTAATAATTTGAAAAATAAAACAGAATTAGGATTAGAGGAATTTAAAATTTTAGTAAAAAGTTTTTCTGCTTCTTTAGAAATGTTGGGAAAAGTAAAAATTGGCGAAAAAACCATGTATGACGTTTGAAAACCTTTATCAGAAAAACTAGATTCTATTAACGAAATAAATGAAAAAAATAAACTGGAATTAATTGATTTTGTAAATAACTCTGCTTTAGCTACAAAAGATTTAATCGCCACAAAGGGTAGAGCTTCATATTTAAAAGAAAGATCTAAAGGAACAATCGATCCAGGTTCAGCCTCTTCAAATATAATTTTAGCAAACATAATAAAAGAGTTATAAAATGAAAAAGATGTTTATTATTATTTCTCATTATTTCCAACTAGCAAAAACAATTGAGGAATATTTAACTAAAATGTTACCATTAAATGAAGAAATGTTAAAAATAGTAGCTTTAGGTGGAATTAATAACAGAACAGAGTTAGGAACTGATCCTACAGAATTAATGGATGTTATAAATTCTAATAAAGACATAGAAGAAGTATTTATATTTTCAGATTTAGGATCAGCTACTTTATCAGCAATTTCTGTATCTTCTATGATTGAAGATAAAAAAATATACGTTTCTAAAGGATCTATAGTAGAAAATTCATTTTCAGCATATGTATTAGCAAATTCAGGTGCTAGTTTTGAAGAAATTAGCAAAGCTTCTGAGGAAGCAATTCAAAAGTAGTTTATCAAATAATAAAAATAAAAGGCGTCCCTTTTATTTTTATTATTTGATAAAGATTTAGTAAATAAAATATATAGGAGTTACTGCTTTTGAATTAGATTCTTTAGCGACTGGATTTTCTCATTTTTGAACTAGACCGTCTTTAGTTTTTATTTCACCTGAAGAACTAGTTAAAGATTTAAATGATCCTATAATAGAAGCTACAGAAGTTATTATAGCAGGAACAAATGGAGCAATCGCTGCAAAACCTGCTGCTCCTCCGATTTTTTCTAAATCTTCATTATTTATTTTTACAAGTAATTTATTTTCTCTTTTCATTTTTCCTTTCTATTTTAATATTTCTCATTTTTTGATTTTTTAAATAAAAAAGAAAAATAAAAAAAATATATGCTTTTTTTCTAAAAAATATAAAATTTAATAGATATGAAAAAAATTGCTGTAAATGATAAAGAAATGATCTTAAAAAATACAAATTATTATAGTAATCAAATTTTAGATCTTTCCGAACTAGAAAACCTGAATGAAATTGATAATTTTGTTTTTGCGGGTAAAAGTATAAAAACATTAATTTTACCTAGTTCATTAAAAAAAATAGGAGATGCTGCTTTTTTAAATTGTGAAATTGAAAATATAAAATTTAATGGACAATTAGAATATATAGGAGATTCTGCTTTTGAATCTAATAATATAAAAGAAATTGATTTTTCTAAAGGAATCCAAACAATTTCTTTATTTGCATTTTCTAATAATAAAATAAAAAAAATAGTTTTTCCTTCAAATCCAACAAGTATTAAAGATTATGCTTTTGAACTAAATTCTATAGAAACAATAGTTTTTAATAGTCAAGATATAAAATTTGGCCACAATGTGTTTGAATCATCAAATATACAAGAAATTATAATTAATTTAAGTAAAAAAGAAAATTTTGATTTTTCAAAAATAATATTAAAAAAAATAGATAACGAAAAAGAAGTTGAAGATTATTATGAAGTTAACGATATTGACATTAAATTTTTAAATTCATTAAATAGTTTTATGGATTTAACCAATGTTAAAAAAATAGAAATAAATAATACAAAAAGTCAAAATAGTCAAGAAAAATATTTATATTTCTGAATTGATATTTCAGGGAAAATCATATTATTAAGTTCTTAAAAAAATAAAAATATATAGGAGAAAAAAATGAAAAAAAGTAAATTAAAATTTTTATCATCTTTAGTGGGATTAACTTCAAGTGCATTGTTGATTTCATGTAATAACGAAGGCAAACTCACTTACAAAACAGAAAAAGCACAAGATCAAAAAATAGTTTTAGCAACAGCGCAATCAAAGGTTTTTCCTTTAATGGTTGCTTTAAAAGAAATAATTCCTCTTTATAACGAACAAATGAAAAATGAAAAGGATTTTCTAGAAATAGAATTAAGAGATTCATCTATAACAAAAACTAATTCTGAATTAGAATTATCTATTCAACAAGCTAATTCCATAAAAACAGACTCGCCAGATGTAGCTAATATTATTTTAGGCAATCAAAATACAGCATTTTTAATAAATACTTTCGATAAAATTTTAAATACTAATAAAATATTGCCAAATAATTTATTTCTAGATAAAATCTTAAATACGCACACTAATGTAACTGGTGAACAACTTAATAGTAAAATTTTTAATTTACCTTTTAATATCGCTGATATAGATGCTCTTTCAGTTAATTTTACGCTTTTAAAATTATTATTTGATTTTATAGAACAAGGTCAAGGTAATATAGATAAAGAAACAGAATTTTATAAAATTGCTCAAGAGAAATGAAATGAAGAAAACGCTAATAAAATAAATTCTGTTTTTAAAGCTTTAAAACTTAAAGAATCAAATGTTTATAGCAATCTTACAGTAAATAATAAAACATTTTCTTCTATAAATTCAATTCTAAAATTCACTAAAGAAGTGTTTAAAGGTTTAATTATTGATGAAACTAAAATAAAGGGTGATGAACTAGATTTTCAAATTTTTACAATTGATTATCAAAAAGACACTTTTTTAAAAGATCTTAATAACAATTTACAAGGTAAAAAAATATGAGAATTAAAAAACTCAAATAATCAGGAAACTCTTTCAGATATTAAATATCATATAGAAGATGATAAAGATTTACAGGAAAATTTTGTTTCAAATTTTAATAAATACTCAGATGTAGAAAAAAAATCTTTTATTAAAGATTCAAAAGAAAAAACTTTCTATGATATTAAATATGCTAATAATAAAAATGAGTGAGCTTCTTGACAAATCAGAAATTATGAAACTGTATTTGCGTTTGCAGCAGCTGTTGGATATGAACAATCCGTTTTAAGTCCTTCTACAATAGCTTGATTTGCAAATAATAACGAAGAAAAAGCATCTCAAATGTTTGCTAGCGAAAAAGAAGTAGAACTGTTCCCACAAATTACAAAAAGTAATGATGGAGATAATTTTGAAACTTATTATGAAGGAGGTTCTAGTTTAATACCAGTTTCTGTTGATAATGATGGAAAAGAAGACAAAGCAACACTTTTATTTTTAAAATGATTATATACAGGTGAAGTAAATTACAAAAATTCTAAAATTAAAGTAAGTGATTTAATAATGGAAAAATCAGGTTATGTTTTACCTTTAAAATCTAATTTTACAGAAGAAAATAAAGAAAAATTAAATGTTAAATTGGAAAATCTAAAAAATAATATATTAGATTTATCTAATAAAATAAAAAATAGCACAAACGAAGAAGAAAAGAAAGAATTAAAAACTACTTTGAATGAATTAATAACAAAGAAAAATTATCTCAAAGCTTATTTAGTTTCATATAATAGTTTAGATAATTTCTCTAATTCTGAACAAGACTATTTAAATTATTATGCAGATGCTAAAACTTCTAGAATTTTAAAAGAAATATCAGATAGATTAGAAGAAAGTACTTTAAAAAATAATTCAGTAAAAAATTCCGGTCAAGCTGTATTGAAAAAAATAATCGAAATAATAAAATCAAAATAACAGAGGAAAAAATGGAATTAAAACAAAGAAAATATTATAACAAAAAACATTATTTTATAGATAAAGAACATAAAATATTAAGACTTGATCCAGAATTTCATAATAATTTATTGAAAAATAAAGGAACTTGAAACGGTTTTAAAAAAATTGGGGGTTCTTCCATAGGAGATGTTTTATTAACAGATTCTTTTAAATCTCAATTTTTAGCATTTGTAAGAATAGCAAAATTAGACATGCCTATTTTAGATACTAAATATATAGATGCCGGAGTTGCAATAGAACCAAAGGTAATTGAAGTAATTAGAAATAAAACAAATAAAGAAATCGAAACTTTTCCTCCAGAAAAATACTCTTATGACTATTTTAAAGGTAAAGATGACATAATCGGTGGTATACCTGATGGTTATATAAAAGATTTAAATATGATTTTAGAAATCAAAACAACACAATTAAAAAATTTAGAAAAATGAGAATCAGGAGAACTTCCGTTAGCATATCTAAAACAAGGTCAATTATATTCCTATCTAATGGGTTGTGATACTTTCGCTATTGTTGCAACTTTTTTAGAACCTCAAGATTATGATGATCCGAAAAATTATCCTATTGAAAAAAGAAAAATAAGAACATATAAATACCAAACAAACGTACCTCAAATTGAAGATGATATAGAAAAAATAAAAGAATGATACAACTTTTATACCGAAAAAGGATACTCTCCACAATATAACGAAAAATTGGATGGAGAATTATTAGAATATTTAGAGTGTGAAAATGAAGAACAATGAAATAATCTTTTAGATAAATGAAAATTACAAGGTAAAGTTAAAATATAGTGGAAAAAGAATTAATTACTTATAGACATTTTCATCGACTTATTACAGGACAAAAATTTTTTATTTGAAATAAATTATCTGATCATTTTTTAGATTTAGAAGAAGATGGTGAAGATCACGAACATTTTTGAAATCCTAATCACGCTATTGATATAACTAACAAAAATAATATATCGATTGTAGAAGCAAGAGAAGAAGTTTTTTCTACTATAGAAAAAGCTTTTTTAGATTATATTTTAAATAAATATGGAAAAGAAAATGTTTATGTAATAAAATCAAAAACAACAGAATTAGCAATTCAAGAAACACAAGAAATAATAAATAAAAAAACGCATAAAATCATTTTATATCCTGTTTTTATTTATAAAAATGCTATTGCAAAACCTACTTTTATAGATTTAGAACAAGGAAAGATTTCCTTACTAAAATTAACAGGTTCAACAAAAAGAAAAGATATATTAAAAGCTTACTGAGATTTTTGAATAGTGAATAAAACAATAAAATTAAATAATATTTCTTTTCACTTAATTGATTATGTTTTAAATCCTAAAAAAAATGAAAAAAAATTTATTGAAATTTTTTATTTAAACATAAATAAATCTAAAAAGAATTTAGGCATAAAATATAAAGAAATTTATACAAAAGAAGAATATAAAAAATATAAAATTATTGCAGGACAAATAGGTTTAATCCCGGAAGAATATGATAAATTAAAGTCAGGTAATTATAAACCAATAAATAAAATTTATGACATAGTTTCTTCGATGTATATGGAAATTAATTCTAAAAAAGAAGAATATTATGATTTTTTAGAAATAAATGATGCAATTGATTTAATAAATAAGGCAAAAGAAAAAGAAGAATTGGAAGAATTATCTGAAGTAGATAATGGATTTTTTGAACCAAATCCTGATTTTAATGAAATTTTAAAATTAAAAGCACCAATTTTGCAAGGATATAGTGGAAATATTTTTAAAAAAGAAAAAATAATAGAATTAATTTCCAAAAGTAGATACGAATCAATTGAAAATCAATTGAGAGATGATTTTTTATATAATTCTTTAAATATAAAAGAAAAAGTTAAAATTTTTAAAAGTAAAAAATTAGAGGAAAAAATAAAGATCTTAAATAATGATGAAAATAGAATAATTTGATATGACTTTGAAGGATTTTCTTTACCATATCCACCGTTAGATGGAGTTTTACCATATAATCAAATAGTTTTTCAATTGTCAATAAAAGAAACCCATAAAGGAAGAATTGTAAAAAACAATTTTGATATTGAAAATATTGTATATGATCCTCAAAAAATTTCTATTCAATCATTTGAAGAAATAATAACGAAAATTTACTCTAATAAAGCGGATTACTTTGTTGTTTATAATAAAAACTACGAAAATACTAGAATTAAAGAAATGATTGAATTAATTAGAACTCAAGATGAAGCAAAAGCTAAGAAAATGCAAATGTATTTTGAACATATTGAAAAAAACACAATTGATTTAGCTGATTTCTTTAGTGGTTATTCTTCAAAAGGGAATTTACCTATGATTTTTATCCCGGATTTAAAAGGTTATTTTAGTATTAAAAAAATAGAAAAATACATAACAAAAGAACAAATACCACTCGCTCATCTTATCACTCCTTACCAGGAACTTAAAGTTCAAAATGGTACTATGGCAATGAGTAAAGCGATTGCTCGTTATGTCGGAAATATAGGGGATAAAGAGTGAGAAGAAACTAAAAAAGAATTGAAAAAATATTGTGAAAACGATGTTATGGCGATGATAATGGTAAAAGATTTTATAAATTGAGCTTTTAAAAAATATAAATAAAATCAAGTAATTAACTACTTGATTTTTTTAATTATAAAAATTTTTAATCACTTTTTTATTTTCTTAATCATTCTATAAGGAAATAAATATAAAAACATTCATTTTTATAAGAGTTTTTTAGGATAAAAAATTTATCAAATGTCTACTTTTGTATTTCGACATAGCTATTATTTGTTTTAAAATCTATCGCTAAAAAACTGTTTTGCACATTAAAACTTTTTTTCTTTAGGAAATTTAAAATATAAAATAGAGAAAAAATTAAACTTAACCACTTTTGATTTTACATTGTAATAATATCTTTGAATTTGAATATCTGTTTTATTCTATTTATTAAATCAAATTCTATTTTTTGTTTTATGTAAGGAATTGTTATATTTTTTAAAATCAGCTTTTTCTTTTATTTCATTAATTGATATGGAATTTATATTTGGAATGTGTTCTTTTTCAATAAATATTAAATATTGTCCTGAAATAACTCATTTTTCTGCATCTCTATAGAAAATATGGTGAATTTTAACACTATCATTATTTACTTCAACTGAATCTATCGGTTCTCTAGAACTATAATTTGAATAATAAATAACATGATATTTATTTAAAAAATCTTTTTCAAAAATTTTATTAAATTGGCTTGAAAAAGTTTCTCAATTTTCATTAATTTTATCCTTTTGTTCTTGAAAATTCATCTTTGAAATAATTGTGTTTTTAAACATATCATTATTTTCTATCAAAAAAGCAATTTCCCCATTTCTAATATCAGTAGAATTTCATAAATTATTATCTAGTTTATAAATATTTTCGCTTAAATTTTCATTAGCATCATAATGCTCTAAATTAAAATCTTCTTGTAGTTGACAAGAAATTACTGAAAATAAAGGAATACTTAATAAAGTATTTAATAGGAATATTTTTTTTAGTTTCAAATTAAAACCTCACAAAAGAAAGTGCTATATGAAATTCATCTGATTCAGAAACTTTTTCGTAAGGTGATACTTGAAATAGATATTCTTCTGTTTCTGGTGCTTCAACATCAACATTGTGTAAAAGTCTGGCTTTAGTTGCTAAAACAACATTATTTAATAAATCTAACTTCATTTATTTTCTCCATCTTAAGTAATTATTTTTTATATCACTATAAAAATTATAAACAAAAAATATGAATTAATTCCAAATTTAGAGTTCGAAAATTTCAGAACATAGTTTTACTAACTTTATTGATAAAACCGCTTTAAAGTTGAACTAAAAGAAGGGATATAGCCCCCCCTTCTTAATCTTCTTATAACTCGTTTAATATAAAAAGTAGTTATAAAATATCATAAATTGCAGCACAATTTTTTTATAATAAAAACAAGTGTGTATTTCAATTTAGGTTTTAGAAAAATCAAGCACTGTCACCATTGTAGTTATGTGCTTGATTTTTTTATAACACTTTAAAAAAATGAACTTTTATATTTAAAACTTCTAAGACATCGTTTTAGATATTAATTTTTCAAAAAGTGAGGTAAATTTTCCACTTCTTCTAAAGTTGTTGAATTTTCAATAATATCTTGATTTTCTTCTAATAAATACATTCAATCTTTATTTGAATCATCTTTGTTTGTAAAAACATTTTCTAAATTATTTTGTTTATTTTCTAAATCTGATGATTTATTTTTTTTATCCATACCAGAAGCAATTAAAGAAATTTTTAAATTTTTGTCATTAGAATCACTAATCATTAACCCCTGAATTATATTTACTTTTTCTCCAGCAGTATTTTTTATGACTTCTAAAATTATATTTATTTCTTGTAAGGTTACATTAGAACCTGTAATGTTAACAATGATTTCATCGGCTCCCATAATAGAGTTTTCTAATATATTTGAAAAAATTACTTTTTCAACTGCTTTTTCTGCCCTATCTTTTCCTGTAGCGCTAGCTGAATTTATTAAAATTTCACCTTTATCTTTTGTTACTGTTAATAAATCTGCAAAATCTACATTTTGAATACCTGTAAGAGTAATAATTTCATTTATAACATTAATTATTTTCTCTAAAATTTTGTTAGAAAGTTTTAGAGAATGATCAATAGAAATAGTTCCATAATTATTTAAAAGTTTTTCATTAGAGATCACAATCATTGAATCTACATTTTTTTTCAATTCTTTTAATCCAATTATAGAGTTTGACTTAATTTTTTCACCTTCATTTTCAAAGGGAATAGTAACTACCGCAAGAACTAGTGAAGCATATTTTTTAGCAATTTTAGCGATTACAGGTGATGCTCCCGTTCCAGTTCCCTTTCCCATTCCGGCGGAAATTATAACTATATCTGCATCTTTTATCTTTTCTTCGATAATTTCAGAACTTTCAAATGCGCATTCTTTTCCGATTTCAGGATTTCTTCCTGCTCCAAACCCTCTTCTCTTATTTGAATCGCCCAATTGAATGACGTTTTGTTCTTCAAAATCTTTTAAGGCTTGAGAATCAGTATTAAGAGCAATATATTCAATATTATCTACTTTGTTTGAAACTAATGGTTTAATAGAGTTATTTCCACACCCACCAACACCTAAGACTTTTATTTTAATATTATTATGCATGTTTTATCCTTTTATTAAAAAATTTATAGAATAAATTAAATAATTTATTAGTTTTTAAAAATAATTCATCTGACGAATAAGGTTGAGTGTGAAGAAGATTAGAATTTGTTTTATTTTTAGAAAAACTTTTATTTTCTTTTTCTATTAAATTTATTCCAGTTAATATATATTTTATTTCAAATTTATAACAAGATATTTGATTATTATTAAAATTAATAAATTTATGTTTAAAATCAAAATAAATTAGTTCTTTTAAAAAAGAAAAAATATTGTCAGTAACTACTAAAAGAGTAAAATCTTTAATGTTTAATTCATTGTTTTTAGCAATGTTTATTATTTCTTTTTCTATAACTTTTTTAATAAACTCAGAAGTTATTTTTTTTATTTCTTCTAAGTTTATATTTATTCCTGAAAACATAAAATTTTGACTTAATAAGTTTAAATTGTTATTAAATAGTTTTATAAATTTAGAAAGGATATCTTTTTTTATATTTGCTTTTTCTGAAATAAAAGTAATTAATTTGTCGAAAGAAAAGTCAATTTCTTTATTTAAAAAAATATGTTCATTATTTGAAATTATAAAAGATGAGTTATTTTTTCCTAAATTTAAAACAATTCTTTTATTTTTATTATAATGATATTCATTTATCATTTGATTTATACTTTGATTATAAGTAATAATTTCTTTAATCGAAATATTTAGTTTATTTAAAATATCTAATATTAAATTTAGTTTTTTATTTTCTGTTGAATGTATTAAATAGCATCCATTTAGTGAATGTGCATTTTTTCCAAGAGGAGAAAAAATACTTTTCTCATCATTATCTAAGGTATAAGATAAAGGTTTAATTGAAATTATGAATTTTTGGTTATTTAAAAATGTAGCTTTAGCTAATTCTAAATTTTTATCTATTTCTTTTTGATTAATAATTTTTTTAGAATTATCAATTAAAGTGTGTTGACTAAAAAAATCACTTTCAAAATAAAAGTCATTGTCTAAGAAAAGAAATGTTTGTTTAATGTTTGTTTTTAATTTGTTATTTAATATAAAAAAAGTATCTTTTATAAATAACTCAATATTAATTTGATTTTCGTTATTTTTTTCAAATATTAAAAAATCTTGATTTCCATTTTTTTCAAATGCAAAAATTGAACAATTAAATTTTTTATCTATTTTAATAACGGTTTTTATATTTCTTTTCATTTTGCCCTTTTATTTACTTTAGTTTTGTCAAAACTCTTAACTTTGCACTTCTGCTTCTTTTGTTTAAATTTAATTCTTCTTTTGAAGGAAGAAATGATTTAGATTTTCATGTTTTTTCTACCATAATTGGTAGCTTAGGATCAATATTATCTTGCTCCAATAATGATTTAAAAAATTTCTTTACAATTCTATCTTCGATTGAATGAAAAGTAATTATTAATAATTTTCCATTTTTGTTAAGAAAATTAATTGCTTGATTTAACAAAATATTTAATGAATCCAACTCGTTATTTACAGCAATTCTAATTGCTTGAAAAACAGCTTTTGCAGGATTTTTTATTCTTACAATTTTAGCTGGCAGTGATTTTTTTATAATCTCTACTAATTCAAGCGTTGTATTTATGGGTCTATTTAAAATAATGCCTTTAGCAACTCTTTGAGGGAGCATTACATCTGCATTATTTTTTAATAATGAAATTAATTCTTCTTCCGAATAATGGTTTACTATATAATGAGCATCTAATGTTTGATTTCTATTCATTCTCATATCTAGCCTAGCATCTTTATTGTAAGAGAAACCTCTTTCAGCTTCGTCTAGTTGAGGGGAGGAAACACCCAAATCAACTAAAATACCATCTATTTTTTTAATATTATATTTTTTTAATTCACTTTCTAAATTTTGAAAATCGCTATGTATAAGTGTAAAGTTATTAGAAATTTTGCTTAGTTTTTTTTCACTTTCTTTTATAGCATCAAAATCTTTATCAAAAGCATAAAGATGGCCTTTATCTAATTTTTTTAAAATTTCAGAAGAATGTCCCGCTCTTCCTAGAGTTAGATCAACATAGATACCATTTTTATTAATTTTTAAATTTTCGATCACTTCTTCTAATAAAACTGGAAAATGCTTCATTATAACTCAACTCCACTTTCGAATAATTTAATTTGAAGTTTTTCAATTTCATCATCATCTTGGAATTTTTCTTGCTGTTTCTCATATCTATCTTTAGGTCAAATTTCTAATTTTTCACCTACTCCGATTAGATATATATCTTTTTCGATAGCGGATTGAAGTAGTAAGTTTTTAGGTATAACAACTCTTCCTGATTTGTCAAAAGTTGCTTCAATAGTATTCCCGAAAAAAAATCTTGTAAACTCTCTAAAATCTTTATTTAAAGAATTATTTTTTTTCAACTTATCTCTTAAAATATCAAATTCACTTTTAGAGCGAATTTCAATAATTTTGTCAAGACCAAGAGAAATATAAAAAACTTCCCCTAATTCTTCTCTGAAATTAGAAGGAATAACAATTCTATTTTTTTCATCAATACTTTTTTGATGGCTTCCAAACATTGCCACTCCCTTCCACTATCTACCACATTATAATACTTTTTTATTATTTTTGTAAAAAAAATATTTTTTATTTTTCGAAAAAATAACAATTTTAAAATCTAAAAAAAGCATAAAACTATAAAAAAATTTTTTTTATTGCTTTTTTCAAAAAAAAGAAAGTTTTTATAAAAAAAGGAGTAAAATTTTTAAAGACTTGAGAAATCTTGTCAATTGGAGTCGTATTGAAAGAGAAAATAAGAGAATTTTCTGATTTAATATTTGTATATTTTTTTATATATTTATTAATATTATTAATTTTAATTTCGCTTATCACATTAAATTATTCACTTTTACTAGGTTGAATATTCTCGTTTTTTTCTACTATAATCACATTTTTTTCAAAGATATTTTTAGTAGAAAATTTAAAGAAAATTAATCAAAAAATAAGAAGTAAAAGAAAAAAAATTATTTATGTGTTAGGGATAATCTTTGGAATTTTTTCTTTGATGTTTCAAGGAATATTGTTATTTTTAATAATATTAATTAATAAAAATACTTTAAATAATAATTCTAGTTCAATAGAAATAGTATCTTACCCTATAAATATATTTAGTTATATTGTTGGTATTTCTTTATTCTTGCCTAGTATTATTTTTGAAAGAGTTTTAAAAAAAATAAAGGAGAAAAAGAATGGAAAACTGATTAAGTAATTGAAATCAACCACAACTTTTTACTCTTTTTATAATGGTTTTTTTAATTATGATATTTTCTATTGTTTTATATTTTCAAATTAAAAAAACTAAAAAAGATAAAGCGCCCTCCGCTATTGTTTATTTAACAGAACAATATTTTGGAATAGTTGAAACTTTGGTTGATGAAAGTGGAGCTGAAGGTAAATTAGCTAAAAATATAAAGCCTTATATTTTTACACTTTTAACTTTTTTACTTTTTGGTAATTTATTATCTTTATTTGGTTTGGAACCGATAGGTAGTACTTATTCAATTACATTAACATTAGCTTTTGTATCATGATTAGGTATTTACGTAATCGGAATAACCATGCAAAAACTAAAATTTTTTAAAAAATATATGAATCCTCTAGAAATAATTTCTATTCCAGCACCATTAATTTCATTATCTTTTAGGATGTTTGGAAATATCATTGGTGGTTCCGTAATGTTGATTTTATTTTATGCAGGAACACAATATATTTGGTCTTTATTACCAATAGGAAATTTAAGTGTGTTTAATATACCTGCTACACTATTTATGGCGCCATTGGTATTTTATGTAGATATATTTGGAGTGGTTATTCAAGCATATGTTTTTACTTTGTTAACAACAACATATTGAGTTTCTAGCTCAAAGGAATAATTTATAAATAAAAAGGAGAAAAAATGACAAATCAATTTGTAGAAATAGCATCAAAATTAAATAATGATGCAGGAAGTTCAACAGGAGTAGGTTTAGTTGCTATTGGAGCAGGACTAGCGATGATTGGAGCTTTAGGTGTTGGAGCTGGTCAAGGGTATGCAGCAGGAAAAGCTGCCGAGGCTGTCGGAAGAAATCCGGAAGCAGAGAAAAAAATTAGCAAATTAATGATCATAGGAGCAGCTATCGCGGAAACTTCTTCAATTTATGCATTACTTATTGCAATTCTTTTAATTTTTGTTTACTAATAATTTACTAATAATATGATAAATAGAATTATAAAAAATTTTAGTTCAGATGGAAAAGTAGATGTAGAAAATGATGTTTCAGCATTGTTTAAAAATATTTTTCCTAATCCATGAGTTGTTTTAGCGACAACTATAGCATTTATTATTGTATTCATTTTTTTGTTTTTTTTCATTTTTAAACCTCTAAAAAAGGTTATAGAAGAAAGAAGAGAATTTATTCAAAAAAATATTGATGAAACAATTACGAATAAAGAAAAATCTATTAAACTTGAAGAAAAAAGAAATATAGAATTATGGGAAGCTAGAATAGCTGCAGCAGGAATAATTAATCAAGCTAAAATAGAATCTGAAAAAATAGCTAATCAATATATTTCTAATGCGAAAAAAGAAGCTAAAAGAATCATTGAAGATGGACATATTAGTGTATCTCAACAACAAAGAAAATTTGAAGAAGAATCCAGGGAAGAAATTATAACTGTGGCTACAAAATTAGCATCAAAAATCTTAGAAAAACACGTTAGCCACTATGAAGAAAAAGAATTAATTGATAAACTGTTAAATGAGGTTTATGAATAAAAATGCATTTAGACAAGATTGAAAAAATTAATGGATATGCACTAGCAATTTTTCAAATAGCCTTAGAAGAAGAAAAAATAAAAGATTATTATAAACAAACTGAAAAATTAAAAAAAATTTTTACTAAAGAAAAAGAATTATTACTTTTTTTAAAAAGTTTTGAAATAACATTAGAAGAAAAAGAAAATTTCATTGATACTATATTTAAAACTGAAATTGAAAATAATTTATTAAACGTAATAAAGTTATTAGTTAAAACTCATTTTATTGATTATATAAATGAAATATTTACTAAATTTGAAATAAAAGTTTTAAAATATTTAAACATGAAAAAAGCTTATGTTTATTCTGTTTATAAATTAGACAAAAACCAAATTTCAAAAATCAAAAAATTTATTGAAAGTAAAATAAATAAAAAAATCATTCTTAAACAAAAAATTGATAAAAGCTTAATTGCTGGTTTAAAAATAATGGTTGATGATTTAGTTTTTGAAAACTCAATTTACTCACAGTTGAAAGAAATTAAAGAATTTGTATTAAAAGAAGGGAGCGTGAGATAGATGTCATCAAAAACAAGTAATATTTCAGCTCTAATAAAAGCTCAAATAAAATCTTATGGTAAAAAGATAATTTCTAATGAAACAGGAAAAGTAATTTCTGTAGGTGATGGAGTTGCGCTTGTTTCCGGTTTAGAAAAAGTCGGTTTAGGAGAATTAGTAGAATTTCCTAATAACATATACGGAATGGCTCTAAATATAGAGTCAGATTATGTTGGTGTTGTTATTATGGGGAAAGAAAATGATGTTGCAGAAGGTGACATTGTTAAAAGAACAAAAAATATTATTTCTGTGCCTGTCGGAGAACAAATGGTTGGCCGTGTAATAGATGCGCTTGGTAGACCTATAGATGGAAAAGGATCAATCGACTTTAATAAAAGAAGAGAAATCTTTGTGCAAGCTCCAGGGGTAATGAAAAGGAAAGAAGTAAATGAACCTTTAAAAACAGGAATTTTAGCAATTGATTCAATGGTTCCGATTGGGAAAGGTCAACGTGAATTAATTATAGGTGACAGACAAACAGGAAAAACAGCAGTTGCAATAGATGCTATTTTAAATCAAAAAGGGCAAAATGTTCATTGTGTTTATGTTGCTATAGGGCAAAAAAATTCAACAGTGGCTCAAATTGTGAATAAATTACAAAAAAGCGGCGCAATGGAATATACTACAGTAGTAGTTGCTGGTGCATCAGAATTAGCTCCTTTACAATACATCGCTCCATATTCGGGTGTAACAATTGCTGAAGAATGAATGTATAAAGGAAAAAATGTTTTAGTAGTTTATGATGATTTATCAAAACATGCCGTTGCTTATAGAACACTTTCTCTTTTACTAAGAAGACCACCAGGTAGAGAAGCTTTCCCAGGAGATATTTTCTATCAACATTCATATTTATTAGAAAGAGCTGCAAAACTAAATTCAGAAAATGGTGGTGGATCAATCACAGCGTTACCCATTATTGAAACACAAGCAGGAGATATTTCTGCTTATATTCCAACAAATGTTATTTCGATAACAGATGGGCAAATTTTTATGAAGGAGTCTTTATTTAATTCAGGACAAAAACCTGCAGTTGATGTTGGATTTTCTGTTTCCCGTGTTGGTTCAAGTGCTCAAACAAAAGCTATGAAATTTGTTTCTTCTTCTTTAAAATTGCAATTAGCTCAGTATAATGAATTAAAATCATTTGCTCAATTTGGTTCTGATCTAGATGAATCTACCAGAAGAATTTTAGACCATGGATCTAAAGTATATGAATTATTAAAACAATGACAATATATTCATTTCTATCAAAATGATCAAGCTATTATATTACTATCTGTTAAAGACAGATTTATAAATCCTATACCAAAAGATTATATTCTTCAATATAGAGATGAATTAGTTAAATTTATAAATAGTGACACTAAAGCTTTAGAACTAAAAGCAGAACTAATAAAAGAAAGAGCTTTTAATGACAATTTATTGCTAGAATTTAAAAAATTAATAAGAGATTTTGTATTGGAATTTATAAATAAAATCCCTAATTATAATCCTGAAGAACATCCTTCAATTCCGGAGTTATAATGCCTTCAATTCAAAAAATAAAAACAAGAATTAATTTAATTGAAAATACTAGAAAAATTACCAAAGCAATGGAATTATTATCTAGTGCAAAACTAAGAAAAGCGAAAAACAATTTTTCTTCAATTCAAGAATATGCTAATTCTATAGAAAATATTTTGGATACTGTTTATGAAAAAACAGATGTAAAAAACAATTCTTTTTTTTCTAATAAAGAAAAACAAAATAGTATTTATATAATTATTACATCAGATTTAGGACTTTGTGGTGGTTATAACAATAATGTTTATAAAATAACAAAGAACAAACTTAAAAATGATGATAAATTAATAATTTTCGGCAATAAAGGAATCTCTTTATTTAAAGATTATGAAAAAAATATAATTAAAAAAATAGGTAACTATGGAGATGATTTAAACTATTTGATTGTTAGAGAAATTATAGATTTAGTTATAGGTATGATAAAAAATAAAGAAATAGGAAGCATTAATTTAGTATATACTAAGTTTATTAATAGTGTTACTTTTGAACCTTTTATTAAACAATTATTTCCTTTAGAAAATTCTGCATTAGAAAGTAATAAAACTAAAAACAAAGTTAATGATAATATATTATTAGAATTTGAACCATCTCCAGAAGTAATTTTAGAAAATTTATTACCATTATACTTAGGATCTTTTATTTATAATGCATTGGCTGAGTCTAAAATTTCAGAAATGTCATCAAGAAGATCGGCCATGGAAAATGCTTCAAATAATGCTGATGAAATAACAAATAATTTACAAATAGTTTTCAACAGAGGAAGACAGTCTTCTATTACACAAGAAATAACTGAAATAATAGGTGGAAATACAAGTAAATAGAAAGGAATCTATGATCAAAAAAAATATTGGTAGAATTATTCAAATTTTAGGTCCAGTTATTGACGTAAAATTTGAAAAAGGAAAATTACCTGCATTGCTAAATGCTTTAGAAGTAAAACTTGATTCCGATAAAAAAATAGTTTTAGAAGTAGAACAACACATCGGTGATGAAGTTGTTAGAACTATTGCTATGGATATGACTTATGGACTTTCTAAAGGATTAGAAGTAGAAGATACTGGTAAAGCTATTCAAGTTCCTGTAGGAAAAGAAATTTTATCTAGAATGTTTAATGTTTTAGGAGAACCAATAGATGAATTAGGGCCTGTTAATGCGAAATTAAAAATGCCTATCCACTCTACTCCACCATCTTATGAAGATCAAAAATCAAACTCTGAAATTTTAGTAACAGGTATTAAAGTTATTGATCTATTAATTCCTTATGTTAAGGGTGGAAAAATTGGTTTATTCGGTGGAGCTGGAGTAGGTAAGACAGTTTTAGTTCAAGAACTTATAAATAATATAGCTACACAACATGGTGGTTTATCTGTATTTGCCGGAGTAGGTGAACGTTCTAGAGAAGGTAATGATTTATACTACGAAATGAAAGCTGCTGGTGTTTTAGATAAAACAGCCTTAGTTTTTGGACAAATGAATGAGCCACCCGGAGCAAGAATGAGGGTAGCATTAACAGGACTAACAATGGCTGAATATTTTAGAGATAAATTAAATCAAGATGTGCTTTTATTTATTGATAATATATTCAGATTTACTCAAGCAGGATCAGAAGTTTCAACTTTATTAGGGAGAATACCATCAGCTGTTGGTTATCAACCAACATTAGCAACCGAGATGGGTCAACTACAAGAAAGAATCACTTCAACAAGAAATGGTTCCATAACTTCAGTTCAAGCAGTTTATGTTCCTGCTGATGATTTAACAGATCCAGCACCTGCTACAACTTTTGCTCATTTGGATGCTAAAACAGTACTAGATAGAAATATAGCAGCATTAGGTATTTATCCTGCTGTAGATCCTTTAGCTTCAGGTTCTAGAATGTTAGATCCGTTAGTAATAGGTGAAGAGCATTATAATGTAGCAAGAAAAGTTTTAGAAATTTTACAAAAATTTAAAGAATTACAAGATATTATTGCTATTTTGGGTATGGATGAATTATCTGAAGAAGATAAGAAAACTGTTTCAAGAGCTAGAAGAATTAGAAACTTTTTATCTCAACCATTTTTTGTAGCAGAAAAATTTTCAGGAATTTCAGGAAAATTCCTTCCTTTAGAAGAAACTATAAGAAGTTTTAAAGAAATTATAGAAGGTAAACACGATTCTTTACCGGAAGAAGCTTTCTTGTACGTTGGTTCTATAGAAGAAGCAATAGCTAAAGCAGAAAAATTAAAATAAAATGGCAAAAAAAACAAAATTAAAAATTATCACTCCCAATGGAATATTTTTAGAAAAAGAAATTGATATTATTACTATTAAAACAACAGAAGGATATAAAGGATTTCAATACGGCATTCAACCAATTGTCGCCTCATTGGTTCCGTCTAAATTTAATATTAGAATAGATTTAAAACAAGAGGAACTATATATATTATCAGGTATAATTTATGCTGAAAAAGAATTTATTAATATAATTACTGATTCTATATCTTATGAAAAAACTATTTTAGAAGGAAACTCTTATAGTAAAACTAATAACTTTAAAACATCTATAGAAAATATTGAAAAAGAAATAAAATTAAAAAAAGAAATAGAAAAAACTAGAAATAATTAAAAATAAAAGAACCAAACGTTAATATTGTTGGTTTTTTTATTTTTAATTATTTTTTTAGTATAATGTAAAATATAAAAAAAGAAAGAGTATAAAATGAAAAAAAAGTATAAAAAAATATTTTTTTCGTTTTCAACAGTTATTTTACCTTCTTTTTTTGTTATTTCTTGTGAAAAAAATCAATTAAATGATGAAAATTTATTTAATGAAAAAATAGATTTTTCTAAAATAATTGGAAAAAATAATTCTATTATAATTAATGAAAATGTAAACCTAGAAAAAGAAAAAACAAAAATCGAAACTGAAGAAAAAGAAAACGAAAAAGAAATTAATAAAGATAATAATACTTCTAACAATGTACCTGGTAATGAAATCAATGATAAAAAAGAAGACGCGATCGAAAAAAATGATGCTGATTCAAGTTCTAGTGTAAATAATTCAACTTTAGTGTTAGATAATGCTCAATTATTTTTTGACGATGATTTAGAATCATTTTCATTAGAGGTAAGAACAAATAAAGAAAATTTAGATTTTAGAGAAGCACAAAAATTTTATTTTACATATAAATTATATAATGTTGAAGGTTCTGAAGAAGAAATTATAAGAAAGCCCTCATCTTTTGATTCTGATAAGTCCTCAAAATTAATTTTATTTATTGAAAATGAAAAAAACTTTAAAAAACTTAAAATTCAATCAGTAGAATATTTAAAAGATCAATTAGACATTTCTAATATAAATCAAGAACTTTCTTTCCCGAACAAAGAACCTAAAGAAACTATTGATGGTGAAATGAATAGTGGAAATCATAGCGAAGGAGACGAATCTTTAGATTCAAATACTTCAACAACAGGAGAAGATTCAGATGCAATTTTAAGTGTTAGTTCTATCTCAGTGGAGGTAGATGAGTTATTACAAAATGAAGCCACTCTAAGTTTAAGACTAAATAAAGAAATTGAAAAAGAATCTGCTCAAAATATTAAAATAAAATTAAAAAAATATATAAATACAACAGAAACAGAAGAAGTAGAAATAGAATATACAATTAATCATCCAATAAAAACAAATAAAACTAATTTAGTCAGCGCTGATTTATTTGATTTAGAATACAATACAAAATATGAA
The DNA here is from genome assembly GCF_024918955.1 of Mesomycoplasma molare. Taxonomy (NCBI): domain Bacteria; kingdom Bacillati; phylum Mycoplasmatota; order Mycoplasmoidales; family Metamycoplasmataceae; genus Mesomycoplasma; species Mesomycoplasma molare. Next base: position 422,037 of record NZ_CP103423.1, read on the forward strand.
ATTAGTAGTATTAAATATGATTCTAATTTTATAACATTCCCAAGTTCTAACGCAATATTTCAGACAGGAGCAGAAGAATAATATAATGAGTAAATATAACTAATATTTTTAATGTTGGTTATATTTTTTTAATTTAAAAATAAAATAATTTTAAAAAAACGAGATTCGTATTATAATATTTGTAAAAACATATGTAGAATGGAAGAAAAACTAATGAAGTCATTTTGAAATTATGTTGCCTTCATACACAAATTAACAATAAAAAAGAAAAATACAATAATAATTCCTTTAATATGATTAATAATAGCGACCGCAGTAACATTTTCTCTTTTTTCATTAAATTTTGAAAAAAATACTAAAGTTTTAATATTTTATATTATTATTTTTGTTGAATTATTATTAACTGTTTTATTTTCATCAATAAAATCAATAAATATTTTTAAGGATTTAGAGGACGAGGGGATAGAATTATTAACTCTTTCTAAACCTATTTCGAGAAAAAAAATTATATGAGGCAAAAGTGTTGCCAATTTATCTTTTGGAATTTACTGAGCTTTATTAATGGTTTTTGTAAATTTTCTAATACTTTTATTAGGGTTAAAAGACTATGATAGTTTTGTACTAGGATTCATTTCTTTTCCTGTATTTTTAATATCATATATTATTTTTAGTAACTTAAGTTCTCTTATTGCTTTTAAAGTAAATGCAAAAGTTGCAATTACTTTGCCTCTTGTGCTTTTTAGTCCCTTAGTTCTAGGTGGAACTATTATTTCTTCAAAAACAACTTCAACAAGTAATAATATTGCATTTTATTTAAACAATAAGTATGAAAATAATCCCTCCGGAAACATAGCAAACATAGAAAAATTTTATTTAAACAATAAAGAAGATACTTTCTATATAATACCTAATGGAAGCGACAAAATAAAATTAAGAACTGATCAAATCGAATATTTAAAAGAAGCTTTTAAAATTTCACGTAACTCAGCTACTGAATGACAAATATATTCTTATTTATCATTGCCTTATCAATTGGTAGATTATTTCAATATAGAGAATATAAATATTTCAAACGCTTTAACGTCTGAAAAAATAACAAATTTAGACGATTACATTTATTATAAGAATAATGATAATTTTGCATATAACTATGATTTAAATACAAAAGTAAATTTAAAAAAATATTTTATAACAGACAAAATAATAAGAACAAATAATAAAGATAATAATGAAATTGTTGAAGAAAGAGTAAACAAACCTGTATATTTAGTTCCTGGTTCTTTAAAATCATTTAGTCAAATCGATCATCTTATAAATACCAATATTATTTACGCCAGAGAAGGTGCTGAGGATTTTGCGCAAAAATTCCCTGAAGATAAATTTGTTCACTCAGCTACTGACAATTTATTAGGAGAATTAAAGTGAACATACATTAAAGAATTATTAGAAAACGAAGTTTTTCAATATTATGCTAATATGATAGCTAAAGAAATTTTTGTAGACTTAAAAGATGATTCTTTAGAAAATATAAGTGGAATTAAAAATGTAATTTTTGATGTAATATCTAAAAAATTAAAAGATGAAGAATATGAATTATTAAAAATTAACGATATTAGAGCTACTATTTTAAATAAAGATTCTCTCGAAAATGGAAAAATAAAAACAATAATAGAGAAAAAAATTTATTTGGCTACAGCTTTTATTTATTATCTTTACTTTAAATATAATAACACCTACATCGCTGACGCAATTTTGTATAACGAAGCAAATAATAACTTTGATCCTCATTCCTATTCTTTATTAATTGATAATTTTAGATATAGAATAGGAGGTTTTAGCAAATATGTTGCTAAGCAACAAATAGAAGAGGAAGAAATAACAGATAGTGAAGGAAATAAAAAAAAGGAAAGAAAAGTTAAAATAAGATATGACATTGAACCATCTAACAACTTTTTATTTCAACCTTTAGAAGAAGTTTGACAAGTATCTAGAAATGGTATTCCTACAGTTAATAAAAATTTATATTTTTTAATTTGAATTAGTTTCGCGATAATATTCGTATTAATAAATAATAGATTATATTTCAAAAAGGATTATAAATAATGGAAAAAAATATTTTAGAAGTTAAAAATTTGACAAAAATATATTCCAATAATAAAGAAAAAACAGGTATTTTTGATTTAAATTTCGATGTTAAAAAAGGTTCTTTTCATGCTTTTATAGGAGAAAATGGAGCGGGAAAAACAACAACAATTAAAACAATTATTGGCTCATATATTAATTTCAGCGGTAATGTTACTATAAATGGAATTGATATAAGAAATTATAAAAGTAGACAAGCATTAGGTTATATACCTGAAAATGCAATATTCCCAAAAGAATTAACAGTTTTAGAATACTTAAGATATTTAGGTCAGTTGTTTGGCTCTGATAAAAAAGAATTAGATATAAAAATAGATAATTTGCTTAAGGAATTCGAAATTGAAGAACTAAAAAATAAAAAACCATTTTATTTTTCTTCAGGTCAAAAGAAAAAAATATTATTAATACAAGCTCTATTAAATGAACCAGAAATAATTATTTTAGATGAACCTGCTGCTAATTTAGACCCAACTGCAAGGTTTCAGTTATTTCATTTACTTAAAAAACTTCATCAAAAAGGAATAACAATTTTTATAAGTTCGCACATTTTGAGCGAAATAGATAAATTTGTAGATTCTCTTACTCTAATACATAAAGGAGAGATTGTTTATTCCGGATTAAGATACACTGATTTGGAAACAATTTTTTATGAAAAAGTTATTAAAGTATAGTTTATTTTTAAATTTTAGTTTTTTAAGTACGTCCTTTATTGTTTCTTGTAAAAGTAGTGAAAACTACAATAAAAATGATTACTCCCCTTATAAAGATTTGATTGAAGAAAACGTTATTTTGAACGATCAAATTAAATCTTTTACAAATAAACATTTTTTCAAGGGCGATGATAAAAATATTAGAGAGTTTTTTACTCAACAAATTAGAGTAGAAAAGAAATTCAAAAATGAATTAAATATATCTTTAACATTCGCTCCTTTATTTATTCCTAATATTTTAAATATAGCTTCAGAATTTCAACTAAAACACGCAATTAATTCAGTAGATGTTATTTCTGATACTTTGACACAAAGATGATTTTGATATATACAAAATATTAAAAATTTTAGTTATGTGTTTAATAATTGAAGATCAGACTTCAAAGATTATAAAAATAGTGAAGGTCAAAACGATAATTCTGATAGGGAAATTTTTACTAAAATTTACGATGATAAAGAAAAATTATTTAGATCTTTTAAAAATTATGAAATTAAAGAATTTAGTCCAGAAATAAAAATTGAAAACATTAAAACTGATAAATTATTTGACTTACAAATAGTTTTTTTAAGAATGGAAAATCAAGATAAAAACAATATTTTGATACCAATATTTTTATATAAAAAAGCAAAAAATGGCGATGTAAAAATTTCAATAACAGGAGAAATTTTTAGTTTTAAAAATAAGATAGATATTTGAAATAATGAAATTTATAATAAATTAGCAAATTATATTTCCGAAGGAAGAAAATACTTTGCTCAAAAAACAGTTGATTATCAAAGAAAACTTTTTGAATCAGAAAATAAAAATGGATTAGAAAAATTCGATGAAACTAAATTTTTAATAGACTATAATGATGTTAATTTTATAAAACATTATGATAAAAACAATTATACAAATTCGTTTTACTATGCAATTAATAAATATAATGATGAAAAAAATCAAGAAAATAAAATATATAGATATAGTTGAGGCTTTATAAATGAAAAATAAATTAGTGAAAAAAGTAATGCCATTACTTTTTATATCATTTTTTAATTTAATATCTTGCGCTAATTATTCTAATCAGTTTTATCTAAATTCTTTGGTATCAAATGATGATTCTGTTGCATCTCCTTCTACTAATAATGAAAAAAATATTCATAATTCCATAATTAATAATTTATTATCTATGGCGTTTAAAAATAATCAAGAAAAGATTTTAGACTATAAAAATTCTCAAAATAAAAATTCAAAATCATTATTTAATCAATATAATAATATATCTAAGTTATTTTTTGCTAGTGAAAATAAAAAAGAATTTGCTCAACAACAACAAGATTTTTTTACAAAAAACTGATACTTTATTTTAAATAATTTAGATAAATTTCAATTTAATTTTGTTGAATTTGTTACTTCAGATTTGTCTAAAAATTACTCAACAAGTGAAGAATATAAACAAAAAGTAAAAATAAAAGAATTAAATAACAAATATGAACCTTTTACATTTGAAAATACTTATTTAGAAAGTTTAAGGGAAGGGGTAGAATCTGCTGAATTAGGGGATTCTTTAGTATATTATATAAGGAAAAATAAATTAGTATTTAGAGTTTTGATAAATAATTTAAGAGCCCAGGGGAATGAACCAGAAGTACTATTAAAACCACTAAATTGAAACTTTAGTGAATCGAAAGCAAATATAATTTCTCCTTTATTAATTTCTAATGTTGTTCATCAATTATTTATACATAATTATCCAAGTGGTAAAGATGAGTTTGAAATTGAAATGGTTGAAAAACAAAAATATGGATCTCCCGTTTTTGTTTTTCCTACTTTAAAAGAATAGGAGTTGAAAATGAAAAGAATATTTAAAAAAATTATTTTTTCACTTTTTTTATTATTTAGTTTTTGTTCAGCTTCATGTTCTCATCAAAAAGAAATTGGTGTCAATTCAAAAGAATTAAAAGATTTAGTTGTTTTTAATGAAAGAGAAATTAAGTGAAATAATTTTTTAAATAAATCATATGTGGATACTATTTTAAAAATGGTTTTTAACAATAATGAAAAAGAAAAAGAAAAATATATAGAATCACAAAAAAAATTAGATGATAATTATTTAGAAGAATTAAAAACATGAGTGAGATATTCTAATAATATTGTTTTTCCTTATGATAAAACAGAAAGATTTATTTTATCTTCTTCGGGTCAAAAAAGAAACTTTGTTACTTCGTTTGGTAGCGAAAAATTAGATGAGTTATATAATAAAAATTGACTATTTTTCTTATTTAATCTAGATAAATTTGTTTTTTTACAATATCCAGATGTTTCAACATCAGATAATGAAAATAAAGAATTAATTGATGAAATTGAAGCTTCGAAAAGAATTTATGATGATTTTTATGTATCTCAAAGCAATGAAATTATTGACTATGTTATTCAAAAATATAATATAGAAGTGAACGAAATAGATAATTCTGAATTATATGAGGATAGAATTTTTTTGTTAACTAAAGATGGTCGAATTATTCGATTTGATATTTCAGGAAGTAAAACAAATGACAAAATAAATATTAGAAACTCATCATTGCATAGTTATTTATACTCATATCCCAAATTAATAAAAAGTGCTAATAAATTAAATGATTTTGATTTAAAAAAATACGTTGAAGTTGTAAAAGAATGAGGAGATTTTGACTATAAATTTAGTGAGTCAAAAAAAATCATATATATTGATGAGTATGGAAATAGGGAATTTAGATACACATTAATAAATATTAAGGAAGAAAAATAATAGTGAAAAAAAAATTTTTAATAAGTACATGTCTAGCTATTCCTTTTATACTTTTTACTTCATGTATAAGTCAACAACATGAATCAGAAATTGAAAGAAATAGAGATGAGGGTAATGAAAATAACAAAAACGTTATAGAAATAGCTAAGAAATTAGAAATTCAAGATATTTCTAAATCAATTTACGATAAAAAAATTAAATGAGATAATTTTGTAAGTGAATTTAATAATTTAAATATTGAATCAAAAACGTATTTTTCTGATTTTGAAAAACTCATTAATAAAAATTGAGTACTTTTTATCTCTAATCTAGATTATTTTAGATTTAAGCAACAACCAAATAACAAATGATTTTTACACAAAGAAACGGAAGAAGCCAAATATTCAAATTTTTATAAGCACAATATAGGTTTAACAAAAAATGATGAAGAGTCATTACCACATCATACACATGTAAAATTTCCTACTAATTTATTAAATTCACGAACATTTAAAACTTTATCTTATACATCTAAAAAATTTATTTCAGAGAAAACAGGTAACCCAAGCATTTATGTTTCTTTCGGTAGAATAGTTATTAATTTTGAAAAAAGAAATGATAAAATTTATATATCACCAAATTTTCTTTATTTTGTAAATAATAAAGGATCTTATTCAGGATCTTTAGATGAAGAATTATTAGATATTGTTATAGGTATTTTAAATATACCTGAAAATGGATTTAGTCAAGAATTATCAAATATTATAGATCGTACTACAAAAGAAATTGGATATCCTGCAAATCTTTTTTTAGAAAGTAAAAATAACAAAAATATACGTTAAATAACGTATATTTTTGTTATTTAGATAAATAATTATTTTCTATTTAATTTTCTCTTAAGATCTTTAATATAACAAATATTTTTATCATATTTTATTTTATAGGTAAATTTTCAAAATAAACTTAAAGAAATAGGAATAAATATACCTGCTATGAAAGAAAAAATATCTAGAAAAATTATTAAAATTATATTTCCGCCTTTATAGAAAAATGGTTTAGTGAAATTTAAAAATGAATATATAACAACTCCGTCCTTATATTCATCTTTAAAATATGAATAGCTTGAAAAGTAAAGAATAAAAGCAAACATAAAATAAACAAAAACATATAAAGAAGTGTTGAATAATAACTTATTATCTACAACAACGCTTTTTCTTATTAATCATAATCCTATAAAACCTAATACCGGATTTAAAAAATGAGTTATTAAAGAAACTATTGAATTATAAACTTTAGTTCAATCTGAAGTAAAAGCAATTAGTGTTCAATAAATTAAAAAGGTAATAGTTATAATAGAAGTTGCTGAAAATAGCATTTTTCTATATTGCATATTAGGAAAACAAGCAACTAATATAAATGTTAAACCTAGGAAAATATTGGACTGATTTGTAAAATAAAATAGTGGAGAAGCATTTTGGAAAACTACTTCCATTTTCAAAGTTTTAGTTTTTGCTGATAATGAAACAGGTCTAAAATTAATCATAGCTTCCATGATAAAAGCTGTTGTAGTTAATAAAATAAAAATTCCAAATAAAAGAAAAATTAAATTAATTTGATTTTTTAGATTATTTTTGATTTTTTGCATTTTTTATCCTTTCTTGTTAAAAGTGATTTTATTTTCTTGTTTTTTAACTAATCTAATTATATTTTGCTTATGAGAATAAATAACAAATAAGTGTGAAATTAAAATAATTAAAGGGTTAATTCAATAAAATGATTGATAAATTTTTCAGTTAAAAATACCTATAAAACTTAGTGTCATTCAAGGTATAAAACCTATAGCAATTAATATTAGCGGAACTACGATAGAACCTAATGAAACAAATTTAGTAAAGTAAACAATGCTTAAAAACAGAATAACACCTATTATAACTACAATAAAATTAAAACCACAAAATAAACCTAGTAAACTAGCAGCACCTTTACCGCCTTTAAACTTAAAAAATATTGGTCAAATATGTCCTATAACAACACCTAAACCTGCAATTTGTGGTACTAAATATTTTAGTGATTTATCGTATATATTAGATTGAGTTTGAATGTGAACGATTCATGCTAATATAACCACGAATAAAGCTTTAAAAATATCAAATAAAAATATTGGTAAAGCAAATTTTACTCCATAGACCCTAAGTGCATTTGTAGAACCCGCATTTTTAGAACCTTTATCTCTTATATCTTCATTTTTTCTTCTCTTACTAAAAAGAATAGATAAATTTATTGAACCTACTAAATATCCAATAAATATTGCTATAAAATTTGTTAATATAATATAAAAAAAATCCATATTGCCTCCTTATTATCCAATAGTAACATCCTCTTCAATGTATTCAAACTTTGTAAATTTATGATTATGACTTCCTCAAATAAGAATTGTCGAAGAAATTCCTAATTGACCTATAAACATAATAAAAATAAGAGAAATTTTACTTAATGTATTCAAACTTGAAGTTATACCTGTTGAAAGACCAGTTGTACCAAAAGCCGAAGTAACTTCAAATAAAACATTTGTTATTCCGTAAGTTCTTCCCAAGCCTTTGTTTAATTCTGTTGCGCCATCTCATGCTATTTTACCACCAAAAGTTGAAAAAGATGTTGTTAATACTAAAACAGCTAAAAAAGTTAGAATAAATGAAATAATCAATACAATTGATGATTGATTTACCGTTTCATCTTTTATTTTTCTTTTGAATAAATGTGTGGAATTTTTACCTCTCATTCTAGAAATTAGATTTAATAATATTATTGCTAATGTTGTAGAACGAATTCCTCCACCGGTTGATGATGGTGCTGCACCTATAAACATTAATACAGATAAAATAATTAATGAAGGATCACTTAAATTGTATAAATCAAAAGTTGCAAAACCTGCACTCCTTGTTGAAAAAGAAGTAAAAAAAAGCGCAAATATTTTATCAAAGTTACTTCCATAACTATATCCTATATTTATTCCATTACCTCAGTATAAAGGATCTGAAAAAGATAAATTTCAAAATGTTCTTTGATCTTTACTAGTTAATTCAAAAGTTAATAACAATGCTAACCCTACAATAGCAACACTAAAATAAGTAACTAAAGAAATTTTAGAAAACAAAGTAAATCTATATTTACTTCTTCTTTTAGAAGTAAAAAAAGAAGTTATAAATCTATAGATATCATAAATTACAGGGTAACCAATTCCACCTAGCATAAATAAGAATAATAGTCATATTTGTAAAAAATAGTTCCCATAATAAGGTGCTAAAGAATTTTTTCCTATCATGTCAAATCCAGCATTATTTAATGCTGTAATAGAATGAAATATAGCAAATCTTAAAGATAAATTAAAATCATATTTAGGATTGTTGATATTATTATTTGGGATAAAATTTCCTTCACTGTAATAAAATAAAAAAAATAATATAAACGAAGAAACAATAAGAATACTAAACATAATTGTTATAGAAACAATTATAACCCTTCTTATATCGCCGATATTATGAGAACTACGTTCAAGTAAAAGCACATCTCTAGCAAAAATCCCTAATTTCACACCAAAAATGTAGTTTAATATATAAACTTTTATTGCAAATATTCCAATTCCACCTATAAGAATTAAAATTGCTATAATCATTTGGCCAAATATAGTTCATTGTTCATAAGTGTTTTTAACAACTAGCCCGGTATCACTAAAAGCAGAAGCCGAAGTGAATAAAGCGTCTATATAAGAAATATCTCCTGGATTTACTTGCGAAATATCTCAATATAAAAGTAATGAACCTATAATAGTAATAAAGATATAAGTCAAAAATAAATATCTAATTTTACCTATTTTTCTATTAAATCTTGAAACAAAATGAACAATTGAAATATAAACATTTTTTAGCTTAAATTTATTGAATTTCCGCTTTCTTCGAAGGAATTTTCAATTATTATTCTTTTTCATATTAAAATATTTTATAATATTTTTAAAAAAAGAAAATTTTTTAATTTAAAATTGGCAAAAGAGGAATAAAAATGAAAAAAAATAAAGGAATTTGCGTTATAGGAGCAGGAAGATTTGGACAGTCAGTTATAAAGCAATTGCACAAATTAAATAAAGACGTTATAGCGATTGATAAAAATCAAGAAAATTTAACTCCTATAAAAGATTATACAGTGGCAAATTATATTGCAGACGCTTCCGACTTAAAATTAATGGAATCTTTAGGAATTCAAAATATTGACACAGTAATTGTAGCTTTAACGGAAAACGTAGAAATAGTAGCTTCTTTATTGGAGTTAAAGGTAAAAAATATAATTGCTAGAGCTAAAAGTCATAGATACGCTAGAGTTTTACAACAAATAGGTGTACAAATGATTATAAGACCAGAGGAAGAAGCGGGAGTTAGAACTGCATTATTTGCAACTAATAAAAGTTTTATCAAATACACTAATGATTTGCAAGAATTAGGTGATGGGTATGTTGTTGGTTCTGCGGTTTTAACTAGTGAAGCTTATCATGGTTTAACTTTGAAAAAAACAAATTTTACTTCTCTTAATGTAATTGCTGTTATGGTTAAAAGAAAAAATAACTCTTATTTACCTGATGGAAATTTTAAATTACTAAAAGAAGATTTAATAACTTTTATAGGAAAAATTGATGATGTCACTAGAGTTTTTGAAATGATATCAGAAAAAGAAAGTATCGAGTCTAAAAAAGAATAATTCAGTTTTTTTTAACTTTGCTTAAAATACAGAATTTAAAATTGATTTTTTTGTATTTTGGTATAATTTCACTATGAAATTTTTAGATATAGTAGTTTTGAGGATTAAGTTATATAAATTTCTTAGTTTAGTTTATTCTGAACTAAGATTTTTAGCTACAGAAACTTCTCAAGATATATTTGATAATTATCCCATTTTTCTTCATTAGAGAAGGAAATTTTTCCTTTATATAATGAGGTTTTTTTAGAAATTTTAAAAATAAAATATTTTATTATATAGAAAGGTTTTTAGTTAATGGAAAAAGAAAAAAAGAAAATTCTTATAGAACTTAAAAACGTAGATAAAGAGTTCGGAGATAAAAAAGTTCTAAATAATGTTAATTTAAAAATAGAAAAAGGTGATTTCGTAACACTTTTAGGACCTTCAGGTTCAGGAAAAACAACAATATTAAGATTAATAGGTGGTTTTGAGTGAACTACACGTGGTGAATTTAAGTTTAATGGTATAGATATAAAAGATTTACCAGCTAATAAAAGAGATGTTTCAACAATTTTTCAAGATTATGCTTTATTCACTCATCTAACAGTTTCAGGAAATATTAAATATGGTTTAAAACTAAAACGTTATCCAAAAACTGATGTTAAAGAAGAAGTTCTTAAAAAATTAGATGAAAATAAAGTAAAATGAAGTTTATATGCAAAAGAAAAAATGTTGGAATTAGATAAACAACAAGAAGAATATATAAATGAATTGAATAATTCTAAACTTTCTAAATTAAAAAAAGCAAAAATCCAAAGATGATTAGATGATTCTGATTTTAAATATTCATATTGAGAAAATTATGTTCATGCAAAAACTGAACATTTTGAAAAAAGACATCTAACAAGAAAAATAACTAAGCAAGAAATGGAAAAAGAAGTTTCTGAAATCATAAAAATTGTTGGTTTAGAGGGGAATGAAAATAAAAACATTAATGAATTATCAGGTGGTATGAAACAAAGAGTTGCTCTTGCTCGTTCACTTGTAATTGAACCTGAAATTCTATTATTAGACGAACCACTATCTGCATTAGATGCTAAAATTCGTCAAAAAATGCAACAGCTATTAAGATCTGTTCAAAAAAAATTAGGAATTACATTTATTTTTGTTACACATGATCAAGATGAAGCTTTAGAGCTATCAGATAAAATAGCTGTTATAAGAGATGGAGAAATTGAACAATATGATTCTCCTAAATTTATATATGATTATCCTGTAAATAAATGAGTAGCTAATTTTATTGGAGACTCAAACTTTTTTGAAGCAGAATTTATTGAACCAGGGAAAGTTATGATTTTGAATCATGTAATCGAAACTATTCATAATAATTTTGAAAAAAATGAAAAATTAGATGGATTAGTTAGACCAGAAGATATAGTATTATCTAGAAAAATTAAGAGTCATTATCATGGAACAGTTGTCAAAAGTACCTATAAAGGATCATATTATTTTATAGAAGTTAAAATTGGAGAAAAAATTATTTTAGCTGAAACAATTGAAAATTTCGAATTAAATGAAGAAGTTTATGTTCACTGAACAAAAGAAGCGCTACATTTAATGAAAAAAGATCGCAAAGGCTTTTAAAATGAAATTTAATTTTATAGGAAAAATAAAAGAAAATCTAAATCCTAGGTTATCTTTGTCCATACCTTATATTTTATTTTCAATTGTTTTTATTTTACTACCACTTCTATTATTATTTATCAAAGCATTTACACCGGTTATTTCAGATGAAGGTGAAATATTTGATAATCATTTATTAACAAAACAACCCGAAACATGAATTATAATGACTAGATCATTAGTTGTTGGTTTGGTAACTTCATTAATTTGTTTGATAATTGCTTTACCTTATGCTTTTTATGTTTCAACTTCTAAATCAAAGTCATTTAAAATTTATTCTATATCACTAATAGTTTCTCCATTAATAATTTTCACAATAGCAAAAACTTTTTCATTAAGAGCTTTATTTGTGACTATGTTTGATGAAAGTGAATTGAACAATTCATGATTTATGATTGTCGGATTAGTTTTTTTAAATTTACCTTTTATGATTATTCCTTTATATACAGTTTTCAGAGATATGCCTAAAAACATTTTGGAAGCTTCAGCTGATTTGGGTTACAATAGAATACAAACATTATTTAAGGTAGTTTTACCTTACGGTTTAAAAGCTATTTTTTCAGGAATAGGCCTTGTTTTCTTAATGGCAGCAACCTCTATAATTATTTCTGATAAACTTCTTCCAAACGGAGGACAAAACCAATTAATTGGGAATTTAATTAATTTAAATGCTAATCCTTCAAATCCGTTTGATTTAGCTAGATCTTCATCTTTAGTTCTTATAACAATTTTAGTTATGATGGGTATATATGGAATAATTTATTTCTTCCCTATTTTATTAATAAAAATGAAAGGAATGAAGCATGTCTAGATTAGTTGATTTTTTTAAAAAACATGAAATTATTAGAAAAAGCTATATTTGAATAATATTAATTTTATTTTATATTCCTATATTTTTTGGTTTAATTTTTTCTTTTAATAAACCTTCAGATAAAGACTTAATTTCTACAACTTGAAATACTTTTAGTTGAAAAGGTTATCAAGATTTAGCTTCATCCGAAAGAATAGTTTCTTTAGCTAATTCATTTATTATTGCCGTTTCTACAGCTATTATAGTAATTTTAATTTCGATGATAACAGTTTTTGCTATTTGGAAACAAAAAAGTAAAAGTATAAAAACATATATAAATACAAGTTCTAATATTCCCTTAATAAATCCGGATATTATTACAGCCATATCTTTAGCAATTCTTCTTTCATTATTATTTGGTATTTTAAAAGCAACCGAAGAGGGTGTGTTAAGAGCAATAGTTAGTCACGTGACCATGACTTTACCATACGGAATTATGTTGCTATATCCTAGAAGTGAAAAGTTTTCCAAAAACCTTTTTGAAGCGTCGCTAGATTTAGGATATGGAAGAATAAAAACTTGATTTAAAATATATTTTACTTATATGTCACCTGCTATTTCATTTGTGTTTATTATAGTTTCATTTTTATCCTTTGATGATTTTATTATAACTAGAATAACTTCTAATACATCAACAATAGGTGTTGAATTATATCAAGGTACATTTAAAACATGAGCATTAGCATTGGGAGCAATAATGCTTATATTTACAATTTTAGGAAATGCTTTTTATATCTGACATAAAACACGTAATTTTAAAAAAGGAGTAAAAAATGGCGCTGTCTAAAAAAATAAAAGGTACAATTGCTGTATCAACTTTAATTATTGCTCCTATGGTTGGCGCTGTTTCTTATGTAAAAGCGACTAGTAATTTTAAACCCATAATAATGAATTATCAAAATTATATTTCTACCGATATAAGAGATTCTTTAAGTGAAAATTTTAGTTATAAAGAATTTGGAGATGTCTCAGAATTTTCGAAAGCAATAGAAGATAATAGAGTAATTGGTGGTGTTGGATCTGATTTTCAAATTGTAAGAATGGCTCAAAAACAATTACTAAGAAAAATAGATTTTGCTAGATTATTCAAAAGTAATGAAGAAGTAGCAAAAGGTTTTAGAAACGATAATAATGTTTCTAACGAACAATTTATTGCTCAAAAAAGAAAAGCTATAGAAAAATTGCTAAGAAAAGAGACTTTAGAACATTTAGATAATTATAATCAATTTATGTATATATTAGGGGATGAGAAAAAAGGAATAATTGATATAGATAAAGATGGTATCCAAGATCAATTGTGAGAATTTATAATCCCTTATTACATTCAAGATAAAGTTTTCACTTACACAGTTGGTGATTACGATGAAAATGGCGAAAAAAAGCCTCTAAAAGAAGCTGTTAAAAACTGAAGTGAAGAAAGAAAAAAGGAAATAAGAGAAAAAGGTATTCGTTTTGAAAAACAAGATGTAATATCTATTGGTAAAACGCTACAAGAAAACGGTTATAAATATTTTATTTGAACAGAGTCTATGCGTGATAATTTATTAGCAGGTAGCGAAATTGTTAATAATCCTAATTTTAAAAATAATGGTTATACAGGTGTAGCGGATGAACAAAACTACAAAGAACAAATCAAAAAATTTCTAGAATTAGTTGAAAATACCACTTCTGCACCTTTGTCTAATACTGAAATAAATAGTGTAAAAAGTTCTGGATTAGAATTACTAACAGCTTTAATTGATAAAGGTGTTAAACAAGAAGTTGGATTTATATATAACGGAGATGCTTTGGATGCTCTTAATGGTAATGATAATTTTGATTATATAGAAGATGGAACAAGTGTTAGAATTATTAGACCTAAAAACAATCTTACATTATTAGATGGATGAATAATAACAAAAGATATTGATGATAATTTAGCAAATCAACTTCTTGATGATTTATACGAAAATCTTTATAGAGGAAATGATTATTCTTTAGAACAATTAATTTTCGAATCATCAAAAAATGTTAGATATAATTATGTAGCTTCTGATGATGGCTATAAAGAAGAAAAAGGAAGAGCTTATACACTAGATTTTGAAAATGTTCCTAGTTTGAAAAATTTTGATTTTGTAAACTATACTCCAGCCTTTAAATCTACTTATGACTATTTCGAAAAATTTTACTTCAATGATGCAGCTACAACAGTTAAAGAAGAAGAAAATGGAGAAGAAATTACTGTTTTATTAAATCAAAATAGTGAAATATTAAAGACTGATCCAACAGAAAATAATATAAAAGTGGAAATTAGTTCAATTAGCTCTAAATTAGCGAGAAGCATTTATAAATCCCAAGCCAGAAAACAAACAATCTATGGATTAGAACCAGATGAAAATACTCCTGAAAATGAAATATACGAAGTTGACTATAAATTTATAGCTCCTTCCGGAGAAAGATTAAGTTCAGAAATTAAAACAGAATATATTTTGGCTACAAAAAAATAAATATAAAAATTAAAAATATAACAAGATTTTCTTGTTATATTTTTATATATAAAATTCATTTTTTGGCTTTATTTTAATGTAAAAATAATGTTTTGATATTATTTTAAAATAATGTATTTAAAAATATAAAAAAATAGTAAAATTTAAAATAATATTTAAGATTAGGAGCAAAAATGAATATTACAGATAAAAGATCAAAATTGATCGCTACTATAGGGCCTTCAACTCAGGACTATAAATTATTAAAAAAACTTGTAGAAAATGGAGTTACAACAATTAGAGCTAATTTTTCACATGGTGATTTTGAAGAACAAAATGCCAAATTTGAAAATGCTAAAAAAGTTTCTAAAGAATTAGATATCCCAGTTTCTATTTTATTGGACACAAAAGGTCCGGAAATTAGAGTTGGTAAAATGAAAGATGGAGCACAAACAATAGAAGCCGATTCTGAAGTAACAATTCTAACAAAAGAGGAAGATTTTAAATCTTTTTTAGGTACATCAAAAGAATTTTCTGTATCATACGAAATGGATAAAGATTTAAAAGTAGGAGATAAAGTATTATTTGATGATGGTAAATTACAATCATTTGTAACAAAAGTTACTCCCGGTAAAGTAATAGTAAAAATAGTAAACACTCATAAATTAAAATCAAATAAAAGAATTAATCTTCCTGGGGTAGAGTTTTCACTTCCATTTTTAGCAGAAAAAGACATTAACGATGTTAAATTTGGAATTGAAAAAGGTGTTAATTATATAGCTGCTTCTTTTGTTAACTCAGCAGCAAATGTAAAAGAATTAAGAAAATTATTAGATGAAAACGGCGGAAGCCATATACAAATAATTTCTAAAATAGAGTCACATGTTGGTATAGAAAGAATTGATGAAATTATTGCTGAATCAGATGGAATAATGATAGCTAGAGGTGACTTAGGTTTAGAAATACCTTATCAAGATGTTCCATATCATGAAAAGAATATTATTAGAAAATGTAGATTGGCTGGTAAACCAGTTATTGTTGCTACTCAAATGTTAGATTCTATGGAAAATTCACCACAACCAACTAGAGCGGAAGTGACTGATGTTTATTGAGCAACAGAATTAGGTGCCGATGCAACTATGTTATCAGGTGAATCTGCTCAAGGTAACTACCCTTTAGAATCTGTGCAAGTTATGACCACAATTAATAAAAGAGCAGAAAAAGAATTTTATAATAAATTATTTTATAGAGTTCAATTAGCGACAATTTCTAAATCTTCATCAGGAAAAAGAGCAGAAATAGCTCACAAATTAGCCCATTTAACAATGGAAAATAATATTAAATACGCAGTAGTTTTATCAAGAACTGGTGAATTATTAAAAATGGTTGCTAAATTTAGACCAAATACAGCTATTATAGGTATTTTGGAAGATGAAAAAATGATTGGTGGATTTGGGGTTACATCATCTGTATTTACTTCACTAGATTCATTAAAACTTTTCAAGGCAATTAAAAATAATCCTTCAAAAGCTAAAAAAGCTTTAAAACCATACGGAGCAAAAGAAGGGGATAAATTTGTTATTGTTGAAAACGATAAAATAACAGAATTTACATTTTAATATTTATTAAATATTCAGATTTTATTATTCTGAATATTTTTTTAAAATAATTTAAAAACTAAAATTTTGATAAAAAATATCACTATTTGTTTATTTTATATAATTTGCAAAAAAAAAAAAAAAGTAATACAATTTTAATATATAACTATTTTATATTTTTGTAAAAAGAAAGGAAAAAAGTTTAATAGTAAATAGTAGAGTTTTATAATAAGGAGCATATAATATAATGAAAAAAATTAAAAAAATATTATCTTCTATTTCTGCAATAGCATTTCTGCCTTTGTTATCTTCTTGTAATTTAGACAATAATTCAACAGATAAGGCTAGAGAATTAATCGATGATCCGGAAAGACTTGATGCTATTTTTTTAGAAAATACAGTTAATTCAATTAATTTAAATTTTGAATCTTTTTTAACTGAACCAGAAAGAAAAAAAGAAGAAGTTTATTTTACCAGTTTGCATGATACTGAAAAAGATGTTAAATTTAGTTTAAGCGGAGAAAATTCTGACAAAATAAACGCTAAAATAATTGCTTTTTTAGTTGATAGAGATAAAGAAAATTACACAATTTCTAATAGAACAGGAAAGGGAAAGATTTCTTTTGAATTTTCATTAAAGAGCAACCAAGAAATTAAGTATACAAAAATTTTTGAACTTTCAGGTTTTAAAACTAATCCATTTAATGCTGGAGCAGATGGTGTTATACCTAATAGAATAAATAAAGAAGATGATCTTTCTTTCCTAGAAAAATATGCAAATCAATTAAATCAAGATGAAAGATTTGAATTAGATAATAAAGAATATTCAGAATCGCTAAAGTTTTATTTAGGACAGGGGGAGAAATTTGAAATAAATAAATTTAGACCTGAACTTAAAATAAGCGATGAGAATTTAAAGGAATTTGATAAAATTGCAGCGAAAGCGAAAATTAATAATTATGAAGATGCAGCTGCAAAGGGATTTGCCTTACCTGTTTATAAAGAAAATGGAGAATATGATGGAATTTCCTTATATGAAGGTAAAGAAGTTGGTAAACAAGTTTCATGAGTTGATGCAATACAAAGAGATAAATATAGAATAAATGGACTTGCGAGATATTTAGTAAATCAAAAATATAAAGATGCAGCTTTACAAACTTTTCATGTAGGTATATCTAATAAAGTAAAACCAAATTCAAATGAACAAATAACAGAATACGGAACTATGTGAATTATGGATTTTGAAAAAACGAATAGTCCAGATTCTTATCCAACTAAATGATATTTTGGAACAAATTTACATGTAGCTGACAAAATAACAAATAATACATCCGCATTTAATATGGCTAGATTAAATCCAGATGCTCCTTTAAAAACTGTTTTTAAATTAATGAGTTTTGATGAAAATTTTACAAATTTTTCTTTTCCAATAGATAGTCAAAATCCTGCAATTAAAATGGTTTTTTCAGGTAGGGACTTTTTAAATACAAAACCTTCTGATTTTCTATCAGATGTTCAAAAAGAAAAGTATAAAGATAAAGAAGAGTTTGCTGATTTTGCAGTTATTGAAATAGATTTTTCAAAAATTAAATTTAGTGTTGGTGATTCATCTTCCTCTATTAGACAAGGATCTAATTTTGTAACTGATAATTATAAAGAAAAATTCGAAGCAAGTAAATTATCTGAACTAGCTAAAATAGTAACTAATGATTATGCTTCTAACATTTCTAAGCATATTAGATTTAAAAATAAATCATATTTAAAAGACTATTCTCAAATTGATTTTAAACTAGATTCTAGTAAAGAATATAATGGTGATTCTTTGTATATAGTAGGTTATCCAAGTTCTTATGAGGATTATTTTTTAGATAAAGTTGAAGACTATAAACAATACAATGAAAGAAAAGGTGATTTTAGTTTATGAACTAATTCAGAAGAAAGTTTATTTAATCGTTTAAATCCTTCTGAAAGCGATGAAGCAGAGACAAATCCTAGAGCTAAAAGAGGAAACTATTTATCTTATCAATTGGGCTATAGAACAATTACAGATAAACCGGGTATTGTAGATGAATTTTTAGTAGCGCATAAGTTAAATGGATTGTATAAAGGTCCTAATAACGAAGAATTAATAGCTATGGGTATGGCTTATTTACCAAGACATTATTCTCCTATAGGAGGTTCCTCAGGTTCTTCAATAAGAACACAAAATAATGAACTAATTGCTGTTTATCATGCTTCAAATAAAGAAGCAAAAACCGGTTTAGCAATAGCTTTTAGATCAGAAGGATATGATTATAAAGGGGCATTTGGTTCAGGTGCAAATAAATACTCTTTACCTCAATATGATTTAATTTATGGAGGTGGAAAAGATCAAAAAAATTCATATAGACAAGCACTAAAGGAAATATATAAAAATCAAAATAATTTTAGAACGAATTTATTTCCAAATGGATTAGATACAATTGAGGAAGGTTTTGAATTTGAAAAATAAATTGAGTCAAGAAATATTATTTAAAATTTCTAAAAATACTTTGTCTATAACTATGTTTTTAGGTTTATTAGTAATATTGCTATTTTATAAAATAACAATATTTGGCAATGAAGCATTTGCAGCGATATTTTTATCTGATCCAAATTCGCAAGTATCTAGACAAATAGATTTTTTATTAATTATTAAAGCTATAACTTTATTTGGTGTATTTTTTTATACTATTATAAAGAATTATGTAAATTTAAGTTTTAATAAAGAAACTATTAAATTATATTTACCATGATATTTAGGTTATTTCCTTATTACATTAGCTTCTTTTATATTATTTTTTACTTATAATCCATTTTTTACAATAGAAAATGTAAAAAATGATCATAATTTAATTTATAAAATTTATTATTTAACTTTTATTTTTATACCTTTAATTTTATTAAATGCTTCTAATTACTTTTATTTTTACTTTTCTAAAAAAAATAAAAATAAAATACGAAATCATAATTTATTTTCTATCATAATTTCAATAATTGGGCAAATAATTTTATTTTCTATATTTGTTATATTTATCTTTTTACTTATAGAACCAGAGATAAATATACCTCGTTATAAACCTGTAAGAATATTAGATGAAGGAAAAATTTACGTCTTTTTAAAAGATTTATTTTCTACAAAAGACTTTATAAATATTATATATGTCGTATTAATTTTTTTCTTTTTATCGTTTTTAATAGTTATGGTAAATTTTCCAAAAATTCAATTACTATTAAAAAAAGAATATAATAAAATTTTTTATAAAGCAGAATCTAATATCTTTATTTCTATATTATTTGCTATTATGCTTTGATTTATTTTTACATTATTAGAATTAGGTAATGAAAAACAAGTAATTGAAGCACCGATAAGTTATAATTTTATTGCTTTTACAGTTCATTTATTAGTTTTACTTTTTGTTTCGATTTTGTATTTTATAATTTTCGTTTTTAAAAAAGTTTTTTTCAAAATTCCAATAGCTAAAAATGTTTATTTTATGTTATCTCAACTAATAATTTGAATTTCTACTTTTATTTCTCAAAATTATACATTTGATAATAAAATAAATGGAATAATATTGTTATTTTCATCCATATTTTCGTTAATAATAATTTGAGTTTATCATAAGATAAATAAAGAAATAAATTTACATATTATTTTGAATTTAACTATTTTACTAATTTTAATTATTTTTAGTTTATTTATATACGGTATAAATGGGGTTTTATTAAAGTACAATAATTATACCTTATCTTCTTTTGATTTTAATTTTAGTTTAAATCAAATATTTATACTTTTAATTATTATTTCAATACTATTATCATTAGTTACATTGATGAGCACCATTTTTATACATATAATAAAATTAAAATGAATTAAATTTAAATGAAATAAAAGAAAGGGAAAATAAAATGATTACAAACATTTTTAAGTTTAAAAAAAGAAAAAAAGAGACAAAAGAAAATCCTTTACTTTTTCCTTTCTATGATATATATAAAAATTTTAATGAAACAATAAAAAAAGAAAATTTTATATCTTATGAAAGATTAATGTCTTCAGTTTTAATAAAAGTGGGTTTAGGTTTTGAAAGCAAAGAATATAAAGAATATAAGAAAAAAATTCAATCTTCAATTTCAAAAAAAGAAGATATAAAATTTGAATTTACAATTATTTCTTTTAATGTGGATAGAAAATTTGGTGATAAATTTCTGGTACCTATAGTAAATGATAAAATTAGTTCAAATGTTGATTCTATTGATTTAACTAAATCAAAAGAAGAAAATGAAAATAATATGTTAAAAATTTTAAATGAAGATGTTTTATCACTTATAAAAGAAGGAAAATACATAGAAATATTTGAAGGTTTAATACTTTTTCATTCTAAACAAGCAAATTCTCTAAAATTATTTTTTAAAGAAGAATTCATTTCACAGATTAGAAAATAAAATATGCATTTAAAAAAAATAATTCAGAAAAAAAATAATTTAGAGAAAATTAATTTAAAAGCAAATAGTGAAAAAAATATCCTTTTAATAACTATAATGAAATTGAATCAACAATTAAATTTTTATTTTAATAATTCAATTATAACAAGAGATGCTATAGAAAATTTAAACCAAAAATACAATATTCAAAATTATTTTATACAAAAAAAGCAAGATGCTAAAATATTAAATAAAATTGTTTCAAAATTGAAAATACAACAAAAAATAAAGACTAGAGAAAAAGAACTTTGAATTTATTTAAAAGAGGAGCAAAAATATTCTACGGATTCTTATTCTCGTTATGAAAAAATGATTTTAGAAAATGCAAGTAAAAAACATATTGAGTTTATTGCTATATATAAAAAAACTGAAGAATTTTTAAATAAAAATAATTTAAAAATTTTAAAGACTTTCGATTCTATAACAAATGAAACTGTAAGTTCTTTAGCTAAATTAATTAAATATTTATATGAAAATGAGGGTTTTTCAAGAATTAAATTTGTACTAAATACAAATAAAAATTTTGATAGTTTTTTCACAATTTTACCCATAGAGGAATTTGAAATAAATAAACTTATTACTAATAAAGAAAATTATTCTTCTTTGAAAAAAAATGATTTTAACATTTATCCTAATGTTGGTGAATATATTGAAAATAGTGTTGATATTTATATTGAAAACGTAATGCAATCACTAATAATTGAATCTATGTTTTATAGTGCAAAACTAGGGCTTGTACGAGTCAATAAAATAATAAAAGATTTAGAAAAGGAAATAAAAGCCGTAAAAAGAAAAATTATAAAAATTAAAAGAGAACTAGAAATAGAAGAAATAGTTATGTTAACTCAAAATAATAGTAAATTTTCTCTCTTATCTAAAGGTGAAAAAAATGAATAATAATAATAATAATTTATTTACTATTAAAATTAATTTTACAGATAATTCAATTTTTCAATCATGGAAAAGCGAGATATATTTTTTTCTTGAAGAAGAATATAAGTGAGAAAAAATTAAAAATAATTCTTTAGCTAGTTTTAAGCAGATATTAGTAAAAATAGTTAATAAAAAAGAAAATAAAAAAGAATATTTATTTCTAAAAAATGCAAATTTTTTAGTTAAAGAAAACCATATTTGAATAAATAGTTTAAACGAACAAGAAATCTATATTGACTCGAATACATTAAATGATTTATATAAAAATGAAATTAATTTAGTAAAACAAGAAATAGAATATTTAAATTCTATTAATAAAATTTCTCTTAATTTAGAAAATATAATTAAAGAAAGTAATTTTAAAGAAAAACTTTATAAGTTAAGATTAATAGAAAAATTAAATCTAAGAAAGAAGGATAAAGATGAAAAATAACAAAAAAAAGTTTTTAAATTCTTTATTTTTTTCTTTAGTTTTTGTTCCTTCTTTGACTTTTATTAGTGCAGAAACAGATTCAACTGTAACAACGCCAAAACCTGAAAGAAAAAAAAGTCCTCAATTTGATACTTTTGCGCCAAAAGTAAAAACTGCATTAGAAAATGGTTTTTCCCAAGCAATCGATGTTGCTATAAGTAATTTTGAACAAGATAAAAAACAACTTGAACAAGATGAAAATATTGATTATAAAACAAAATTACAAACTTTATATTATTTAGAAACATTAATCAATTTTATTAAAAGTAATAAAGCAAATATTGCGCAAAATCCTAAAGATTTTGATTTTAATGTAATTTTTCCGAATGTTTTTTCGAAAAAAGAAAATTTTCAAAAAGGAGATGTTAGTTATAATGGTATTTTATATGAAAATGTCATTTTTACTTCAGATCCTGATGATACAAATTATAAACCTTTAATTTCTTCAGTTAACGGTAAACAAGAATCTAAAACTACTGAAATTAACGGTTTGGTAAGTAATGAAGTAGATAAATATATTAAGCAATATGTGGATGGTCTAAAAAATAAGTTTGGAGAGATTCTTTTTAATCAAAAAGACATTCCCGAAACAATAAATTTTAAATCAGAAATTATAACAACGCCTGAAGGGAAAACAGTAAGCATTATAAAAGGTGAACCTCCTTCTGGTTTTAATAGTTGAGAGGATTATTTTAAGAGTAAGTATAAATCAAGATTTTTAACATTTGATTTGGAACAAAACAAAATCGATGAAGAAGAAATTGAAAACGAAGAAGTAACTGATCCTGAAAAACCAACTAATGAAATTCCTGATATCCCGCCTATTGAAGAAAATGATGATAGTAGTAGTTCAGATGTTGTAACGGGTCAACCATTCAATCCTAAACAATTTATAGAAAGATTAAGAGTTTTAGCTCCTGAGATATTAAGCAGACATGCAGGCAAAAGCATTAATCAATTAATGGATGATTTTAATACAACCCCTATAAGTGAAGATTTTTTCTTTTTTAATAATCCTATAAATACTCGTTTTAAATATGAAGTTACAAAAATTGAAGATAAAACTAACGAAGCTATAAATTCTTATTTAGTAACTGTTAGAATACAAGATTCTTTAAATCCAAAAGTATTTAGAACATATAAAACATATTTAAATAAATTAGAAGATAAAAATTTTCAAAAAGTAAATGAATCCTATATAGAAAATATAAGAAAAATATTTGTCAAACTTTATAAATCAATTGGTTTAGATGAAAAAATGGATTTTGATAAACTTGAGAATGCGGATTTAAAAAGAAGAATTATAACTATGATAAATGTTGTTACACAAGATCTATACTATACAAAAGATTTTGTTGAAAAACAATCTAAAATAATTTCTAAAATTTCAAAAAATATTAATTCGTTAAAACAAGGATTAGACGTTCTTAATGTTCAATTATTATCATCTTTAAAAACTTCAAGAATTCAATTTAAAGAGTTTTTTGCAATATTGCCAGAAGGTTATAAAAAACAAACACAAAGATTTGAGCAACTACTTTCACAACAAAAAGAATTATCTGATAATATAAAAGAAAAATTTAAAAAATATAACGCAAACTTAGATATTGTTAATAAATTGTTTTCAAGCATTAAAAAAGATATTTCTCTAATTCAAAAATTAGCTAATGCTCCTACCACGAATACCAATAAGTGATATGAAAATTATTTAAAATTACAAACAAAAATAAGTAGACAATTTAATTTGATAAAATCCTTTCTAAAAGATGAAACAAAACCAGAAGATAAAAACCCTAAAAAAGATGAAATTATAGTAAAAAATGAAAAAGATTTTTCAGATAATTACATTTTAAGTCAAGAATTATTGAAAAATAACCTAAAGTCACAAAATATTTTTTTAACAGTTATTTCTTCTATATTATCATTAGTCGGAATTTCTGGTGTTTCTTTTGTGGTATGGGACAAATTGCAGAAAAAACAAGCGAATAAAACGCTTTTAAAATCTAATTTAAGTATTTTAATTTTATCGATAGCTATAATAATTATTGCTTTAATATTAATTACAATAGGAATAGTGGGAGGAATATAAAATGAAACAAAATAATCCAAAAATAAGCGCTATATTTGACTATATAGTAGAAGTTTCTGGTAAATATGATTATAAGCAAAAACAAAATTTTACAACACAAGAATACCCGGAAGTTAGAATGCTTGTTATAAGCGCTTCTGAAGATAAAGCCTTTTTACTAGTTGATAATACGTTTTTAGATAAATTAAAAATTAATCAAGAAATAATAGAATTATTTATCGATAATGAATTAACAACTTCAAATGAACATTTTGGAAAAATAATTGATATTGATGGAAATGAAATTTTTCCTTCCCCAAAAATAATTAGCGGTGATTTTTACAAAAGAAAAAGTAAAATATTTGGTGATGCACATAATTTAATGACAGTTAAAACTCTTAATAAGCAACTTTACACAGGAATTATTCCTATTGATCTATTAATACCTATCGGAAAGGGTCAAAGACAATTAATTATAGGAGATAGGAAAACTGGAAAAACTCATATTGCAGTTAATGCTATTATAAATCAAGCAAGAAATAATATTAAGTGTATTTATGTGGCTATTGGTCAAAAAAGAGAAGATATTTCTAGACTTTATGAAATTTTAAAAGAGTATGATGCTTTAAAAAATACAATAATAATAGATGCCCCTGCTACAAGTGCCTATAAACAATATTTAGCTCCTTATATAGGTATGGCTCATGCAGAAAACATTTCTCAACAAGAAGATGTTTTAATAGTTTTTGATGATTTAAGTAAACATTCAAATATTTTTAGAGAAATTGCACTTTTAACAGATAAACCGGTCGGAAAAGAAGCGATGCCTGGGGATATGTTTTTTGCTCATTCTTCATTATTAGAAAGAGCGGGTTCTTTTGTGGGAAGAAAAACAATTACTGCCTTACCTATTTTAAAAACAATAGATGGTGATATCACAAGCTTAATTTCTTCTAATATTATTTCTATTACTGATGGTCAAATTGTAACAAGTGCAGACTTATTTGATAGCGGTAGATTACCGGCTATTGATATTGATCTTTCTGTTTCTAGAACAGGAAGCTCAGTTCAATCTAGGACAATAACAAAAATAGCGGGAGAAATAGGGAAAATTTATCGTTCTTACAAAAGACATTTAAAATTAGCTATGTTAGATTATGATTTTAATGTAGAAACAAGCAATCTATTATATAAAGGTAAAAAAATAGATAATATGTTTTTACAAAAAGGTTATTCATTATATTCTAATAATTTCATTTTATTGATGTCTAAAATAGTTCTTTGAGGAATATTAAAAGATATAAAAGAAGAACAAAAAGCAATGATATTTTTAAATGTCTTGATAGATAATAATATAGAAGCTAACGAAATTTTTAACAAAATAAAAAATAATGAACCTTATGATGAAAAAATAGTAAAAAACTTTTTTGCTTATGCTTTAATTCAGTACTCAAAAGCCTTAAAATTAAATTGAAAAATTGAAGTTGAACATAGTTTTATTGACTTTTCTGAAAAAGAAATGGAAAAATTACTAAAATTAACCGGAGATAAATAATATGAATGGAAAAATTACTAAATTTTGAAGTGATGTTGTGGAAGTGGAATTTAATAAAAATGAACTTCCTCCTTTAAACACAATTTTAACTCTTCATAATAATACAACTTATTTGCTCGTGAAAAGATTAATAGACTATAAAACTATTAGGGCTATCATAATTTACCTATCAAAAGATATTTCTGTTGGAGAAGAAGTTATCAATACAGGGAAAAGTTTTATGGTTCCTGTAGGTTCAGAGTCACAAAACAATATTTATAATTTTGAGGGAAAACCACTTTTAAAAGATAGAATAACTAATCCTAAATATGTTGAGATGAATTCTACAATTAATAAGACAAGAATTTTAGATTCTAAAATAGAAATAATCGAAACAGGAATCAAAGCTATTGATTTTTTTATGCCTATTATTAAAGGGTACAAATTAGGTATCTTTGGAGGAGCGGGTGTAGGTAAAACAGTTTTAATGAAAGAAATTATATTTAATGTTAATAAAAATAGTAGATCTACTTCAAATATTTTTATAGGATCCGGAGAGCGTTCTAGGGAAGCTATAGAATTATTTCAAGAATTAGAAGAATCTGATTTAATGAAAAACTCATCAATGTATATTTCAAAAATGAATGAATCACCAGGAGCTAGAATGTCTATTGTACCAATAGGAATAACAGCTGCTGAATATTTAAGGGATAAAGAGAAAAAAGATGTATTGTTATTTATAGATAATATTTATCGTTATGTTCAAGCAGAAAATGAAGTTAGTGCTTCTTTAGGAAAAAAACCATCAGTGGGAGGATATCAATCTACATTAGAAAGTGATGTAGCCAATGTTCAAGAACGTCTATTTAAAAATAAAGAAGCAGGAATAACTTCTTTCCAAACAGTTTTTTTACCAATGGATGATATAAGCGATCCTTCTGCTGTTGCTGTTTTTAACCACCTGGATGGAAACTTAGTTTTATCAAGAGCACAAACAGCTAAAAATATTTTTCCAGCATTCGATCCTTTAGCAAGTTCTTCAAATTCAGTTGATCCTAAAATAATAGGGAAAAGGCACTTTGATGCAATAATAGAAGCTAAAAGAATTTTAAAAACTTATAAAGATTTAGAAGATGTAATTTTAATATTAGGGTTTGATGAATTAGATGAAGAAAGTAAAAAAACCGTGAAAAAAGCTCTACAATTAGAAAATTTCTTTTCACAAAATTTTTTCATGACAGAACACTTCACTAAAGAAAAAGGTTCATATGTAAAGTTAAATGATACAGTAGAATCTGTTATTAGAATTTTAAATGAAGAATATATAAATCAAAGTCCCGAAATATTTAGTTATATAGGATCTAATTTAAATTTACCAACAGATGATGAACTAGGTTTAAAATAAAATATAATAGAGAGGAAAACTATGGCAAAAAACTTTTTTAAAGTACCTAAAAATAAAAAAATATTAGCTGTGGTAAGTACCACAATAATAGTTCCTGTATCTGGATCTTTAGGTTATTATTTGGCTACAACTGATAAAAAAGATAGTGCCGATAGATCTGAACTATTAAAGGATACAACTAGCACAATAAACACAGGACGAAATTTAAATTGAAAAGATGGATTTAATTCTCATCGTGATAATAATCAAAAATTAAAAGAGGAAGCAAAAAAACCAGAGAACACAAGTTCTAATTCTGAAAATGTGGATAAAAAAGAACCTGAAAAATCTGAACCTTCTTCTAGTGAAACAAGTTCAAATACAACCGTTGAGCCTGAAAAAACAGAAACAGTTCCCGAAAAAGAACTTGAAGAAAAAAAAGAAATTTTAGTTTCCCCTCCTTCTAAAGTAGATCCAGATCCTGAACCAGATCCTGAACCAGATCCTGAACCAATAGAACCTGATAAAACGATAATAGAAGAAGAAAAACCTATAGTTATTGAAGAAGAACCCCCTGTAAGTGAACCCGTTCCTAGTCCGGAACCTATTATTCCAACTCCAGAACCTGAAGAGAAGCCTATAGAAGAAGCTCCAAAACCAAATCCTGATGATTTTGTAATTGATTTTTATGGAGAAAAAATTCACTTAAAAGTTAAAAAGCAACCACCAAGAAATCAGGATATCCGGGATAAGCAAGCAGGGATAACAAATAGAATAGAATATATTAATCAAATAACTCCTGAATTAAGAGGAATAACTGTTACTGATAAAATCCGGGAAGCTAATAAAAAAAGCGCTAAAAGAGCTTTAGGAAGAAGTATAAGAAACGAATTTTTAAATGGTGGTGACTTTTTTAGATATGATACTATTAATAATTTACAAGATCTAGCAAACTTTATAGGTGAAGATCCTTCAAAATATTGAAGAATAATAATAGATAAATTCTCTAGATTAATTTCAAATGGAGATAAAGTTTATGATTTTTTAAAACCTGAAGGAAAGGCTATTTATTATTCAGAACTAAAGATTACTAAACAGGAAGAAGACGAAGCTCGTAGGGATTATACAGGAGAAAAAGAAAAACTTTTAAATGCTAAAAAGTTAAGAATAATTAGCTTACTAGATCAAGATAAATTTACTAAAACTTCATCAGAAGTTGAAAAAAATTTAGGTGAAGGATATGTTATAGAAGATGAAAATTCTAATATTTATATAAATGAAAATGGAGAAATATCATCATATTCA
Organism: Mesomycoplasma molare; assembly: GCF_024918955.1. Lineage (NCBI taxonomy): Bacteria > Bacillati > Mycoplasmatota > Mycoplasmoidales > Metamycoplasmataceae > Mesomycoplasma > Mesomycoplasma molare. Next base: position 451,156 of record NZ_CP103423.1, read on the forward strand.
TTTAGTCCTTTAATTAATAGTACTACTGCCAGATTAACAAGAGATAATTCTGAAAAAAGAGCATTTGGTTATAATAGTTATTATGGTAGAAATCCTGAAGATACTAGAAATGGTAATTATCCTGGCTGATCAAAAGAAAATGTCACAGTTAATTATATTAAATACGGAATTAAAACAAATGAGGGTATAAAAGTTGAAAAATTAACTAGAGATGAACCTGAAGAAGGTAAAAGAAATGAAGGAATAGTTGTTACAGTTGATGTTTCTGATTCTAGAGCTTTATATAAATTAAAAGATTTTATTAAAAAGTTAAAGGATGCTAATGAAGAAATAACTTCATATAGAATACTTAACATTGGAAAAAAAGAATCATCTACAGCAGATTTCTTTTCTATACTTAGAGAATTACCTGATAAATTGCCTCAATTAGAATTATTATTTGCTAATTATAATACTTCATTTTTATTAGCGATAAAAGATAAAGAAATTGATGAATTATCATTATTAACTACATCTAATTCTTTATCTGATTCTTGAGCAATTAATCCATTAGCTTTAAAGAAAGTAGCTTGGGTAAATACTGTCGACTACAATGTAAGTGGTGATTATTCTTCTAGAGCTACAATCGCAAGTAGAATTACTTTTAACTCAATAGCTTTTCATGATGTAAATATAGGTCCGAATAAAAACTTAAAAGAAATAAACGATGGTTTAAGGATGGTTTATTTTGTAAGAAACAATGAGCCGTTTTTCCAAGGATCATTTGGACCTGGTTTAAATCCAGATCATAAAGAAAGCGGTAATAGTTATCCTACTGGATTAGATTTATCTGGAGCAAAACAACTCAAATCATTAAAGGGGTTGGTTTTTAGAGACACGATTAAACCTTCAAATGGAATGAGAAAATTAAAAACTATAATTTTATTTAATGATAGTGATACTTTTTCTATAAGTGCCGATGAATTAAATGGAGCACAATTCAAGGACGTTCTTTCAACAGAAGGATTTCAAATGCCTAGAAGTAAAATAGTTTTTAGTAACGGAAAAACAACAAAGAAAATTAGAATTACAGTAGAAAATAATGTAACACAATTAAATCATGAAGGAATTGGTAATTTAAATACTTTAATTAATTGAAGTAATGGTACTTTTGGTTCTGATACTGTTTTTGAAGTAGAACAAGGAAATGATTCTCTTTATTCACAACTTCAATCATTAGGTAAAAAGGTGGTTAGAGTATCTAAAGGATCAAGAGGAATTTCATTCTCATAAAGAGGCGTTAATGAAAAAAAAGTATAAAAAGACATTTTAAAAATTTAAGTTTATTATCTACCAGTGGAATGGTTACTTTATTTGGTTTCATTTCTTGTGCTAACTTAGAAACGAGAGAAACTGAAAATTCCAATAATCAAAATACATTTAATTCAGTAACCGAAGAAAACATAGGAGAAATAGTAAATTCATTAGAAGTAGATTTTCAAAATTTTAGCGAAACAAATAAACCGAAAGATGATACATTTTTTTCAGAGTTTTCTAAAAATCAAAATTCTATTAGTGTAAATTTATCAGGAAAAAATAATGATCTTCTAAATGCTAAATTACTAGCCGTAATTCCTGATAGGGATAAAAATGGAATTGATATTTCTAATACAACCGGAAATGGGAAAGTTTTAATAGAATTTTCATCAAAAATTAATAAAAATATTAAAATAGAAAAAACAATTAATATAACAGGATTTAAAAAAATAGCAATAAACATCGATGAAAATGGTTATATAAAAAATAATCCTGCTGATTTCATTGATTTAGAAGATAAAGAAAAATACGTTTTAAGATATAACCAAAAAGAAAGATATGATTGAGATAATAAAAACTATCTTAACATTTTAAAACGTCAATTAGAAAATAACTCTCAAGCAAATGCAACAAATTTTAGAAATGATGCTTCAATAAATGAAAATTCAAAGCAAAAATTTGATGAAAAAGCAACAGAAGCTGGTATAGATACTTACGATAGTGCTAGTTTAAAAGGTTTTACAATTCCAACTTATAATGAAAATGGAGAGTATAAAGGTTTAAATATATTCGATCATGCCGAAATATTAAAAGGTCCTTCATGAGTGGATTCTGAAGGAAGAGAATTCAATAGAACTAAAGGAATTGCTCGTTATTTAACTAATGATTTTTATAAGAAAATAGGTCTTCAAACATTTCAAGCAACTTTTAATAGACAAGATGATGAAAACCCTAATTCATACAAACCAGAGTCTGGAACATTATGAATTTTAGATTTTCAAAAGACAGAGGATGGTTCATATCCTACAAAGTGATACTTTGGAACTAATTTACACGTAGCAGAAGCTATAACTAATAAAACATTTTCGTTTAGTTTAGCTAGATTAAACGAAAATGCACCTGTAAGAACAGTATTGAAGATAAATAACTTTGAGGAAAATATAACAAGATTTGGATTTCCGATTTATTTAGAAAATCAAGAATTTCAACCGCTTAAAGTTATTTATAGTGGAGAAGATTTTTTAAATAGCACTCCCAGTCAATTTTTAAACGAAAATCAAAAAGAAAAATTTAAGGATGTTGAAGAATTTGCTGATTTTGCTGTTATTGAAATTGACTTTAGCAAAATTAGAAGAGATGATGATCAAAGAGGAATAACCATAAGTGCAGGTAATAAAAATGATTCTCATGCTTACGGAGATGTTGATCCGAATAAAGCTTTAAGTTCTCCACAAGAATTAGCGAAAGCAGTAACAAATAATTATGCTTCTAAAACTGAGGATCATATTAAATTTATGTCCACTTCTTATTTAAAAGATTATTCTAGAATTGATAGAAACTTGAATTATAAAGAAGTACACAATAAAGATCAACTATATATATTAGGTTATCCTTCAGCTAGAGAAGATTACTTTTTAAAAGAATATGAAGACGATTATCAAAAAGAACACTCAAAAAATACTTTCAGTTTATGAACTAATGCAGAAACTAAATATTTTGATAATATTAAAAGAGATGAAGTTACAAACAAATATAATTTTTCTGAGGAAGAAATAAACAGAGGTAACTTTTTATCTTATGAAATAGGATACCGTTCTTTTGTTGAAAAACCAGGTGTTTTAGATGCATTCATATCAGCTACTAGAGTTGGTAAGGAATTACACATTTCAAAGTTAAACGGAAATAAAAAGCTAATTTTTTCAGGTTTATCTTATATGCCAAAACACTATGTTCCAATTGGTGGTTCATCAGGTTCTTCAATTAGAAACCAAAATAATGAATTAGTAGCTGTTTTTCACGCAGGTAACCAAAGCGCAAAGACTGGTTTAGCTGCTGCTTTTAGATCAGAAGGTTATGATTACAAAGGTATTTACGGTACAGGAGATAATAAATATAGCCTACCTCAATATGATTTAATTTATGGTGGTGGAAAAGATCAAAAAAATTCTTATCGTGAAGCCTTAATTAAAGCTTATGGAACTAGTTACAAAACAAATCTTTTTGGTGATAATATAAACGAAATTCCAGAAAAATTTAAATTCAAAGAAAATGATGTTGTAATAGATGCTAGAACTACTTCAAAATAACACAAAAACTTAGTTTTCACTAAGTTTCCCTGAATGCAAAATCAAGTGCACCACTATAATGTAAAATTAAAAAGTGGTTGCACTTGATTTTTTAAATAAAAAAACTACCTATAAAAATTTAAGACAACATACTTTTTATTGAAAGGATCATATGAATTATAATACAACAAAGCATTATTCGCATTTAAATGCTGAAAAAGATTTTTAATAGAGAAATTGTTTTATAAAAATATTCAATTAGACAAATTGCTAATTTTCTTAATGTCAATCACTCAACAGTGTCAAGAGAATTAAAAGAAATTCAAATTTTTACGGATTTTATGATCATTTAATAGCAAATGAAAAAGCCAAAATAAGACATAAACATAAAAGATTGTTTTTCTTTTCTCAAATGGATGATTATAAAGAATTTAGCAAACTTATTAAAGATAATTTTAACAAAGCAACATGCGGAATAAAAATGACTTACAACTTAATAAAAGAAGGTATTAAAAATATTAAAATCCCTTCGCTAAGGACTGTTTTTAATTGGATTAATACAGGAAAATGAGTATTAACTAATAAAGATAGATTAAGAAAGCACTATACAAAAGGCGGAAAAAGAAAAAATAACGTTATTGAAAGACTTGTGCAGTCAAATTATGTATTTCCTATTTGAGCTAGACCAAAACATATTGATTTAAGAGAAACATTTGGGCATTGAGAGGGTGATTTAGTTATAGGTAAAAATCCGCAGGGCATTCTAGTCTTTTAACTTTAGTGGAAAGAAAAAGTAGGTTGGGAATAATTGTAAAAGTTTCAAGTAAGAACCCTTTTACATTAATAAAGTTCTTTATGAAAGAATAAATACACTAGAATTACCCGTTGAAAGTATTACTTTTGATAATGGAATTGAATTTAATGCGGTTGGAATATTAGCAAAAAATTAGGAATTAAAATTTATAAAACCGATAAATACGCTTCTTTTCAAAGAGGAACTAATGAAAATTTTAACGGACTTATAAGAAGAGTTTATAAAAAGGGACTGATTTTAATAAAGTCTCTCGAGAAGAAATATTAAATCTTGAAAAAGAATAAATTTTATGAATAGAGACATACTAGAAGGAAAATGCGCTTTTGACATATATGAAGAAGAAATAGAAAAATTAAACAAATATTAATTAAAACTATTAAGAATTACAAGATTATTACAAGAAAATAATGAAAGGGTCGAAAAATTTCGCTCCATAATTTTTATTAACTTCATTAATAAAAAACCGCTTTACAAGCGGAATTAAAAGAAGGGGGATATCCCCCTTCACCCCCTTAATAGCAAATAGGGGGGTATAAAATATTAAAAATTGTAGTACAATGTTTTTATAATAAAAACTAATGGTGCACTTCAATTTGCATTTTAGGAAACTTAGTTTTCACTAAGTTTTTTATTTATTTTATTTTTTTAGTTATTGAATAAAATTTTAAACTCAATAAATTTTCCATTAACTACACTAATTGGCTCATTATTTGAATTTTGAGCATATTCAGGGGTTATATACATTATTATTTTTACAAATTGATTATCTCCAAAACTTTCTTTGATATTTTTTCATTTAATTAACCCGCTTTCTTAATATATTCTATATAATATAATTACTTATATTTATATTATATAAATTTAATGAAAAATGATTATACAAAGGTCAAAAGGAAAGGGAAAAATGGATAATAAAAACATAAAAGAAATGTTTTATCGTTTAGCTAAAGAAGAATTAGCAGCTAAAGGTATTAACGATTCTAAAGCTATAGAAGAATTAGTGAAAAAATATTATGATGATTTAAAAAATGTTAATGACAACAACATTAAAGATGACAGAGCAAAACAAGTTGAAAAAAATATCGATTTTAAATAATTAAAATTTAAAATACAAAATATTAAATTTTTAATGCTAGAGATTTTATTTATTCTAGCATTTATTTTTAAAATTTTTAAAGAGTATTGGGTTAAAATTTGTTAAAATAAATTCAAATAAAGGAAAAAATATGGTAATTTTAGGTATAGAAACATCACATGATGATAGTTCCTTAGCTATCTTAAAAGAAGGTAAAATTATAAAAAATATAATTTTTAGTCAAATTAATATACATGCTAAATATGGTGGCACTATTCCTGAAATTGCTTCTAGAGAACACGTTAATAACATTGCTTTAATATTAGAAGAAATAAAAAAAGAAATTGATTTATCAGAAATAGATATGATAGCTTATACAAAAGAACCTGGTTTAATCGGATCTTTACAAATAGGTTTTTTGTTTGCTAATGCATTATCTACTATTTTAAATAAACCTTTAATTCCAGTAAATCATTTAAATGGTCATTTTTTTTCAGGAGCAATAGATCAAGAAATTAGTTATCCTTCATTAGGTTTACTGGTCTCTGGAGGACATACTCAAATTCTTTATGCAAATTCCCCTTTTGATATTAAAGTTATAGGCGAAACTTTAGATGATGCAGTTGGAGAAGCATATGATAAAGTAGCTAGAAAGCTTCATTTATCCTTTCCTGGCGGACCAATAATAGATAAAATTTATTTCGATAACTTAAAAAATAATATAAATGCAGATGAAATAAAAATATCAATACCTAAAACAGAAGGAAAATATGATTTTTCTTTAAGCGGAATTAAAACGCAAGTTATTAATTTAATAAATACTTACGAAAATAAAAAACAAAAAGTACCTACTGAAAAAATAGCTATAAAATTTCAAGAAATTGTTATTAAATATTTAATTGAAAAATTTAAACTCGCTATTGAAGAATTTAATCCTAATTCTATCGTGTTGGCAGGAGGGGTTTCTGCTAATAAGTACTTAAGAGAAAAATTTAAATTAATACACAAAAATGCTATTATTCCTAAAATGGAATATTGCACAGATAATGGGGCAATGATAGCAAAAGCATCAGAAATAATGCTGAAAAATAAAAAAACTCTCTAACAAAATGAAAAGAGTTTTTTTAATAACTTTTATTTAATTTGTATTTTTATTTTCACTTTTGACCATATTTTTAATATCAAAAAGAGCTAGTGAAAATAAAAAAACAAACAAATTTTGTTTGTTTAATCGAGATAATTTGTTATATACATAATTGAAATTAAATAGTATAGTGTATAAATATCGATTAAAAAATCTTGATATAGTTCTGAAATAATTTTTTCAGAGTCTAATTTTGATTTTTTATAATCTAATATCATAAAATTAAAATCAATAGAGTATTCATAATATATATTATTTGAATCTGATGTTATTCATAAATTTGTAGCTTTTACACCTCGCATATCTTTTATTCTTTTTAAAGATAACTCCATAGATAAAGGTGTATACATTTGTCTAATTTTTAATTCATCATTTGTAATTGGTTTAAAAATTTTGTTAAAATTTTCATTTTCTAATTTAACTTTTGACTTTTTAGAAAATATATTTCCACCTTTTAAAAGAGAAAAAACGAAAGATTTTTCTTCTAGTTTTTTTGTAGAAATTTTTAATATTCCTTTGTGGAAAAATCTATCGACATATTCACCCTTTCTATTATATTCTCTCAGCAAGTAAATAACATTTACAAAAGAAACAGGGAATTTATCTCTAATTAGTAGAAATTGAGGCTCACTAATGTCAAAAATTGTCGCATTATAATTAACATTATTTCTATATAATTCGACTTCTTTTTTAGTTATAAATACTTCTCGAAATTGTTCTTCTTGTTCAGAAATAAAGCCAAAATATTTTATACTAGGTTCTAATTTTTTAAAAGCTTCTGTATACAATTCTTTTATTGGAATATTCTTTAAAATTGAATTTAGTAATTTTTCTTTTTCTTTTTGATAAATTCTTCAGAAAAAGAAAAAAATAAAAGATATTATTAGTGAAATAAGTAAAATCGCTATAAAGCCTATGAAATTATTTGTAAATAATAAAATAATAGAAATTAAAGAAAAAAATATTAAGACTCCTAAAAATATAAAAGTTATATTTTTTTTATTGTTTATTTCTTTAATTTTTTCAGAGTTATTAAAAGCTTCCTTAACTTTTTCATTAAATAACGGAAAAAATTCTAGATCAGCTAGTTTTTTGAATTCATCAAAATTTTTATAATTATCGACTCTTTTTTTCATTTCTTAAAATTATAAATCTTTCATAGAAACATCTTGTCTTTGATGAATATTTGCTTTAAATAGAGGCATAGAAGTTAAATTTAAACTTTCTGCTACTATTGAAGCGGGAAAAATGAATAATTGCTCATTAAATGATTTAACTTTTGAATTATATAGTCTTCTAGCTGCTGAAATTTCTTCTTCTAAATAAATTGACTCTTTCATTAGAGTTTCATAAAGATTAGAAGCTTTTAGATCTGGATATGATTCAAAAGCTACACTAATTTGTCTAGAAATTTTTGAAGATAATTGTTCAATATCTTCTCTATTATAATTTGTATTGTTAGAATTTATTAAAGTTCTTAATTTAGTTACATCTTTTAATAATGAAGATTCATATTCTTTATATGATTTAACTTGGTCTACTAATTTTATAAGTGTATCTGCTCTTTTTGCTAATTGAGTATCAATTGTTGAAGAAGCTTCGTTAATAGAGTTCTGCATTCTATTTAAATTATTTCTTTTTACCAAAAAATATATTGGTGCAAAAAGAAAAAATAAAGTTCCTAATACTCAAAAAATAATTTTGGTTGCTATTGAAACTTTAGCTTTCTTTTCTGAGTTATCAACTTTAGGTTCAAAACCACTTTCATCTTCGTTTCTTGGATTATAAATATTTGACATGTTTTCTCCTTTTTAATCTTTTCTAAATTATAATCTGATTAATTACTTTTGATAATTTACTAATAAAAAATACCCAATTTTGTTATAAAAAAGGGTATTTTATTTTAAATTTTATTTTAGTTTAAAAATTAAAGAACCTTCAGCTATTACTGATTGTTTAGCTTCTAAAAGATATGAACCTAATACATCTTTATTAATAGGAGGATGACCATATTCATCGAAAGAAGGCATTTCACTAGGATTTGCTTGATTATTTTGTTTAGTAAGTTTTTTATTTAATGCTAAAACTCTTAGCACATAAATGTTATTGCTTTTATCTCCTGTTGCTTCAGGTAATAAAAATTTATTTGCATTTTCATTATTTCTTGGTTGTTCTGGATCCATACCATAAGATGCATATGGACTAATGTATGAAGAATTTAAAATGTTATTTGTTACATTTTGACTATTAAAGTTTTCTTCTGTAATAACTACTTTATTTCCTTCTGTTGGGTTTTCAATATTTATTCTTCCTCATAAAATTGAAACGAAGTTCTTTTCTCTGTTTGAATCGCTATAATCTTCTAATCAAACCAAATAAGAACTTGCTCCTTCAATCTTATTTCATTCAAATGGGATAGTTTTTAAATTTTCAGTATTAGATTCATTACTTTCTTTAAAATACCCATTTTTTAATAAATTATTTTCTAATGCATTAGATTCAATATTTATTTTTCCTATATTTTCAGTAGCATATAAATTACCATTTGTTTTATTTTCTGGTCCGTAAGAAAAAGTTAAAACACCTTCAGAAATGATCTTATCTTTTGTTTCTGATAAGAAATTATTTAAATAAAAATTGCCATCTGAAGAACTTACATTTATATTTTCACTATTTAATGCATATACTCTAACTTCATAAATGTGCTCTGTAGGAGGGTTAGGACCAATATATGTTTTTTCATTCGCTTCTTGCCCTGAAGTAACCATTTGTTTTATATTACTATCATTTTTAACTGTTTCAGAATAATTATCTTCTAATTGTGTTTTATTAGCAGGAATATTAAAAATTCCTCAGTGAGTATAAACTTTACCAACAACTTCAGTTGCTGTTTTGTCTAACATAATAACGGCATAAGATTTTGCATCTTTAATAGAATTTCATGATAAGGGCAAACTTTGTCCTCTTGAAAGTGTACTTTCATCATGATGAGAAATATATTTTCTATCATTCAATACACCTTGCACTATAGCGGAAGAAGTAATTGTTAATTTAGTTTCAGATTTTTGTTCCTCAACAGAACCATTTGTTTCTTTTGAAGTTGATGTTTCATTACTTGTAGAATTGTTATTATTGTCTTTATTATCCTTTTTATTTTCTGTTGTTGGACTTTTTGTCTCAGAATTATCAGTATTACTACTTGAAGGTTGACTCAAAACCGGTGAACCACAAGAAACTAGAGTAACTAGCGATAAAGATGTTAAAAAAGTTCCACCAATAATAAGCTTTTTGTTTTTAAATTTCATTTATTCTCCTTTTACTTAATTTTTATGAAAAATTATACTATAAAAAGAAAAGTTTAAAAGCAGATAAAATGTAATTTTAGAATAAACTTATTATTTATTTTTTATTTTAGATATACTTTTTACATTAACATTTCAATCATTAGATCTAAAACAAAAATAAAAAAGTTTTTTGCTATTTTTTTGTTTAATTCAATATCTCCAAAAAGCGATTTAATTAGGAAAAATGAACCATTTTTGTATTGAGCGACATCAATATTTTTATTTGAAAAAACAATAAAGTAGTTATTTGAATCATGTATATTTTTGATAATTTTTTCAATATCTACTGATTCATAAAAATTGTCAAAAACTATAAATAATGTATTTTGGCTTTTAATATTTTTTAAATCATCATTTATTAAAATTTTATTTTTGTTTGTTGTTAAAAATTTTTCTAAATTCAATGTAGAAAAATCAATATTACTATATTTGACAATTCCTATATTTTCTGCTTTTGAAAATGAATTGTAAATTTGTAGCATAAATTTATTATCTATAAGCAAAGAATTTATATATTGTTTTATGTCATAATAAATAGAAGTTTTAAAAACTGAATTAGTGAAAGGATTTTTATCCTTTTTCTTTTGTTCATCATAGTTTTGAATAACTTGTTGTTGAAATTCTTTATAATTTTTATAACCTATCTTTTTTATATATACACTTATAGCAGAGGGCGTGGTTAAAATATAATCGGCTAATTCATTTTCTCTTAAATTTATAAAAGTTTCTATATTATTTTCTATTCATTCTTCTAATGAATTTTCTATAGATGTTAGTCTTACTCTTTTTTTATGTACTATTAACATATAATAATTTTATCAATTTATTTCTTCTTTTTTCATATTTTTTAATAAAATATTAATTTTTTTAAATACTTTTGAATTTTTAAAACTTTTTGAATAACTAAAGGGTGAAGGGTGTGAATATTCTAAAATTATCTGACTTTTTAAATCTATGATATTTTTTAGTTTTTGAGCTTTATTACCTAATAATAAAAAAATTATTTTTTCTTCTTTTTCAATTAAAAAATTTAGAAAGTTTATAGAAAATTGTTCTCAACCTTTATCATAATGTGAACCTGGTTTACTTTCTTCGACTGTAAGTACCATATTTCATAATAAAATACCTTGTTTAGACCAATCTTCTAAACTAGGATTTCTAGTGACTTTAAAATTAGGATAACTATTTTTTACTTCCTTAAAAATATTTTTAAGAGAAGGTGGAATTTTATTTATTTTTGAAGAAAAAGCCAATCCATCTGCTACATCTTTTGTATGATAGGGATCTTGTCCAATTATAACCAACTTTAAATTTTCAAAATTTGTAACTTCTAGAGCTTTAAAAATATCGATTTTATTAGGATAAATTTTCTTATTTTTATATTCTTTTTCTAGAAAATAGCTTAATTTCATAAAATATTTTTTTCTTCTTTCTTTATCCAAAAAAATATCAATTTCTTCTTTTTTTAACATATAGAAAAATTATAGATAATAAAAATAAAAAATGCATTTTTTTTATTATAATTTTAAATTATGAACAATAAAAATAAAGATATTCAAGAAATAATTAATCATTTAAAAGCAACAGGTTTTGTTTTTCAAGGATCAGAAATTTATGGCGGTTTAGCTAACACATGAGATTATGGTCCGCTAGGCTCTTTATTATCTAGAAATGTAAAAAATATGTGATGAAAAGAGTTTATAACCAAAGATCCTTCTAATTATGCTTTAGACACCAAAATTCTTATGAATCCTAAAGTGTGAGAGGCTTCTGGGCATGTGGCTAATTTTTCAGATCCATTAATAGAAAATAAAAAAAATAATAAAAGATATAGAGCAGATCACATTGTAGAAGAACTATTTCCAGAAATTGATGTTAACAAATTTACAAAAAAAGAGTTAAGCGATTTCATAAAGGAAAATGTTAAAAAATATGATAATTCAGATACCGATTGAAGTGAAATAAAAGAATTTCACCTAATGTTTGAAACTTTTCAAGGTGTTGTTATTGATAAAAAAGAAAAGATATATTTAAGACCAGAAACAGCTCAAGGAATTTTTGTAAATTTTAAAAATGTTTTGCGTTCAACTAGAAGTAAATTGCCTTTTGGTGTAGGCCAAATTGGAAAATCTTTTAGAAATGAAGTAACTCCTGGTAATTTTATATTTAGAACTAGAGAATTTGAACAAATGGAATTAGAAATTTTTTCTAAACCCGAAGAATCTATGGAAATTTATAAAAAATATTTAGAAAAGGTTTGACAATTTATTTTAAAATTAGGAATAAAGGAAAAATCTATAAGGTTTAGAGAACATAAAGAAGAAGAATTAGCTCATTATTCAAAAGCTACAAGTGATATTGAATTCTTGTTCCCTTTTGGTTGGGGAGAATTATTGGGAGTTGCTCATAGAGGTGATTTTGATTTGAGTGCTCATAGTAATTTTTCAGGGGAAAACTTAGAATATTTAGACCCTATAACAAATACTAAATATTTACCTCATGTGATAGAACCTTCTATAGGTTTAGATAGATTAATTTTAGCTTTAATTGTAGATTCTTTTGAAAAAGAAACAATAGAAAACAATGAAACTAGAATAGTGCTAAAACTGAATAAAAATATTTCTCCTTATAAAGTAGCCATATTACCTTTAGTTAAAAAACTTTCTGAAAATGCTTACAAAATTTTTGAACATTTATTAGAACATGATATAAGTGCTACTTTTGATGATAGTGGTACTATTGGTAAAAGATATCGTCGTCAAGATTCTATAGGTACATATTATTCCGTTACTTATGATTACGATTCTTTAGAAGATGGAAAAGTGACTGTTAGAAATAGAGATACAATGGAACAAGAAAGAATTGAAATCAAAAATTTAGTTAATTATCTAAGAAAATAAGGAAGGTAAATGTATAAAAATATAACAGAAGAAATTATTGATAAAATAGATATTGTATCAGCAATATCTTCTTTTATTCCTTTATCAAAAAAAGGTAATAATTATTTAGCGGTTTGCCCATTTCATGGAGATAGTAATCCATCTTTAACAGTTTCCCCTGCTAAAAAAATTTTTAAATGTTTTAGTTGTCAAATTGGCGGAAATATAATAGATTTTATAATGAATTATAATTCATTTAATTTTACTCAAACATTAAATTATATAAATGAAAATTTTAATTTAAATTTAAATATCTTTCAAAGTAATGAAAAAAAACCAGAATATTCTAATTTAGATAAAAAAATTATTCGTGCAAATCATGATGCTAACACATTATTTAAATTATTTTTGAAAAAAGAAAAAAATAATTTAGAAGTGGAGTCCTTTTTAAAATTAAGAAAACTAGATGAAGAAATAGTAGAAACATTCGAAATAGGTTTTTCTAAAAATACAGAAGAATTTAAAGAAATATTGCAATTAAAAAATAATACTAAAGATATTTTAATAAATGCTTCTTTAATAACTTCTGAAGAACAAATATTTTTTAAAAATAGAATAATCTTTCCAATAAAAAATGAATATGGTGATATTGTTGCCTTTTCTGGAAGAATTCTAAACAGTAGTGATAAAAACAACCCTAAATACATAAATTCAGCACAAAATAGTGTATTTTCAAAATCAAAAATATTATTTAATTTTCATCAAGCAGAAAAATTTTCTACTAAAACAAACGAAATAATAATTTGCGAAGGATTTATGGATGTTATCGCCCTTCATAAAATAAATATAAAAAATGCAGTTGCTTTAATGGGTACATCTTTAACAGAGTATCATATTGATTTATTAAAAAATAAAAAAGTGCTTCTTTTATTAGATGGTGATAGGGCTGGTACTGAAGCTACTAAAAAGTCCATATATACACTTTTAAAAAACAATATAAAAGTTGAAATAATAAAAAATAATGAAGAATATGACCCTGATGAAATATTAAATATATTCGGAGCAGAAAAACTAAATGAAATGTTAAAAAATAGAGTTTCACCTCTGTCTTTTGTTTACGAAAAATTTAAATTAAATTTAGATTCTACAAATTTTATTTCAGTAAATACATTTATAAATAACATGAATATATTCTTAAAATATTCTGATTTAAAAGAAAGAGAATTTATTTTGAATAGAATAGAATCAGAATATTCTATTAAAAAAGAACAATTTTATTCACTAGAAAATAAAAGTAAAAATATTAATAATGACAATAATAATTTTTATTCGAAAAAAAATAATAAAAATACTAATAAGATAGAAAATTCATTAGATAATTTAAGGTCTTTAATTATCTCGAGTTTAATCTTAAATCCTTCCATAGAGAATATATATATAAACAAAAGTCAAAATAAACTAACAATTAACGATTTAAAGATTTTTGAAAAAATTAGAAAATTAAATTCAAAAGAAGAAAAAATAAAAAAATTAGTAAATGAAAAACTATTTTCTGAAAAATTATTAAATAATGAAGAAGATTTTAAGAGAGCTTTTATTAATTATGATCAACAAACACAATTTCTAAACGCACAAAAAATACAAAAGAAACTAGCTATTTTATATCATGAATTAAAAGTAACAAATAATGAAGAAGAAAGAGAAATAATTTATAAAAAAATAGAAAACTTAATAAATATAAAAAGAAATTTTTAACTTTTGTGTTATAATTTTTATATTTTTAAAAAAAGACTATAAATTATAAGAAAAGGCGGATTTATATATGATTAAAGAAGAAAAAAATAATTCTTATATAACAATAATAAATGCGTTAAAAAAAGAACTAAATAGAAAACAAAAAAAAGAAAAAAATAAAAACTTTTTAACACAAGAAGAAGTTTTTAATTTTTTATTAGCTAAAAAATTATCTGTAGATGAAGAAAAATCTATGGACTTTTTACAAGTTTTATTAGAAGAAAAAATAATAAAAAATGAAACTGATAAAGGTGATATGGATGAAGTTAGTGAGTCTGATCTAAAAGAAGAAATATCTAAATCCAAAAAAAATAAAAATAAAAAAATTTCTAAATCTTCAGAAGAGTTAGAAGGATTAGAAGATGACGAATTAGAGTTAAAAGATTATGATAATGATGAAACTTTAAGTATTGAAGATGAAGTTATTTATGAAGAAGATTTTAGTTATAATGATTCTCAATATAGAAATAAATTAACAGAAACTAATGATATTATCAAATGATATATGAGGTGAATAGGTAAATATGGTAATTTACTATCACAAGAAGAAGAAATTGAATTAGCTAAACAAATAAAACTCGGTGGAAGAAAGGGTAAAAAAGCTCGTTATACTTTAATAAACAGAAATTTAAGATTAGTTATAAACAACGCTAAAAAATATAAAAATAGAGGGCTTTCATTTATTGATTTAATTTCAGAAGGTAATTCAGGAATTTTAAAAGCCGTTTCTAAGTACGAAGTTGAAAAGGGTTATAAATTTTCAACTTATGCAACTTGATGAATAAGGCAAGCTATTACAAGAGCAGTTGCCGATCAAGCTAGAATAATAAGAGTTCCTGTTCACATGGTTGAAACAATAAATAGATTGACTAAGATAGAAAGAGAACTTAATCAAACTTTAGGAAGAACACCTACCGACCAAGAAATAGCGGAAAAAATGGAAGATGATTTTACAGCCGAAAAAGTTCAATATATTAGAAAAATTAACATTGATCCTATTTCTTTAGATAAACCTATCGGTAAAGAAGATGATTCATTCTTTTCAGATTTTATTAAAGATGAAAGCGTTATGTCTCCTA
This sequence comes from Mesomycoplasma molare, assembly GCF_024918955.1. Taxonomy (NCBI): domain Bacteria; kingdom Bacillati; phylum Mycoplasmatota; order Mycoplasmoidales; family Metamycoplasmataceae; genus Mesomycoplasma; species Mesomycoplasma molare. Next base: position 466,866 of record NZ_CP103423.1, read on the forward strand.
TAGACTTTGCTTCAAATAAAGAATTAGAATTAATATTAAAAGAAATGTTAAACAATCATCTAGAAGATGATGAAAGAATCTTAATAATGAAAAGATACGGAGTTGGCGAAGATGAAAATGGACAAAAATATAGAATACATAGCCTTGATGAATTAGCTAGTGAAAAAGGTGTTTCAAAAGAAAGAATAAGGCAAATTGAAGCTAAAATATTAAGAAAATTAAAAGTTACACATAAGAAAAGAAAATTAAAAGATTACTATGAAGGTGAATAATTCTAATGAAATAGCTGATTATCTAGATTTTCTTTTTCCTCAAAAGGAAAAAGAACAATGAGATAAAGTTGGATTTTCTTATAATTTTAATAATAAAGTTAACAAAATTCTAATTTCTTTAGATCTAACTAAAGAAGTTTTGGATTATGCTATAAAAAATGAATTTAATTTTATTTTAAATTATCATACTTTTCTTTTTTATAAAACTAGTTTAAAAGAAACTTTTCTAAAAGATCCATATAAAAAAAATATGCATAAAAAAATCAGAAAACATAAAATTAATGTTTTTTCTGTTCATACTAATCTTGATACCATACCTAACACTGGATCTACATTAATTATTAAGGCGCTAAACTTAAAAGGTAAAACTATTTCTATTGACAAATTTAATTCAGTAATAGAATTAGATCAAAAAATGATTTTTTCTAATTTTATTGAGGAAATTAAAAAAGTTTTTAAATTTGAATCTTTACAAACTAATATAAATAATAAAAATAGAAAAATTAAAAATATAGCAATATTACCAGGTTCTGCTGGAATGGAAAATATTTTAAAAACTTGAAAAATATATAAAAAAAACGCTTTGTATCTAACCTCTGATTTAAAATGAAATGAATTAATCGCATTAGAAACGATGGGGATATATTTTCTTTTGGTGCCACATTCAATAGAAAAAATAAATTTGTCTTTTTTAGAAAGTAAACTTAAAGAAAAATTTAAAAATACCATTATAGAAATCTTTGAAAGTAAGGAATTTATTAAAAATGTTTAAAAGAAATAAAAATAAAATACTTTTAGTTTCATTATTTTCTTCTTTAATTTCTTTTACATCTTGTAGTAATTCTTTTATTAATAAGCAAGAAGAAGATAAAGTAGTGGTATCTAAAAGTGATAATAATTCAACAAATAACAATAATTCTAATATTACTTCTTCGCAAAACGAAAGTAATAAGGAAATAAAGGTTGAAAATTCAAAAGAAAATGAAAATTATTTTTCTCCTGGATATTTTGTTGAAAATAACTTATTTTTAACAACTATAGTTGATGAAAAGTTGTCGAATTTTGATAGCTTATCTTTTTGAAACATTAAAACAAATGAAGTTATAGAAATGGGTAATTATATTTCTAATGCGAAAATAGAAAAAATATCCGAAAATACAATTAATGTTTTAATATATTTTAAAAATTCAGATTTTTTTTCTTTGAAAAAAGATGTTGAAATTCGCTTTTTTGAAGAAAATAATGAAAAATATTTTAAAAAATTAAAAATTGGAGATATACAATATTTTAGTTACCCTTACTCTATAATGGAGACAAAAGATTTTATAGATTTTAATTTTAAGGTTCCTACATTAGAATTTTCAATTTTAGAAGAAAAGCGATTGAAAATTAACTTTAAAGATTTTGAAAGTGATTTTACTTTTTCTATTATTCAAAATGTAGATGAAGATCTCGATGAAGAAGATATTATCGAAACTGGTCATACAATAAAAATTAGATTAAGTAAAGATTTATTTAAAAGTTCTAATAAGCTTTTTATAGAAAGCATAGATATCAAAGATAGAACATTGAAATTTAGATCTGTAAAACCTTTTATTTTTAAAGAAAATAAAGAAAATTTCTATTTTTTTCAACAAGATAATGAAAACGAAAATAAATATTACTTAAAAAATTTCGACTTAGAATTTGAAGAAGTTAACTTAGAAATTCAACATATTAATTCTAAAAATGAAAAAGAAATTAAATTTATTAAAGCACAACTAACAAAACAAAATGATGATGTATTTTTTATTTTTGACGGTTTTATAAATGAAAAAAAATACAAAATTAATAGTATCCAAATAAATCACGCTGATAAGACAATTAAAATTGAAAGTAGATAAAATGATAAAAATAGGTTCACATGTTTCTTTTAAAAAACCAGATTATTTGTATGGCGCAATAAAAGAATCAATAAAAAATAATGCAAATTGCGCTATGATCTATTTAGGAGCACCACAAACAACATTACGAACACAAGTAACAAACTATAAACTTTTTGAATATTTAAGAGATCAACAAGAAATTATAAAACCAGAAGATATTATAGTTCATGCGCCCTATATTACTAATCCTGCAAATCCAGAAAAATATGACTTTGCAAATGATTTTTTAATTAAAGAGATAGAAAGAATGAATTATATAGGAGCTAAATATTTAGTTTTGCATCCTGGTTCTTATACTAAATTTTCTAAACAAGAGGCATTAAATCAGTTAATAAATTCAGTAAATTATATTTTAAAAAATACAAAAGATGTAGAAATAATCTTAGAAACAATGTCTGGAAAAGGTACTGAAATTGGTGTTACTTTTGATGAATTAAAATATGTATTAGAAAATGTAAAAAGCGATAGAAAAGGTATATGCATCGATACTTGTCATGTATGAGATGCTGGTTATAACTTAGAAAAATACGATGAATTTATAAATATTTTAAAAGAAAAAGACGTTTTAAAATATGTAAAAGTTATTCATTTAAATGATTCTAAAAATCCCTTAAATTCTCATAAAGATAGACATGCAAATATTGGGCAAGGCTATATAAATAAAGAAATACTTAAAAAGATAGTACATGATCCTTTATTTGATAATATACCTATTATATTAGAAACTCCTTGAACAGAAGAAGGTCCTATTTATGATAAAGAAATAGAATACTTACTAAAGAAATAATTTAAAAAAAATATGACACTTAAAATAAAGTGTCATATTTTTTTAAATAGAATTGTTTAAATTATCCTAAAACAACTTCTGCACCAGCAGCTTCTAATTTAGCTTTAATTTCTTCTGCTTCTGATACTTTAACATTTTCTTTAAGAACTACAGGAATTGAATCAACCATTTTTTTAGCTTCCATTAATCCTAATCCTAATACTTCTTTAACCACTTTTATAACATTAACTTTTTGTCCACCATCACCTTTTAATGTAATGTTTACTTCTGATTTAGCTTCAGCAGCTTCAGCAACAGGAGCTGCAGCAACAGCAACAGCAGAAGGATCAATTCCAAATTCTTCTTTCATTGCTTCTACTAATTCCATAACTTCTTTAATGTTCATTTCTTTTAAAGATTCTATAAATGTTTCTTTTGTTAATTTAGCCATTTTATTTTTCTCCTTCTGATACTAATTTATTTTCATCTACTAACATTTTAAATCCAACTGATAGTTGTCTTAATGGTCCCAATAATGAAGATGCAAGCATTGTAAGAGCTTCTTCATAACTTGGTAATGATGCAACTTTTTGCACTTCAACTGAATCGATAACTTGATTTTCGTAAATACCACCTTTTAAAATAACTTCTGGGTATTTTTTACTGAATTTAGAAATAATTTTTGCTGGTGAAATCGCATCATCTCCACCAAAAGCGAAAACATTAGGTCCAACTAAAGTTGATTCTAAAGCTTCATAACCTAAATCTTTAGCTGCTATTTTAAATAATCTGTTTTTGTAAACTTTTATTTTTACACCAGCTGATTTTAATTCTTTTCTTAATTCTTCAAAATTTGCAACTGATAATCCACGATATTCAGCAATAACTAAAGAAGAAGAATTTTCAATGTTTGATTTTACTTCAGCAACAATGTTTTCTTTTTCTTTTCTAAAAGAATTCATTCAACCTCCTTTTATATTAATTATTTTTGCAATTTTATAGAGGAAAATATATTCAAATAACAAATTAAGTATTTTTTATACAGTTATTATCTCCATATATTGCTATTGAATTATAACATATTTTATAATTATGCATCTTAAATTATTTTATTAGAAACTTTATTAATAAAAGCTTTGTATTAAAAAAAATAAATAAAACACCTTGCAGGTGTTTAAAAATGATATGAATATGTATTGATTTTTAATAATATACAATAATGTTATATTTCTTTAATTTTTCATTCACCATTTTCTTTTTTAAGAATTTTGAATTTTTTACCGTTTGCAGAAAATTCAGAAAAATTATCACCTTTTTCTTGGTTAGTCAAAATATGCGCAACAATAAGGTTTTCAGTGTTATTTTTACCATCCTTAGATTTTGGTAGAATATGATCTATATTTCAACCATATTTACTCTTTTCATCGCCATAAGCAGATTTAACTATTTCTCTTCCTGCGTAATCTATTCCTCGAGATGTGTTTCCTATTATTTTGTTTCAAATTTTAAAATGTTTTTTATTTTCCATAAATTTCCTCCTTGTTCAAATCATAAAACAAAAAAAAAAAAAAAAGAAAATAGGTAAAAAATCTATTTTTTAATGTATTTTTTGTGTAAAAATACATTTTTCATAAAAGTATATCAGTGAGAGGGAAATATCGTTAGAACTAAAAAATCTAAATGAAAAATTAAGTGAAACGGTATAGTGTAAAGTTAAAAAGTTATTGTGCTGGATTTTTTTAAGTAAAAATACAATTAACTAAGTTATAATTAAAATATATATTAACAAACTTAAAAAAGGTATGAAAATCAAAATGACTGTAAAAAAAACTATATCATTATCAAAAGAAGATTATGATCTAATTAAAATTAATGCGCAAGAGCGTGGAAAAAGTTTTTCACAATTCTTAAGAGAAACCGCGCTAATAAGAATAAGAGAAGATGATAAATTAACTTTAGCAGAATATCTAAGAAAATATATTGAACCCATTGATGAAGAAGAACAAGCAGAAATTGACGAAATGAGAAGAAACGGTAAACTAGATATAGATCCGGAAGAATGAGAGCAAATTAAAAAAGAGCATGGAATTTAATATTGCTTTTTTTAAAAGACGCTAAAAAAACTTAAAAAATAATTCTGCAATGAATATTAATATTAAAAAAGCGCCGTTTTTGTTTGGCGCATTTTTCCCTGAATGCAAAATCAAGTGCACCACTATAATGTAAAATTAAAAAGTGGTTGCACTTGATTTTTTAAATAAAAAAACAGCTTCATAAAAATTTAAGACAACATACTTTTTATTGAAAGGATCATATGAATTATAATACAACAAAGCATTATTCCCATTTAAATGCTGAAAAAGATTTTTAATAGAGAAATTGTTTTATAAAAATATTCAATTAGACAAATTGCTAATTTTCTTAATGTCAATCACTCAACAGTGTCAAGAGAATTAAAAGAAATTCAAATTTTTACGGATTTTATGATCATTTAATAGCAAATGAAAAAGCCAAAATAAGACATAAACATAAAAGATTGTTTTCTTTTCTCAAATGGATGATTATAAAGAATTTAGCAAACTTATTAAAGATAATTTTAACAAAGCAACATGCGGAATAAAAATGACTTACAACTTAATAAAAGAAGGTATTAAAAATATTAAAATCCCTTCGCTAAGGACTGTTTTTAATTGGATTAATACAGGAAAATGAGTATTAACTAATAAAGATAGATTAAGAAAGCACTATACAAAAGGCGGAAAAAGAAAAAATAATGTTATTGAAAGACTTGTACAATCAAATTATGTTTTTCCTATTTGAGCTAGACCAAAACATATTGATTTAAGAGAAACATTTGGGCATTGAGAGGGTGATTTAGTTATAGGTAAAAAATCCGCAGGGCATTCTAGTCTTTTAACTTTAGTTGAGAGAAAAAGCAGATTAGGAATAATTGTGAAAGTATCAAGTAAAAATCCTTTTTACATTAATAAAGTGCTTTATGAAAGAATAAATACACTAGAATTACCTGTTGAAAGTATTACTTTTGATAATGGAATTGAATTTAATGCGGTTGGAATATTAGCGAAAAAATTAGGAATTAAAATTTATAAAGCCGATAAATACGCTTCTTTTCAAAGAGGAACCAATGAAAATTTTAACGGAATTGTAAGAAGGGTTTATAAGAAAGGAACTGACTTTAATAAAGTTTCTAGAGAAGAAATATTAAATCTTGAAAAAGAATAAATTTTATGAATAGAGACATACTAGAAGGAAAATGCGCTTTTGACGTATATGAAGAAGAAATAGAAAAATTAAATAAATATTAATTAAAACTATTAAAAATTACAAGATTATTACAAGAAAATAATGAAAGGGTCGAAAAATTTTGCCCCATAATTTTTATTAACTTCATTAATAAAAAACCGCTTTACAAGCGGAATTAAAAGAAGGGGATATCCCCTTCACCCCTTAATAGTAAATAGGGGTATAAAATATTGTAAATTGTAGTACAATGTTTTTATAATAAAAACTACTGGTGCACTTCAATTTGCATTTTAGGAAAAAGCGCCGTTTTTGTTTGGCGCATTTTTTAATTAAGAATAAATCAAAATTATTTTTATATCATTTTTTTAACTATGTAAAATCTTATAGGACAAATCATAAAAGGATATAAGAAAATAACTGAAAAGTAAGATAATATAATTAAATTAATATCACTAATTGAGCCATTTACTGTAAATATAGTTATTAAAGTTAATGGTGCAATGAAAAAGATAATAAAAGTTAATCAATTAAAGAAAATAAATTTTTTAATACTAATTTTTTCAGCATATTTTTGATAAACATTTTTTACAAAAAATAATTTATGAGATAAAAATAAAAAAAGAAATATTCATTTTATAAAGAAGCCTTTAAAGTGAAAAATATTATTATTTTTATAGATGATTTTTAAATTTTTTTGCTCATTTTTTCATTCTAATGTATTTTCAAAATTTATTCTAATAAAATTTTTATTTTTAGCAACTAGATAATCAGAAGTTAAAAATCAAATTTTTGTTTCTTTGTTTCTGAAAATTTTAAAATATGATTTTTTTCATTCAGTTAAATCTGTTATATAGTAGTTTTTTACAATTGGTTCTTTTAAAAGATTAAAATGTTCTTTGTAATAGTTTTTATAATATAGTTGAATCATGCTTTTTTTGGCTCAAAAAATTAATAATGGATTTAGTAATATTATTAAAATCGGAATGATTAAGCAAATAACTATTAATCCTACATCGTTAATATATTGATTTATCACTGTTTTATTTAACATTAAAATAACAACGTTAAAGATAGAGATTAAGAATATCATAAGAGGTAAAAAATAAAGTTTTAATACCATTTTTAGATACAATTTTTGAGCTAATTCTCTATCTATTAATCTGTTTCAATAAAAATTCATGAAATTTAAAAAGAATAAAAATGAACCAGAAAATAAACGTAAATATAAAGAACTAGTTATTTTTTCATTTTTAAAATTTTCCATTACTGTAAAATCATTATTTAAATATTCTTGTTTCATTTTATTTCCCTAAAAACAATAGTTATTAAAAAGCAAAAATATTGAAATATTTTAATTACTATCTATATTATCTTTTACAATTTTATAAATCATAGATGCACACTCTAGTCTATTTAGATGAGTTTTTACATCATTAAAAACTATTAAATTACCTAAAATATCTTTGTTAAAATTTTCATTTTCTTTGTTGATCATTATTTTATAATCATTTATTATTTGATTAACTTGTTCTAAATTTTTATTTTTTATTTCATTTAAAAATATATCACATGAAGAAAGGAAAACTGCACAACCAATTCCTTTAAATTTCGCATCTTTTATCACATTATTATCTTTTTTTAAAGATAATCAAATTTCATCTACACAATTTGTGCTATGTAAATAATTATTACTTCAATTAGGTAACTCAGTTAATTTATTATCAGGTTTTGAATAATGATGCATTATTATTTCTCTTTTTTTATTATTGTCCATATTATAAAAAACTTAAAAAGTCTCCTCCTTCTTTAAGTGCTTGTATTAATTTATCAATATCACTTTTATCATTATAAAAAGCCAATGATACTCTAACATAATCATTTTCATCTTCTACTAACGGAATTAATTTAGAACAGAAATTACCACTTCTAACGTAAATATCTTTATGCCCTAAATATGAAGCAATATCTTGAGAAGCATAATTTTTTATATTAAACAAAGTTATAAAATCTCCTCTTTTTGAAGCAATTTTTATATCTTTGATTGTTAAAAGTTGATCATATAAATATTTAGAAAGTTCTAAATTTAATTCGTGAATATTTTCAATTTTTATTTCATTTATTAAATCGATAGATTTTTCAAATTGTCAAATTGCTGCTAAATTTGGAGTTCCCGGTTCAAAAGCGGAAACACCTTTTTTAGAAACTCAATCATTTGAACTTTCTATTTTTTCTACAGCTCCGCCTCCAAAAAATACTGGATTTATATTTTTTAAAATTTTATTTTTAATAGCTAAAACTCCTAAACCGGTAGGTCCGTACATTTTATTAGCACTAAAAACAACTACATCAGAATTTTTGAAAGTTACTTTTTCATGAGCGATAGCTTGTGCTGCATCATTTAAAACAATAGCGTTATTTTCTTTTGCTTTTTTGTATATTTCATCACTATTAAAATTTTGATTAAGATTATTAGTTACTTGTGAGTAACAAATCAGTTTAGTTTTTTCGTTTATATCTTTTAAAATGTTTTTAGAAAAAACTATTTTTAATTTTAATTCTTTAGCTATTTGCATTCACGGAACTATATTGGATGAATGATTATAATATGAAAGTAATATTTCATCATCTTCTTTTAAAAATTGTTTAGCCATTAATGAGAAAAAATTAATAGATTCAGTAGTTCCTGAGCTAAAGATGATTTCATCACTTTTTGCATCAATTAATTTAGCTATTTTTTCTCTAACTAAATCTACTTTTTGTTGAACTAAAATACCTATTTTTGAGTCCGAAGTTCTTGTGCTAATGGAAAATTTAGAATAAAATTCTACTCCAGCTTCTATAACTGATAAAGGTTTTTGCGCAAGTGCTGCACTATCGAGATACACTATATTTTCTAACATAGGGAACATTTTTTTGAACTTATTATTTTTAATCATTTTTTACCTTCTCAAATAAACTAATATATTCAATGTTTTTAGATTTATTTCCTAAAATAGGTGATCTATCGATTTTAGTCATCTTAAAACCGTGTTCTATTCCATATTCTTTAACTCTATTAATTAAAAAATCGTGATACTTTTCTTCTACAAAACCACCTTCTTTTACATATTTTCTACTTGCTTCGAACTGCGGCTTTATTAAAAGCATTAATTTACTATCATCGTGTATTACAAAATTAATTACTTTAAAAACTTCTTTTAAACTTATAAAAGAAACATCGCAAACTACAATATCAATATATTCATTAAATAACGAAAAGTTAATATTTTTTAAGTTAGTTTTTTCATACACTTCAACTTTAGGATTGATTCTTAGTTTATAATCTAGTTGGTTAGTTCCAGAATCAAGAGCAAAAACTTTTTTTGCTCCATATTTTAAAGAAACTTCTGTAAATCCCCCTGTAGATGAACCTATATCTAAAACAATCTTATCTGTAAAATCTAAATTAAATTTTTTAATCGCTTCAATTAATTTAAAAGCCCCTCTAGACACCCATTCTTTTTCATTATTTTTTACTTCAATTTTAGATTGTAATTCATTAACAATAAATCCAGGTGTTGTAATAATTTCTCCATTAACTATTACTTTGGACGTTCTTATTAAAGATTCTGCATTAGCTATGTTTTTTTCTTTTAAAATATCTATAAGTTTCTTTTTCATTAATTAATAACAACCTCTAAAATTTTTATTATGTAAAAATTAAAATTAGGAGTTAATTCCATTAAATCATTAAAAACTTCATTTAAAATATATCTACTTTTATCTTCTAAATCAAAGTCCTCTTTTTTGATTGATAATTGCATTCTTAAAAAGAAAAAAAAAGATATCTTTTCTGCAATTTTTTTTATTTTAGAAGCAGACAAATTTTCTTTAGATAATATTTTAAGAAATAATGGAGTAAAAAAATTTTCATCCACATTGTTCAAAAAGGATAATTCATTTTCTAATAAAGTTTCGTTTGAAAAATTTAAATCAAAATTCAATGCAATTTTTGTAAACAAAAAACGCATGTTTTTGTCACGAATTTCTTTTTTATAACTTTTTCATTTTCTTTTATTTCTTAATAGGTTTTTAATTTTTACTATTTGTCAAGTTTTCTTCATAATATTTGCTAACTTTATCTAAAATGGCATTAACTAATTTAAAATCTTTATCTCCTTTTAAGGTAAAGTCTTTGGTTATTTCTACGAATTCATTAATTACAATTTTTTTATCCAAATAATTTAGTTCAAAAACTCCTAATAAAAGGATTGATCTTATTAAGGGTTTTATTTTGTTTCAGTTAGAATTTTCACTCAAAAATGGAATTATAATGTTTTTGAAAAAATCATAGTGTTTTTCTATAAATTCAATTGTTTTTATTTGTTGATTATCTAAATCAAAATCATCAAAAATCTTATTACTATCTAATTTAATATCTTGTAGTTCAAAAGGGTAGATAACAGAAATAATTTCTTCTCTATAAACCCTTCTAGTCTTATGGTTTTTTACTTTTTGTTCCATAATTAATCATTTTCTAAAACTACTGATAAGTCCATGTTATGAAATACTTCTTGTATATCATCATCGTCTTCGAATTTTTCTAAATGCTCTAATAATTTTTGTGTTTTCTCTTTATCTAATTGAATTTCTTGGTTTGGTATATAAGTAACCTCTGCTGTTTTATATTCGAATCCATATTTTTTATCAATAGCATTTTTTAATTCTAAGAAATTAGATGGACTAGAATAAATTTCATAAAATTCATTTTCTGATTTAAAATCATCCGCTCCATTTTCTAAAGCAAAAAGCATTAATTCTTCTTCATCAACTAATGATTTTTCTATTTCTAAAATCCCTTTTTGATCAAAAACATAAGGAATAGATCCTTGTTTTCCTATTTGTCCGCCAGCTTTTTTAAAAAGAGATTGTACATTTGCGCTTACTCTATTCATATTATCTGTTAAACAAATAACAAGAAAATTTACTCCTCCTGCTAAAGTTCCTGAATAAATAACTTCTTTAAAATCAATTCCTTCTTTTGAAGCTCCAGTAGCTTTTGCTATAGCTTTTTCAATATTAGCTTTTGGCATAGATTTAGCTCTTGCTTTAGATACAACCATTCTTAAAGCTGGGTTAGTATCAATATCTCCACCGCCTTTAGCTGCTGCTACCATTATTTCCTTTGAAAATTTAGCAAAAATTTTTCCTCTTATTGCGTCTTGAGCACCTTTTCTGTGTTTTATATTAGCTCATTTTGAGTGTCCGGCCATTGTTCTCCTTTTTATTCAAGTGGTTATTTAACAATATTATAAATTATAATAAATTTTTATTTTTTTCTTTTTCTTTTTTGAAAAAAGTTTTTTTTATTAAATTTATTTATTTTTTATTCTACTTTGAAAGTAAAACAATGAGAAAGTTTTATAATTATATTGTATGAAAAGAGGTAAAAATGTATCAATATAAAGCCGTTTTAAAATCAACAAAAGAAATTATTGCAAAAGGGCATACATTAGAAGATATTGAGAAAGAAATTGTTCACTTTATAAGAGAGCAAAAAAAGGGAATACACACAAACAGTAATGTTCCTATAGAAGTTTATCACATTCAAAGAAACAAGACAGATGGAACAAATTTGTCTAAAGAAAAATTAGTTAAAACAATTTAATACACTTATATTTAAAAAATAAAATAAAAAAAACCCTTTTAGGGGTTTTCCTAAAATGCAAATTGAAGTGCACCAGTAGTTTTTATTATAAAAACATTGTACTACAATTTACAATATTTTATACCCCTATTTACTATTAAGGGGTGAAGGGGGATATCCCCTTCTTTTAATTCCGCTTGTAAAGCGGTTTTTATTAATGAAGTTAATAAAAATTATGGAGCAAAATTTTTCGACCCTTTCATTATTTTCTTGTAATAATCTTGTAATTTTTAATAGTTTTAATTAATATTTATTTAATCTTTCTATTTCTTCTTCATATATGTCAAAAGCGCATTTTCCTTCTAGTATGTCTCTATTCATAAAATTTATTCTTTTTCAAGATTTAATATTTCTTCTCGAGAAACTTTATTAAAATCAGTCCCTTTTTGTAAACTCTTCTTATAAGTCCGTTAAAATTTTCATTAGTTCCTCTTTGAAAAGAAGCATACTTATCGGCTTTATAAATTTTAATTCCTAATTTTTTGCCAATATTCCAACCGCATTAAATTCAATTCCATTATCAAAAGTAATACTTTCAACAGGTAATTCTAGTGTATTTATTCTTTCATAAAGCACTTTATTAATGTAAAAAGGGTTTTTACTTGAAACTTTTACAATTATTCCTAATCTGCTTTTTCTCTCAACTAAAGTTAAAAGACTAGAATGCCCTGCGGATTTTTACCTATAACTAAATCCCCTCTCAATGCCCAAATGTTTCTCTTAAATCAATATGTTTTGGTCTAGCTCAAATAGGAAATACATAATTTGACTGCACAAGTCTTTCAATAACGTTATTTTTTCTTTTTCCGCCTTTTGTATAGTGCTTTCTTAATCTATCTTTATTAGTTAATACTCATTTTCCTGTATTAATCCAATTAAAAACAGTCCTTAGCGAAGGGATTTTAATATTTTTAATACCTTCTTTTATTAAGTTGTAAGTCATTTTTATTCCGCATGTTGCTTTGTTAAAATTATCTTTAATAAGTTTGCTAAATTCTTTATAATCATCCATTTGAGAAAGAAAAACAATCTTTTATGTTTATGTCTTATTTTGGCTTTTTCATTTGCTATTAAATGATCATAAAATCCGTAAAAATTTGAATTTCTTTTTAATTCTCTTGACACTGTTGAGTGATTGACATTAAGAAAATTAGCAATTTGTCTAATTGAATATTTTTATAAAACAATTTCTCTATTAAAAATCTTTTTCAGCATTTAAATGCGAATAATGCTTTGTTGTATTATAATTCATATGGTCCTTTCAATAAAAAGTATGTTGTCTTAAATTTTTATGAGGTAGTTTTTTTATTTAAAAAATCAAGTGCAACCACTTTTTAATTTTACATTATAGTGGTGCACTTGATTTTGCATTCAGGGAAAACCCTTTTAGGGGTTTTTTAAATTAAATTATTTTCCACCATTGTCGCTTTTAAAGTTTCTATCGCTTCTTTTTTGTCTTCTCCTTCAGCAACTATAGAAATTTCTTGACCTTGTTTAACTGCTAAAGACATAATATTCATAATTGATTTTGCATTAGCTGTAGCTGCTGATGTAACGATTTTTATGTCTGATTTAAATTTTGATGAAACTGATACTATTTTAGAAGCAGGTCTAGCGTGTAAACCAATTGGATCAGAAATTACTACTGTTATTTTTTCCATAATGACCTTTCTTAATTTATATTTTATATTTGTAAAATGTATAATAAAATTTTAACATATTTTTTGTCTTTATAATAGAGATTTGAAAAAATCTATTAAAAATTTTTTAAATAGTTTTTTATTTTTTTTCATATTATTTTTTTTCTCATTAATTATTTTTTTTCTTTTTAAATAATCTAAATTTTCTATAAAATCACTAACAAATTTTCCGCTAATTAATAAATTAATTTCATATTGTGAATAAAGACTTCTTACATCTAAATTCATAGTTCCTGTATAACCTATTTTTTCATCTATAATTAAAGCTTTTGTATGAGAAAAAATATTTTTGTATTCATATATTTTAGCACCTAGTTCTTCTAATTGAGTAGAAAATTCTTCAGTGAATCATTTAACATATTTCTTGTCATATTTTCCCGGAAGAAAAACTTCTATTTCTTTTTTAGTTAATAAAGCTTCCTTAATTGCTAAAAATATTCTCTTTGTTGGCACGAAATACGGAGTAAAAATTTGAATTTTATTTTTTGCTTTATAAATTAAATTTATCAAAGCAGTTTCTAATAATGATTCATAATCATCAGGACCACCCTCGAATAATATTCCTAAGTTTTCTGATGAAATTTTAGGATCTATATTTTTTTCAAAATAATTTTCCAAATTTTCTATTTTATTTTTAGATCATTTATTTCAATCAAAGATAAATGATTCTAAAATATCTAAAACAACATTTCCAGTAACTTTTAAATTTGTATCAAATCAAATTCCATATTTTTTTGAAAAATTATTATATTCATCACTTATATTATTTCCGCCTATATACGAGATTTTTCCATCAATTAAAAAAATCTTCTTATGGATTCTATAAAAATTATTAGAATGAATAAAAGGATAATAAATTTTATTATAAAAGATAATATTAATACCTAATTTTTCTAATTCTTTCCATTCTTTTCTTTTTATATATGATGTACCAAAAGAATCTAGAATCATCCTTATTTCTATACCTTCTTTTGCTTTTTTAATCAAAACATCTCTTATTTTGTTTCAAATAAAATGATTTTTTATTATAAAAATTTCTATGAAAATGTATTTTTTAGCATTTTCCATATCGTTAATAAGTTGTTTAAAAAATAAATAACCATTAAAAAAAGTTTCAGAATTAAAATTTTTAACATTTCTTTTGAAAATATTTGAAAAATTATTAAATATCTCTTTTTGATCTTTGTCATAAATTTCAATATTATTATCAATAATAAAATTTTTATTTGTTTTGTTAATTACATTTCTATATTTTCTTCCGTATACTAAATACAAAATAGGTCCTATTAAAGGTAAAAAGATTATTAATAATAATCATGGAATTTTTGCATCCATATGTCTTTCTTGTAAAAATAAATAAACCGCAAATATTGCAGTAACAGAATAAATAAAAAATAAAGATAAAAATATATCTATATTCTTTTTATTTAGTATTGACTTTACAGTTAAATAACAAAAAAAGGCAAACAAGAATAAAAAAATTATAAAGAAAAATATATTAGCAAATTTTCAAAAAAAATTCTTTTTAATCATGACTACAACTATTATACTAAAAAGAAATTTATTTTACTTATTTTATTGTATTAATTGGATTATATATGGTAAAATTCTAATTATAAATTTCAAAAAATAAAAAGCACTATAGTGAATTCATTTGGGTGTGCTTGAGAAAAGTGCTAAATGTTCGAAACTATAGGAAGAATAACAAAAAGAGGAAAAATGACAGAAAAAAAAGAAACACAAACAATAAAAGAAACTCCGCAAGTATCAGAAAGAGAAATAGTTTCTAAACAAAAATTATTAGAAGCAGGGACTTATTTTGGGCACAAATCATCTCAATGAAACCCTAAAATGAAACCTTATATTCATACAAAAAAATTAGGTACACATATAATTGATATTTTAAAAACTAAAAGAGCTTTAGAATTTGCTTACAAATTAGTTTATAAAACAGCTCAAAAAGGTGCATCATTTATCTTTGTAGGTACAAAAAGACAAGCTAAAAAGGCGGTTGAAGAACAAGCTTTAAGAACAAATTCAATTTATGTATCAGAAAGATGATTAGGTGGTACTTTAACTAACAATAGAACTATTTTTTCTAGAGTTAGACAAATGGAAGATTTAGAAAAATTAGCAGAAACAAATTTTGATGGTTATACCAAAAAAGAAGGAGTTTTAAAAACTAAAGAATTAGAAAAACTTCAAAAAAACTTACAAGGTATCAGAAATATGAAAAGACTTCCTGAAGTTATGATTATTGCTGATCCTAAAAATGATCTAATTGCTATTAAAGAAGCTAAGAAAAAAGGTATAAAAGTTATCGGTATTTTAGATACAGATACAGATCCAGAATGAGTAGATTTTGGTATCCCTGCAAATGATGATTCTGTAAAATCAATCACATTAATTTTAACAATCTTAGCAGATGCTATAGTTGCTGCTAAAAATGGAAAACAATTATTTGCATATCAAGAAGATGAAAAAGTTGTTTTACCAGAAGATCCAGATAAAGAAAAAAGAGAAAACAATCAACAAAGAAGATTTAATAATAACTTCCAACAAAATAAAGAAAACAAAAAAGAAGATAAGGAGTAATAATGGAAAACATAAATAAAACTGCTCTTATAAAAGAATTAAGAGAAAGAACAGACGCTCCTATGGTAGATTGTAAAAAAGCTTTAGAATCTTCAGAATGAAACGTTGAAAAAGCTATTGTTTGATTACAAGAAAACGGAAAAGCAAAAGCTGCTAAAAAAGCAGGTAGAATAGCTGCTGAAGGTTTAGTTTCTGCTGCTAAAAACGAAAAATATGCCGTAATTTTTGAAGTTAATTCTGAAACAGATTTTGTTGCCCAAAACAAACAATTTATTGATTTAGTTAACAAAATTGGAAATATTTTATTAAACAATACTTTTTCTAATAGCGAAGAAGCTTTAAATTTAAAAGATGAATCAGGTAAAAGTATAGATGATCTTTGTGTAGATGCAACAGCTACAATAGGTGAAAAAATTGCTTTTAGAAGAGCGGAAAAAATAGAAATTAAAGAAACTCAAAAAGCGGGTACATATGTACATACAAACGGAAGAGTTGCATCAATAGTTCTAGTTAATGGAGATAGCGAAGAAGCTGCTAAAAATGTTTCAATGCAAGTAGCCGCATTAAATCCTGAATATACTTTAGTTTCAGAAGTTCCAGCTTCTGTTGTAAATAAGTTAAAAGAAGAGTTTGCGAAAGAAATAGAATCTGATGCTAAATTTGCTTCAAAACCTGAAAAAATAAAACAATCTATGATTGAAGGTAAATTAAATAAAGAATTATCTAAAAACGTTTTAGAATTACAAGATTTTGTAATGGATTCTGCTTTTAAAGTAAATACTTATTTACAATCTAAAAAATCTGAATTAGTAAAATCATTACGTTTTGAAGTTGGTGAAGGAATAGAAAAACAAGAAACTGATTTTGCTGCAGAAGTTGCTGCGCAAGTAGCGGAAGCTAGAAAAAATAATTAATTTAATTTAAATAAAAAATTAGGACAAGTTTTTATTCCTAATTTTTTATTAATAAAAGAGGAAAAATGACGGAAAATAATATAGATAAAAGAATTAAAAAAGTATTATATAATAGAGAATTTTTAGAAAACGTGATTAAAAATCTAGCTAAATGAGTTAATGAAACATATAAAGATTCAAAAGATTTAATTATAGTTGGTCTTTTAAAAGGATCTATTCCTTTTTTAGCGCAACTGATAAAAGATGTAACTGTAGATCATATAATTGATTTTATGACTTTATCTTCTTATGAAGGGGCACAAAAATCCAAAGGATCTGTAAAGGTTATTATGGATTTGGCTTATGATGTAATGGATAAAGATGTTCTCATTATTGAAGATATAATAGATTCAGGGATAACTATTGAAAAGGTTGTAGAGTTATTAAAATCCAAAAAACCTAAGAGTGTAAAGGTTTTAACTTTACTAAATAAACCTACAGGAAGAAAAAATAATTATAATCCAGATAAATTCGGAATAGAAGTACCTCATGAATTTTTAGTTGGGTTTGGCTTAGATGTTAAGGAAAAATTAAGAAATTTGCCTTATATAGGAATTTTCGACGAAAAAACCTTTGATGATTTTTAAATTTATAAATTAGATTTTACTTCTGTTTTTGTTTTTATAGCAAATATTATATAATTAAAAAATGAAAAATTTAGTAATAGTTGAATCACCTAATAAAATTAAAACAATTAAAAAATATTTAGGTGAGGAATATGAAGTTTTAGCTTGTAATGGGCATATTTTCGAAATGAAAACTTCAGGACAATTTGGTCTTGGAATAAATTTTGATGAATGAGAGCCAATATATAAACCTGATAGTTCAAAGAAAAAAATAATTCAAGATTTAAAAAAAGCTTCTAAAAGTGCTGATAAAATTTTCATAGCAACTGACCCTGATAGAGAAGGAGAAGCTATTGGATATAATTTAATTGAGGCATTATCCATAGAAGATAGATATGAAAGAATTAAATATAACGAAATAACAGAAGAAGCTATCAAAAAAGCTATAAATAAACCTTTAAAAATTGACATTAATTTAATAAATTCTCAAAAATCAAGAAGAATGCTCGATAGAATAATCGGCTTCCGTTTATCTAATTTATTAGCTAGAAGAATTGCTAATCCTAGAACAAATCCTTCGGCCGGAAGGGTTCAATCTATTGCTTTAAAATTAGTTATAGATAAAGAAGAAGAAATAAAACAATTTATTCCTATAAAATATAATACTATAAAAGCTGAAAGCGAAGATAAAGTCCATTTATTTAATTTTTTCTATAAAGAGAATAAAGATTTTGATAATTCAGAATGAATTAAACCAGAGAAAAGTAAACAAATATTATCAGAATTAATCGGTGATTTAGTTGTCAAACAAGTTAAAACATCAACAAAATCGGATGCTAAAATTACACCTTTAAAACAATCAACACTTTTCAAAAAATCCGGTATGTCATCTAAAAATGTTACAAGAATTCTACAGGAATTATATGAAGGATTAGATGATAATGGAGGATTAATTTCCTATCCTAGAACCGACTCAACTCGTTTGAGTGAAACTTTTATAAATCAAGCAAAATCATATATTAAAAAGCAATTTGGAAACGAATATATCTCAGATACAATTAAGGGTTTTTCAGGAGATCAAGATGCTCATGAAGCGATTAGACCGACAGATTGTTCATTAACACCAGATTTAGCTAAAGAAAAATTCAATTTAAATGAAGGACAATATAAAATATATAAAATAATTTATAATACTTCTCTCCAAGCGATAATGTTACCTCCTAAAAGAGAAATATTAAGATATGAACTAGAAAATAATGGTCATTGATTTAAATTAAGTGGATCTAAAATAGTATTCGATGGTTATTTTGCTTTAATAGGAAAAGATCAGCAAATTGAATTACCTAAATACAAAGAAAATGATGTAGTTAAAATTAGAAAATACATTTTAGATGAAAACCAAACAAATCCACCTAGCAGATATAATGAAGGTTCACTAATAGAGGCTATGGATGAAATAAAAGTAGGTAGACCTTCTACTTTTGCATCTACAGTTAATGTTTTAAAAGAAAGACAGTATGTAGAAAGTGTTAATGGATCTTTAATTCCTAATGATTACGGTTATATAGCTTTGAATATATTAAAAGAATCAACTAAAGACATAATAAAAGAAAATTACACCGCTTCAATCGAAGAAAAGCTAAATAAAATTGCAGATGGTGAAATGGACTACAAAATCATGATGAATGATTTTTGAAAAGATTTTCAAGATAAAATTAATGAAACCATTTCTGAAAATAAAGAAAAAGTAAAACTTCAAGTGGAAGAAACGGGTGAATTATGTCCTGAAAATGGCGCTCCTTTAATATATAGATATAACAAAAAAACAGGTCAAAGATTTATAGGTTGTTCTTCATTCCCGGAATGCAAATTTTTAAAGCCAGATCCTAATGCTAAAACATTCTATAAAAGAAAAAAATATAATACAAAAGAGGAAACTAAAAAAATATAGCAAAAATAGCTATATTTTTTATGTAATTAACCATTAAAAAGAGGAAGTATGAAAAAAAAATTTACTAAATTTTTTCCTTTATTATTAGCAAGCTCTATTTTTACATTTTCTTTAATTTCTTGTAAAGTTATTGATAATAACCAAATTAATAATGATGATTCAAAAAAAGAAACTTTATTAAATAAGAGTTCTGTTTCCTTCAAAGACAATGATCAATATTTAAATTTATATTTTAACAATGATATTAATTTATTTAGTAATATAACTTTAGAATTAACAAACACCAATAATAATAAAACGGTTTTTATTAAAGATATTAATAAAAACGGAAAAAACAATAATATAAAAATTAAATTGGATGATTATAATATATTACCCGAACAAGAATACAAATTAGAAAAAGTTATAGTAGATGAAAAAGAAATTAAAATAGTTAATGAGTTTCTTTTTTATTCAAATGAAACTATAATAAATAATATAAGTGAAGAATTTTCAAGTGATAAACATATTAATATCAAAAACGAAAACGCTTTCTTTGTTGAGCAAGATGTTAATGTTTTTAATATTTTAGAAGAAGAAAAATTGAATGAATTTTTATTCACTAACAAAAACGATTATTACACTTCTTTGATTAATAAACCAACAGAAAATAATGAAGATAACCAAGAAGAAAAATGAAATATTACTAATAATAATTTAATTTTTCAAGCTGAAAGAACAGAAGTGAGTGAAAATTGAATTTCATTAAAATTTCACTATACAGATATATTCGAATTTAAAACTGGTAAGGTTTTAGTAAAAAATTTAAACCCATTTAACCCATTTTCAAAAGTAATAGATATTGATTTAGATTTTATTGCAAAAGAAGTTAGATTTAAAAAATCAGAATTACCCCAAGAACCTAATCAATACATTTTTACAGCTATTTCTATAAATGATAAAGGAAAATCGTTCGCTTATAATGAACAAAAATTTAAATTTTTTATTTCACCTTCAGAAAAGCATTTAAATTTAAATAAAATTACTTATGCCAAAAATGAAGAAAATAAAGAAATTTTTGGTTCAATTGATTTTGATTTTAATGAACTTGAAGCTAAAGAATTAGAGAATAAATGATTTATATTAAATTTTTCAGTAGTTTCTCAAAAAGATAACGTTAATCTTAATGATCTTTCTTTCAATGATAAACCTCAAATAATAGTTCCTTTTAATAAATTATGAAAATTTTCTTTAAATAAACTTGATGAAAATAAAATTTATAAACTAGACAAGATAGAAGTTAGAGAGCCTTTTACATTAAAAGAAATTAATAAAAATATTAATATTAATAAAGAACTTGACACTAATTTTTCATATAGTTTTGCTAATTATAATTTAAATGATTCTTTACTAAAATACAATGATACAGATCTTTTAGAAATAGAAAATGAAAAATTATTAACTAAAAGAAAAAATTTAACAGAAAATGAATTTAAAGCTATTTGAATGGAAAATTTAAATAAAAATTCCGTTCCTTTTTCAACTCAAAATCTAATTTCCTTTTTATCTTATAAAAGAAATTATCATAATATAGAACAAAATAAGGAACAAAACCAAGTTTTGCCAGAATTCAAAAATTTTTCTTTCATAAAAGAAAATAATGATGAATTTTTTGTAAATTCTATTTTAGGTAGAGAATTAATTAATAAAACAATGTTTAGTTTTAATAAAGAAAAAACACAAGCAATAATAATAAAAGATCTTAATAGATATCAAAATTTAAATAAAGTTGATGATGAAAACGTATTATTAGAATTAAACTTTTCATTAAATACAAAATTGCCAAATCTTTTTAATCGTATAAATAATGAAAATTTAAATTCCCTAGTAAAGATTTATATTCCATTAAAATTATTAAAAGAAAATAAAAATATTGAATATTTACCTTTTGGTTTAGAAAATAAATCATTAAATAAACTTGAAAATAAAAAAAGAATATTAGAAATTAAAGAAAAATTTAAATTTTCAGCAGCTTATAATAAAGAAACAAATTCTGTAACCATAAATATTAACTCTAAAAATAATGATATAAAATTATATGATAGTTTAACTTCTCATTTTCAATCACAAACAAAATCTGCTTTTATATCTAATTCATTATTTTTTGTTCATTGATTATCAAAAAAACAAAATGATGATTCTATAACCTTTAACGAAACTCCTTTGAATGCAACTTCATTAGTTTCAGGGAGCGAAGAAACTTCAAATCAAAAAAATTCTTATACATTAAAACCGGAAATTAATGATAAAGAAAACAATGCTAAAAGATTATTTAAAGAAAATAATAATGAAGTATTAAGTGATATTAGAGCTAGAGTTTTCAATTTCCAAAGAAGAGGTGGAACATATAATATGATAGGTAAGGTGAAACCGAATGATCCAAATGATCATAGATATTATGTTTCTAGTGCATATCACGTTTGAACAGGAGAAGGGAATTGAAGAAAAAATCCTTTTGTAACGGGTTCATGATGAGATGTAAAAACAGAAATTAGTAGTACTGATCCAGAAACAGGCGTTCATATCAGAACACTAAAAGACCCTGGATTTAAAGTCCCTATTATTGTTTCTGAACAAGAAAGTGAAAAAACAGAACCTAGTTATGAAGATGAAAAAAAGAAAAATAGTTTTTTCAACGTTGATTTTAAACTTGAAGAATTTATAAATTTCGGTGATGATGAATCATTCCCAACTTACAATGATTTTAGAGATAATTTTGGAAATAAAGTTTTAGATAAAAATGGTCCCGATAGCTGAGAGAGATGAAGAAGTAAAAGTGATTTTTTTGTAGGAATATTAGATATCAGTTATTTCGAAAATAATTATAGTTTAGAAACAATTGATAATGACTCTAACTTGACTGATTTCCATAAACAAGTTGTTAAGTTCTTTTTAAATTGAAAAAATTTAAAAACTTTAGAAACATCACAGACTCCTAAATTTTTATCTAATATTCATAATCTTAGTTATATTGTAGCTGGTTATCCTTCAGATGCTAAAAGTGCAAATGAACAAGCGCCCACTGAAGCGCCTAATAAAAAAGATAAAAGATATAGAGAATATCTTTTATCGAATCCTCCTCAAACAAATTGAGAACATTCAGCATTAGGTCCAAATCAAAGATTTCAAAATAAAGCTTATTTTTTCTATGGAACAAATATTGATTTAAGAGGAGGAGCTTCTGGTTCCTTTGTCTATGATTCCGAAGGTAAAGTTACTTCACTTTACACTTTGATATGAAATCCAACTTCAAGTCAAAATTATACTAGATTGGGATTCTTTTTATTAGACGGACAAGAATATAGTTATTTTGGTGATGGAAGTACACCTTCTAATCCTTCTTCATTCTATGAAAAAGCAAGATTACTTTCTTATCTTTATCCTGAAAAATTTAAAAACGATGATTTCCAAAATAAACCTGATATATTTTATGAATTAAAAAAATAGCCTAAAAATAATCGGGCTATTTTTTATAAAATTTTTTTAATATTTCTGTATTTTTAAATATTTTTTAAATTTTATTTGCTTCTTTTTTTAGGAATCACTCTTTCTTTATATTTCGGTTTGTTTAATTTGATATAATTATAAAAAAATTAAATTCATAAGAAAGAAAATTATTTATGTACGGAAAAACTATAGAATTATTCTTATTAAACGGAAATGCTGATAGTCTTATAACTGCAGAATTATCAAATTGAAATGGTAAGGCTATAAAAATACCTAGAACTGAAGTAGAAAGTTGTGAAAGAGAAGATATTAAAGGCATAGGAGTATATTTTTTAATTTCGCAAGAAGAAGATGGGACAAACTCAGTATATATAGGAGAGGCAGAAAATATTAAAGATAGGCTTATTCAACATTTAAGAGATTTTAAATCAGGGAAAGAAGAATATTATTGAAATACTGCTTTATTATTTTTAGGAAGAGATCTCAATAAAGCCTTGATTAGATATTTAGAAAATAGATTTGTAGAAATAGCTAAAGAATGTCAAAGATATAAAATACTAACAAAAAATACTTTTAAAAATACAATCATTAAAGAATCTCATGTAGCAAGTATGGAAGAATTTATTGATAATGTTAAAATTCTAGCAAATACATTGGGTTATAAAGTATTATTACCTACCCCAAAACCTAATGAAAAAACAGAATATTTATATTGTAAGGGGAAAGATTCAAATGCAAAAGGTTTTATTAGTCAGGGAGGATTTACCGTTGTAAAAAATTCTATAATAGCATCTACAATTACAGAATCTATGAAAAAACATTCTTATTTTAATCTTAGAAATTCTCTTTTGAGTGAAGGTATTATAAATAATAATCAATTTGAAAGAGATTATGAATTTAAGTCTCCTTCAGCTGCTTCTTCTGTTGTATTAGGGAAATCATCCAACGGAAATACCGATTGAAAGACTTCAAAAGGTAAAATGTTGAGAGACATATAAACATTTTCCATCTAAATCATAAAATAAAATTTAAAAACCGCTCTTTTGAAAAATAGAGGGTGTTTTTTATTTAAAATTTTAATTAAAGTTTTTTTTCTTTTGAAATTTATATTTGTGTCTTGTAAATTCACTAAAAAAAGTCTTATAAAATGCTTCGTTAATTATTACACCAAAGTACAGTAAATAAGAAATATAAAAGCAAAAAGTAGAAAGATATAAAAACGTAGCTAGAGTCCCAAATTTATCATAACTAATAAATTTTGCAGAAGATAAAAAACCAAAAATAGCTGAAAACAAAACAGAAGATAAAGAACTAATGAAAACTCCTGACGATATTTGCTTAAATGTTATTTTAAAAACTGGACTAATTTTTAATAAAATTAATCATATAATATAAAAAAATATAAAAACTAAAAAAATAGAAATGGTATAAAAACATAATTCATATACTCATAGTTTATTTTTAAATTTTATTTGTAATTCTATAAAAAGAAAAGTGGATAAAATTAAAAAAAATGACAAAATTAAAGATATTATGATAACGATAAATATACCTTTAATTCTATTAAAGATTATATTGCCCGAATTTTTATGACTGTAAATTATAGACTGACTTTCGATAAATTTTGCATATCCAGAAGAAGAAATTCACAAAGAGGAAAAAAGCAAAATTATTCACGTTGTCGTTTCTCAAGCGGCACTAGAAAAGATATTAAGAGTTTCTGGTATAGATTTTCCTATTCCTGGAATATATCTATTTAATATTTCTTCTAATAAAAAGTCTTTTGTGTTACTAAAATGTAAAGTTTCTTTATTTATAAAGAAAGGGTTAATTATAGAAAAAGAAATTATTAAAATTGGAATAATCGAGATAAATAAATAAAATGCAAATCCAGCTGGAATAAAAGTAAATTCTCTAGAACTTAATTTTTTTATACTCCTATTTATTATTATTTTTAAATTTTCTTTTTTATTTTTTACTTTACTAGATCTAATTGATATTTTTAGAATTATAAAAATAAAAATATAAAAACATCTGTTTAAAAAGTTTTTATTTTTTAATTTTATAACTTTATCTTTGAATCAATCATTTTGTTTCATTTTCTAATTATATAATAAATAATTTTAGGAAAAAATCTTTATATTTTTATATTTTGTACTTTTATCTTTGAAAAATCTTTTTTTATCTATATTAATTGGAGGAAAAATGAATAATGTACTAATATACTTTGCTATTAAATATAAAGGAAATTTTAATGATATTTATAATGCCTTAAAAAATCAAGAAAAAATTTCTGAAAATGAATTGAAAAAAATTGAATATAAAGTTAATAACAATGAAATAAAAGCTTTTACTATTCTAGATGATATTTATCCTGAAGAATTTAAAGTTTTGGTTAAACCTCCCTTTGTTGTATTCTATGAAGGAAATGTATCTATTTTAAAAAATAAATGGAAAATATATTTAACAGGAGACGAAAAAAATAATAAGGTTAATCAATATTTAGAACAGTCTCTAAAAGAAATTGCAAAAAGATACACTTTAATAACGTGCTTTTATAAAAATTTAGATATAGATATAAATAATTTTTTTATAACAAATAATTCACCTATTATTTATGTTTCAACAAATGGAATAAAAAATCCTTATTTTGCTGACAAAATAAATATAAACGAAAACAAATTAATAATTTCAGAATATCCTAACGAAGTAAATATTTCAAAAAACAAATTAAAAAATAGAAATCGCTTAGCTGCTGCTCTATCAGAATCTTTAATTATTTATTCATCTAAAATAGACAGTGGTATTAATAACCTAGTTACAAACTTTTTAAATTTAGGAAAAGAAATATATTGTTTTCCCGGAGATTTTAGTGATGAAGATGGAAATGCTAACTTAATAAAAGATGGAGCAAACATTATTACCTCAATTAAAGACATATATAGTGATGAAAGGAGAAAAAATGCTTAAATTATTTGCAGGCGATAATGGCGAAGTAATCATTAATGAAATTGCTGAAAAAACTAGCGCTATTGGTTATATAGTATTAACGGCTTTTGCCGGATTAATCGGTTTACTTTTAATGATTGCTGTTATTTATACAGGAATTAAAGTTGTATATTCACAAGGAGAAAAAAGAAAAAATAATTTAGTTCACATGATGATAATTGGAATTATATTTATTGTAATAATCATTATATTTGCTATAGGAGTTAATTTTGCAGTTGATGTAAGTAAAAGAGCAGCTTCCGGTATTTCATAACAATGATATTTCAAGATGCTATATACGGTATTTATTATACAATTCTTTCATTCTTTTGATTTATTTTTATATCAATACCATTTAAATTTTTATCTTTACTAACAGATATTTTTAACTTTTTAAGTTTTCCATTAATAAATTTGTTGTTTTTCGGAAAAGCATCTGAAGAACTAAGATATAGTGAGATAAAAACTCCTATTATTTTTAATGCATTCTTGATTATCAATTCAATATTTTTTTTATTTATTATCTTATTAACCATAATACGATGGTCGTTTTCTCAAAAAAATGAAAAAAACTTATCATTGATTAATATGTTACAAAAGATGATACCTGCTTTAATTTTAATTTTTGGAATTCCTTTATTATCTTTTGTTGTGATTAATATTTTTAATACTTTCTTTAATATTTTTACTATAAGTATTAACAATAATCAAAATATATCTCATAATATTTTTTTATCTTTAAAACCACAGGAAATTGATCTTAAAACATGGAAAGATCTAACTATTGATAATTCATTTGGAATAATACCATTTGAAGAATATACAAAAATAAATATAAGTTCTTCTGAATTATTATTTTTTCCTTCAATAGTAGGAATAACACTTTTAAGCATTTTTATAAAAAATGCTATTTATCTTTCTAATAAAACTTTTCAATATTTCTTTTTATTTTTAATTTCACCTTTTGTTTTTTCTACCATGCTTTTTGATGGAGGGAAAAGATTTAACAATTGAAATAAAATGTATTTTTCAAAATTAATTTCCATTTTTGTTTATATACTAGGATTAAAAATTTTTTCTTTTTATTCTGTAATTATTAATAATTCGATTAATGGAATAGATAATATTTACAACTTTACTAAATTATCGTTATTTTCTATTTTACTAATAGGTGGAGCTTATTCAATAAGTAAATTTGTAAAAATGATTTCTAATTTATTAGGTGAATCACATACTTTTAGAAGTACATTAATTGAAAATAAACTTATATATGAAAATATAAAAGAAATAATGTCTCAAAATTTTTACTCAAATTACATAAACAAAAAGAATTGTGTTATTCAAAGCCTAAAAGAAAAAAATATTACATTTTCGAAAATATCAGACAAAGAATTAAAAAGTAAAAATTTATTTCAAACAATAAATTTTGATAATAACAAGGAATTTCGTCATAAAAGGAGTGATTATGCTTCAACCTAAAAATATTAAAAAAAATAAGATATTAATTGCAAAAAATTTCTTTCTTTCTGATTTAATATATATTTTTATTTCTTTAATAATTAGTTTTTTAATATCCTGAACAGTAATACCTGATTCAGTTCAATACAAAAAAATTATCTCTTTTTCTATATTTTTAGTTTTAATTTTACTTATTAGTCCTACTCTATTATTTTTACCTTCTCACAATGCTAGAATTTGGATTATTTTAATTAGAGTTTTTAAGTATTGAATTGAAAACAAAAAGTTTTCTACAAATTCTAAAAGATCAAATGTTAATTTTTTTATTAATATAAAAGAAGTTGATGAAAATGGTAATATTCAATTTAAAAATGTTATTTCTAAAGGTTATAAATATTCTAAAATTATAAAATTTGATGGCTATAATATTTGAACTAAAAACGTTGAAGAAAAAAGAGAATTTCTTGAAAAAATGATATTATTTTTTAATTCTAGAGAAGAAAGAATTACTTTTGTTAAAATTCAAAAAAAATACAATTTTAAAGAAAAAATAGAAGTTTTAAATAAAAAGAATTCATTTTTAAACGATAAAGAGAAACAATATATTGATGAATCAAAAAAAGAAATCGAATACCTTCAAAATCATGAATATAAAGATGAATACTTTTTGGTAATTTATTCTAAAAGTATAGAAAAATTAGAACAAGAAGTTTTATTAATAAGTGATTTCTTCGAAAAAGTCGAAATAAATTTTGATATTTTAGATAAAACTGATGTTGAATTGTTCACAAAATCTTTTTATCTTTTAAACCAGGAAAATAGTAACTCTCTAGATCAATTAACTTTTAAAAATAGCTATTTTAAATGAAATAATATGTTTGCAAAAATAAATACTATAAGCGATATGCCTTTAAATTTAAATGTAGGGTGGGCTGAAACTTTTTTTAGTTCATCAAAATCGTGAATATTATGAGATATAGATCCTATAAACACCAAAGAATATGAAAAGATTGTCGATTCAGCAAATAATAAAATATTAACTAATATAGCATTTAATAAAAAGTCAGAATTTAGAAATAAAAATGATATCAAAAATATGGAAGCAATTGATGAACTTGCATATTTATTAAATATAGAAAATCAAAAATTGTTTAATAGTTCGATGTTATTTTTAAATTTTAATAGGGATTTAAAATTATTAAAAAAGGATATAAATACAGAATTACAAGATGCATTAAAAAAAGAGAAAACAAAGATTAATAAATTGAAATTTAGACAACTTGAAGCTTTTAAAAGTTTTTCTTTATTCAATGATAACATATTAAATGAAAGTATTGAAATTGTATCTAGGAATTTGGCATATTCATGACCTTTTTGTTTTGAAAAAAATGTAGATAAGAATTCTTTTTATCTAGGAAAAAACAAAAAACAATTTTTTATACTTGATATTTGAAAAAGAAATTCTTTTCATACAAATTCTAATTGTATATTTTTTGGAACATCAGGAAGAGGAAAAACAACAGCTATAAAGAAACTTATATTAGATAGCTATCTAAAGAAAGATTCTTCTGTAATAATAGTAGATCCACAAAGAGAATATCAAAATTTTAAAAATATTTTTGATATTTCTTGAATTGACATAAGTAATAGAAATATTTCTATAAATCCTTTGCAAATAATTGAAAAAATAGATTTTAATAATGAAAAAAATATCGATCAAAAAATATCAAGTCAAATTTCTTTTTTTATAAATTGAATAAAAATTTTATCTTTTAGTTGAAGCGAAGAAAAAGAAATTATTTTAATGAAATCAATAAAGAATTTATATTGAAATAATATTGAAAAAATTAAAAAAAATGATTTTCCAATAATATCAGATTTAATAAAAGAATTAGAAAATACTAATTTAAAAAAATACGAAAAAGAAGTATATGAAAAAGAAAAAATAAAAATTATCGAATGATTGAAAATTAATTTTGAAAATAATGGTATTTTTTCTTGAAACTATAACCAAAGAACAACAATGAATTTATCACATGATTTTATTGTTATCGACACAAAAACATTAATAGAAAATACAACAAAAGAAAATGTTAACGCGTTCTTTTATCTAATTTTAAATTTAATTCAGAGCAAAGTTAATCAGAATTTTTATCAAAAAAAGAAAAAAAGTATTTTAGTTTTCGATGAAGTTCATAAATTTATTGATAAAAAAAATATGCAAACTCTAGATTTTATTTTTGACTCTACAAAAACTATAAGAAAATATGACGGATCTATTATTTTATCAACTCAAAATCCTTCAGATTTCTCTTTAAATATAGATACTAATAATAAAACTCACGGTATATTAAAAAATATTCAATATAAATTTTTATTTAACCTTCCTGGTGATGATATAAAAATTGTTAATTCAATTTTTAACCCCTTTGAAGATAATAAAAATTTTAATTTAATTAGTGAATTTGATAGTTCTTTTTTAACAAACGCAGGAAAAGGAGAGTGCTTATTGATATCAGCAAATAAAAAGAAAATGTATTTTAAAGTAAATTACAACAACTTTGAACAAGAATATTTGTTTAATAAATAAAGGAGAACATGAATTTTAATACTGTTACATATACAAACATAAATAAAATAGATAGTGAAATTTTGGCTTCCTCAACTACAAATCACAATATAAATAATCATATTGAACTAGAAGATTATATAAATATTAGTAAAATATTAGATAATTCTTTAATATACAAAAATTTTTCATCTTTAAATTCTACAAAAAAACCTTTTACTAGATTTTATGATTCAAAATTTTTCTACACAAAATCTGCCTCTCACTATTATTCAAACAAACACGGTGGTCATCTATTAGGCTATTGGCAAAATTATTTAAATTCCGGATGATACGGAGCTAATATAAATATAGCTAAGGGATTAGAAGGATGAACTATAGATTTTTTTCAATTAAAAAAAACAGAATACATAGGTTCTAAAAGAAGAAAGAATGGTCTAGATTTTGACAATGGAAATTTTGCTAAACATAGTTCCAATGAAGTAATTGATGTTTTAAAAAATGAACATAAAAGATTACAATTTTATTTTGGTTTAGAAAAAGAAAATGATAATTTTATTGACACTCAATTTTCGCTATATGGAAGCTATGGTATTAATTTAAGCGATTTT
Source organism: Mesomycoplasma molare (assembly GCF_024918955.1). NCBI lineage: Bacteria > Bacillati > Mycoplasmatota > Mycoplasmoidales > Metamycoplasmataceae > Mesomycoplasma > Mesomycoplasma molare. The sequence goes on from NZ_CP103423.1 coordinate 497,656, forward strand.
GTTTTTAAAAAATTAAATAAAAAAATAGATGAATATAAATTAATATACTCAAAAAATGGAAATAAAATAAAAAGTTTTTATATCAACAATTTAAAAGTGGACTTTAACTTTTATATAGAAACTGAAAAAAGAGATTCAAAGGAATTTGACAAACTAAATTCAAGAGTAACTGATTTAAAAGTAAAAATTTCTTTTGATACAAGAATAAATTATGAAAATACAAATTTTCAACAAGTAGAAATACTTAATAATATTAAACTTGTAAAGGAGAATTTTAATAATTATTTTATACAAAATAATAAAATAGAACTGCAAACAGATTCCGGATATCATAACGGTTTGTATACAGATAAAAAAATATCTTCTTATACTTCCAACATTGAATATTTGGAAAGAAAAATAGCGGATTTTAAAAGACAAATTGCTAATATTAAATATTCTAGTGAATTTAACTTAAAATATTCAACTAATTTTGATAATAGAAAAGAAAAAATTAGTTTTTTCTTAGAATATACTAATAGAATAACTAATAAAAAAGAACTAATAAAAATTTCAAATGCATTGGAAATTAAATGAATAGAAACTGAGATTTTTAAAAGCAAAAATATAAAAGAAAGATTAGAAATAATTCCTAGCAAATATTTAAATTGAAAAAACAATGATTCTTTAGAATTGGTTGACGATGAAAAGACAAGAAAGGAAAATGATAAAGAAATATCGGATATTTATGGAGGTCATTGATATTACAATGCTCCTGTAAAGGTAAACTTTAAAACTACTTTAAATGAAAATGAAATTCTTTATATTAATGGCAAAAAAGTTGATGTTTTAGATCAAAACTTTTTCTTTGATTTAACCTTAAATAAAAACGAAAATTCTAATTCAGTTTTCAAAATAGAATTAGTAAAATTTGATAAAAAATCCGTAGTTGAAGAAAATAAAACAGAAATTTTTAGATGACATACAATAATAGAAATTAAAAATCAAAATTTAAAATTAAAATTAAAATGATTTGCTTGAAATCCTGAAAATAATAAAGAACAAGAAAAATTAATAACTGAATTTTTGAAAAATGACAAAGGTGAGTATTTGCTAAGTTCCGATGGATCTAAAATAAAAAACCCAAAATTTGATCCTTTAATAGACAAAGAAACCGGTACCAAAAAACAAATAGTTTGAGTAGACTTTAGTGATAATGAAAATAATTTGCCCTTAGGTACTCGTTTTATGCAAGATCCTGTTGATAATAACAACAATATTACTGAAAATTATGAAAACAATACAGGTTTTATAGCGGAGGCAGTTGTTGTGGAAAAAGGAATAAATTTACAAATAAATGATAGTTATCCTATTAAAAAGTATAAGATTATAGAAAATAACGATTTTTTCAGAATATTTAATTCTAATCCAGATTCAAACGAACACAATAACATATCTGAAATAAAAGTAAGTGAAAACGAAAATAATTATTTTTCAACTTCTGGATTATGATTATTTAGTAGTAAAACCGAAAAAGGATTAAATAATTATAAGTTAGTTTTGATAGGGAATAATGTTTCTAATAAAAAGTTTACTTCCATATTTGTAAATAAAAAAGTAACTAATTTTTTCGACTCTTCCCAAGGTAAACATCTAAAAAAATTTTTAATAGATAAATATAAACTTAATAATAAAGAAATTAACGCACTAACTTACGAAACTATATTAAAATATTGAACAGAATATGTAAGTGAAACTTTATGAAATCACGCGAAACATAATGAAAATAAAATTTTAATAAATCCTTTAATCCAGGAAGAATTGCTTAAGAAATTTAGTTATCAAATAGAAAGAGAAAAATTTAGTGAAAATGTAGATAATTATAATAATTTTATATCTGAATTTAAAAACAAAGATAAAGTAAATTGAAATATAGAATTATCTGAAGAAGACAAAAATATTATAAAAATTTCTTTTTTCATAAGCAATAATTTTAATTCTATTGATTATGAATTATCACAAGAAATTTTTTATTTTAAAGTTTCTTGAAAAAATAATAAAACTCAAGAAGATGAAATTTCTAACAATGAGAATTTTTTTGAAATAATACCTAAATTAAATAAAAAAGAAATAAATGATTCTTTTAAAAAGAATAGTGACTTTTTTCCTACAAATGAATGATATGACTTTGAAAACAAAGAAAAAGTTGTAGTAAATATTAATAAAAATAGTGATAAACTATTTTTTAATTTTGAAATTTTAGAAAACTTTAAAGATTCTTTTTTTATCAGAGAAGAAAATAAATTCATCGAAATGTCTATTCAAACTAATAATAACTTTTTAAATGAAAATAAACTTTTATTTTTCGATTTTAAAAGTGAAGAAATATATTTAAATAATTTAAAAAATAAAAGTGAAATAGAAGAAAATATATTATCTTTTTTACGCGATAATATTTCTTTAAACTATACTTTTGAAAAAGATTACTATATTGAAAATTTTGAGGAAAAAATAGAAGAAATTTTAGAAAATGGTACTAGTAATAACAAAAGTCCTGTACTCATAAAAATAATAAACGCAAACTCTAACGAAAATAAACTCTTAAAAGTATTTAATTTTCTGAACGTATCTGAAAATAACCGAAAAGAAATAGATTTGTCAAAAATAAAAATTGATGATTTAGTTTTAGAAGACAGTGATAATCAAATAGAAATTGCAGAAGAAATAAAAAAAATTATAAATAAAGAAGTAAGAAAAATAAACTTAGTTTTTGATCAAGATTTAGAAATTCAATTTTTTAATGAGAAATTAATAGTTTTAATCCATAATAAAAATAAATTTATAAAATTTAAAATATTAGGAAAATATTCTAATATAAAAAATTACTTTATTTTAAATGTTAAAATCAATTCTCAACAAGAAAATAAAATACTTGATTTAAGTAATTTTAAAATAGATACAATTAGAACAAATAGTGATAATTTTTTTGAATTGAAAAATACTATAATAGAAAATATTAGAAAATATTTTGCAGAATTTCTTTTAGAATACAAGAAAGATTTTATTATTGAAGAAATTGATTCTAAAGAAAAAATTAGAGAACTTGTATTATCTAAAGGTGAAAATACAGCAAATTTTAGATTAATTGCAAAAAATACAAAAAGAGTATCAGGGCATATAAATTTTTATGTTTTAAATTATTTAAGTGAAAATTCCTTTTTAAAATCTGATGATATTTTCTTAGAAAATAAAAATAGTTTAAAACAAAAAAATAAACATAATTATCAGTGATTATTTACTCCGATCGCTTTTTCATCCTTTTTTATTGTTATTTTAATAACTAAAATCTACAGAAAATTTTTTAAGTATAAGAAATAAATTATTTGCTTGATATTATAAGATATTTAATTTATTATAACTTAAAAGATACTTTGATATAATTTCTAAAAAAAGAAAGGAAATTATGAAAATTAAAAGTTTATTTAAAAATAAAGACACTATATTTTTAAATACTAATTTAGAATCAAAAGATGACGTTTTAAAGTTTTTTGCTAAAGAATTATTTCTAAAAAAATATGGTGCTGATGAAGAAAAAATATATAAACTTTTCAAAGAAAGAGAAAATCAATCATCTACAGGTTTTGGAAATAATATTGCAATGCCTCACTTTGGTGATGAAACTATGAATGAATCTACTCTTTTATTTGCTAGAGTTAATGATATTGATTGAAATTCTATCGACAATCAACCAGTAAAATATATTTTTGGAATTGCTTTTTCTAAAAATGATCGTGAGAATTCTCACATCGAAGTTATATCTAAATTAGCTAAATTTATAGATAAGGAAGAATTCAAAAAGGAATTATCTACTGTAAATTCTTCAGAGGAATTTTTATCATTAATTCAAAAGTTTGAGGAAGAAACACAAGAACAAATTAGTGTATCATCTAATAACAATAAAGAATATGATATTGTTGCAGTAACTGCTTGTCCTACAGGAATAGCGCATACATATCTTGCAGAGCAAAAACTAATTGAACAAGCAAAAGCAATGAATTTAACAATAAAAGTTGAAACTCAAGGTGCGGAAGGAATAAAAAATTCTTTATCTATTGAGGAAATCAAGAATGCTAAAGGTGTTATTATAGCTATAGATCGCGAAATAGAAAAAGGGAAATTTGCTCATAACGATAATATAGTTGAAATTTCAACACAAAAAGCAATTCATAAACCAGAAGAGCAAATTAAAAAAATTCTTGAAAATAAAGGGCAAAAAATTAAAGTTGCTAAAAAACTTGGTGATCAAAATTCTGATCAAGATGAATTATCTTTTGCGGGATTTGGTAAAAAAATGCACCGTTCTTTACTAAACGGTATTTCTTATATGTTGCCATTTATAGTATTTGGAGGAATCATTTTAGCACTAGGGTTTATTATAGACCTTATCACCGGTTCGTTATCTGGTAAAGATATTAATAGTGCAGAATTTTTATCAAATTTTGGATTCAATAATTCAATTGCTAAATTATTTTTTGAAATAGGTAAAATAGGATTAGGTCTAGCTGTTCCAGTTTTAGCAGCATATATTTCTTTTGCTATAGTTGGTAGACAAGGATTATTACCAGGATTTGTTGTAGGTTCAATAGCCAGCGGTGGCGTAAAGGGGACATATGGATTTTTATTAGATTCAATAACAAATTCTGGAGTTCAAAAACCTGGAGACTTTTTAGGTACAGGTTCAGGTTTTGTTGGTGCTATTTTGGGAGCGTTTTATGTTGGTGCTATGGTAATAGTATTTTCAAAATACGTTTTCGGAAACTTGCCAAAAACATTTAACGGTATTAAAAATATTTTATTTATCCCTTTATTAGGAACAATAGCAATTGCTTTATCATTTTGATTAGTTAATATTGTACTAATTTATATTAATTTAGGATTAGTGCTATTATTACAATTAATGCAAAATAAACCTTATCTTGCATGATTATTAGGAGTTGTGCTTGGTTCAATGATGGCAGTTGATTTAGGTGGTCCAATTAATAAAGCTGCATATATTTTTGGAACATTAACAATTGTAAATGGAAATTCTTCAGTTTCAATGGCTGCTGTTATGATAGCGGGTATGGTACCTCCTTTAGGTATTTCATTATCTATGATTATGCATAAAAAATTATGAACAAAAGAAGAAATTGAAGCAGGAAAAATTTCAAATATTATTTTTGGTTTATCATTTATTTCAGAAGGTGCTATTCCTTATACTTCTAAAAACCCTAAAGTATTAATTCCTTCTAATATTGTAGGAGGAGCAGTAGCAGGAATGATTTCAGCTTTACTAGGTGTTAATATCGTTGCTCCTCATGGTGGAATATTTGTTGTATTTTTAGCAAAATCTAATTTATTTGTTAACAACGCAGTTTCTATAGGTATGGGTATTTTATTTTGATTTATTGCTTTATTTATAGGTGCTTTAGCATCAGCACTAATGATATGAATATTAAATAAATATCCTATTAACTTTAAAACAAAAAAAAGAAAAAATGTCTAATAAAATTTATACTTTAACTTTATCACCTTCTAAAGATTTTATAATTGAAAATTCTCGATTTGAATTAAATAAAGTTAATAGATATGTAGAGTCAAGCATATACCCTGGAGGAAAGGGGATAAATGCTTCTATAATTCTAAATAGACATGGTATAGAAAATACTGCTATTTCATTTTATGACAATGATACATTTAAAGAATTCAGCGGTATTTTTCAAGATGAAAATTTAAAAATAACTAATATTGATCATCCGAAAAAAACAAGATTAAATATCAAATTTTACGGTTCTAATGCAGAATTTGAATTAAATGGCCCTAAAACTACTTTAACTTTTGACTTAATTAATAAATTAAAAAAAGAAATTTCAAAATTAAACGAAAATGATTTATTGTTAATAATGGGGCAAAGTAATGACTTTTTAATTGAGGAAATTTTGGAAATAATATCTAAAAGAAATATAAACTTTGTTTTAGATATAGATACAGAAAAAATAGTTGATTTTTTAAAATACAAACCTTTTTTAATTAAACCTAACAAATTAGAATTAGAAAAAAATTTTAATGTTAAAATTGAAAATGAATCAGATTTGCTTGAAGTAATGAAAAAAATTCAAAGTAATGGTGTTAAAAATATAATGGTGTCTCTTGATAAAAACGGTTCTTATTTATTAACAGATAAGGGTGAAATTTATAAAGCCACAGTAATAAAACCTATTAAGTTAGTTTCTGCTACAGGAGCAGGAGATACATTAATTTCAATGTTTTCAGCAAATTATTTTTTTAATAAAAATAATGCTAAAGATTTTTTTAAGTTAGCGAATGCTTCCGCTATGGGTACAGTAAATTCTACTTGACTAGGAAATAAAAAACTAACAGAAAAATTCTTAAGCAATGTAAAAGTAGAAAAATTAGCATAAAAATATCTAGAATTAACTAGATATTTTTATATTTCTTTTTTTATTATTTAAAATGAAATAAAAGTTTTATAATTTTAAATAATAAAGAAATTAAAAGGAAAAAATGAAAAAAAAGTTTAAAAGAATTTTTATGATTGTTACAGATTCATTAGGAATCGGAGATGATGGTAGACAAGAAGAATTTTCCGATAGTGGAGCAGATACTTTATTCCACGTTAGTCAAAGCGGATTATTAGAAATACCAACATGAAAAAAATTAGGAATAACAGAAATAACAAAAGTTTTTAATCACAACCAGAAAAACAAAGATCATATTGCTTACATGGGAAGAATTATAGAAAAATCCAATGCTAAAGATACACTCGCTGGTCACTGAGAAATGATGGGAATAGAAACACAAGTTCCTAATCCTCAATTTATAGAAAACGGTTTCCCTGCAGAACTAATTGAGAAACTAGAAAAAGCTTTTGATGGTAGAAAAATCATAGGTAATAGAAATGCAAGTGGGACTGTAATTTTATCTGAACTAGGGGATCAAGAAATAAAAAATGGACATATAATAGTTTATACTTCTCCAGATTCTACATTACAAATTTGTGGTCATGAAAAATATACTGGATTGGATAATTTATATAGATATGCAAAAGCTGCAAGAGAAATTTGTTCTTCGAGACCCGAATGAAATGTAGCCAGAATCATAGCAAGACCTTATGTAGGAGAAAACGGAGAATTTACAAGAACATTTAATCGTCATGATTATGCTAATAAACCTCCTAAAGACACCATTTTAAATAAATTACAAGAAAAAGGCATAAAAACGATCGCTGTCGGAAAAATTAATGACATTTTTGTAGGTCAAGGAATAGATAAAGTTTTCCCTCCTGCTAGCGATAACGAAAATATGGATGTAGCTATTGAACTAGCTTCACAAAAAACAGAAAATGAATTTATTTTTGTTAATTTAGTAGAATTTGACTCACATTATGGTCATAGAAGAAATTTAGAAGGTTATGCTCATAATATTAATTCATTTGACATAAAACTAGCAAAATTAATAAACGCTATGAACGAAGATGATTTATTAATAATGACTTCTGATCATGGAAACGATCCTTCATTCCCAGGAAGTAATCATACTAGAGAAGCTTTACCATTAACTATTTATTCTAAATCATTTACGGGGAAAAATAGAAATTTAGGAATACTAAAAGGACTTGGTACAACCGGTAATATAATTGCTAGAAATTTTGACTTGGATTTAATAGACACGGGTGAAGATATTTTTGATAAGTTAATATAAATAAATTAATTATTTTAAAAAACCACATAATTGTGGTTTCCCTGAATGCAAAATCAAGTGCACCACTATAATGTAAAATTAAAAAGTGGTTGCACTTGATTTTTTAAATAAAAAAACACTCTATAAAAATTTAAGACAACATACTTTTTATTGAAAGGACCATATGAATTATAATACAACAAAGCATTATTCGCATTTAAATGCTGAAAAAGATTTTTAATAGAGAAATTGTTTTATAAAAATATTCAATTAGACAAATTGCTAATTTTCTTAATGTCAATCACTCAACAGTGTCAAGAGAATTAAAAGAAATTCAAATTTTTACGGATTTTATGATCATTTAATAGCAAATGAAAAAGCCAAAATAAGACATAAACATAAAAGATTGTTTTTCTTTTCTCAAATGGATGATTATAAAGAATTTAGCAAACTTATTAAAGATAATTTTAACAAAGCAACATGCGGAATAAAAATGACTTACAACTTAATAAAAGAAGGTATTAAAAATATTAAAATCCCTTCGCTAAGGACTGTTTTTAATTGGATTAATACAGGAAAATGAGTATTAACTAATAAAGATAGATTAAGAAAGCACTATACAAAAGGCGGAAAAAGAAAAAATAACGTTATTGAAAGACTTGTGCAGTCAAATTATGTATTTCCTATTTGAGCTAGACCAAAACATATTGATTTAAGAGAAACATTTGGGCATTGAGAGGGTGATTTAGTTATAGGTAAAAATCCGCAGGGCATTCTAGTCTTTTAACTTTAGTGGAAAGAAAAAGTAGGTTGGGAATAATTGTAAAAGTTTCAAGTAAGAACCCTTTTACATTAATAAAGTTCTTTATGAAAGAATAAATACACTAGAATTACCCGTTGAAAGTATTACTTTTGATAATGGAATTGAATTTAATGCGGTTGGAATATTAGCAAAAAATTAGGAATTAAAATTTATAAAACCGATAAATACGCTTCTTTTCAAAGAGGAACTAATGAAAATTTTAACGGACTTATAAGAAGAGTTTATAAAAAGGGACTGATTTTAATAAAGTCTCTCGAGAAGAAATATTAAATCTTGAAAAAGAATAAATTTTATGAATAGAGACATACTAGAAGGAAAATGCGCTTTTGACATATATGAAGAAGAAATAGAAAAATTAAATAAATATTAATTAAAACTATTAAAAATTACAAGATTATTACAAGAAAATAATGAAAGGGTCGAAAAATTTCGCCCCATAATTTTTATTAACTTTATTAATAAAAACCGCTTTACAAGCGGAATTAAAAGAAGGGGATATCCCCTTCACTCCTTTAATAGTAAACAGGGAGTATAAAATATTATAAATTGTAGTACAATGTTTTTATAATAAAAACTACTGGTGCACTTCAATTTGCATTTTAGGAAACCACATAATTGTGGTTTTTTTAAAACTTTAAAATTTTTTCTTAGGAATATAAATATAACCATCTAGTGCAACTACATCAGAAATTGATATAAATGCCTCTGAATCTATTTTTCTTACATCTCTTATTATTCTATTTACTTGCCTAAATAAAGTTATTGTTGTAACTATATTTATTTTTTTAGAAGAATAACCACCATGACCATGAAACATAGTTATTCCAGTTACTATTTTTTTATCGAAAACCAAAGCTTTAGCTATTTCTTCGGAATTAAAAATAGAATAAACTTCTATTCTGACTAATTTAAATTTAGGATACAATTTATTTAAAGTTATTACATAAATTACATTAACTAATATTGTGGCTATAAAATTGGGAGATAAATATAGTTCGAATGTCCATGCATGCTTAGAAATTTCTTTGGCTTCAAAAATTGAAGAATTTTTTACCTCACTAAGTAATAATGAACCAGGTAATCAAGATCCTATTAATACACTAATAAAAACAATAACAATATTAATATAACCACTTATAGTGCCAAATGATTTCCTTTTTTCATTCGCATATCATTCACCTATTATTCCAGTTACTCCAGCTGTTCCACCTATTATTTGAATTAAAGCAAATATCCACGCTAATATATATCCATAAACTATAGAGAATACAAATAAAGCTATAATATTCCCTCCATCACTTCAAAGCAAAGGAATAATAGAACTTAATTCTTTTTTATATTCAGGCAATGATTGATAAATAGAAATATTCAAAAAATTCCCTATTATAAATATATTATTTATTCCAGGTATTAACCCTAATAAAAAAGACGTAAAACTTGAAACTAGTAAAAATAAAATGGTAAGATTTACAAATGTTTTTCCTACTTTTTTATATCCGAATATAAAAATTGGAATGCTTAAAAATATATAAAAAATTCAAAAAATAAATTGTTCTATTATATTTCTTGTTGTCTTCGTTACTTGTTCTTCTTTTAAAAGAACAGATATTAACTTTGATAATGATTGCCCAAATGCCGCTAATCCAAAATTGTAAATACCAACATTTTTCACAAAAAATACACTTATAATACCAAAAAATATTGCAGTAAATATTACAATTAAAATTATTTTTCACATTGACATATTTTTATAAAAAATATTCATTTTTAAACCAAAATTGGACATTTTAGTTCTATTATAAACAGTATTTTTTTTAAATAAACATTCCTTAGATGATAATTGCTTTTTATCCATATTTATAAATTTTATACTTTATTATTTAGATTCAAAAAAGTATTTAAAAAAATTATTTTCTATTTCTTTTTTGTTTAGAATGTATATTTTTTATTTTTTTATCTAAGAAACTTTCTTTTTTATGTTTTTTATTTTTATTTTTTATATTTTTTATGATAACACTAGGTTCAGGACTTAATTTTATTTCTTTTTTAATCGATTTACTGTTAGCGAAATACTCAGCTAAAATAGTTGCTAATTCTTCTGTATTGAAAGTTTCAAGCAATTTATCTTTCAAAAAAGTATACTTAGCATTTTTATTTTTTTCTAATATTTTATATGCGTTTTCAAAAATTCTTTTTTCTCAAAGCTCTTTTATAAGAGAATCTGCGGGAATATTTATTTCTTCTATTTCGGATTTAGTTTCTATAGCAATTCTTTCCATGTGAAGTAGTTCATTATCTTTAACAAAAGATAATGAATAACCTTCTCTTCCGGCTCTTCCTGTTCTACCTATTCTATGGGTATAATATTCTATTTCTTGTGGTAAATCAAAATTTATAACTCACTGAACATGATCAACATCTATTCCTCTAGCCATAACATCAGTAGCCACTAAAATAGATATATCTTGCTTTCTGAATTTATCCATGACAAATTCTCTTTCTCTTTGTTGCATATCTCCTTGAATACCCATAGCTTTAAAACCTAATTCTCTTAGAGCGTTACTTAATTCATCAACTCTTCTTTTAGTTCTACCGAATATAACAGTTGATTCCGGCTTATAAAAATCTAAAAATTTTATTAAATTATTTAATTTGGATGATTCTTTCATAACAACATAATCCTGTTTTATAGAACCACTAGTTGACATACCATCAGATATATTAATTACTTCTGGATTTTTTGTTATTATTTCACTTAAATTTTTAGTTTTTTTATCGAAAGTGGCTGTAAAGAAAAAATTTTGCCTGTCTTTAGGTATAAAATTTAATATTTCTTTTATTTCTTCATAAAATCCTACTTTTAATAATTCATCAGCTTCATCTAATGTTAAAGATTTTAGACTTGATAAATCTAAATTTAATTTTATTTTCTCACTTGTCAAAATATCAATTAATCTTCCTGGTGTAGAAATTAAAATTTGTGGTTTTTCTTTTAAATATTTACTTTGCTTATCGTAAGATACTCCACCTACAATTAAAGCCGTTTTTATTTCTGTAAATACTTTTGTGAATTCATTTATTGTTGAATATATTTGATTAGCTAATTCTCTAGTAGGCGCTAAGATAAGATGTTGAATTCTTGAATTTGTAGTATCTGTATTCTCTATTATAGGTATAGAAAATGCCGCTGTTTTTCCTGTTCCCGTTTGTGCTTGCCCTATAATATCTCTTCCTGCTATTGCCTTTTCTATAACAGCTTGTTGTATTGGTGTCGGTTTTGTATAACCCAATTCCTTTATGGCCATTTCCATTTTTTTACTTATATTTAGTGTTTTAAATCCCATATTTTCCTATTCTTAAATTAATTTTACTAATGATTTTAATCATCTTATTTCTTTAATATTTAATTTTCTAAATTGTCCTTTTTGTAAACCTATGTGAGTTAGTCCTGCAAATTCAATTCTGTTTAAAGATCACACTTTTAAATCAAACAATTCAAAAAGTTTTTTTACATGATGATAAGTACCTACTTTTAAAGTAACTATATAAGATTTTGTATCCACTTTTTTAACTTCTTGCTTCGAAACGACTCCATCAATTTTTACTTGATCACTATTTAAAAAAGATAATTGATTTTCAGTTAACGGTCTATTTAATCTGGCTTTATATACCCTAATAATTTCATACTTAGGATGCAATAATCTTTGAGTTAATTCTCCATCATTTGTCAAAATAATTGTACCTGTAGTATTATAATCCAATCTACCTACAGGGAAAATAAACCTATTTTCATCTATTAAATCGGTAATAACTGTTCTATTTTGAGGATCCTTTAATGAACATATAACTTTTTCTGGTTTATTCATTATATAATAAACTTTTTCTTGTTTTGAAATAACTATTCCATCAACTATTATTTCATCATTAAAACTCGCTTTATCGCCTAAAGCTGCTAATTCTCCATTTATAATAACTTTTTTATTTTTTATTAATTCTTCTGCGCTACGACGCGAAGCAATCCCTGCTTGAGATATGAGTTTTTGAACTCTTTCTTTTTTCATAATCTTCATTATATATTAATTTCTAAAATTAAAAAATAATAAGCAAAATTTATAAAGGTTTTTTATCTAAAACCTCTGAAATATTTTTTAATTGATTGTTTTGTAATTCAAGATTACTAACTTGTAATTTCATTTTTTTTATTTTTTCTAATAGTTCTTCGTTTTTTAGCTTATATATTTCAATTATTTCATCCTTTTTTTTATTTTCTTCTAAAACATTATCAATGAAATTATCAACTTGAGTAGGATTGTAACCATTTATAACAGTATCAAACTTTTTTTCTTGTATATTTTTAATAAAATCCTTATTATTCATATTTAATTAATTTCCTTAAATTTATTTAAAATAATACCATTAGCTACTGCTACATTTAAAGATTCAAAATTTATACCAATATAAATGTTTTCATCAATCATTTTTTTAATTTGATCACTTATACCATTGCCCTCATTACCGAAAATAATTGCAAATTTTTCTTTATTATTAGTGATTGTCGCTAATTCCTTACTATTTTTATTTAGAATTGTTCCATAAAAAAAATATTTATCCTTTAGATTTTTTAAAATCAATTCTAAATTATTAGTTTGAACTATATTCAAATGAAAAAATGCACCTTGTGATGATCTTATTACCTTTTCATTATAAACATCAACTCCTTGAATTATTAATGAAAAAAAACCAAAAGATAAACAATTCCTTAAAATTGTTCCTAAATTACCAGGATCTTGAATATTATCTAATACAACAATTCTATTATCAGTTATATTTTTTACTTCTTCCCGCTTTTTACAAATAGCAATAAAATCTTGAGGGTTTTTATTAGATGATAGTTTTTTAATTATTTCTTGAGTTACATATGTTATTTTTATATTTTTTATGAAAAATTCTTCATTTGAAGTTAAAATTTCAACAACAATTTTTTCTTTTAAAGCTTCTTCTATAATTTTTCAATTTTCTATTATATATAAATTGAATTTATCTCTATATTTTTTTATTTTTAATTTTGCTAATTTTATAATATGCTCATTTTTTACGGATGTTATTTTCATTTAAGAAGTAATAAAATCCTTTCCTTTTTGTTGTTCAAAAACAGAAAGACCCTTAAAATTTAATTGTCTTAATATTTCATATCCTACAATTGAAACAGAATTAGCGAGATTAATTGAACGATTTTTTTCTACCATAGGTATTCTTAAACAAGCGGATAAATCTTTTTGCAAAATTTTTTTTGGTATTCCTGTTGATTCTGTTCCAAACATTATAAAAATTTCTTTATTTTTATTTTCTATTTTCAAAAAATCCACATCACTATATGTTTTTAAACCATATCTTGTGATATAAAAAATCTTTTTATCATGATACTTTTTTTCAAATTCTTCATAATTATTGTGTATTTCGTGCCTAATATCGCTTAGTCTTTTGCCTGCCGCTGGTCTTTTTAATCATTTTGGTTCTAAATCAAAAGCAATAGGTCTAATTATATGTAATTTTGCTCCTAGCGCAAAACAAGTTCTTATAATATTACCTGTATTAGGACTTATTTCAGGTTGATATAATATTATATTTAACATAGTTTCCTTTCGTGTATTTTATTTTATAGAGTTTTGATTTTTAAATTTAGAAAATTTTTCGTACTTATTTTTTTTGATTCTTATCTCTTTTGGTTTTTCAAATTTAAAACAAAGTGTGTATTCTCCTTTTATTGTTGAAGGTAAATTTTGCATTATATCTTTTGGAGAGCCAAAATAGTGTTTTTCATATAATTTAGTAATTTCTTTTGATAAAAATATTTTAACATCGTTTCCAAAAACTTTATCTATATCAATTAAAGTAGAAATTAATTTATGCGGTGATACATATATTATATAAATACCTTCATTTAAATTTTCTAATTGTTTTGTTCTTTGACTACTTTTATCCTTTAAAAAACCTAAAAAAGTAAAATGACCATTGAAAGGAGATAAAACATAAGAAGAAACAAAAGAAGAAACTCCCGGAATTAGTTCGAGTTGAATATTTTCTTCATAACACTTTTCAATTAACCAAAAACCAGGATCACTAATTTTCGGCATTCCAGCATCACTAACTAAAGCAATTTTTTTTCCTTCATGAAATAAATTAAAAATTTTGCTTATCATTTCTTTTTCATTAAACTTATGATAAGACAATAATTTTTTATTTTCTATTTTAAAGTGATTTAGTAATTTACTAGTAACACGAGTATCTTCGCAAAGAATTATTTCCACTTCTTTAAGTGTTTCTAAAGCTCTAAGAGTTATATCTTTTAAATTCCCTATAGGTGTACCTATAATAAAAATTTTGTTATTAAACATTTTTCAAAATAATTCCTTTTAATCTTATTAAAAAATTAGTTTTTTGTAATTCAAAATTTATAAAATATTTTTCTTTCTTTTTTAATTCAAAAATTTCTTCTATTATTTTTAAACTATTATCTGTATCTAAATTAAACATTTTATTAGCTTTTTTAATTTCCATTTTAGTAAAAAAAATATTTTTTTCATCAAAATAAAGTATATTCTTAATAGTTTCTAAAAGTAAATCCAGTATAAAATCATTATTATCTTTATTTCAATTATTAAATAAAAAAATAAAATAATCAAAAACTTTTTTGTTATTAATTATTTCTTTGTATTTTTCAATTAAAGTAGAATAATTTATGTAAATATTTTTTAAATTTTCTTTCATTACTTCTTCAGAATTATTAAAAATTTTTAAAACAATAGATCTAGATTTAATGGTTTTTAAAATATTTTTGTCATTTAAAGTAGTCATTATTATTAATGAACTATCATTAGGTTCTTCTAAAAATTTTAATAAAGAATTTGCTATAGTATTATGATAATTTTCTATATCATTTAATAGCAAAATTGTTTTTTCTGAAGTATTATTACTTAAAATTCTTAATGCATCTTTTAATTTTTCTTTTTCTATTTCATCTTTACTGAAAGAAATTATTTTATTTTCTATATTTTTATCTTTAAATTTTTTAAATATATAATTAATCATTTCTTGAATTAAATTCTTATTTGAAGCGCTTATAATAATGGAATGAAAAAAAATATTCTTTTCAAAGAAATTGTCTATGATTTTTTTACTTTTTTTCATTTTCTACTTTACTTAAAATCATATCAATATGAATCTTCACTTCCTGAAAAACATCTTCTACTTCTTGTGAAGCATTTATAATTATAAAACGGTCATTTTCTTTTGCCGCTAAGTCTTTATAGCATTCATAAACAGTTTCAAAAAAAGCTTGATTATTTTTCTCCATTCTATCAGCATTCCCTTTATTAAAGGAAAATAAACGCTTTTCCGCTTCTTTCATTGGTAAATCAAAAAGAAATGTATATTTAGGCTGAGTATTTTCTGTTATTAAATCATTTAAGTCTTTAATTTTCTTAACCCCTATACCCTTTCCTGCTCCTTGATATGCAACAGAAGAATCTATATATCTATCACAAATAACTATTTTATTTTCTTTTAAAGCTGGCCAAATAATTTGTTCCAAATGCAATCTTCTAGAAGCTAAAAACAATATAGCTTCCGTCATTGGATCAAAATTATTATCTTTATCTAAAATTAGTTCTCTAATTTTTTCAGCCTCTTTTAAGTTATCTCCTCCAGGTTCTCTTGTAAAAATAAAATTTAAATTTGAATATTTTTCTAAAAGATATATTTTCAATTTTTGAATTATCGTTGATTTACCACTACCATCAACACCTTCAAATGTTATAAACATTTTATTTTACTTCCTTTCTGTTATTAATAGATTCTTTTATAGATAAAGAATCCATATAATCTATGGACGAACCTATAGGTATACCAAAACTAATTTTTGATATTTTTTTATTAATCTCTTTATTTAATTTAGAAATTAATAAATTTGTAGCAGCTAACCCTTCTATAGTTGGGGATAAAGAAATTATTATTTCATCAATATTTTTTGAAAAATCTATTATTTTTTTAATATTATTTTCGATTTCTTTTTCATCTTTTATATTATATATAAAATACTTACCTTTAAAAATGGAACTATTTTCTATTTTTAAAACTTCGTTGTTATTTTCTAATATTAATAATTGTTTATCTCTAGATGGATCTAAACAAAAATCACATTGTTTATTTTTAGAAATAAAATTACAAGTTATACATTTGTTTAAATTTTTATTTACATTTATTAAAGAAGTCGTTATTTTTTCTAACTCTGAAAAATTTAAGTCTAAAATATAAAAAGCTATTTTTTCAGCTTGTTTTTTAGTAATTCCTGGGATTTTTTTTAAATTTAATATTAGTTCATCAAATTCTGATCCAAACACTTTCTATAACCCCATACCGCTTGATGGTGCACTTTGTTCGTGTTTTTCATTTATCTTAGCAATTAATTCATTTATCGCTAAGATAATTACATCTTCTAGTGTTTCTTTATCTTCCGGATCTACTAAAGCTTGATGGATATTAATAGATTTTAAAGTTCTATCTCCATACATTTCTATTTTTATACCTTGTTTTTCTAATTCAAATACCGTTTCATTCAACTCTTTTATTTTTCTTGTATATTCTTCTTGCATTTTTTTTGCTTGTTTCATCATTGCTTGTATATTCATATTTTTCTCCTTTATTATTTTTTATATTTTTCTCCGAAAATTTCGAAAATTTTTTCTTTTTCTAATTCTTCTAAGGTTTTTGTTTGTATTTCTGGTAATTCTTTAAATAAATCAGGTAGCATTTTCGTCTCTTCTAATCTTTTTCATTTTTCTGTACTAGATAAATATAGTTTTTTAGTTATAGCAAAAAAATATATCTCTTTTCCGAAAATGGATTTTAACAACTCCTTAAAATCTACTTCTTCTTTTGCGCTATTTAAATTTCAAATCGATTCATTATTTTCTTCTTCAGCTGACAATAGAATAAAATTATCAGATGCAGCTATAAATTTCATATCATATAATCAAGATATATATTTACTATATTTTGAATCCATAGAGTAAAGTTCAAATTCTTTAAATTCTTCTTTCCTTTTAGAAGAAATAGTTTTACCATTTAAATTAGTTTTAATAAGACCAAAAAGATTAATAATTTCATCTATAGAAAGTAAATCATCTTTAATGATTTTGTTAATATTAAATTCTTCTGTTTTTATAGTTGGTATTTCTTTTTCTTCTGTGAATAAATTAAAATCAGATAAAAGATTTATTTCATTAGTTTCTAGCGTATTCTTTTTATTTTCTAATATAACTTCCTCTGTATTTATTATATTTTCATTATTAAATTCTTTTTCACCTATTAATTCATTATCTAATAAAATTACTTCTGTTGTTTGATTTATTATTTCAGTGTCTGATAATTTATTTATATCATGAGAAAAAATTGATGTAATATTATTTATATTTTCTACATATTCATTTTCTTCGGATTTTAAATTTTCGGTAAAAATATTTACTTCATTAGTTACATCTTTGGCACTAACAACATCTTCATTTTCCTGAAAAAATATATTTTTAAAGACATTATTAGTTTCAACTTTTTTATTTTCTAAAGAATGCAATTCAAAATCATTTCTATTATCTGGTATAACTTTGGCAAAAGAAAATAAATTATTTAAATCATGTAGATTTTCTTTTTTATCTTTTTCTATTATATCTAGGTCTTTTATTTCTTTTGGTGTTTGTATTTCATTTAAAGGTTCTTTAACTTTTTCTTGTTCTAAGCTAAGAAGTTTTAAAAATAAAATTTCTAGAAATAATTTACTATTTTCAATATAATAATGATCTTTATGTGCATTTTCTAAGATGCTAATTAATTTAAAAGCATTATTTATAGAAAAATTGATTTTTTTTACCTCTTGTTCATCTAATAATTCTAAGTTTTTTATTTCATTAGTCTTTTTAAAAATTATATAATCTTTCAAAATTAATAAAAAATTGTTTATAAAACTAGAAATATCTAATCCTCTTTCAAATAAAAAACTACTTTTTTTCAAAAGTAAATTTGTATTATTATTTAAAATAAACTCTATTATTTCTAAATAATCTTCTGTAGAAACTAAAGAAAAAACTTCATTTAGTGATTTTAACGTTATATTATTATCTGAGTAAATTATTAATTGTTCTAATAATGATAAAGCATCTCTTAAACCACCATCTGATAACTTTGCAATTTTTTCAATTGCTTTTATTTCAAAAGGAATTTTTTCTTTATCCAAAATTTCTATTATTTGACTAATAATAACATTATAATTTATTTTAGAAAAATTAAACTTTTGAAGTCTAGATAAAACTGTTAATGGTATTTTTTGAGGATCAGTTGTTGCTAAAATGAAAACAACATGTTTGGGTGGTTCTTCTAAAGTTTTTAATAAAGCATTAAAAGCTGCTTTTGATAACATATGAACTTCGTCAATTATATAAATTTTGAATTTTGAATTAATGGGTAAATTTTGAATTTTTTCTTTTAAATTTCTTACTTCTTCAACCCCGTTATTTGAAGCAGCATCCATTTCGATTATATCCAATTGTTTTTCAATGTTTAAAACACATTCGTCACAAGGATTATATTCATTTGTTTTATCTAAACAATTTATTGCATTAGCAAAAATTTTAGCTACAGTGGTTTTACCTGTTCCCCTAGGACCAGAAAATAAATAAGCATGTGATATTTTTTGATTTTTTATAATATTTTTTAATGTTTTTATAATAAATTCTTGGCCTTTTACTTGATCAAATGTTTTAGGTCTATATGTTCTGTATAATGCTTTATAATGTTTATTTTTCATTGTAATATAATTTTAATATAAAAATATTTTTTTAAAAGTGTTAAATAAATAAATTATCAAGTTTTAATTTTATAAAAAGAAATAAGAAAAAAATTCCAAATAATGGAATTTTTATTAATTATTAATTAGTTAAAATTATAATTTTGAAATATGTTTTAGAACTCTTACATATTGACTAACATATGATAATTCATTGTCGTATCATGTGTAAATTTTGTATAAATTTTTACCATCTACTGACATTACTTTTGTTAAAGTAGCATCAAAAATTGATCCTTCTGTTGAACCGATAATATCAGATGAAACGATAGGTTCATCGGTATATCCGAATGATTCACTTGAATTTGCTTTCATTGTTTTATTAATGTCTTCTACTGAAGGTGATTCTTTTAATTCTACAACTAAATCTACAAAAGAACCTGTAATAGTTGGAACCCTTAAAGCAATACCATCTAATTTTCCTGATAATGAAGGAACAACTAATCCAATAGCTTTTGCTGCTCCAGTTGAAGAAGGAACTATATTTGTAGCAGCAGCTCTTGCTCTTCTTAAGTCTGAGTGAGGAGCATCTTGTAATCTTTGGTCAGCTGTATAAGCGTGAATTGTTGTCATATAACCACGTTCAATTCCGTAAGCTTTATCTAGAAAATGAACAACTGGAGCTAATGCGTTTGTTGTACATGATGCAGCAGAAACAATTGTATCTTCTTTTGTTAATATTTGGTGATTTACATTATATACTACAGTTTTTAAATCACCTGAAGCTGGAGCAGAAATTAATACTTTTTTAGCACCGGCTTTTAAATGTTTTTCTGACGCTTCTTTAGAAGTAAAGAATCCTGTTGATTCAACAACAACATCTACATTTAATTCTTTTCAAGGTAGTAATTCTGGATTTCTTTCAGCAATAATTTTGATTTCTTTTCCATCCACTATTAAGCTACCATCTTTAACTTCGATTGAACCTGCAAATCTTCCGTGTGCAGAATCATATTTTAATAAATGAGCTAATGTTTTAGCATCAGTTAAATCATTTATAGCAACAACTTCAAAGTCATTTTTATATAATTTATGAATAGTTCTAAAAACTAATCTACCGATTCTTCCAAATCCGTTTATAGCAATTTTTTTCATTTCTTCCTTTCAATAAACAATAAATATTTTTTGCAAATAAATTATATTACTTTTAATTAAAAAACATAATTTTTTCGTATTTTATTTGAAATAAAAAAAACCATTTTTTAAATTTTTTATAAAAATATAAAAAACTTAAAAAATGGGGCGGATGACGGGGATCGAACCCGCGAATGTCGGAGCCACAACCCGATGCGTTAGCCACTTCGCCACATCCGCCAAATAATATATAAATTATACAACATAAAATTAAAGTTACAAAATTTTTCAATATAAAAAAATATTTAGAAAAGTCTCTAAATATTTTTTTATATCATTTTACTATTTTTTATTATCTAAAATAATGCTTTTAATTTTTTCAAAACTTATTTGATCATGAACATTTTCATTATAAGAAAAATCTATAACTTTATTTTGATCGTTAATAACAATAAATCCTCTATCTAATAAAAAAATTTCATCAATCAAAAAACCATATTTTAATCCAAATTCTCTTCTTTTATAATCAGAATAAATTTCTATATTAGGTAGCATATTAACAGATTTTCATTCAGCAATAGCGCTTGGTAAATCTAAAGAAATAGAAATAAATCTAACATCTTCAAACTCACTAGCTAGTTTGGAAATTTCTTTTGTTTGTTCATCACATACTCTAGTATTAAGAGAAGGAAAAACAGAAATTACAGTTAATTGATTAAATTTTTCTAATTTTACATCTTCAAACATTGTATTTGTTGCTGTAAATGAAATTTCTTCTCCTAATTTTAAAAAGTTTTCATTTTTTAATAAAGAATATTCCTTTTGTTTAAATTTAGTAATCATTTTTTACCTCTTTAATTAGTTTATTTATTAAACCTTTAAATTTTAAACTACTTTTTTAAAAAATAAAATTTTAGCTTCGGAAGATGAGAAATTGTAAAAAATCATATTTTTCACTTAATTTATTTTCAAAATAAGAAAAAAGTTTGAACTATTATTTTCTTTATTAGAAAAAATGAGTGTAAATCCTTTTTTTGAATTTTATCAATTATTTCTTCTTTTTCTATATTAATATATAATTCTACTTCAGTTAATTCATTAAAATTATAAATTTTTTTAATAACTCGTTTATTTTTATAAAATTAAAATTTTGAGTCTTTTCGTAATTTAAAAAGAAACTAATAAAATTATTTTAATGATAGAAAAATCATAAAAATATTTTCTTTTTCAAAAAATAAAGAAAGGTCATTTTTGAAAAATAAAATCATTTCTTTTTCAGAATAATTATTTTCTAATCTTTTTAAAACGGTTTCTAGATTAAAAACCATATCTAACTCTGTATTTAATTTTATTTTATATTTTTTTAATTTTTTATTTAAAAAATGTGTTATTAAAAAAAATAATTCATAGTTATTTAGTTTTCTATATTTTTTCATTTCTTTAACATAGAAAGTTACTTTTTCTTTTTCATCATCTAAATCTACTAAAAGATCTGGTTTTTTAAAAAACGAAAAATACACTAAATTTAATCATTTAAGTTTGAAAAAACTCATTTTAGAATATATAAATTTAAAATCTAGACGACCTATTAATTTTTCCTGAAATTTTTTAACATCAGAATTACTATTTAAAAAACCTATAGATAACAGTTTTGTTTCTTTTTTTCAAAAATAAAACTCTTCTATCATTTTATTTATATATTCTTCTTCTATTTTTTTTCTTTTTACAATTGTGAATGTTGATTGTTTATTAATATTATTTTCTATTTCTGTAAAAATTTTATTTAGAAAAATATTCTGTAATTTTGCAAAAACATCATTTTTTATAAAATTGAAATTATGATCAAAAATAGAAAAATTAACTTCTTGTCGAAAATTATTCGTTGAAACATAAAAAGAATAATCAAATTTAATTTTTTTAGCAATAAAAGAAAACAAAGAGAAAGAAATGTGTTCTTGTTGTTTAGTTAAAAATACTTTTATTTTATCCTCTTTGCTAAATGTATTTATAATTTGCTCAAGAAATTTTAAAGAAAATTCATCACTATCAGAAGAAATAAAAATTTTTAATTCACTTTCTTTGTTTAAATCAATAAGAGAAAGTATAAGTTTTCTTATTTCTTTAAAATTTACAATATTGAAAAAAATAGTTTTTTTTATTCTAAAATAACTAGTTTGATTTATCGAAAAATCAAATATATTATTTTTTATTGGATCCATTATTTTTCCTTTTTTTTGGCGAAATTTACATATGGCGGAGGTTAAAGGAATCGAACCCTTACCAATGGGTTTGGAATCCATTGTACTGCCATTATACTAAACCTCCATTTACTTATTTTTAATATAAAAAATAAAAAAACCCTTTTTAAGGGAGAATAGTTCTTTCAAAACTGAATAGCAATTTATTACTCAATTAAATTAAATACCTAAGAATTTAGCTATTAAATCAATCAATTTATTAGTATTGGTTAGCTCAATGTATTACTACACTTACACACCCAACCTATCAACCTCATCGTCTATAAGGAATTTCAAGGGAACATTAATCTCTGAGGAGGCTTCCCGCTTAGATGCCTTCAGCGGTTATCCTTTCCGTATTTAGCTACCCAGCTATGCTTCTGGCGAAACAACTGGAGCACCAGTGATACGTCCGCTCCGGTCCTCTCGTACTAAGAGCAGCTCTCATCAATATTCCAACGCCCACATCAGATAGGGACCGAACTGTCTCACGACGTTCTGAACCCAGCTCGCGTACCGCTTTAATTGGCGAACAGCCAAACCCTTGGAACCGACTCCAGCTCCAGGATGCGATGAGCCGACATCGAGGTGCCAAACCTTCCCGTCGATGTGATCTCTTGGGGAAGATAAGCCTGTTATCCCCGGGGTAGCTTTTATCCGTTGAGCGACGGCCATTCCACAATGTACCGCCGGATCACTAAGTCCTGCTTTCGCACCTGCTCGACTTGTAGGTCTCGCAGTCAATCACACTTTTACCTTTGCGCTCTTCATATGGTTTCTGACCATACTGAGTGTAACTTTGAACGCCTCCGTTACCTTTTAGGAGGCGACCGCCCCAGTCAAACTACCCACCACGCACTGTCCCCCTCCCAGATAATGGGAGCAGGTGAGAAAATCAATATAACAAGGGTGGTATTTCAAGGTTGACTCCATAAGAACTAGCGTCCTTACTTCAAAGTCTCCCACCTATCCTACACATGTTAGACCAATTTTCAATACGAAGCTATAGTAAAGCTCCACGGGGTCTTTTCGTCTTGATGCGGGTACCCAGCGTTTTCACTGGGACCATAATTTCACCGAGTCCAATGTTGAGACAGTGGGGAGATTGTTACGCCTTTCGTGCAGGTCAATAATTAGTTGACAAGGAATTTCGCTACCTTAGGACCGTTATAGTTACGGCCGCCGTTCACCCGGGCTTCATTTCACTGCTTCGCATAAAGCTTACAGCTCCACTTAACCTTCGGGCACTGGGCAGGCGTCACCCCCTATACATCGTCTTGCGACTTAGCAGAGAGCTGTGTTTTTGATAAACAGTCACCCCCCCCATTTTACTGTGGCCTACTTAATGTAGGCATCCCTTCTTGCGAACTTACGGGATAATTTTGCAGAGTTCCTTAACATTGGTTTTCTCGCTCGCCTTAGAATACTCATCTTGGGAACGTGTGTCCGTTCTCGGTACAGGTTCCTATAAAATTAACGCTAGAAGCTTTTCTTGGAAGCATGAAATCATATAATTCGTTACTTGATCTCTCTTTCACTATGCATAACATCTCAAAGTTATGATGACCGGATTTGCCAAATCATCCTTCTTAATGCTTACCCCACAATCCAATAAGTGGTAATACTATCCTTCTCCGTCACTCCATCACTTTTATAGGAAGTATAGGAATATTAACCTATTATCCATCGACTATGCTTTTCAGCCTCATCTTAGGTCCTGACTAACCCTGGGTGGACGAACCTTGCCCAGGAAACCTTTCCCAATAGGCGTCGGAGATTCTCACTCCGAATCGTTACTCATGCCGGCATTCTCACTTCTAAGTACTCCACTAATTCTTACGATTTAGCTTCACCGCCACTTAGAACGCTCCTCTAACGTACTTTCGTACCCGTAGCTTCGGTATTATGTTTAGTCCCGTTACATTATTGGCGCAAGATCTCTTGACTAGTGAGCAATTACGCACTCTTTAAATGATGGCTGCTTCTAAGCCAACATCCTAGTTGTTTATGAAACCTCACAACCTTTCTCACTTAACATAATTTTGGGACCTTAGCTGACGATCTGGGTTGTTTCCCTCGCGACCACGGACGTTATCACCCATGTTCCGACTGCATAGTAATACACACTGGTATTCGGAGTTTGATTATAGTCAGTACAGCTAGGCGCCGCCATTCCATATTCAGTGCTCTACCCCCAATGTTTAACACTACACGCTAGCCCTAAAGCTATTTCGAGGAGAACCAGCTATCTCCAGGTTCGATTGGAATTTCACCCCTATCCACAAGTCATCCGGGCACTTTTTAGCGTACTACGGTTCGACCCTCCACTTAGTTTTACCTAAGCTTCAGTCTGCTCATGGATAGATCACCTGGTTTCGGGTATATATCAACATACTATAATCGCCCTATTCAGACTCGGTTTCCCTACGGCTCCGTTTTTTTCCACTTAACCTCGCATGTTAACATAACTCGCCGGCCCATACTGCAAGATGTACGCCATCACTCATTAACGAGCTCTGACTAATTGTAAGTATACGGTTTCAGAATCTATTTCACTCCCCTCTCGGGGTTCTTTTCACCTTTCCCTCACGGTACTGTTTCACTATCGGTGTCTGGTTAGTATTTAGCCTTACCGGGTGGTCCCGGCAGATTCAGACAGGGTTTCACGTGCCCCGCCCTACTCAGGATACATTCAAGAGAATTTATTATTTCGTTTACGGGGATATCACCCTCTATGTCAAAGCTTCCCAACTTTTTCAACTATAATAAATTTTTGTAACTCTATATAGAATGTCCTACAACCCCATCAAAATGATGGTTTGGGCTCTTTCGCTTTCGCTCGCCACTACTAACGAAATCATTATTTATTTTCTTTTCCTGTTGCTACTAAGATGTTTCAATTCACAACGTGTCTCGCCTTTATAACTATGTATTCATTATAAAGCAACTGAAGTTTATTCAGCTAGGTTCCCCCATTCGGAAATCCCCGTATCATAGCTCAATCCAGCTCCACGAGGCTTATCGCAGGTATTCACGTCCTTCATCGACTTCCAGACCCAAGGCATCCACCATATACTCTTACTTATTTAAAAGCTAATATAACTTATTTATTAAGCCTATTGTTTTTGATTTGTATTTCTAAGGTATCTAATTTAATTCTAACTTTTTACAGTTAGACTCGGTTTTTGTATTGTAATGTCGTTGTTGAAATATTTAAAAAAAATATTTGCTATTCAGTTTTCAAAGAACTATTTTGAAAGTTAAATCTTTCAAAACTAAGTGCAAAACTCTTTGGCTAAGCCCATAATATGAATTATTAAAAATTATAAAATGCCAAATTATAAAAAGATGTCTATGTACTCCGTAGAAAGGAGGTGATCCATCCCCACGTTCTCGTAGGGATACCTTGTTACGACTTCACCCCAGTCATCGGTCCTGCCTTAGACAGTCGTCTCCGAAGTTAACTAACCGGCTTCGGGCATTACCAACTCCCATGGTGTGACGGGCGGTGTGTACAAGACCCGAGAACGTATTCACCGCAGCGTAGCTGATCTGCGATTACTAGCGAATCCGACTTCATGAAGTCGAGTTGCAGACTTCAATCCGAACTGAGATTGGTTTTTTGAGGTTTGCTCCATGTCACCATATTGCTTCTCTTTGTACCAACCATTGTAGCACGTGTGTTGCCCCACTCGTAAGAGGCATGATGATTTGACGTCGTCCCCACCTTCCTCCTGGTTACCCAGGCAGTCTCTCTAGAGTCCTCAACTTAATCTAGTTACTAAAGACAAGGGTTGCGCTCGTTGCTGGACTTAACCAAACATCTCACGACACGAGCTGACGACAACCATGCACCATCTGTCACCTTGTTAACCTCCGCTATATCTCTATAGCATTGCAAGGGATGTCAAGAGTGGGTAAGGTTCTACGCGTATCTTCAAATTAAACCACATGCTCCTCCGCTTGTGCGGGTCCCCGTCAATTCCTTTAAGTTTCACTCTTGCGAGCATACTACTCAGGCGGATCATTTAATGCGTTAGCTGCATCGGTAAATTCTCTACCAACTAATGATCAACGTTTACGGCGTGGACTACCAGGGTATCTAATCCTGTTTGCTCCCCACGCTTTCGTTCCTCAGTGTCAATATACAACCAGTTAGCTGCCTTCGCCTATTGGTGTTCTTCCTAATATCTACGCATTCCACCGCTTCACTAGGAATTCCGCTAACCTCTTTGTAATTCCAGTTTGCCAGTATCCAAAGCGGGCTGGAGTTGAGCTCCAGTATTTAACTTCAGACTTAACAAACAACCTACGAACTCTTTACGCCCAATAATTCCGGATAACGCTCGCGACCTATGTATTACCGCGGCTGCTGGCACATAGTTTGCCATCGCTTTCTAACAAGGTACCGTCAGTTTTAAGGCATTTCCTCCTTAAATTTTTCTTCCCTTGCAACAGCAGTTTACAACCCGAAGGCCTTCATCCTGCACGCTGTGTCGCTCCATCAAGCTTTCGCTCATTGTGGAAAATTCCCTACTGCTGCCTCCCGTAGGAGTCTGGGCCGTATCTCAGTCCCAGTGTGGCCGTACAGCCTCTCGGCCCGGCTAAACATCATCGCCTTGGTAGGCCTTTACCCTACCAACTAGCTAATGTTCCGCACCCCCATTTCTAAGTGAAGCTTTAAGGCTTCTTTTAATTTATCATCATGCGATAATAAACCGTATTTGGTATTAGCTACTGTTTCCAATAGTTATCCCAATCTTAAAGGTAGGTTAGGTACGTGTTACTCACCCATTCGCTACTAAGTCAGTGCAAGCACTGCTTCGTTCAACATGCATGTATTAGGCACACAGCCAGCGTTCATCCTGAGCCAGGATCAAACTCTTGAAATTGATTTGTGTGTAATTATGGTTTTTGCACTTAGTTTTGAAAGATCTAAAATTCAATTTGCATAAATTCAAAATGCAACAATTATTATACTATATTTTTTAGTAAAAACAAAATATTTTTTATTTAGTATTGCATTTGCAAAAAGAATGCTTTATTAGTATACATCATTTTCACAAAAAACAAAATATTTTTTATTTTTATTTTTTTAATATCTAAATTTCTATCATTTCGAATCTATTAGGATTAGTTTTTATTGCCTCTGTAAGTTTATTTTTAAAAGAATTTGGATTATTATTTGTTTCAAAACCAAAATAATCATATTCATTTGAAGCTAGTAAACCAAAACCGTATCCATCATCTCCGGTATTTTGCATAAATAACGCTACCATATCTCCATTTTCATCATAAACAACACTTCCAGAACCTCCGGAAATTAAATCATAAGATAATCCAAATTGTTTATTATCATATTGAATAAAAGTTCTAAAATTACCATATTTTATAAATCTTTGATCTTGATCACTCAATTGCATTTTTTCAATTCTATTTATAACATGTTCTCTATATCTTCTTCCAGAAAAACCTGCATGACTATCTAGAGGAAAACTTGATAAATATAATTGAACATAATTATTTGGTTCAATATATTTTGTTTTTTTACTTAATTTTAATGCTTTTAAATTTTTTCAATTTTCTAAATAATCAATTATTAGTTTGTTATTTAATCTTTTTGCATTTTCTAAAATAGGAGCAATATCAATGATTGATATCGAAATATCAGCATGTCTACGTGCATCACTTTCTTTTGTTCCGTCTCTTTTTGTTTGGTCACTTGATTCTCAAAAGTTAAATACAAAATTATCTTTATTAACGTTAATAGATATTTCATTATCTGCGTTTCTAACTTTAGAATCATCAAAACTAGGAATTAAGAATTTTTTTAGAACTTGAGAATTACTTCAATTATTTTGAAGAATATCACTAACATGTCTATTTGTAATAAAGTAATATCTTTGATCGCTATCATCATTAGGTTTAACTTTAGAAAGCATTGTAGAAGTACCTCCTCCTACAACAAATACTCTTTTTCTTATTTCATCAAAAGGTAGATTACTCTCAGAAGGTAAAATTATTTTTCCAGTATTATTTCTTAAAGGATTATTTATATCTTTAGAATAAAATTCGCCATTAGAAGAAAGTTTTGCACTTAAATCATCTTCATAAATTGGAGATGATAATGAAAAGTTTTCATCTTCACTATCTAAGGTTAAATAAGAAATGTCTATTATATGATTATATTTTGAAACAAAAATATTGTTAGAATTGATTTCGTTTGAATTATCAGTTAAATGCAAGTTTGAAGATAAATTAGGATCAATTCTTAAGTTAAAAACTAAATTATTATTTTGATCAATATAATAATTGAATTCTATTTTATTTGAAATAGAAAATTCTTTTTTTCAAATATCGCTTGGACTATTTTTATTAATTAATAATTCTTCTAGATCTATATTGATTCTAGAAGAGATTGAACTAGAATTAGATCAAGAATTTCTTGGAGTTTCTTTTAGATCTAGTGTAATACCTATTTTTTTATTGGTAAAAGGTTTTGATAAAAAATTATTAATATTTAATGTTAAAGTTGCTTCCTTTTTATTTTCATTAATTATAACCTCTTGATCTTGAATGAAAATTGGCATAATTTTATTAACATATTTATATAAATTACTATTTTCTTTAAAATAAACATTTAAATCAGGAATCATTTCCAAGAATTTTGTAGGATTTAATTCTCTAGTTTCAAAATCTTTATAAAAATTAGCTCACCTAGGAAATTCTGTTGCAAAACTAGAATTTCCCTGAATGCAAAATCAAGTGCACCACTATAATGTAAAATTAAAAAGTGGTTGCACTTGATTTTTTAAATAAAAAACAGCCCCCATAAAAATTTAAGACAACATACTTTTTATTGAAAGGATCATATGAATTATAATACAACAAAGCATTATTCGCATTTAAATGCTGAAAAAGATTTTTAATAGAGAAATTGTTTTATAAAAATATTCAATTAGACAAATTGCTAATTTTCTTAATATCAATCATTCAACAGTGTCAAGAGAATTAAAAAGAAATTCAAATTTTTACGGATTTTATGATCATTTAATAGCAAATGAAAAAGCTAAAATAAGACATAAACATAAAAGATTGTTTTTCTTTTCTCAAATGGATGATTATAAAGAATTTAGCAAACTTATTAAAGATAATTTTAACAAAGCAACATGCGGAATAAAAATGACTTACAACCTAATAAAAGAAGGTGTTAAAAACATTAAAATCCCTTCACTAAGGACTGTTTTTAATTGGATTAACACAGGAAAATGAGTATTAACTAATAAAGATAGATTAAGAAAGCACTATACAAAAGGCGGAAAAAGAAAAAATAACGTTATTGAAAGACTTGTGCAGTCAAAGTATGTATTTCCTATTTGAGCTAGACCTAAACACATTGATTTAAGAGAAACATTTGGGCATTGAGAGGGTGATTTAGTTATAGGTAAAAATCCGCAGGCCATTCTAGTCTTTTAACTTTAGTTGAGAGAAAAAGCAGATTAGGAATAATTGTAAAAGTTTCAAGTAAAAACCCTTTTACATTAATAAAGTGCTTTATGAAAGAATAAATACACTAGAATTACCTGTTGAAAGTATTACTTTTGATAATGGAATTGAATTTAATGCGGTTGGAATATTAGCGAAAAAATTAGGAATTAAAATTTATAAAGCCGATAAATACGCTTCTTTTCAAAGAGGAACCAATGAAAATTTTAACGGAATTATAAGAAGGGTTTATAAAAAGGGACTGATTTTAATAAAGTCTATCGAGAAGAAATATTAAATCTTGAAAAAGAATAAATTTTATGAATAGAGACATACTAGAAGGAAAATGCGCTTTTGACATATATGAAGAAGAAATAGAAAAATTAAACAAATATTAATTAAAACTATTAAGAATTACAAGATTATTACAAGAAAATAATGAAAGGGTCGAAAAATTTCGCTCCATAATTTTTATTAACTTCATTAATAAAAAACCGCTTTACAAGCGGAATTAAAAGAAGGGGGATATCCCCCTTCCCCCTTAATAGTAAATAAGGGGTATAAAATATTGTAAATTGTAGTACAATGTTTTTATAATAAAAACTACTGGTGCACTTCAATTTGCATTTTAGGAAATTCTGTTGCAAAACTAGAATTTCCCTGTATTTCTTGTGTTAATTTACTTATTGAATCAGAAAAATATCTTTTTACAATAGTTTCATTATTTTGGTTTTTTTCTAAAACAACATTTTTTGGGAAAGTTTCAAAATCAAATATTTCTTTAGGATTAGAAATATTTCCTTGTCTTGTTAAATTTGTATTTACTAATTGTTTAGGTTTTATAAAAGTATAATTTTCTCTTGTTAGTTCAAATTCAAACTCGTTAAAACTTATATTTTTTAACTTATTTTTAATAGAAGCGACTAAATAAACATTGTTTTTTTTAATATTATTAGGTAATTCAAAAACGAAACCTTTGTTTTCTGGATTATAAATTTTATTACTTATTTCTATTATATTATTTAGATTATTTTTTGATGCAATAGATAAAACAAATTTATAATCTTCTAAATTACCTTCTATACTATTATCAAACTTTGCTAATATAAAGTTTGATTTGTTACTTTTATCTTTAACTAATTCTAAAGAAGAAAATTCTTCAATTTCTCTATCTTTTGTTCTAAAGTTTCTTTCTTTAGTCTCTATGTTAAGATTATTGTCATTTAATTTTATTTCATCAATTATATAATTTGTTCCAACTTTTAAATCAGGCAACATTATTTCTATTAAATTTGTTTTAGAAACATAGTCATTGTAAACTATTTCTCTAGTAATTTCGCTACCTTTTTCTTTTAAAATTATTTTAAAAGTTTTATTACTTTCATTTTTAAGATCATGATGACTAAAAGATAAAATTAATTTAGCACTAGTTTTTTCAATATCACTAATAACAATATTTTCAATTACAAAATTATCGTTTTCTATTATTTTTTCTTCTTTTATAGTAGATGTTGTGAATTTATAATCTAAAATTTTAGAATTAATAATTATTTTTTCTGTTTTTTTATCTAAGTATAAATCTACTATTTTTAATTCTTTAGCATCGCTTGACAATAGAGAATCTAATTCAAATAAAGCGGTTTTATCATCTTTGATTAAAGATTTTATTTCAATTTCTTCTTTTGTTCTGACATTTTCTAATTTTAAAACTATTAGTTCGTTTGTGAATTCATTTATATTAAATCTAAATAATAATTTTTTAATATCATCTCTTTTTTCTTCTAAAGAAAAATATTCAACTTTTAAAATTTCTTTTTTGATTTTAAAAGTTAAATCGTGATTTTTTAAAATTAAATTTTTTTCATTAATTTTTATTTCACTTAATAAATAAATAGTATTTACCTCTAATTCTTCAATAGAAAACTCTAAAATATTGTCATTTAATTTACTTTCTACTATAGAATTATTTAATACCTGTTTTTGAACGTTTTTTTCATTTTCTTTAATATAAAAAATGTCAATCAATTCTTTTTTTAATATTGAGTTGTTAGAATTTTTAATTTTTAATTTGAAATTGAAAGAATTATTATTTCCCTTTGCTATTTCTACTTTTTCTAAAATATATTCCTCTTTTTTTTCATCAGTTTTTGGTGCTAGATTGTTTTGAGAATCATCATTAATTTTAGTTGCACATGACAAAATTGAAATAGAAAAAACCGGTATTGATAAATGGGATAATATGTTTTTTAGTCTATATTTTTTCATTATACTCACTTTAATGCTTTATTTTTTGAAAATTGTTTTACCTAAATTTTCATATAATTTTACTTTGTCTCTTAATAATTTAAAAGCTTTTTGTATTGTATCGGTATTTAAAAGATCTATGCCAGAATCTTTTAAAATTTCTAATGGTCAGTCTTTTGCGCCTGTGCTTAAAAAGTTTTGAATATATTTTTCTAGTTCATTAATCCCATTTTCTTTATATTTTTGGAAAAATATATTTGCAACTATATAACCAACAGAATATTTATACACATAGAAATTATAGTAAAAATGAGGAACCATAACAGCATAAACATTGCTTTTTTGCCCTATTTTTTCTTTATTTTTCTTATTAGTGTATTTTTGTAAAACAGATACATAAACCTTTTCAAAACTTTCAAATGTTTTCATAGGGATAGAATTATCAATATTTTTATATATTTCAAATTCATAATTTGCTCATTGACACTGTTTTACTACTGTTGACATGAAATCTTGAATTGATTTTTCTAATAAATAAAATTTCATTTTTTTATCTTTAGTATTTGAATACATATAATCAAATAACATTAATTCATTAAAAATCGAAGCAATTTCTGCTAAAAATATTGGATAAGAAGCTAGTTCAAATGGTTGGTTACTATCAGAATATCAAGAATGCATTGAATGACCTATTTCATGCGCCAAAGTAGCAACTGAATTTAATGTACCATCGAAATTCATTAATATATATTTTTTATCTACTGAATAATGAGCGCCTATAGAATAAGCGCCTCCTCTTTTATTTTCGACATGAATATAATCTACTCATTTTTCTTCAATCGCTTCTTTTACTTTATTTAAATATTTTTCTCCTAAAGGAGTTATTGCTTTAAAAAGTAAATCTTGGGCTTCTTCAATTGAATATTTTTCTTTTACATCAACTAAAGATAAAGCGCTGTCTCAAGGTTTATAATTCTTTTTATATTTTAATTTAAAGAATTTTTTTCTTAGATCTAAAAATTTATCATAAATATCTGCATTTGATTGAACATTAGAAAATAAAGTATTTAAAAAGTCAACAGGAATTTTATCTTCAAAAATTTCTTTTTCAACAAGAGAATTAAATTTTCTAGTTGAAGCTAAAACTGATTTATTTCTTAAATGTTGTTCTAATAAAGAACTGAAAGTTTGCTTATGAGCTAGATATCCATCTAAAAAATTTCTTTGAGCTTGCTTTCTAATATTTTCATCTTTATTTTTAAGTAATTTTAAATAGTTAGAAGTATTTAAAACAATATTTTTATTATTTTTATCAACAATATTTTTAAACTTAGTCTCTGAATCTCTCAAAATAGCAAAAGTTGAATATAGAGAAACATCTCCTTTTTTAGTTTCTGAAATATAATTTTCTATTTTATCGTCCAATTTATGATGTTCTCTTTGTAAAATTGATTCAATTTCTTTTCAATGATTTTTTAATCTTTTATCTGATTTTCATTGATTTATTTTTTCTATGTTGGCAAAAAAATCATTTTCTTCTGAACCAAGATTTTTTATAAAATCGTTGTATTTAGTCATTAATAATGCAAAATTTTTAGAAGTTTCTACATCTATTAAATTTATGTTATTTTTATTTGATAAGTAATTATATATTTGATTAAAATATAAATTAAAATCTTTTCTTAGATCGGCATATAAAATAAAGTTTTCTATATCTTGAAATCTTTTCGCTTTTTGAGAGATTACTTTTTGTGAATAAGCTTCAAAATCATTTAATCATTCTTCAACAGTTTTATTTTTTAATATAAATTCTAAGTCAAATTTATATTTATCTGGAACTTCTTTATAATTTTTATATTGTTTCATTTTTTCCTTCTTTATCAACTTTATTAAAATAAATTATTTATTAATCATATTATTAAATTCTTCTTCAGTTATTTGTTTTATTTTATTTTTTTCTGCAGATTTTATTTTTGATTCACCAGGATCGTCTCCTACTATTAAATAAGATGTTTTAGAGGTAACAGAGTTTGATAGTATTCCTGAGTGCATAGTTATTATATTTTTAATTTCATTTCTTGATTTAGAAAGTGTACCAGTTATTACAAAAGATAAATTTTCTAAATTTTTACTTTCTATTTTATGAATTTTTTTAACAAATTTTAAATCTATATCTTTTAATTCTTCCAGTAATTGGATATTATCACTATTGCTAAAAAAGTTTTTTAATTCTTCAATAATAATTTCTCCAAATTTATCTACATCTACAAATTTTTCATAATCATAATTTAGCAATTCATCTATGCTATTAATTCTTTTTCCTATTTCTATAGAACCTTCTATTCCTACGTTTTTTATCCCTAAAGCATAAATGAATTTACTAAATTCAATTGTTTTAGATTCTTCAATAGCTTGTAATAATTTAGTAGTTGATCTCATTTTGAACGTTTTTTGCTTTGTATTTTCTTCTAAATTGTCTAATTCTGTTAATTTTCTAATAGAGTCTTTTAGTTTAAATACATCTATAACATTTTTTATAATTCCTTTTTCATAAAAATTTTCAATAGTTTTTTTTGAAAGTGTTGAAACATCGAAAGCTTGTTTAGAAAAGAAATGTATAATTTTTTTAATATTTTTTTCTTTACAAGAGTTATTGATACAAAATTGTTCTTTTTCCGTTTCTTTCAATTCGCTATTACAACTAGGGCAGAATTTAAGAATTTTAATATTAGTTTCATCAAATTGTTTAACAGAGGCTATTACTTGTGGAATTATTTCTCCTGATTTTTTAATATAAACTTCTTCGTTCAAACGAATTTTTAAATTTATTATATTAACAAAATTATGTAAATATGCTTTGGAAACCAGTGTACCATTTAATAAAACTGGCTTTAGTTTTGCTACATAAGCTATTTTCCCCGTTCTACCTACGTTATATTCTATATCTAATAATTTTGTTTTAACCATTTCATCATAAAATTTAAATGCAATGGCTCCTTTCGGGTATTTAGAAGTCGATCCTAATTCTTCATAAAATAAATTATTATTTACTTTTATAACAACACCATCTATTTCATATTCTAAATTGTCCCTATTTAGTTCAATAAACTTTATTTCTTTATTTATTTCTTTTGCATCACTTACTTTTTTACCTAAATCATTAGTAATAAATCCTTGTAATTTTAGAAAATCTATTATTTCACTATGTGAATTTAAATTATGTTTTAACGGTTCTATTACTTGATAGAAAAAACCTTTAATAGATTCCATTTCTATTTTAGAAATATTTTTTAGTTTTCTAACTATCCCTGCGGCAGCATTTCTTGGATTTAAAAAAAGATTTTTTCTTTCTAATTTCGGAAGTGTTTTTAAAGGTCTAGTAATGTTATTTTGTTTTATATATTCATTATTTTTTTTAATTTCTTCATATTCATCTATTTTTTGTTGAATTAAAGAATTTAAAAAGATAAAATCTTTTTTACTTATGTATAATTCTCCCCTAATTTCTATATTTTCAAAATAATTAATAGTTCTAGGAAAAAAATCTATTTTAGTTAGCAAAATATTTTCTATAATATTTTCACCTTCTGTTCCATTTCCTCTTGTTAATGCTCTTACTAATTTTCCTTTTTCATAGTGTAGTGCAATTGATAAACCATCAATTTTTGGTTCAATATAAAACTCGTTTATTTCCTTTATATTCTCTTTAGAATCATTAACAAATTTTTCTATTTCTGAAACAGAGTAAGCTTTATTTAAGGAAAGCATCGGAAAATTATGCTTTATTTTTTCAAATTGAACACTTTTAAAATTATGAATTTTTTGTGTAGGTGAATTTTTATTTTCTTCAAAAGTAAACAAATGAAAGAACTTATGTTCTAATTCAATAAGTTCTTTCATTTTATCTTCGTATATTTCATCACTTATTTCTTGAATATTTTTCTCAAAATATAATTCATCGTGATATTCTATTTCTTCTCTAAGGTTTTTGATGATTTCTTTTATTTCTTCTTCACTTTTATTTTTGATTTTTATTTCAGTTTTTTTTCTCATTTTTTCCTTAAAATTGTTGAATAGTATAAAGTCAAAAGGTAGGTAAAGGACCTATTATATTTTGTTCAATTAAAATAACAAAAATTATAAAAGAAATCAAAAGGAATATGAATAAATAATCAAATCACTTAAATGATAAATGACGGTATTTTGTTCTTTTTTTGTAAGGATCATAACCTCTAACTTCCATAGCATTTGCTAAATCTTCTGCTCTAGAAAAAGATAAAACAAATAAAGGGATTGTTAATGTAACCATTGATTTTACTTTATCTTTTATTTTTCCGTGTTTAAAATCAACACCTCTCGAAGCTTGCGCTTTCATTATTCTGTTAGCTTCCAATAAAAGTGTTGGAATAAATCTTATCCCTATAGTTATAATCATAGCAATAATATTTGTATTTATTTTAACTAATTTTAAAGGAGAAATCAAATCTTCGATAGCGCTTGTAAGTAAAATTGGTTTGGTTGTATATATCAATAGAGTTGTTACGATAACCATGCAATAAATTCTTAAACCTAAAACGAAAGCTCTAACGAAAGAAAGTGTTGTATACTTAAAAACAGTAAAACCAAAATTTATTTCAAAAAAAGTTTTTTTAACAAAGTTTAAAGATTCTTCGTGATTTAAACCAAATAAAGAAAAATCAGGTTTTTCAAAATTACTAAAGTCATTTAAAATAAACCCAAATATTACTGACATAAAAATAAACACAAAAATTGATAATTTAGCTAACTTTAATAAATGGAACGGTTTTCCTGTTGTTGTTACAAAAATTATTAGTAT
Organism: Mesomycoplasma molare; assembly: GCF_024918955.1. NCBI lineage: Bacteria > Bacillati > Mycoplasmatota > Mycoplasmoidales > Metamycoplasmataceae > Mesomycoplasma > Mesomycoplasma molare. The sequence goes on from NZ_CP103423.1 coordinate 534,969, forward strand.
AGGTACAATTAAAAAACTTAATGTAAGTAAATGTGAAGTAACAAAAAATAATGTAATGAAAATTATATTAAAAATTAATTTTAACCTTGGATCTAATTTGTGTAAAAAAGTATTTTTACCAACATATTTACCAATAGAAATATTCATATTATTCTTCCTTTCTTAAGTTATTAATTTTTTCAGCTAAATCTTCAATTTTTCTTACTTTACCTAATTTTATCCCTTTATATTCTATTTTTTTAACAAGGGTTAAAAGTTTTGTTGGTTGCATATCATTTTTTAACAAAAATTCATTATCGCTAAGAATATCAAATGTATCTCCATCTTTTATTATTTTACCCTTTTTAAAAACAATAGTTCTTTTAGTTCAAGCGAGAGCATTGTCTAAATCATGAGTAACTATAACTATAGTTTTGCCGGATTTATAAAGATTATCAAAAATTGCTAATGTTTCATTAATACCTACAGGATCTAAACCCGCTGTTGGTTCATCAAAAAAAATAATATCTGGCTCCATAGCTAAAATACCTGCTATAGCAACCCTTCTTTTTTGTCCTCCCGATAAGTCAAAAGGTGATTTTTGTAGGTAGCTTTCATCTAACCCTACAAGTTTTATGATTTTCTTAGCATTTTCTAAAGCTTTTTCTTTAGGTACACCCATTGAAATTGCACCAAAAATTATGTCTTTTTCAATAGTTTGTTCAAATAATTGATATTCTGCAAATTGAAAAACCACTCCCACTCTTTTTCTTATTTGCTTTATTTTTTTACCTTTTAATCCTTTAAAAAATGATGGTTTTTTTAAAACCACTCTTTCTTTAATTTCGTTATTTTGCTTGTCTTTGTTAATATATAAAAATTCTATTTCACCTAGATCAGGAAAAATTAAACCATTCATATGCTCAATAAATGTTGTTTTACCGCTACCAGTTTGCCCTATTATAGAAATAAATTCTCCTGGGTTAATTTCAGTTGAAACTCCATCAAGGGCATTAAATTTAGTAGGTAGATCTCTATCATAAACTTTAACTATATTATTTATTTTAATTTGCATATTTCCTCTATTAATTTTTCTTCGTCATAAGTAGTTTCTATTCCTTTAATTAAACTTGAAACTTTATAGATAAAAGGTGAATCAATTTTAGCTTTTTCTAAAATATTTTTATCATTAAGAATTTTTCTCGGATTACCTTGTGCGATAACTTGCCCTTGTGATAAAACTATTACCTCATCTGCTAAGATAGCTTCATCCATGTCATGAGTTATAGAAATTAGTGTTTTTTCCCTAGTTGCTTGAATTTCCTTGATTATATTTAGAACATCGAATTTACCTTTCGGATCTAGCATTGAGGTGACTTCATCAAAAATTATTATTTTTGGATTAAGTGCCAAAATAGAAGCGATAGCTACCCTTTGTTTTTGCCCTCCAGAAAGAGACTGAGGTTCTCTTTCTAATTGATCAACCATATTAACTTTAGTTGCTAAATCTAAAATGATTTTTTTCATTTCTTTTGTTGATATTAATCTATTTTCTAGACCAAACGCTATATCGTCTTCTACTGTTGCTCCCACAAATTGATTATCAGGATTTTGAAAAATAATACCAATATGGGATCTTACTGCACTTAAAGTTTCTTTAGATAATAAAATATCATTTACTCAAACTTCACCAGAATTAGGTTTTATAATTCCCGTTAATACTTTAGATAAAGTCGATTTACCTGAACCATTATGACCTAAAATAGCAATGTATTTACCTTTTTCGAAATTTAAATTAATATTATTTAATACTAATTTAGCTTCACTTTCATCATAACTAAAAAACACATCTTTAACTCTTATCATAATATATGGAATTATACTATAATTTATAATCTTTATTTTAATATTAAATTTGCTGAATTTAGATAGGAACGAAGAAGTAAACTAGCACCAAGTTTAACACCACCAAAATATCTAACAACAATTAAAATTTTATTTTCTATATTTTTAATTTTCAATAAGTTTAATAAAGGCTTTCCAGCTGTTCCAGAAGGTTCTTTATCATCACTCATTCCATGATAAATTATTCCATCAGATTCTTTTACAACATAAGCATAACAAATATGTCTAGCTTTTTTGTGTTCTTGTCTTAAATTTTCAATTATTGTTTTAACTTCAGATTTCTCTTTTATATCAAAAATAAAAGAATAAAATTTAGATTTTTTTATTTCGTATAAATTATTCATTATTTAAGTTTAAATTGAACATTTCCTTCTGCTATAACATGAGATTTAATCTTAGATAAAACTTGACCTAAATTTATTACATCAAAATTTTCTCTTTCTTCAAATTTTATTTTTTCATCTAGAGCATAAACTGTTAAAGTGTATATTCCATCTTTTTCTGTTGCATTAGGTATTTTTATTAAACCATAAGAATTTGCAATATATCTAAAAATTTCATTACTACTGTTAAATTCACTTGCTAATTTAGTTGATAAATGTGTACCAAACGTATTTACATAATGGAATTTTTGTGTAGAATCTACATTAAATTCATTAATTTGTTCACTTTTAATTTTAATAATTGTATTATCAGCTTTTATATTTGTTTTTAATCAAAAAATTAAAGGTACACCATATGTTTTTACTTCAGCATTTCCTAATAAAGTAATAACATAGGACTTAGCTTTTTCAATATTTTTAAATTCTAAGGGTATAGAGAAATTGTGAAAATAGTTATTATGAATTTTTCCAACAAAAAAATCTTTTAGATATAAATTGTTATTTTCTTTATAAAAAGCATTAGAAAATATTTCTATAGTTTCTTTTAAATTATCTTTATAAAAATATATATTATTTGATTCTAATCCTTTGTTTAATTCTTCAACTGTTTTATTGTTTTCTATTAGGTTTTCTAATTCAAAAGTGTATTTTGTTCTATATAAAAAAGTGTAAAAACCTTGTTCTATAACTTTTCCTTTTATTAAATTTTGAAAATCATCAAAAAATAAACCATTTTCTTTCTTATAATTTGAGTTTTCCAAAATATTTTCACAATTTAGTGCATAAACTCTTAATTCATAATTATGATCACTTTCCACGGGAAATGGACCAACAAAATAATCGTTTTGTTTTTCGTTTGATAAATTCTCTAATAAAGGATTTTTAATGAGTGAACTTATTGTGTTTTCAAATTGTAATATTTTATCTTTGTTTTGAAAAGAAAAATCTCAACCTAATTTATTAGTTTTAATATTTGCTGCTATCCAATGAATAAATGGTACTCCTAAAGATTTAGAAGCCTCTTTATCTATCAATGTTATCGCGTATGATTTTGCTCCTTTTATTTTTTTTCATTTAATCGGGAAGCTTACCGAATTATTTTTTAAATTACCATTACCAAATTGTGTTTCTAAAACACCTTTTTTAACATTTTTTACTATTATTTTCATATCTAGAATTTTAACAAAATAAAAACACATAGTTAAAAAAACTATGTGTTTTTCAAGATAAATTATTTTCTAATTCCTAATTTTTCTATTGTCGCTTTATATGAATCAAAATTTGTTTCTTTTAAATAAGATAAAAGTTTTTTACGTTTATTTACCTTAGCCATAAATCCACGTTTTGAATGTTTATCTTTTTTATTCACTTCAAAGTGTTTTTTTAATGATTCAATATCTTCTGTCAATATAGCGATTTGAACTTCAATCATACCTGTGTTTTTTTCGTTTCCACCAAATTCGATTGTTAATTCTCTTTTACGTTCTTTTGAAACCATAATTTCTCCTTAAAATTTATATGATCTAAACCCAGTTAAAACCTGAACGAAAATGTTATAACCGAGCAAAAATTATTTTTATAAATTTTACCACAATTATTTATTAAGTGTTAATAATTTAATAAAGGAATCTGCTTTTAAAGAAGCCCCACCAACTAATGCACCATTGATATCTTTTTGAGACATTAATTCTTCAATATTACTTGGTGATACAGAACCACCATATTGAATAACAACTTTTTTAGAAGTATTTTCTCTAATAAATGAACAAATATCTTGAGCTATTTCTGCTGTGGCAGTTTTTCCAGTACCTATTGCTCAAACTGGTTCATATGCAATAATAACTTTTGAAAAATCTTCTACACCCGCAAGTGATTCTTTTAATTGTTTGGCAATAACATCTTTTGTTTGTCCTGCCTCATATTCTTCTAATGTTTCCCCAACACAAACAATAGGTGTTATATTTTCTTTTATTGCTTGTAAAGTTTTTTTATTTACAACTTCGTTAGTTTCATTAAAATATTGTCTTCTTTCAGAATGACCTAAGACAACCATACTTACCCCTAAATCTTTTAACATTGAGGCTGAAACTTCTCCTGTATACGCTCCTGAATCAAAATTAGAAAAATTTTGTGCTACTGATTTAAAAATTTTATCTTTTAATAAAAATAAATTTGTAAATGGAGCAGCAATACCGAATTCTATTTTTTTATTTATTTTTCTTTTATTATTTAAATATTCTTTTTCGAAATCTGATAAAAATTCTTGAGTTTCATGTAAATTTTTATTCATTTTTCAATTTCCAATAATTACTAATTTTTTCATTTTTCTCCTATTTTTATAAAATTATACAAAATTTTAAATAGAAATATATTTTATAATTGAAATTATTAAAAGATTTTATTTAAAAATAAATAATTTAAAGTTGATAAAAAAAACTAATAGAAATTATTCTATTAGCTTCAATTTATTAAATTTAAATTATTGTTGAAAAATCATTTTTAAGAAATTAATTTGTTCATCACTTATGTCTAGAATACCAAAAGCGACTGCCTCTAAACCTGTATGAATAGCTATTGTATTAGGAATATCAAATAACTCAATTTTGCTATTTGAATAACTTTCAAATTCTTCTTTTATTTCATTAATTTCTTTATTTCCTGAATGAATAATTATGGTTCTTAAATTTTTTATATTAGATTTATAAAGATCAAAATTTTCTTTATAAAAATTGAATAAAGTCTTTCTAAAAATTCTTCCTTTACCCTCTTTTTGCAATTTACCATTTTCTAATTTTATAACAGGAACAATTTTTAGTAGTTTTGCTATAGAAGCTGCTGATGGACTTAATCTTCCGCCTCTAACTAAGGCATCATTATATTTGGGAATTAATAAGAATTTACCTTTATAATCTTCTTCCATTTTTTCTATTGCAGAATCTAAATTCATATTTTTCATTACATTATTTCTAAAATTCAATATGTCTATTATTGACAATAGTGTAACTTTATTAGATTTTACAACATAAACTTTTTTGTTATTTGAAAAAGTTGCCTTTAAATTAGCATATTGAGATGATAAACCTTCACTAATGGGATAAATTATTATTTTGTCATATTTACTATTTAAATATTCTACTAATTCTAAAGCTGAACCTAATGGTGTAGCAGAAGTTGAAACTTTAGATTTTAAAGTTACATGTTTTAAAATTTCTCCTGATTCTAAATCTATTCCATCTGCAAATTCTTTATCATCAATATTTATATATAAAGGTAAAAAATATAAGTCCATTTTCTCTGCCATTTTTTTTGTTAGTCCTGTTGCGGAATCTACTATAATTGCTATTTTCATAAATTTAATTATATAATAATTTTGTATATTTTTCAAAAATTATAACTCTTATAAAAAAGGAAGAAAATAATAAAATTTAGTATAATTTGACATAATAAAAAGGAGAAAAATGAAAGAAAAATTGATCTTAGATTTGGAAAAAAGAGGCATTTTAAAAGATATTACAAATAAAAACAAATTTATAAATCTACAAAAAAATGAAGCTATTTATGCTGGTTTTGATCCTACCGCAATTTCTTTACACTTAGGAAATTACATTCAAATTTCTGTGTTGTTAAGATTAAAAAGATATGGAGTAAAAGTAATTGCATTAGTAGGTGGTGCTACGGGTATGATAGGAGATCCTTCTTTTAACCTTAGCGAAAGAAAACTCTTAGATTTTGATGAAATAGAAAAGAATAAAAATTCTATAAAAAATCAACTCTCTTCTTTTGGTATAGAAGTTTTTGATAATTATGAAATTTACAAAAATATGAATGTTTTAGAATTTTTAAGAACAATTGGAAAAAATTTGAATGTTAACTACATGATTTCTAAAGATTCTGTTGCTGATAGATTAGAAACAGGATTGTCCTTTACTGAATTTTCATATCAACTTATTCAAGGTTGAGATTTTAAGTATTTATATGAAAATTTTAATGTAATAGGACAACTTGGTGGTTCAGATCAATGAGGAAATATTACAAGCGGTATTGAAATAATAAGAAAAAACATAGGCGATCAACATAAAGCTTTTGGTATTACAACAAATTTATTAACAGATAAAAATAACAAAAAATTCGGTAAATCAACAGGTGGTGGTTCTTTATGATTAAATAAAAACTTAACTTCTCCTTTTCAAATGTATCAATTTTTACTTTCTCAGGATGACGAAGTAGTTGAAAGACTTTTAAAATACTTAACCTTTATAGAAATTGAAGAAATTGAAAACATAATTAATAAACATCAGTTAAAAAAATCAGATAAAATCGCCCAAAAAACTTTGGCTTTTGAAGTCGTAAAAGATATTCATGGTGTTGAAGAAGCTAATAATGCAGTTAAAATAACTAATATTTTATTTAATAAAGGTGATTTGGAACAATTAACTATAGAAAATATTCAGCAACTTAAAAATTCTATTCCCTTTATTAAAATCGATAAAATAGAAAACGCTTCTCAATTATTGTTAGATAGCAAAATTATATCTTCTAAAAGAGAATTAAGAGAATTTCTAGCACAATGTTCAATATCTATTAATGGATCGGTAATAAAAAATGAACAAGATTCAGTTGATACTAATAAATTTGAAAATAAATTTATTTTAGTAAAAAAAGGAAAGAAAAATTACTTTGTTTTAGAAATTAAAAAAGAGGAAAAATAATGGATGAAATTATTATAATTGAGTTATCTAAAGAATTAGACATTAAACCTATTTACATTAAAAGAGTTTTAGAATTGCTTGAGGATGATAACACAATCGCTTTTATTTCTAGATATAGAAAAGATTATACAAATGGTTTAGATGAAATTCAAATTAAAGAAATCTATGATCGTTATAAATATAATCTAAAATTAAACCAAAGAAAAGAAGCTATTATTAAAAGCTTAAAAGAAAAAGACATTTTAACTCCGGAACTAGAAACTTCAATTTTAAACACAAAAAAACTTATAGAACTAGAAAATCTCTATAAACCTTACTCTACAGGTAAAAAAACGAAAGCAAACATCGCTATTGCGAAGGGATTAAAACCGTTCGCTTTATTTTTACTTTCCCTAAATAAAAAAGTTTCTTTAGAAAATGAAGCAAATAAATACATCGATTCTTCAAAGGGAGTTAATAATTTGGATGATGTTATAGAAGGATCCAAAGACATTATAGCTGACATAGTAAATAATGACTTAGAAACTAGAAACAAATGACTAGATTTGATTTATGCACACTCTAAAATAACTACTAAATTGAAAGATAAAGAAAAGGATGTAGAAAACAAATATCAAATTTACTACAATTTTTCAAAACCTATAAAGTACTTACAAAGTTATCAAATAATGGCCCTAAATAGAGCATATGATAAAAAAATTATTTCTTTTTCTTTTGAATACAAAAAAGATTTTTTAACAAAGTTTATTGTTAATAAATATACGAAAAAAGTGCAATGAGAAGGTCAAAAATACATTGAAGATGCTGTTAAAAATGGGCTAAAAAGACTTTTAATTCCTAGTGTTGAAAATCAAGTTTATTCTGAATTATTATCTAAAGCCCAAGAAAAAAGCGCTAATATTTTTACAAATAATTTAACTAATCTTTTATTACAAAAACCAATAAAAAATAAAACTATTTTAGGATGAGATCCTGCTTATAAAACCGGATGTAAATTAGCTGTTGTTGATTCCACAAATAAAGTTCTAGAAATAGATGTAATTTACCCAACTAAACCTCGTAATAATAACGATTTAATTGATGCTGAAAATAAAATTATAAATTTATTAAAAAAATATAATATAGACTTAATTGCCATTGGTAATGGTACTGCTAGTTGAGAAAGTATTCAATTTATTTCTAAAGTTATACAAGATAATAAATTAAATGTTAACTTTATAATAACTTCAGAAGCAGGAGCTTCCGTCTACTCCGCTTCAAAAGTTGCTATCAAAGAATTTCCAGATTTATCAGTCGAACAAAGATCTGCAATTAATATAGCTAGAAGAAATATCGATCCTTTAGCAGAACTTATAAAAATAGACCCAAAAAGTATTGGAGTTGGTCAATATCAGCACGATATTCCTTCTAAATTATTGGATGAAAAATTAGAGTATTCTGTTACAAGTTGCGTAAATAAAGTAGGGGTTGATGTTAATACTGCTTCAACAAATTTATTATCGTACATATCTGGTATTAATTTAAAAATTGCAAAAAATATAGTATCTTATATTATAAAAAATGAAAAAATCAAAAATAGAAATGAACTTTTAAAAATTTCTGGAATTAGTGAAAAAATATTTCAACAAGCTGCTGGTTTTTTGAGAATTTCTGATTCAGATGAATTTTTAGATAAAACCTCTATACACCCCGAACTATATGAAAAAACATATAAAATCATTAATCACTTTAATTTAGAACTTAAAAATTTAGATAAAATAAAAGACATAAGCATTGAAAAAATAGTCAAAGAATTAAAACTAGACTATTATGAAACAAAATTAATAGTAGATAATCTTTCTAATCCTCTTAGAGATTATCGCGATGATTTAAGTGACCCTATTTTAAGAAATAATATTATTGAAAAAGAAAAATTAGAAATAGGAATGCAATTTAAAGGAATAATTAGAAATATAACAGAATTTGGCGCTTTTATAGAAATCGGACTAAAAGACGATGTATTTTTACACATTTCTAACTTTAATGATAAAGAAATTAATATAAACGATGTTGTTAATGTAGAAATATTTCAAATTAAGCCTGAAGGTAATATTACTGTTAATTTAATTAAAGAATAAAAACAAAAAACCTAGATTATCTAGTGTTTTTTTATATAATTAAAAAATGAAAATAGGAATTTTTGGTGGATCTTTTGATCCCATACATAAAGGGCACATTGAAATTGCGAATGAATCTATTAAAGTTTTAAGGCTAGATAAATTATACTTTGTTCCAGTTTATAGAAATCCTTTTAAAAGTAAAAATAGTTATGCAAATTGAGAAGATAGAGTAAAAATGATAGAGGATGTAAAACCTGATAAGAGCGAAATTTCTCTTTTTGAAATAAAAAGAAAAGGAATAAGTTACACAATTGACACTGTATCATATTTTAAAAATAAGTTTCCTAATGATGAGATTTACTTAATATTAGGATCGGATAATTTAGATAAATTACACAAATGAAGAGAAATTGAAAATATTTCTAAAAGTGTAAAAATTGTTATTTTTAAAAGAAGTAAAAAAATTAATAAAGAAAATATAAAGAAATTTAATTGTATACTTTTAAATAATAGAATATTTGAATCTTCTTCAACGGAAGTTAAATTTGGTAATTTTAAAAATCTTTTTCCTCAAACCTTAGAATATATAGGAAAAAACTTTCTTTACATTTTAGACATTTTAAACAACACAACTGATGCAAAATTAAATAAACATTGTCGTTTTACCGCTTCTTTAGCGGCAGAGTATGCTAAACATTTAGGTTATGATGCTAAAATTGCTTGATTTTCAGGACTTGTTCATGACTTAACTAAAAAATGAACTATAGAAATCCATAGAGAATTTTTAATTGCAAATAATCTAGATGAATCAAAATATCCTGATTACAAACTACATCAGACAACGTGTTCACTATGGCTTGAAAAATATTATAAAGTAAATAATCCTGAAATAGTTAGAGCAATTTCTGTTCACACATCATTAGATTTAGAAATGGGTACTTTGGATAAAATTGTGTTTATGGCTGATAAATTATGCCAAGGAAGAAAATGAGAAGGAATCCAAAAAATCAGAGAACTTGCATTTCAAGACTTTGACTTAGCTTTCAAAAAAGTTGTAGAACATATAAAACAATTTAATTTAAATAAAACTTCTGTTTCAGAGGAGCAATTAAACATTTATGATTACTGAATTTCAAAATATTAAAAATGCTATAATAATAGCAGATCCAAACGAAGTAAATAATTTGACTAAATATAGTTGAAAACTAGTTCAAAAAATTAATTTATTAAATAAAATATTTTATATTTATCAAAAGAATAACAAACAAATTGTTTTAGTTTATTCCGGTATAGGACTAATAAATGCAGCCAGCACAACTGGTATTTTGTTATCAAAATTTTCTGGAATAGAAAATATTTTTAACTTTGGCGCAGTAGGCGCATTTTCAAAAAATTTAAATATATATGATGTAGTTATTCCGAAGCACTTTTTTAATCTCGATGTTAAAACACCTTGATATGAAGATGGCAAAACACCAGGTGAAGAGGCTTTTTTTACAAATAAATTAATTTCACTTGAGAAATTTTCGAAAGTTAATCTTTGCTCTTCAAATTCTTTTATTTTTGACAAACAACAAGCTAAAACATTTCAAGAAAAATTTAATTGCTCTATTTTTGATATGGAAAGCTTTGCAATTGCTCAAATATCTTTTCAAAATAAAATTAATTTTTACTCTTTTAAAGCTATATCAGATAAAATTGGTCAAAACATTGAGCATGTAGATAATATAAACAAGAGAATTGCGCATGCTTCAGAACTAGCTTTTAATGAATTAATTGATTTTATAGATCAAAATTATTAATTTATCTTATATTTTTTTTTATATATTATAATTATAATTTAATTATGGCAAAAATTATAGTAGGTTTATCTGGCGGAGTTGATTCATCTGTATCAGCACATTTATTACAAAAACAAGGACACGAAGTAATAGCTGTTTTTATGAGAAATTGGGACTCTATTGTTAACAATGATATTTTAGGAAACAATTACTCTCAAGAACAATGTACACAAGAACAAGATTGAGAAGATGCAAAAGAAGTTGCTAAAAAATTAGGAATACCTATTTTTAGAAAAGATTTTATTCAAGAGTACTGAGATTACGTTTTTCAATATTTTATAGATGAATATAAAATAGGAAGAACACCTAATCCTGATATTTTGTGCAATAAATATATAAAATTTGATAAATTTTTAAATTACGTTTTAAGTGAATTTGATGCCGATTATATTGCTATGGGTCATTATGCTAAAACTGTTGGTGATAAACTTTTTAGAGCAAAAGATAAAAATAAAGATCAAACTTATTTCTTAGCTCAACTAAGTAATTTCCAACTATCAAAAACAATTTTCCCTTTAGCAGATTTAGAAAAATCAGAAGTTAGAAAAATTGCTGATGAACTAGGATTAATAACAGCTAAGAAAAAAGATTCTACAGGTATTTGCTTTATAGGAGAAAGAAAGTTTACTGATTTTTTACAAAATTACATCCCTTCTCAGCCAGGAAATATTATAGATATTAAAACTAAAAAAATTGTAGGTTCTCATATTGGGGCGATGTATTATACATTAGGGCAAAGAAAAGGCTTAAATTTAGGCGGTATGAGTGAGCCTTATTTTGTTGTTGGACACAATATATCAAAAAAAGAAATTTATGTTGCTCCTGCTTCTGAAAAAGAATGATTAATATCTGATGAATTAGAAGCTATTAATTTGAATCTAAATGATTGAAATTTTAATCCAAACAACATAACTGCTAAATTTAGATACAGACAAAATGATGTTCCTATAAAAATTAAAATAATTGATGAAAATAAAGTAAGAGTATTTTATCCCCAAGGAGCCGAAGCTGTTACACCTGGGCAACAAATAGTTTTTTATGATGGTGAAAAATGTTTAGGCGGGGCAACAATAAATAAAATATATAGAAAAAATAAAGAAATTAATTACGTTTAGGAGTATATTATGCTTACATCTAAAGAAATAAGAAACTTATGATTAAAGTATTTTGAATCAAAAGATCATTTAATTGTAGAAACAAAATCTCTCGTTCCATTAAACGATCCTTCTTTATTATGGATTAATTCTGGAGTTGCTACTTTAAAAGATTATTTTTCAGGTAAAAAAATTCCTCCAAAAAAAAGATTAACTAATTCACAAAAATCTTTAAGAACTAACGACATTGAAAATGTAGGTTTTACAACTAGACATCATACAATGTTTGAAATGTTAGGAAATTTTTCGATTGGAGATTATTTTAAATCAGAAGCGATTGAAATGGCTTATGATTTTTTAATTAACGTTTTAAAATTAGATAAAGAAAAGTTATATTTTACTTATTTTTCAGAAGATTTAGAAACAAAAGAAAAGTGATTATCAATGGGTATAGAAGAATCACACATCATTAAAGGTAATAAAGACACCAATTTTTGAGATATTGGTTCAGGGCCTTGTGGTCCATGTACAGAAATATTTTTCGATAGAGGAGAAAAATTTGATAAAAGAGGGCTTGAGCTTCTACAAAACGACGAAGAAAATGACAGATTTATTGAAATATGAAATATTGTTTTTTCACAATTTAACAACGATGGGGAAGGAAATTATACTGAATTAACTCAAAAAAACATAGATACAGGTGCTGGTTTTGAAAGACTAGTATCTATTTTACAAAATGCTCCCACTAATTTTGATACAGATTTATTTTTACCAATAATCAAAGAGATTGAAAATTTTACTAACTATAAATATGATCCTGAAAATTACTTCAAAAAAGACAAAGAAATTGAAAAAATAAATGTTAAATTTAAAATTATAGCAGATCATATAAGAGCTGTAGTTAATGCTATAAATGATGGCGTTAGTCCTTCAAATGTCTCTAGAGGATATATAATAAGAAGATTAATTAGAAGAGCTTATAGAGCAGGTTTACAATTAGAAATTAAAGAAAAATCTTTTTTATTTAAACTAACTGAAGTTGTAAAGTCCTCTTTACCTTTTAATATAAATGTAGAAAAAGTTTCTAAAATTATTAAAGATGAAGAAATGTTATTTTCACAAACGATAGAACAAGGTCAAAAACTTTTAGATTTAGAACTTAAAAAAAATAAAGATCAATTCGATTTAAAAATCGCCTTCAAACTTTTTGAAACTTATGGTTTTCCTATTGAACTAACACAAGAGATTCTAAAAGAAAAAGGGGTGACTATAAATATTTCTGACTTTGAAAAACTTAAAAAAGAACATGCAGAAATTTCTAGAAGTTCTAAAAAAGAAGGAATGAAAAAAGTAATTAATTCTCTAAATTTAGTTCAATATAAAATTTCTGAATTCATAGGTTATGACTCTTTAGAAACAACAGCAAAAATTCTATTTCTTGCCGATTCTGAAAAAGAATTACCTTCTTCTCACAATCAAAAATTATCATATGTAATTTTTGATAAAACGGTTTTATATGCAACTGGCGGTGGACAAAAACACGATCAAGGTTATATAATCCAAAACAATATTAAAATTCCTGTTTTAGAAGTCTTTAAAGATAAATTTGGAAATAATGTTCATGTTGTAAAAGGAAAATTAGAAAAAAATAAAGAAGTAAATATTTTTGTAAACGAAGATAATAGAATAAAACTAGAAAGAAATCACTCTAGTACTCACCTTCTTTTTAAATCATTAAGAGAACAATATGGAAGTTTTATCAAACAACTGGGTTCAGATAATAATGAAAATAGGCTAACTTTCGATTTCCCTTTGGAAAAAAAACCAACAGAAGAAGAAATTCAACAAATTGAAAATAGAATTATTTCTTATATAAAAAGTGAAACTAATCGTAAATACCTAGAAACAGATATCAAAACCGCAGAACAAATGAACGCAATCATGACGTTAGAAGAAACAGAATATATGGATCCTAATAATGTAAGATTGGTTGAATTTAAAAACATAACTGTGGATTTATGTGGTGGTACACATATAGAAAATACTAAACTTATTGAAAATTTTAAAATTGTTTCTGTAGAAAATAAAGGAACTGGTATTTTTAGAATTAGAGCAATAACATCAAATCAATTAGTTGATGAATTTTACGATAAAGAAATAGAAAAATCAAAAGAACTTTTAAATAATATACTTTTAAAAATACAACAATTAGATTCCAATTATGTTTTAGAACAAATTAATTATGATAACAAGAAAAATGCACTGGAAAAATTGAAATTTTTAATTGAAAAATCTAGAGAAAAACACAAAGAACTTCTCAAAAATACAACTAAAAAAGAATTCAATCAAGAAATTAACACTATAAATTTTAATAGTAAAGAATTTTATATAAACATTGATTTAGATAGTAATTCTTTGAAAAATAATGCAGCACACTTAAGAGAAAAACACCCTAATATAACATTTATTTTAGGTTCTAAACAAAAAGATAAAATTATTATTGTTGTTGCTTCTAAAAGTTTAAATTCCAAAGAATTATTTATAAAAATAACTTCTCATTTCTCAGGTTCCGGAGGGGGAAATGAGATAATGGCACAGGGTTCTGTTAAAAATATTGATAATTTTAAAGAAAATTTAATTGAATTTTTAAAAAATGAATAAAAGAAAATTAGGTATAGACTTAGGAACAAAAACTTGTGGTTTTGCAATAAGTGATCCTTTTAACATAATTGCTACTGGTTTGGAAAATTTCTTTTTTAAAGAAAATGATTTTAAATCAGTAATTGAAAAAATAAGAGAATTTACTAAGTTGTATAATATTGATATTTTCGCTTTAGGATATCCATTAAAAATGAGCGGAAATAAAAGTGAAAGAACTTTAATGGTAGAGAATTTTAAAAAGTTATTAGAACAAAATTTCGATATCCCAGTTATTTTAATAGATGAAAGAGAAACAACCAAAAATGCAGAACAATTAATGATTAATGCTGGATTATCAAGAAAAAAAAGAAAAAAACATAAAGATAAATTAGCTGCTCAACTAATATTAGAAGATTACTTAATGAGGTTATAATGAAAGAAAAAATTAATTTAAAAGATAAAAATAGGGAAATAGAAATAAATTTTCAAAATTTAAATAATAAAGTTGAAAATATAAAAGTAACTACCTTATTTTCTACTGATATTGTTGGAGAATCAATATTTTTTGCCTTTGATGAAAATAAAGAAATTTTTTCCTTCAAATATAATGAAGAAAAAGATCTATATATGCCTTTGGAAAATGATGAAATAGAAATTGCAGAAGACATTTTAAATGATTTTATAGACGAAAATAAAGAAAATTTTTATTTAGAAAATGAAAAAATTAATATATT
The DNA here is from genome assembly GCF_024918955.1 of Mesomycoplasma molare. Taxonomy (NCBI): domain Bacteria; kingdom Bacillati; phylum Mycoplasmatota; order Mycoplasmoidales; family Metamycoplasmataceae; genus Mesomycoplasma; species Mesomycoplasma molare. The sequence goes on from NZ_CP103423.1 coordinate 550,353, forward strand.
TGATTTTTTTAATTTCGAAGAAATAGAAGAATAAAATGGACACAACAAGAATTGCATTAATTATTTCTATGTTTGTTGTTTTAATCATCGGTTTTGCTATTTATTTCATCTTAAGAATAAAGGCTTATAAATTAAGACAAAAACTAATTTTAACTGACAAAAAATTTGAATTAGAAGAAATAAAACTGTCAAATGAAAATATTGAAAAAATTACTAATACTGACTTAATAGTTGAGGAATTTGAATTTATTTTTAATAGCATTAAAATAAATGATTATAATAAAAATTTATTTATAGAAAATTCAAATAATGCTTTTATTTTAGCTAAAGACATATTCAAAGATAAAGAAATTTATGAAGCAGATATAAATAATCTAGAATCTTACTTAAAAAAAGAAAACTGGGATTTTATTTTTTTCAATTACGAATTAATAAATGGGAATTTAGTCAGAGAGTCAATAAAACAATTAAAAAAGGGCGGAATGATTATTTTAAAAGAAGCTAAAAATAAAAAGATAGAAAATGAAATTTTAGAATTTTTAAAAACAAAAAAAATTAAGTATGAATTTAAGAAAAATAAAAATAGTTTTTTATTAATAGTAATTTAATTTGGTAAAATTAAATAATCAAATAAGGAGATAATGAGTCAACAAATGAAAAAGAAAAATGATAATGAAATTCTACTAACTCAAGAACGTTTAGATACTTTTAAAAATGAGCTACAACATTTGATTAATGTAGAGCGTCCAAAAGTAATTGAAGATATTAAAGATGCTAGAAATCAAGGAGATTTATCAGAAAACGCTGAATACGATGCTGCTAGAGAGAAACAAGGTATAATAGAAGCTAGAATATTAGAATTAGAAAATATTATTTCTAAAGCTAAAGTTATAAAAGAAGTATATAAAGGTGATACTGTATCAATTGGATCAAAAGTAAAACTAAGATTATTTGATGCAAAAAATAAAGAAAATGAAGGAAAAATATTAGAAGTACAAATTGTTGGTTCATTAGACTCAGATCCGATGGCATCTAAAATTTCCAATTTATCACCTTTAGCTAGTGCAATATTAAATCAATCAATTGGTGAAAAAATAGAAGTGGAAGCTCCTGAAAAATACTCTGTTGAGATTTTAGAAATAGCAAAATAAAAGTTAGTTAGAGTTTTACATAAATTAATCTAACTAACTTTTATTTTATAGTTCTATGGGTGCAATTAACATATGGTGGCTCATATCGGACTTGAACCGATATGCAATCTCTTGCGGGAGGTTTTGAATCTCCTGTGTCTACCATTTCACCAATGAGCCTTATCTGTAAAAAATTATAATATAAAAGAGATGAATATGAAAGAAAATAAGAAAAAAAATATTTTATTTAAAACAGTTTTAGCAACAATGACTATAGTACCTCTTAGTTCAATTGGTGTTGCTACTTATTTTTTACTTAAAAATGAAATTAACGATACTTCCGATCTCATAATTTCCGATCTAAATATTAAAAAGAATTCAATAAGTGACTTTATTTCTGTTCAAGCGGATGTAGAAAATGCTTCAGATATTCTTCCTAGTGAAGCTCTTAAAAAAGAAAATGAAAAATATTTTAGAAGTTATTTAAGATATAGTTTAAAACCAGATGCAAGCATTAACGATATTTTAGAAGAATATGACGTTGAAATAAATAAGATCGAAAATAGTGAAGATGATTTTAATGGAACATTAAAAATAAAAATGCAAGCTACTTCTAAAGTGAATAAAGACATTAAAGAAGAAAGAATTTTTATCGTTTCAGGTTTTAAATCAACAAAAGTTGGTGATATAAGGTTTAAAAACAGACTAAATAAAGTGCTTAATAATTTTCAATTTATCCAAAAACAAGAAGTAAATAGCATTAATTATAGCGAATTTAACCAAAATACTTTTTTTAACTTTTTTGATTTAGATGCGGATGATTCAAATGAAGAAAGAGTATTTAATAAAGTTGAAAATGAATACTTTTTAAAAGAAAATATGAATTATAAAGCAAATATAGAGCTTTTAAAAGAAACATACAATAATCATAATAAAACTATTGATGTAATTGTTAGTTTCTCCCACTCTGCTTTTAAAAATTTCTCTTATGGAAAAGTCTTTACTTTAGAAAACATCAATTTAAACTTAAACCAAGAAGAAAATACTAATTACAACAATTCTATTTTCAATAACAACATTAATCCTTATAATCTAAAATTTGAAAAAGAAGTATATAATATTTTCCCTTCATCCTTTAGTGAAAAATCAGATGTTATTATAAAAGATTTTTCTAATATAAATCCTAATATTTCAATTAAATTAATAAAAGAAAGTATTAATGATCAAAATGGGAATATAGACTTTCTAGTTACGGATAAAATTACCAATTTTAGTAAAGTTTTCAATTTTAAACTATTTAATTTTGATAAAATTAGTAACGACATTTTCAATATTACTCAAATCAATAAAAACTATATAAATAATTCTTATAATATAATTTCAAAAAAAGACTTAGCTGTTTATACTTTAAACTCCAGTGATAAAACTCTTAGATACAAAACTATTGGAGAAGAAATAGAAAAATACTTTAATAGCCAAGAATTTAAAAATAGATTTTTACCTTTTAAAATAGACGCTGAAATATTTAAATATTCTCTAACTAAAAATTTTAAAATTGAAAACAATAAATTAAATTTTGTTTTAAAAAATTGAAATGGAGATGAAAATAATTTATTTATTCCATTTCAAACACCAGCATCTGATGAGAAAAATATTTCTTTAGATTTTGAGGAAAATCCTAAAATAAAAAGTAAGGAAGATGTATTACAAGATATAAAAAATAGAACTATTTCCATTCATTATATAGTTAATGAAAACGAAAATACTTCTAGAATAATAAGCGGTACTGCTTGAGTTTTTGATAGAGTAAAAAACACTAATACTTATTATTTAGCAACAAACATCCATGTCGTTTCAGAACTTACTAAAAACATGGATAAAATTTCATCTTTTTCTTATAGTTTTAATACAAAATACACAAAATTACCACATTTAAATAGTCCAATAACAACAGAAGGGGTAACTTATAACCAAGTCTTTAAGAGATTAGATAGAAGAATTAATCACTCATTTGCAGAAAAAAGTATTAATAAATCTAGATTTATAACTAAAGAATCTGAAGAATTTTGAAAAAATTTAGAAGTGATTAATTTAGGCGTTGATACTCCTAATAAAGGAGAATATAGTGATTTTGCTTTAATAAAAGTAACTTTCCCTAAAGATAAAATTATTAAAAATATTTTTAATCAACAATATGTAGATCAATATATTCCAGATCAAGCAAAATATTATAACGATAATAAATTGAACTTTTTTATAAGTGATAAAATAGAATTTCCACAAAACACCAGTGATAATAATAATTTATTACCTTTACCTATGGAATTAAATTATGCAGGATATTTAGGCGGAAATGAGTATGTAGAAGTTTCACAGTCACCTTATTTAAAATATGAAAATTTAATTCAAAAAGAACAAACAATTAATAATCAAAATTATAAATATAATAAAAGCATTATTAATCTACCTGGTGTTAACAGTGGGCATGGGATGTCTGGCTCTTTAGTTTTAAATCAATTTGGACAAGTTGTAGGAATATTTTGGGGGGGATTCTTTGACAAAGAAACCGCAAATGGCCTCTCTAGTGGAACGGGAATAATAGATACTTTATCAATTAAAAAAGGAAGTGAAAAAACTATTCTAAGAAAATGATTAGATAAAACTAAAAATATAATAACTGATTTAGATGAATATGAAGGGAAAATTAAATATTAATGGATTTAGAAAATATTAAATTAATAGTAGAATACAAAGAAAGAATTGATAAATATATAAGTGATAATAGTGAAATTTCCAGAAATGATGCCAAGGATTTAATATTAAATAAAAAAGTTTTTGTCAATGATGAAATACAAGTTTTAAAGCCTAATTTTTTTGTTTATGAAGGTCAAACTATTTCCATTAAAGAAATTCCTCAAAAAGAAATTAATATAAAACCTCAAAAAATGGATTTAAATATTGTTTATGAAGACAATGATTTAATAGTAATAGATAAACCTAGTGGTATAGTTGTTCATCCTGCTCCTGGAAATCTAGAAAATACACTTGTTAATGGATTACTTTATCATTTTAAAAATAATTTATCAAATATAAACGGACAAATGAGACCTGGAATACTTCATAGAATAGATAAAGATACATCCGGCTTATTAATTATTGCCAAAAATAATAAAGCCCACTCCTTTCTTTCAGAACAATTAAAAGAACATAAAATAAAAAGAAAGTATAAAGCAATAGTTGAAGGTTTTATTCCCAATGAAATTACGCATATCGATTTACCAATCGGAAGAGATCCTATGCATAGACAAAAAATGGCTGTTATTAAACAAAATTCTAAAAACGCAATTACTCATGTTTTTTTAGAAAAATTATTTACAATCAATTCAAAAAATTTTTCACTTGTACGTTGCGAGCTAGAAACAGGTAGAACACATCAAATAAGAGTTCATATGGCATATATTAAAAACCCTGTTTATGGAGATCCTCTATATGGAAAAAAGGTAGACGAATTTAATCAAAGATTACATGCCTATGAAATTGAATTTTTACATCCTAATGGTAAAATAATGAAATTTAATTCTGCTTTGCCTAAAGAATTTGAAATTGGCAATTAATTAATAAAAGTGCCAATTTATTTTTTTAATGTATAATTATTAAAAAGGAGATGATATGAATCTAAATTTTACTAATAACAAATCTGTAGAAGAACTTTGGAAAGAAGAAAAAAAACACAAACCAAAATTGATCTTACTAGCAATATTAATGATATTTATTCTTTTAATTAGTTCTGCTTTACTAATTTCTACCTCTATTTTCTTAACGGTTGAAGATCAAACGTTTTACAATTATGAACAAAATATTTTATTATTTTCTCTTTTAAGTATGTTTATTGCGAGTTTTAGTTTTTATTCTTACATTAGTTCAATTAAAAAAAGTTATGATAATAAAAATTTAGCTTTCATAAGTCAAAGATCATATAGTTTATTATTTTTACTAAGTTTTATTTTTCCAATATATCTAATTAGTTATTTTGTTAATAATGATTTTTTAAAAAACAAAAGTTTATTTAAAACTGTTGAAGTTATTTTACCTTTTATATTAACTTTAATATTAGTACTAATTACTTGAATAACACTATTTATTTTTATGAATATAAGAAAAATACAAAAAGATTTTTTAATAGCACATCATACAGAACAAGCTAAAAAAGTACTAGAAAATTTACCAGAATTAAATAATATATTTGATAAATTTTCCAGCTTTGAAAATACAGACGATTTAAACAAACAAAAACAAAAAACTTCTGAAGATAAGCAATCAAAAGAAGAAAATAAATTTTCTAAAGAAAAAGAAGAGTTAAAAGAAAAACTTCAAAAACTAGAAATAGAAAAACTAAGAAATATAGCTTCAAAATTAGAAATTTCAGGCATCGAAAATATGTCTAAAGAAGAATTAATTCAAATTATTGTAAGATTAAGTTAAATAAAAAATTCCTAGAGATATTTCTAGGAATTTTCCCTGAATGCAAAATCAAGTGCACCACTATAATGTAAAATTAAAAAGTGGTTGCACTTGATTTTTTAAATAAAAAAACTACCTATAAAAATTTAAGACAACATACTTTTTATTGAAAGGACCATATGAATTATAATACAACAAAGCATTATTCGCATTTAAATGCTGAAAAAGATTTTTAATAGAGAAATTGTTTTATAAAAATATTCAATTAGACAAATTGCTAATTTTCTTAATGTCAATCACTCAACAGTGTCAAGAGAATTAAAAGAAATTCAAATTTTTACGGATTTTATGATCATTTAATAGCAAATGAAAAAGCCAAAATAAGACATAAACATAAAAGATTGTTTTTCTTTCTCAAATGGATGATTATAAAGAATTTAGCAAACTTATTAAAGATAATTTTAACAAAGCAACATGCGGAATAAAAATGACTTACAACTTAATAAAAGAAGGTATTAAAAATATTAAAATCCCTTCGCTAAGGACTGTTTTTAATTGGATTAATACAGGAAAATGAGTATTAACTAATAAAGATAGATTAAGAAAGCACTATACAAAAGGCGGAAAAAGAAAAAATAACGTTATTGAAAGACTTGTGCAGTCAAATTATGTATTTCCTATTTGAGCTAGACCAAAACATATTGATTTAAGAGAAACATTTGGGCATTGAGAGGGTGATTTAGTTATAGGTAAAAAATCCGCAGGGCATTCTAGTCTTTTAACTTTAGTGGAAAGAAAAAGTAGGTTGGGAATAATTGTGAAAGTATCAAGTAAAAATCCTTTTACATTAATAAAGTGCTTTATGAAAGAATAAATACACTAGAATTACCTGTTGAAAGTATTACTTTTGATAATGGAATTGAATTTAATGCGGTTGGAATATTAGCAAAAAATTAGGAATTAAAATTTATAAAGCCGATAAATACGCTTCTTTTCAAAGAGGAACTAATGAAAATTTTAACGGACTTATAAGAAGAGTTTATAAAAAGGGACTGATTTTAATAAAGTCTCTCGAGAGGAAATATTAAATCTTGAAAAAGAATAAATTTTATGAATAGAGACATACTAGAAGGAAAATGCGCTTTTGACATATATGAAGAAGAAATAGAAAGATTAAATAAATATTAATTAAAACTATTAAAAATTACAAGATTATTACAAGAAAATAATGAAAGGGTCGAAAAATTTTGCCCCATAATTTTTATTAACTTCATTAATAAAAACCGCTTTACAAGCGGAATTAAAAGAAGGGGATATCCCCTTCACCCCCTTAATAGTAAATAGGGGTATAAAATATTGTAAATTGTAGTACAATGTTTTTATAATAAAAACTACTGGTGCACTTCAATTTGCATTTTAGGAATTCCTAGAGATATTTCTAGGAATTTTTTTTATAAACTATTGCAACTAGATTAAACAATTTCATCTATAATAATAACTTTTGAAAAGTCTTTAAAAATAGTTAATTCTTTATTTTCTTGTCCTTCTTTTCCTTTTTGAACAAAACTTACAACTTTATAACTTTTTCCTCTTGCTGTCTGACCATCAGACCCCGTTTGAGGAATATTTGAAAATACAAAATATAATCTATTTAAAGAATCTGATTGCGCTGTTGCTTCAACAGAATAATCAATAAACTCTTCACCTGAATCTTTTGATACTTTTACAAAATCTCCAGATTTTCTATCAAACTCTCTAATAGTTAAAATATAAGCTTCATTTTCAATTATTGAATGTGTTTCTGCATTAATTGTTAAAGGCTTCACACTTTGATCGCTTGTAGATACTGTACTTGAAGGTACTCTTTTAAAAGAACTCAAATATGCTTTTGTCGTTAAATGATTATTTAAGTTTTGATCCTCATAAGTTAAATCAGTAGAACTTGTAAGAGTTGAGTTTTCATCCCCAAATTTAAGAGATTGAATAGCGTATGTTTTTTGTGATAATAACCCTGGTATTGTAATTTTAAATGAAGAATTTTCATCTGTATATAAACCACTAACTTCTTGTATTGAATCATTAACAACTTTATATATACCTTTAGGCTCTATTTCTACTAATTTTACTCATATTTTTTTACCTTTAAAATCGCTTGGTGTGCTAAAGTTCAATGTAACATCTACTGAACTAGCTTCTTTACCTTGAGTTAACTCAAATTTTGCAGAGGAAATTTGAGGTTTTGCTGTCGTAGTGAATCAAGCAATATCATTTGTGGCTCCTGCAATTATTAATTCTTTAAACTCTCCTGATGTAGCATCGTTTTTAGCTTTTCTAAATACTTTAAAAACATATTTAGTAGAATCTGTTAGATTATTTAGTGTTACAGTTGCTTTATCAGAGTGTCTTTGAATTAAGTCAAAATTTGCTGTTTTAAAATCATTGTCAGTTGCTTTTTTATATTCAAATTTATACTCATAATCTTCACTAGAAAATTTCTCTTCTTTAGCTTGAAAATTTAATATAACTGAAGAAGAATATAAATTAGTTGTCGAAAATACTATATCAGATTTTTCCTCAACTTTTGAACAAGATAAAACCATCAATCCACTAAGTGAAGCAACACTAGATACAATTAAAGGTTTTAAAAATTTATTTTTTTTCATATTTTCCTTAAATTCTTTTTTATTGATAAAAATTAAAATAATTACTTTTATTTTGTTTTAATATTTAAATTATATATTAAAAATCATTTTTGGTTACCAAAATGGTTACCAAAATGGTTACCAAATTGGTAACCAAAACAACAAACTAAATAAAAAAACAAAAAAATCTTTAATTATGGGTTATAAATTTAAAAATATCTATATTATTTATTCTTATTATTCTTAAAAATTTTGTTTCCTAATTTTATATAATCGTTAACCATTTTTTTAAAAACAGATAAAGATTTTAAAAAAATATCTTCTTTTTCCAAATCAATCTCTGATTCTTTTAAAATATTAAGAGGTTTATCCTTTCCGCCCGCGGATAAAAATAATTCTATATATTTTTTTAGTTCTTTTTCTTTATTTTCTTTATATTTTGAGAAAAATATGCTTCCCACAATATAACCTATGGCATATTTATAAACATAAAAATCATAATAAAAATGAGGAATAATGACTGAATAAATAGTGAGTTTTTTATTAGGTATTTTTTTAGCAAAATATTGTTTATATAAATCAGAATAAATCATTGATAAATCTTCAAAAGTAGATATATTTTCTTTACTATCTATTTTTTTGTAAAGCTCATATTCATAATTGGCCCAAAATGTTTGTTTGATAACTGTAGAGATGAAGTTATTAATATTTTCTCTTAACAATTGGAAACGAGTTATTTCATTTTTTGAATTAGATAATAAATAATCACTTATAATAAGTTCATTAAAAATAGAAGCTATTTCAGCTAAAATAATTGGATAATCGCTTAAATTTTGAGGTTGATTTTTATTAGAAAAATAAGTATGTAGAGAATGTCCCATTTCATGAGCTAAAGTTAAAACTGAATCTAAAGTATAATTTCAATTCATTGAAATAAATATTTTATCTAAACCAAAAGAGTTGCTTATAGAATATGCTCCAGATGCTTTATTTGAATAATTCATATAATCTATTCATCTTTCTGAAAAAGCTTTTTCAGAAACCTTAATATATTCCTCGCCCATATCTTTCGTTGCTTTTAAAAACGTTTCTTGTCCCTTTTCAACTGAATAATATTCTTTTTTAGAAAATAAATCTAAATCGCCATCATAAATTTCTTTTTTTTCATTAAATTTAAATTTAAAAAATATTTTATCTGCTTTTTCAAACTTTTGTATTATTTTATTCATCTTTTTAACATTTAAAAATAGGTTTTTAATTACTTTTTCACCCACATAGTCTTCACTAAGTAAAAAATTTACTGAGGACTTAAAATTTCTTTTAAGGGCAAATACAGAAATTTTTGTAAAATGTTGAATTAATAGTTTTGAATATGTATTTTTATTTTTATAATATGCATCCAAATAACTATTGTAGGCTGTTTGTCTAATTTTTCTATCCTTGTTTTTTAATAAAAGTGAATAATTACCTTGAGTTATTTTAATTTTTTTACCTTTAGAGCTTGTAGCATAACCTAAATCTGTTTCAATATCACTTAAAATCTGAAATATTTCCCCAAAATCACTTTGTGATCTACTAATTTCCATTAAAAAAGTTTCAATTTCATCAGAAAACTTATACTTTTTAAAATCAATTACTTGTTCAAATTCAAGTTTGTAATCTTTTAATCTAGGATCTTCTTTTCAAATTTTTATTTTTTCAATATTTTGAAAAATTCTATTTATTTCAGAACCATTTTTCTTATCAAATTCATCAAAATCATTTTCAAATTTTGTTTTAATTTGATTTATTTTTTCATCTACAGAATTTATAGTTAATTTATTAGACAAGTAATTTATTATTTTATTATATTTTATTTCATTTTTATTTTCTAATTTTTTAAAATAAAGAAAAGATTCAACACTTTCGTATTTTGAATCTTTATAATCTAATTCTTTATTTTTTATTTTTCAATATTCTTTAATAATATCTTCGATTTTTTTATTTTCTAAAAGAGATTCTAAATCAAATGTATATTTTTTAGGAACATCTTCAATTTTTTTATAAAATTTCATTTTCTTTTTTAAATTGATCTAATAATTGTTTTACTTCAAACTCGTTGTCACATTTTAACGCTTGATGAACTAACTTGTGAGCTTTTGAGTATTCTATTTCTGAAATTAATTTTTTAGCTTCTAAAATGCTTGTAGATGACATTGAAAATTCATCTAACCCCATTCCTAATAATAAAGGAATTGCATTTAAATCTCCAGCCATTTCTCCACACATACCCGCTCATTTACCTGCTTTATGTGCTCCATCAATAGTCATTTTAATTAGTTTAAGAATTGAAGGATTTAAAGGTTGATATAAATATGAAACTTTTTCATTCATTCTATCGGAAGCCATTGTGTATTGCATTAAGTCATTTGTACCAATTGATACAAAATCTGCATATTTACAAAATTGTTCAGTTAAAACTGCAGCAGAAGGAACTTCAACCATCATACCCACTTCTATATTTTCTGAGACTTCATATCCTTCTGATTTTACTTGTTCATAAACTTCATTATAGATTTTTTTAGCTTCTTTAAATTCATCAACTGTAGCAATCATAGGAAACATAATAGCTAAATTCCCGTAAGCAGAAGCACGAATTAATGCTCTTAGTTGTGTTACAAATGTGTCTTTTCTATCTAATGATAATCTAATTGCTCTATAACCTAAAAACGGATTCATTTCCTCAGGGAATTTAAAATATTTTAAAGTTTTGTCTCCTCCTATATCTAAAGTTCTAACTACAACTTGTTTACCATTCATTTTTTCTAAAACAGCTTTATATGAATTAAATTGTTCATCTTCTGTTGGTCAATTTTCTGCATCCATATACAAGAATTCACTTCTAAATAAACCAACTGCATCAGCATTAAATTTTAAAGCTCCTTCTGAATCTTGGACTGAGCCTATATTTGAAGCTATTTTTACTTTTTTATTATCTTTTGATTTTGATTCTTTATTTAAAAAGGTTTCTAATTCTTTTTTGTAATTTAAATAATTTTCATATTCATTTTTAAAAGTTGATATTTCTTCTTCTGTTGGTTTAATAATTGCTATTCCGGTTTCACCATTCATAGCAACAATGTCATTATTTTCAACCAACTCAGTAATATTACCTAACCCTAAAATTGCGGGTATTTCTAAACTTCTGGCCATGATAGCTGAATAGGAAGTTCTACCTCCGATATTTGTTAAAAATCCTTTAACAAACTTTTTGTTTAATTGCGCTGTATCAGAAGGTGTTAAATCTTCTGCGACAATTATGGTTTCTTCATTAATTTCTGAAAGATCGACACTTTCTATATTTAATAGGGCTTTAATAATTCTTGATGCTACGTCTTTTATATCGGCAGCCCTTTCCTTAAAATAAGGATCATCAAAAGCTAGAAATTCTTCTATTTTTTGCTTCATAACTACATCCGTTGAATAAACTGCATTAAAATTATCTGTAGTTATCATAGCTTCAATTGGTTCAATTATTGAAGGATCAGAAATAAATAATAAATGTGCGTCAAATACACTCGCTTCTTCTTCTGAAAGTGTTAATAAAGCTTTTTCTTTTATTTTTTCAACTTGTTCTGTTGCTTTTTTGAGTGCTGATCTAAATGTTTCTAATTCTTGTTCAACATTAACTATTTTATTAGAATTTATTTCTATTTTAGTTTCTTCGATTTTAAAAACTTTAGCTATTGAAACTCCGTTAGATGCTCCTATTCCTTTGATTTTTTGTGACATAAATAATCTCCTTAAAATTCTTATTATTAAAATTATATTATTTTTTATTTTTTTCTTATTATTTTTTGGTAAAAAAAATAAGAAATAGACTTCTTATTTTTTACGAATTAAAATTTGAATTGATTTAACTATTTCTATCGATAGTATAGGTATTAATCCAAAAATAAAAGGAATAAAAGGAATTCAATTATTAAATTTTTCTACATAAAAATTCATGTTAAATATTTTAGAAAACTCAGGAATATAAGCAACGGGTAATAAAATAATAAAACTTACTATAAAAGCAAAAAATACAAATTTTATATCTTTAATTTTTTGTTCTATTAGCAATTCATTACTTCTTAAAACAATTGAGTTTAAAGATAAAATAATTCCCATAGTTATAAAGCATGAAAGTGATGCTAAATGTAGAGTATTATTATTTAATTGTAATGTATCTCTTACTCCTAAAAAACTAAATGACCCATAAGAGCTTGCTGCTCCTAAATAAAATGAAAACAATGATAAAGTTGTTGTTAGTAATGATAATATTAATATTTTTATCATCATACCTTTATCTAATATTGAAGCATTTTTTTCTAATGGTTTATTTTTCATTAAATCTTGCTTGGTTCTATTTAGCCCTAAAGCTATTCCTGGAAAAGTCTCAGAAATTATGTTTATTCACAAAATTTGTAAAGAAGATAATGGATTGATACCAAATATTAGCATTCCAATAAAAGTAGTTAATAAAGCACTTAGATTTGTTGTAAATAAGAAAATCATAAGCCTTTTTATATTATAAAGAATTTTTCTACCTTCTTTTACGGCACTAACAATGGTAGAAAAATTATCATCTGTTAGAACCATATCAGCAGCTTGTTTAGAAACGTCAGTACCTGTAATGCCCATAGCGCAACCTATATCAGCTGCTTTTAAAGCTGGAGCGTCGTTTACTCCATCTCCAGTCATCGAAACAACTTTGTTATGTTTTTGTCAAGACTTAACAATTCTTATTTTATCTTCAGGGCTAACTCTTGCAAAAACTGCTACTTTTTCTATTATTTTATCTAATTCTTCATCTGACATAATTTTAAGTTCTCTTCCACTTAAAACCATATCATTCTCATTTTCTACAATTTTTAATTCTTTAGCTATAGCATAAGCTGTATTTTCATAATCACCGGTTATCATTACGGTTTTAATACCTGCTTTCTTAGCTATTTCTATTGAAGTTTTTACTTCTTCTCTTGGCGGATCTATCATCCCTATTAAACCAATTAAAGTTAGATTATTTTCTATATTTTCTGAATTTAAATTTTCAGGAATATTATCTCATTCTTTAATAGCTAAAGCTAATACTCTTAAAGCTTTACTAGAAAATTTTAGATTATAATTTTCAAAATCTTGATTGTAGTTTCTTGAAATTCTAAAAATAGAATCTGGTGCCCCCTTGGTTATAGAAAAAATCCGATTGTTGTATTTAATAAAAACAGTCATCATTTTTCGTTCTGAATCAAAAGGAATTTCGTTAATTCTTTCAAATTCATTAGATAACTTTAATTTAAAAATGTTTTTATTTAGTGCATATTGAATAATTGCTGTTTCAGTAGGATCACCAATTAATTCTATTTCATCTTTTTCATTTTTAAAATATGTTGCATCTGTACATAAAACAAAATTTTCTATAAATTCTTGCTCTGTAAATAAAGGATCTATATATGTTTCAACTACTTTCATTTTGTTTTGTGTTAAAGTACCAGTTTTATCACTGCAAATAATAGATACATTACCTAATGTTTCTGCTGCTGGTAACTTTTTAACTAAAGCATTTTTACTTGATAAACGCTTAACTCCTATAGATAATATTACAGTAACTATAGGAACTAAACCTTCAGGAATAGTTCCTATTGCTAAAGTTATAGCAATTATTATTCCTTGTGCAAAACGATTTCAATTACCTGATGCAACTACAAATATATAAACTAAAAAAGTAACCACACATAAAAAAGCAGAGAAAATTCCGATTTTTTTGCTTAAAGAGGATAACTTACTTTGTAAAGGAGTTAATTTTTCTCCTTCATTATTTAATAATTCCGCAATATTTCCTAATTTCGTATTATTACCTGTTTTAGTTACTAGAAATTTAGCTCTTCCGTTTATTACATTAGTTCCGGCAAATACATTAGTTTCTTCATTATCTTCTCAATTAAATGTTTCGTTAGTGATATTCTTTTTAAAAACACTTAGTGATTCACCTGTTAAAATAGATTCTTCTACTTCTAGTTGTGCTGAATTTATTAAAATTCCATCTGCTCCAATTGTATTTCCTGCTTCTATTAAAACAATGTCTCCTACAACTATTTCTTCTGTTAAAATAATTATTTCTTGTCCGTTTCTTAACACTCTAGAAGTTGGTGAACTTAAAGAACGTAGTGATTCTATGGATTTTTCTGCTTTATTTTCCTGAATTAAACCAAATATAGCATTTAAAATTACTATAAACAAAATAACAAAAGGTTCCATAAAACTTGTAATAATTTCTATTTTAGTATGTTCATTTCCGTGCACTATAAATTCATAAATAGCTATACCTAAAGATAGACCGGAAGCTACTAATAATAAAATTATCATTGGCTCAATAAATTGTTTTAAAAATTTTATGAATAAAGGAGTTTTTTTCTTTTCTCTTAATTTATTTTCTCCATATTCTTTTCTATTTTCTAAAACTTCTTCATTATTTAAACCTTTATTAAAATCAACGGTTAAAAAATTGCTATTTTTTTCCATTTTTTCTTTCTGCAGCTTTTTCTACAAAAGCATTAAATAATTTATGAGGACTTAAAGGTCTAGCTGTAAATTCTGGATGATATTGAACTCCGATATAAAAAGATTTGCTTTTATCTTCACAAGATTCAACCAATTTTAACTCTGGATGGTAACCTGAAAAACTAAAGTTTTCATCTTCTAATAATTCAATAAAATTGTGTTGAATTTCATAACGATGTCTATGTCTTTCATAAACTTCTGTACTTTTATAATATTTAGCAATGTGTGAATCTTTTTTAAAAACTGAAGGAGATTCTCCTAATCTTAATGTTCCACCCATTTTATCTTTTTCATTTTTACCTTTGATATAATCCAATACATAAACTTCGTCTTTATCTCCTGAAGCAAATTCTTTAGAAGTAGCTTTTTTAAACCCTTTTAATCTAGCTTGAGCTACTGACATGGCTTGCATTCCAAGACAAATTCCAAAAGTTGGTATATCTTTTTCTCTTGTATAAATAGCTCCTAAAACCTTTCCTTCAAAACCTCTTACTCCGAATCCTGGTAAAATTATCACACCATCCGCATCATCTAAATTAGTACTAATATTTTCTTCGTTTAATAAATTAGAATCAATATATTCAATTTTTATATCATAACCCAAATCAATTCCAGAAATTTTTAATGCTTCATTAATGGATTTATAAGCATCAGAAAAACTTGTGTATTTACCTAACATTTTAATTAATAAAGTATCTTTTTTTTCTTTATTAACTTTATTAGCGAACATTGTTCATTTTCTTAAATTAGGTTTAACATCATTAATTCCAAAATAGTTCAAAATTATATTTGCTGCACCTTTTTTTTCTAAATATAAAGGCATTTCATAAACATTAGCTAAATCTGGAGCGGATATAACGCTTTTTTCACTTAAAAATGTAGCTTTTGCTACTTTAGTTAAAACAGCATTTTCAACTTTATCATTAGACCTTAAAAGAATCATATTTGGTTTTATACCCATTCCTCTTAATTTATTTACAGAATCTTGTGTTGGTTTTGTCTTAAAATCACCTGATGTTTCTAAAAAAGGAACATATGTCACATGGATAAAAAATGTATTTAATCCATTTTTTTCTCCACTCATCTGCGCAATTGCGTAAATAAAAGGATTGGACTCTATATCTCCTACTGTTCCACCAATTTCTACTATAATAAAATCACTATTATATTTTTTTTCAATATTTTTAATTATTAAAATTATTTCATCCGTTACATGCGGAATGTATTGAACAGTTTTACCTTTATATTCACCTAGTCTTTCTTTTTCTAATATATTTCAAAAGATCTTACCACTTGTATAGTTTGAATCTCTTGAAAAATTTTCATTAATAAATCTTTCGTAGTGACCTAGATCTAAATCGGTTTCTCCTCCATCTTGCGTTACATATACTTCACCATGTTCATATGGCGACATAGTTCCAGGATCTACATTTAAATAAGGATCTAATTTTAAAACAAATACACTAAATCCTCTAGATTTTAATAAATTACCAATAGAGGCAGCGGCAACTCCCTTACCTAGCCCTGAAATTACCCCACCAGTAACAAAAATAAATTTTGACATCTTTCCCTTTCTGAAATTAAAATAAATTTTTAAAACTTAAATTTTAATTAATATATTTAATTATACAAAAATTTATTTTTTTATTAGATGTAAATTATTAAATATTTACTTTTTATTATTTTTAAAAAGAGATGAATATAAAAAGTTGTTTTAAATTTAATTTACATTTTGCTTTTTTTAAAAATTAAAAAAGTTTTATAATTTTAATATGAAAAATAAAAGTAAAAAAATAATATTTACATCCATTGCAATAGGGTCTTTAGCAGTTGCGACTTTAGGAGGATCATTAGCATTTTTATTAAACAAAGAAAGAAAAGATTCTGTTTATGAAAAACATTTTTCTTTTAGAACAGAAGAGAAAAAAATAATTATTTCTATTCCTCAAAGTTTTAAACAAAAAATAAATAATATCAAGATAACTATTAAAAATGAACAAAATAATAATTTAGAAATAAGTTTAGAAAAATTTGTTTTAAATAACAAAAATGAGATTGAAATTGATACAGAAAATAAAATACAAAAAAATTCAATCTTTTATCTTTCTAATGTAATTGTTAATAATGAAACTATAAATTTATCACAATATACTGAAGAGGAAATAAAATTAATCTTTACATTGAAAAATAATGATAATGATGATAAAAATCAAGATTCTAATGAGTCAAAACCGATCGATAATTCACAAGAAAATAGTGATACTAACAATAAAAGAAATGAAAAAAATCCAAATAATACTGAAAATGATGCAAAAGATAATTTTCATAATGATTCTTCTTTAGAAGAAGAACCCGAAAACAAGGTGGAAGATTCTAATCCAAGAGATGAATTTGTTGTTGAATCAATCGAAATATTAGAAAAAACAGATCAAGGCGCAAAAGTAAAATTTATTTTTTCTAAACATATTCTAAAAAATTCTTTAATTAAAGATTTTCAATTAGAAATTGAAGGAACTAAAAGCCAAAAATTGTTTTTTAGCTCAGAAACATATACAGAAAATGACAACTTTTTAATTTTTAATATTAATAATTTAGATTTTAGTGAAAACTATCCTATTAAAAAACTAATTTTAAATAATGTAGAAATTAATTTTAAAAATGCCCAGAAGTTAGGAAACTTATGAGAAGAAAGTAGAGAAAATGCAGAACCTTTCTTATTTTCTACATTACAGTACAATACACCAATAACATACGAAAGTATTACTACATCTATTGAAAATGATCAAATTTCTTTATCTTTCAACAACATAAAAGGATTGTTTATCTTTAATGATGAACAATATTTAGCAAAAATAAAAGTAAAAGTATTAAGTGATGAAAATGAAACTGAATTAGAATTATTTCCAATGGTAACTAAGCAAAAAAATTCAGAATTAAAAAATATAAATTTAACTATTATGCCTAAAGATTCTTTTGATTATGATGATTATTATTCAGAAATACCTGATAATTCAACGTTTGAAATTTTAGAATTCAAAATTGATAAAGATGGTAAAGCAAATATAATAGAACCAAGAATTAGCATCGTACCAGCTGATGGTGTTAATAAAACATTTAATTCTCAAACTAATTATGATAAATATTCAAATACTTCTTTTATATATGATGAAAACTTGAAACATCTTACAATTTCTACAAATATTATTAAAAATTCTTCAACAGAATTAAATAATGTTCAATTTGAATTAAGGTCTGATTTTGGAGGATATTGAAAAATCCCAGCACTTTATGTAGATTCTAAGTGAAAGGCAGAAATTAATAATATTGATATTTCTGGAAAAATAGAACTTCTAAGAGTTTTAAGTAATGAAACAGAAATAAGAATAGATTCATCTAATAAAGGAATAACTAGTTTTACAAAAATAAAAAATACAGAAATTCCCGAGATAAACAATATAACAATAGAAAAAGATTCAAATAATCCTATTTTTAGTAGTATAAAAGTTGAATTTACTGATAGTGATTTAGAACTAGAAAAATTTAATTTTATAGAACCTATACTTACATTAGTAAAAGAGTCTGAAAAAAATAATATTGATGCTAAAGTCATAAAAGCTAAATTTACAAATAAGAACAATAATAACTATGTTTTCAGTACTTATTTAGAACATAATGTAAACTATATAATAAAAGATTTTTCTTTTTCAAATACACATTTTAACTATAAAAATGTAATTAACAAAAGTTTAACTTCCCATAGTTTAAACCAAGAAAATCTCGACAATTTATTGAATAATATTTCCACCTTAGAACTACAAAATAGATTTTGAGCTTCTGGAGCATTAAAACACTTAAAAACAACTTCTGATTTTATTTTAAATACCAATTTATCAAAAATTACAGGTTTTAACGAAACTGTTGAAGTGGTTGTAGATGAAAGTAGAGATAACTTAAATTTAAATGAACAATTAGGAATTTTAGAACTAAGAATTAAACTAAGATCTGAAAATTATTCTACTAACTTTAAAAAAATTTCAATTTCTAATCTTTTTACAGCTAATTTCTTTAAAAATTTCAATCATGCACCAGATTTTTATGATAATTTTATAAAAATATCCAATAATGGTTATCTAAAAAGTACATCAGAATTTGATGAAACATTTACAGAATTAGAAACTAATGATCTAACTTATTCTTTTGGTAACCCTATTACATGAGTAGAAATTAAAAATCAAAAACTAAAAGACTTTGTAGAAATTTCTGAACAATTAGCTGATTATGATAGTTCAAAATTAAGAATTTATTTAGTTAAATTTAGAGATGTTAAAAATCTTTATGAGCCACATCAAACCTCTAGTTTTGCTTCTCAAGGTGTTTTAAATTATAAAATCGCATATTGATTTGATAATTTAGAACAACCACACCCAGAATCTAAATATAGATATTCTTCAGGATCGCTTATTTTAGGCGGATTTGCGATTAAAAATAAGACACAAAATCTTTACCAAAACTTTAAAGAAATGTTATCTGATTTTTCTTTTAATAGATGGGAAAGCTTTAATTCTCAGTTTGGTCTAAAAACAAATAATAATAATTTGGATAATATTATAAATGATATAAATTCTATAACCAATAAAAGAGAAAAATGAAATAAACTTCTAGAAATTTCCAATTTAGAAAAATTAATAAACCAAATTAACGTTTTGGTTTCTAATTCTTTTAATCCTTCTATAAGAAAAGAAAATTACGCCATTGAAATAGAAAATTTAGAAAAAGTTTCTATAGGTTTAAATAATTTTATTAAAGTCAAAATAACATTAAGAAATTTATCACTAAACACTAAATTCTCTAAATATAATAAAAATAATGTAATAAACTTTCCACTAGAATTTATAATTCATTAATATTAACAAAAACAAGCAACTAATATAAAATTATTAATAAGTTGCTTGTTTTTCATTAATTTTTACAATTTTATTATTATGATTTGCATTTCGTTTAAATTTTTTGATTTAACAAATTTCATTATTTTAAAATTGTTCTTATTCATGTTTTGCTATCAATTATTTTAGATATTTCTTTTTTCTCTTCGTTTTGTAATGAATAAATAAATAAAAAATTCTCTTTATATGCTTTAAAAATGCATTCAAAAACTTCTTCATCTTTTTTTATATTTTTAGAAATGTATTTAGAATTTTTGTAAGCAATAAAGTTTTTAAGACCTTCTTTAACTACATCTTTGTCATTTTTTAGTCTATCTGAAGCATATTTAAGTGATAAAGGATCTTTTTTTATTGCTAATAATACAAATCCTTTATCATCCTGAATATCATTAGAAACAAACTCAAGAGCATCTCCTCTTTTAGTTATTGCAATTTTAGCAATATCTTTGTCATTTTTTAATCTATCGGAAGCATATTTAAGTGATAAAGGGTCTTTTTTTATTGCTAATAACACAAATTCTTTATCATCTTTAAAATGGTAAGGTGCGTATTTTAAATTGGCTCCTCTCTTTTTAACTGCTAGAGTTGCTATATTTAAATCATTCTTTAGTCTATCTGAAGCATATTTAAATGATATAGGCTTACTTTTTATTGCCAATTCCATAATTTCATAATTGTCTCTGAATTTATCATATATATATTTTGCTATATCAATATTTTTAGATAATGCTTCTAGTATAAAATCTTTACTATTTTTAAAATCATAATCTAAATATGAAAATGTATAGTTCTTTTCTTTAATCATATTTAATAAAATATTTTTATGCTCAATATTTTTAATATCAAAATCAAATAAATGGTAAAAACCATAATCTAAAACAGATTTTTTCATAAAATTTATATTTTGTAATAAATTTGAATCAATGTATTTTTTTAAAATAAGTATAAATAAATCTTTTTCAGGTTTTACTTTTATTTCATTAAAAAGTTTATATAAAAAGTTTTCGTTATTTAAATATTTTTTACTTAATAAATTTCATGCTTCATTAGCTTTATCGCAATTTAAAATAAATTGTTTAGATGAAACGATTAAAATAATCGCCTTTTCTTCATCGTGCGGATTAATTTCTTGAATAACTTCGTCATTAATTAAATTATTTTCTAAAAAATTTTTTATTAAATTTTTGAATGTGTTTGTCATATTCTCTCCTTTTTTTGTAACTAAAAAAGAAAAAAACCTCCTATAGACTGATAGGAGGTTATATTATAATCTTGAATCTTAAAAACCTTCACTATCATACAAGCTTTAGCACTTTGCCAAAATGGTAAGTTGCTGAAGGTTCACAGAGCTTGTCTCTCCCCTTCTCTTTATAGTTACAATAATATTATAAACTATTTTTTCTTAATTAAAATCAGAAATTGTAAAATAACAAATTGTGTGTAGTAACATATATTTTGAATAATATGAATATTTAAAAATTAATTTTAAAAAAATGTTTCATAACTAAGTTAATATCTTTAATGCAATTGAATTAACTACTATTTATCATTTTTTGTATTTATTTTTTGAATTATTAATATATTTTTAATAAATAAATCTATTATATCTTTGGAAATTATTCCATTATCATAAAAATTTTTAATTATTTTTAAGTTTTCATCATTTCTTTTTATAATTGTTTTACTATCTTTAAATTCTTTGTAAGAATATATGAATTTCACTAGCGAATAGATAATTGTAGAAATAAAAATTATTCCAGAAATCGAAACTAAGATAAGTCACGAAATAAATCAATTAAAATTTTCACCAATTCCTGGTAGTCATTTATCGTGATTTCAAGTCGCTACTTGCCATAATCCAGAGATTGATAAAAGTGAAGTCCCTATAATCACTCATAATGCTAAGACAGATTCTCTAAAAGATTTTTTATAAATTTTCTTGTCTTTTATAATAAAATTTTTCTCTTTTTTATAGATATTAATTTCTTCAAAAAGTTTAGTAAATTTTGATTTTAAATTATATTATAAATATTATGTATATAAACCAATCTCTATATTAATAAATTCTGAAATAAACAAAGATCAAAAGGAAGTTATTTATTTTAATAGAATAGTGATGCAATAAAGTTTTTAGTACTTTTTTTATTTTCTATGTTAAAATTAAATTGTGATTAGAGCCTACAACTCTCCTGAGCCGGGCACGTTAAAAAAATTGGTCATAGTTCATACCACCTGTTGAGTAGGCAACGCTAAGGGGTGGCGTTTTTTATTTTTTTAATATATCAATATTTTATTAATGAGGGTTGTTTTTAATTTTTTTTATTATAATTTAATATATAAGAATGAATGAAAGGAATAATTTATGCTTAAAAAAATTATAACTTTAACAAAAGAAGAATGAGACCAAATAAAAGATGCAGCGGAAGAGCGTGGATTAAGTTTTGGAAATTTTTTAAAAGAAAGTGTATTCATTAGAATGAGGGAAGATAAAAAATTAGACCTCGCTGGATACTTAAATAAATATGCTCCATTCGTTGATGAACAAGAACAAGCAGAATACGATGAAATGATAGCTAATGGAGAATTAGATTTAGACGATATGAGCGATGCATCAGAACTAACACTTGCAGACTTAGAAAGTGATGATGAAATATAAAGTCCAATATTCTAAACAAACAAAAAAATTTATGAAAAAAAGACCAGAAACAGGTAGAAAATTTTTTAAAACTTTTAAATGAGTATCAGAAAATAAAATAACTAACCCGTATTATTACGATATATCAGAAATAAAAGATAATAAACACAAGAATGTATTTAGATTGATAATAGAAATATATAAGGCGATTTTCAGAATTGAAAATGATAAAATTATAGTTATATTATTAAAAAGAGATATAAGAAAAGAAGTTGAATAATAAAAACCAATAACAATGCTCTTTTCTATGTTCTAATTTAAAGATAAAATCAATAAAAGATAGTCCGCAAGAGTGCGGACTTTTTATTTTAAGGTGCCAAAAGAGTATTTTAAAGAACGTAAATAACTAAGATAATGTTTATATAAAAATTAAAATAGCATTTGTAAGCTAACGCATAAAAGCAATAGAAAAAAATTGAAATATAATCTTTTTTATTTAATTTTGAAATAGTTTTTAGTTGGTTTTGTTTATAGAAAATTGTTCATTATTCTTTAAATTAGTGATTTTTATATTTTCTAAGTCGTTGATATTAATATTTTCGGCAAAAAATACTAAATCATCTAATTCGCTAAAGCCATAAATTATATTATTTTTATATTCTAAAGTAAATAAATAATTATTCATTCTCTTATATTTTTCGGGTAATTTTATTCTTAATAAAGTAGATTTTTCAATTTCTTCTTTTTGAAAAATAGATAGTTTAGTTTCTTGTTTTTCTGTTAAATTGAATAAATTTAAAGAGGATTTAGTAAAATTGAATATTTCATTATTTCCCCCATGTCTTAGTTCAACTAAACCAGGAACAATAAAAGCTGTTTCATTATTAATTAAACTATTTAATTCTATTTCAAATGATTTTTTTTCATTAAAATTTGTAAAAAGTTTTTCAATTTCAGTAATTTGGCCTTCTTTACTAATTAATAAAATTTTAAAATTAACTTCTGAATTTTCATTACTATTTAATACGTTTGTAAAATTGAAGGTTAATTTATCATTTTCTATAGAAGATGTTAAACTATTTTGAGATTTATTAATATTTTTACTAATATTAAAATCAGGATTAACAATTTTTATATTATCTGATTTTAAGGTAATTTTATCTCCGAAAGAAAATGGTTTATCATTTTCAATTTTTATTATTTTTAATTTTTCATTTAAAAATGTTCAATTTAAAGTTGATTGATCATTAAGTTTAAAATTAATATTATCACTAATTCAATCATTAGCATCTTCAACAAAAAATAAGATATTATTAGAATCTAGAAATTCTACTTTTTTTACTTTTATCTCTTTTTCTTCTTTTTTGTATATATCTTGAATACTTTTATTAAAATCTTTGTTTTCTGCTAATGTTTTTTCAAAACCATTTTGATTATTTTTAGATATTAATCTAAAAGGATTTCATTTATAATCTTTGTTTAAACTTTTTATATCAAATATAATGTTATTAGAATCGTATATTCCCTTTATTACACTTATTTCATTAATATTATTTATTAAATAAAGTTTCTTTTCTGTAGTTTTATCTTGATCGAACTCTAAAGTGTCGGAATTAATAATTATTTTGTCACTCTTTAATTCACCCAATTCATAATTTGATAAAGTTAAAAGTTGCTTATTTGTATTAAAAAAAATGTTTGAAAACAGCTTTGTTTTAGAATCTAAATATATGCTTGTTATAGCGTATTTACTTTTCTTTCATTCTGAAGGAATAGAAATAACAATTTTGTTATTAGTTATTTCTGCTGATTTTGTTAAATTAATTGAAGAATCATTTTCTTTTTCTAATTTATAGGATATTTGTTTTGGACTAAAAAGTTCATTAAAATTTATAACTATTTCAGATTTTCTTTCAGAAGGAACAATTTCAAATAAAGGTCAATTCAACTCAAATTCACTTATATTTACTTTTGTTGTCATATTTTCAGAAAGAGTTATTTTATATTTCCCTTTTTCTAATGCTGTTTTTTCTGGAATTTCTACTCTTCAAAAATTGCCATTTTCTTTATTAATTAATGTAGCGATAAAACTTTGATTATTAATAAAAACATTTTTATTATCGCTTTTTTTATCTTCAGTTTTTAAATAAATAAATCAATTATTTTCACTTTTTGTTATTTCAACTTCTTTTTTATCTAAATTAACATCGCTTTGAACAACGTTTTTATTTTTAACTATAGCAATAATCGAACCTATAGTCGCTAAAGAAACTATAGGAACACCAAAAATAAATAACTTCTTTAATATACTTTTTTTAACCATTTAACTCTCCAAAATAATTATTATTTTTCGAAAAATATATAATTAAAATTATAGCAAATAAAGAAAGTAAATACTGAATATAAAAAATATTTTAGTAAATAAATTGATTTATATTTAAATTCTTTTTTAGAATTTCTAATAACACTAATAAAGATTCGCAAAAATTAATAAACAAAAAAATAAAACTTATTTTTATTTATATTTTTACCATTTCAATAAAGTAAAGAAAATGGCTAAATAATTGATAATTATTTTAATTTTTAGTATTTATTTTATTTTTATTTTATAATTTTTTTATATTTAAATTAATCAAGGAGAAAATATGCATTTTCAGAAAGAATTAGAAAATAAAATTCAATCAAAAAATAAAGAATTTAATACTAAGAAAACCATTTTATTAATTGACGGAGATGATGAAAGAGCTATTAAAGCTGCTGAATTAATTGCTAAAAGTGGATTATTAAACGCTGTTTTACTAGTAAATAAAAAAAACGATGATGTTTCCAATAATATAAAACAAGAAGTTGTAAGTTTAGAAAAACAAAAAGAATATGCAAACTTATTTCTAGAATTAAGAAAAGGAAAAGAAACTCCAGAATCAGCTGAAAAATCTATGAAAAACAATCCTTTTTATGCAATGATGATGTTAAAAAATAAAGAAGTAGATGGAATAGTTGGAGGGTTGAATTATACAACGGCAGATATTTTAAGAGCTGCTTTTAAAGTGATAGGTCCTAAACAAGGAATAAAAACTATTTCTTCGGCAATGATTATGCACAAAGAAGAAGAAAAATTTATTTTTTCAGACATTTCTGTAAATATAAAACCAAATTCTGATCAACTAGCAGAAATAGGGATAAATGCAAAAGAATTTGCTAAAAATTTAGGATTAGATACTAATGTAGCTTTTCTTTCTTTTTCAACAGATTCATCCGCAGTTAGTGAAGAATCTAAATTAGTAGCTGATGCAGTAGAAAAATATAATTCTATTTCTAAAGATAAAAAAGCTATCGGAGAAATACAATTTGATGCTGCAATAGATCCTAAAGTAAGACAAGCTAAATACAAAAAAGAATCATATTCAGGTAAAACTAATATTTTTGTATTCCCAAATTTAGATGCAGGAAACATTGGTTATAAAATTGCACAAAGATTAGGTAATTATGGTGCAATCGGTCCTGTTATCACAGGAATAGCTGAACCTGTTAATGATTTATCTAGAGGTTCAACAGTTGAAGATGTTTATAATACTATTTTAATAACTACATTACAAAGTTTTAAGGAGGAAAAATAATGGGTGGAAAAGTATTAGTAATTAATGCCGGTTCCTCTTCTATGAAATGATCATTATTTTCAAAAAATGATTTTTCAATCGTTGCATCTGGAATTGCGGAAAGAGTTGGAATTGAAGGTTCTTTTTTAAAAATAAACTTTGAAGGTTCAGAAATTAAAAAAGAAATAAAATTAAATGATCATAAAGCGGCAGCAATTGAAACATTAAAACTTTGACAAAAACATAAAATAGTAAAAAAAATAAATGAAGTTGAATTAATTGGTTTTAGAGTTGTGCACGGGGGAGAATATTTTAATGATTCTATTAAAATTGATTCTAAGGTTATTGAATTAATTGGTGAATGTTCAAAATTTGCTCCATTACATAATCCAGGAGCATTGCAAGCAATTAATGCTATGTTAGATATTTTACCAAACGCTAAAATGAGCGCTACTTTTGACACAGCATTTCACACTACAATTCCTAGCATAAATTCTCAATATGGAATTAATAGAGAATTTGCTCAAAAATGAGGAATCAAAAAATACGGAATGCACGGAATTAGCCATAAATTCATTACACTTAAATTACAAGAAATCTTAAATAAAAACTCTGTTAACTTTGTTAATTTACACATCGGAAATGGTGCATCTCTTTGTGCGGTAAAAGATTCAAAATCATTTGATACTTCAATGGGATTTACTCCTTTAGCAGGAATAATGATGGGAACTAGAAGTGGTGATATCGATCCTGCAATACACGAATATGCTACTGAAGTTGCAGGAATGTCTTTAAAAGAATTCACTAATTTACTAAATAAAAACTCTGGATTATTAGGAGTTTCTGGTATTTCTTCTGACATGAGAGACTTAGTTAAAAGATATAAAGAAAATGATGAAAATGCAATTTTTACTTTAAATTTATATGCTCAAAAAATTGTTGATTATTTAGCTAACTATATAAATAAAGTTGGTAAAAAAATAGATGCATTAGTATTTACTGCAGGTATTGGTGAAAACTCTAGTTTTATTAGAGAATTAGTGATTGAAAAATTAGATTTACCTAATTTAAATATTGAATTAGATCAAAATAAGAACAATATTTCTCCTTCTGAAATAAAAGATTATTTATTAATTTCTTCTAATAATTCACAGATTCCCGTTTATGTAATTAGAACAAATGAAGAATTATTAATTGCACAAGATGCAGTCAAACTATATGAATAAAGCTATTTTCCCCGGAAGTTTTGACCCTTTTCATAGAGGACATTTATCAATTTTAGAAAAGGCTTTAAAATTATTTGATTTTGTATATTTAGTAATAACTTTAAATCCAGATAAAAATCAACGCTCTTCTTTTGAAAGTAAAAGAAAAATCGTTGAACAACAAATTAAGCACTTAAAAAATGTAGAAATTCTTATTAATCAAGACAAATTAACTGCTGAATTAGCTAAAGAATTAAATGTTAATTTTCTAATTAGATCTGCAAGAAATGATATTGATTTTAATTATGAAATAGAATTAGCTGTAGGTAATAAAGCAATTAATAATAGCTTAGAAACAATTTTATTCTTTCCTGATGAAAATAATATAAAAATTAGCTCAACTTTAGAAAGACATAAAAATTTCTACAAAAATAAAGGAAAATAATGTGAAAATTTTTAATTTCATCTTCTAATAAAGCTAATTGATTAAAACATGATAATAAAGAAATTTGTTTTATAGGACGTTCTAATGTTGGTAAATCTTCACTTATTAATGCTTTAGCAAATAATAAAATTGCCAAAACTTCTAATACACCCGGAAGAACACAACTCATTAATTTTTTTCAAAATCAAAATACAAATATTATAGTTGATTTACCAGGTTATGGATATGCCAAGATGTCTAAAAGCTTATCAGCTAAAATGTTTGATATGATTGAAGAATATTTTAGCTTACGAGAAAATTTATTAACTACTTTTTTACTTTTTGATTCAAGAATCGGTTTAACAGAGAAAGATTATCAAATGTTAGAATTTTTAGAATCTATAAATAGAAATGTGATTTTAGTTGCCACTAAAATCGATAAACTTAATCAGTCACAAATTTATAAAGTTAAAAAAGAAATAGAAATATTAAATAAATATGAATGTTTTTTTGTCTCCTCTGCAAAGAAAAAAAATATAAATATATTAAATCAAAAAATTAATGAATTATTTTTAAATGGTAAATAAAAAATCAAGATATTAAATAGGTACAATAAATTTAAGCCCTATTTAGTTCTTGATTTTTTTTATTATTTTATTTACCAAATTTAAATAAACAAATATCTCCGTCATTCATTTGATATGTTTTACCTTCTAGACGCATTTTGCCCATTTCACGGGCATTTTTTTCACCTTGGCTCTCAACGTAATCTTGATAACTTATAACTTCTGCCTTTATAAATTTCTTTTCAAAATCGCTATGAATAATTCCGGCACATTCTGGTGCGAACATTCCTTTTTTAAACGTTCAAGCTCTAACTTCTTTTACTCCAGCGGTAAAATAAGTAGCTAAATTTAATAAACTGAAAGCTTCTCTAGTTAATATTTCTAGACCAGAATACTCTAAGTTATATTCTTTTAAAAATAATTCTTTATCTTCTTCATCTAATTGACTTATTTCGTATTCTAAATGAATAGAAATAGGTAATAACAAATTATTATAAGAAGTCACTAATTCTTTTAAAGAATTATAATGTTTATTTTTATCTAAATTATTAATATCTTCTTGAGAAATATTTGCAACATATAAAATTGGTTTTAATGTTAGCAACTGATATCCTTTAACAATTTTAAGTTCTTCTTCACTTAAATCTACTTCTCTAGCGGCTTGATTGTTTTCGAAAGCTTTTTTTAGTTTTAATGCAACTTGATATTCTGCCTTTATATCTTTATCGTTAGTATTTAAAGCTTTTTTTTCAACTCTTTTAATAACATTTTCTATAACTTGTAAATCTGCTAATAATAATTCTAAATTTATAACTTCCACATCATTAACTGGATTTATTTCGTTTGAAACGTGTAAAATATCTTTATTTTCAAAACATCTAACAACCTGAATAATAGCATCTACTTCTCTTATATTTGATAAAAATTTATTTCCTAATCCTTCACCTTTAGATGCCCCAGATACTAAACCGGCTATATCTACAAATGTAAATGTAGCTGGAAGTATTCTTTCTGGTTTTACAAATTCTGCAATTTTTTCTAGTCTTTTATCTTTTAATTCTACAATTGAAATATTTGGTTCTATTGTAGTAAATGCATAGTTTGCTGATTCCGCTTGTGTTTTAGTTAAGGCTGAAAAAAGTGTTGATTTTCCAACATTAGGTAATCCAACTATTCCTGCTTTTAATGACATTTTTTCCTTTGTAATAATAAAAATCTTTAGAGAAATAATATATATCTCTAAAGATTAATTTTATTTTCTAATTCTTTCTGAAACGAATGGTAATAAAGCAATAATTCTTGCTCTTTTAATTGCAGTTGATAGTAATCTTTGATGTCTTGAACATGTTCCTGTCAATCTGGAAGGATTTATTTTTCCATGACTACTTGTAAATTTCTTCAATAATTCTGTTTCTTTATAATCAATATAATTCATTGATTCTAAACAAAAATAACATGGTCTCTTTTTAAATGGTTTTTTAACTTTACGATTATTCATTTTTCTCCTCTTATAAAAAACTTTCTATATTTCAATCAACTTCTTCATCTTCAGAAAGATCATCTTCATTTTCTTTCAAAGGTGAATCATTAATTTGATTTTTACTTACTGAAAAAGTCGGTGATGAATCATTATTTTCCATAATGTTTTTTTGAAAATGGGAAGAATTTGAATTATTTTTTCTTTTTTCAATTTCTGATTTTGATTCTAATATTGAAACATTATCAGCAGATACTTCATTAGATGAAATATTTTGTCCTTGACTATTAACAAAATTATTTGTAACAAAAGAACCTTCAACTGAAATTCTAGTTCCTTTAATAGCATTTTTAGCGAGGAATTCAGCAGTTCCTCTTCAACAAACTACAGGGATAAAATCAGTAACTTCACTACCATCATTTGAAGTGTATTTTCTTGTAACGGCAAGTGTTAATCTTAAAAAACTAATATTTGATTTAGTTTTATTTAATACTAAATCATTAGCAATTCTTCCTATTAATAAAACTTTATTCATCTTTACTTACCACCAATTATTTTTCTGTTTCAGTTTTTTTAACTCTAGGTTTTCTTACCTTAGACTCTTCTGTATTTTGTATTTTTTCAGAATTATTTAAATTATTTTCTTTTACAAATTGATTACTTTTAAATGAGTTAAGTTTACGTCTCTTAGGTTTAGTTTTTCTATTTAAACCTCTTTCAGAATCTAAATTAACTACTAAACTTCTTCATATTGTTTTTTCAATATTTGTTCTTCTTGTAAATTCCGCAACTATACTTTTTTCAGATTCAACATTAATTAAAACAAAAGTACCTGTTTTTGATTTATTTATTGGGTAAGCTAATTCTGTTCTTTCTAATTTTTCAACAGTTTTAACACCATCTTTAAATACTTCTTTAGCGATTTTTTCTGCTAAAGATACTTCTTCTGTTGGTGCTAAAATTAGCATAATTTCATATTTTGCCATTTTGGCTCCTTTCGGTCATCAGGATCTATTTAAAGATCAAGGAGTATATATTAAAAATTACTCTTTTGAATTATACAATATTTTTAAAATATTATTAGTTGATTTTTATTTTAAATTAAAACTTAGATAAATATTCTAACTTTAATTCTTTTTATTATTCTATCTCTTAAAATTCTGAAAATGAATGTTTCTATTTTAAAATTTTGCTTTATAAAATTGCAAACTTATTTGAATATTGAAAAACTTTTTTTAATATTTATCTTATTTTTAGTTATTTTCATTAAATTTATGGCTTAAATTTTTAGTTTCAAAATCAAAAAAGTTAAAAAAATGAATTTTTTTATTCTAAAATCTATTTTTTTAACTTTTTTTAATTTTAAATTTTATAATTAAAAACAAAAAGGAGGAAAAATGAAAAAATATGATGTAGTAGTTTTAGGAGGAGGACCGGGTGGTTACTCTCTTGCAGGAATACTTGCAAATAATGGCAAAAGTGTTGCTCTAATTGAAGAAAGGGATTTAGGCGGTACTTGTGTAAATAGAGGATGTATTTCTACTAAAACCTTAATAAAATCTGCTAAAGTATACGAAACAATAAAAAAATCTAACGAATTTGGTATTTATTCTAAAAATAAACACTTTCATCTACCTGAAATTCAAAAAAGAAGAAAAGATAATAAATCTTTATTAAATACAAATATAGAAAATTCTTTATTATCTAGTAATGTTACTATTTATAAAGAACATGGTGAAGTAATTGAAAGTAATACTATTCAATTAGAAAATGAACAAATAAAATTTGAAAAACTTGTATTAGCTACCGGTTCTAGAAATAGAAAATTAGATTTACCCGGTTTTGAAAAAGGAATTAGTGAAGGAAAAATTATTGATTCTGATAAAGCTTTAGAATTAGAAAAATTACCGGAAAGCATGACTATAATTGGTTCAGGTCCTATTTCGTTAGAATTTGCTTATTTTTACTCAACTTTAGGAGTTAAAATAACAATTTTAGAAGCTAGAAATTTCATGGGAAATTTTGATCTTGACTTACAAAAAAATGTAAAACAATATTTAATTGATAGAAATATCACTATTCATGAAAATGCTAGAATATTAGAGTATAAAAATAATGAATTATTAGTTGAAATAGATAATAAAATTCAATCATTTGATGATGAAATTATTTTAGTAGCAATAGGAAGAATAGCTAACAATGAATCATTTAAAAATTTAAATGTAGAATTAAATCAAAATGGATTTGTTAAAGTAAATGATAAAATGGAAACTAATGTCAAAAACGTTTATGCTTTAGGTGATTTAACTGGAATTATGTTATTATCTACTGTTGCATATAAAACAGGAGATATCGTCGCAAAAAATATCTTAAATAAAGAAATAAACGAAAAAATTAATCCTAAATTTGTTCCTTGATCTACTTACTTAAATCCGGAGTTTTCAGGAGTTGGTTATACAGAACAAGAATTAATTAATAATAAAATTGAATATAACGCTTTAATTATACCTGCTAAAGCTTTACCAAGAGCTCACGCTGATGGTTTAGATCTAAAAAACGGTTTTGTTAAATTCTTAATTGAAAAAAACACTAATAAAATTTTAGGTTCATTTATGTTTTTAAAAGGTTCACATTTAATTATTAATGAAATTGCTCATGCTATGCAAAATAACATTAGTTTTGATCAATTACAACAAAACTCTTATACGCATCCAACAATCATTGAATCAATTTATTATGCAACTAGAAATTTAGTGTTTAAAAAATAATAAATTTAAATTAAAAATATCATAATTACAAAATCACAAGAGCGAACTTGTGATTTTATTTATAAACCAATTTTTCTAATTTTCTTTTTACTTCTCTTTCTTTTTCGGAAGCTCTTTTATCAATTTTATTTTTTCCTTTAGCTAGTGCGATCTCTACTTTAATTTTACTTTTTTCATTTCAATAAATCATAGTAGGAATCAAAGTGTATCCTTGTTGTTTTTGTTTTAATGCAATTTTTAATAACTGATTTTTATGTAATAAAAGTTTTCTTTCTCTTAATTCATCGCCTTTTACTGCCATATATTGAGAAATTTGAAAGTTAGTTAAATAAAGCTCATTAGTCTTAAATGTAGCATAGGAATTTTTTAAATTACAATTATTTGCTCTTATTGATTTTACTTCTCATCCTTGTAATGAAATTCCACATTCATATTTTTCAAAAAGTTCATAATTAAAATTAGCAATTTTATTTTTTTGAATTATTTTCATTCGATTCCTTTAAAGTATAATAATAAAATTTTAACAAGTTTTTAAATAAAAAAATAGTAAAAATTTCTTTTTTTGTTAAAATTTATATATCTTATTATTATAGTTAATAAACTATATATATTTAATATTATTAGGAGGAGAAATGCCAAGAGAAGGTATCACTTTAAGATGTAGTGAGTGCAAAATGGAAAATTACATTACAACTAAAAACAAAAAAACTCAAACTGAAAAATTAGAAATGTCAAAACATTGTCATAGATGCAATAAACATACATCTCATAAAGAGAAAAAATAATATCTTTATTTTTTTATATTTTTTTTACTATACAAAAAGGAATAACATGAATAGAAAATATCTTGATTTAACACTAGAGAAAAATAATTTAGATGCAATTATTACTTTTTCACCACAAACTAGAATATGATTATCTTCCATCCAATCAACTGATGGTATAAGCATAATAGAAAAAAGTAATTCATATGTTTTTTTAGATATGCGTTATTACGAATATGCTCAAAAAGAAATTAAAAATGCAGAATTAATATTACTAAATCAAAGCAACTTAAAAAAATTTGCTCAAAACAAAATTTATAAAAGAATTGGTGTAGAAGCCGACTATACTACTTTAAGTGAATTGGAAAGAATTAAAAAAATGTTTCCAAATGCTGAAATAATTCAAATTTCAGGGCAAGAACTTAGAATTTTAAAAGATAAAAATGAAATAGAATTATTACAAAAAGCAATCGATATTTCTTTAGAAGCATATGAAGAATTAATTAAAGAACTTAAAGAAGGACAAACTGAAAGAGAATTAGATAGAAGACTAAATTTTTTAATGAAAGAAAAAGGTGCACAAATGGAATGTTTTGATTCTATTATAGCAACTGGTTCTAACTCAGCTATTCCTCATCATCATCCTACCGATAGAAAGATAAAATCAGGTGATTTATTAAAAATTGATTTTGGTGCAACATACAAAGGATATGGAGCTGATATTACTAGAACTTTTATTTTTAATCCTAAAAATGAAATTGTTGATCCTAAAAAAGAAGAAATTTTACAAATAGTAAAAGAAGCAGCGCAATTAGGTAGACAATTCATAAAACCAGGGATTAAAGCTTCAGATGTGGATAAAGTATGTAGAGATTATATTGCTTCAAAAGGGTATGGAGAATACTTTACTCACTCAACAGGTCATGGACTAGGTATTGATGTTCATGAATTACCAACTGTTTCCACAAATGGAAATACAATTTTAGAGCCAGGAATGGTCATTACAGTTGAACCAGGAATATACATAGAAGGTTTTGGTGGTGCCAGAATTGAAGATGATTTATTAGTAACAGAAACAGGTTCAATAACTCTTTCAAGAAAAAATGAAGTTAATGGAATTAAAAAATAAAAAGGAACTCTTAAAAATAAGAAGTTCCTTTTTTATTATATTTTTTTTGCATCTTAAATAATACCGGAATTAAAGAATAAAGCATTATAGTATATATAGGAATAGTTATTAAACCTTTTAGAATTATAGGAGTTAAATAAAAATAAAAGTATTGTTGAATTTCTCTGGTTTTATTAGTTTTTGAACCAATAAAACGATTGTAATATTGAATAAACGCAAAAGGTCCTCATAATCAACGTACTAATATTAAAATAATACAAATTGTAGCAAAAATAAATGCTAATAAGTAGTATATTTCTTTTTTACTTTTATAATAAAATATCAAAAATGTAGTGAAGACGATAGAACTAATAATAGAAAAAGTTATAATGATATACAACACTAATTGCTTTGTAAAATATTGTCTAATATCCTTACTTAAATTATCTATTCTTATAGTATTTTTATCATTACTAAATACTTCCATCACATATATTCCTATTAAGGTAAAAAATACGATTAGAAAAACTGCAGAAATAATTAATGTACTTAAATTATTTTTGAGTTTATACAAATAAAAGAATAATCAAGCAATAATAGCAGTTATGGGTGGTATTATAGCATATTCTCACATTCAGGTAGCTATTGAAGAAGTTATTAAAAGATTTAACGTATCTGCTATTAAAGCAATTAAGGCACCTTTAAAAGGACCTAATAATAGTCCAAAAATTATATTAAAAGGAATTTCAAAGCTAACATTTAATTTATTTGTTAAAAAAGTTAATCTTAACAAAAAACTTAGCCCTAGATATATAGCTAAAAATAGCGCGCTTAACGTAATATCATATGTAGTAATTTTAAATATTTTACTTTCTTTTATATAAGTAATAAAAGAAAATTTGCTTTTAGTTTTAAAATATGTTGTTGGAATAACACCTATTTATTTAATTTAAAGTGTTTTACTACATATTTTTTAACTGAATTATAATCTAATTTTATTTTTTCATAAACCAAATCACCTGGTCCTGAATATCCAAAGTCATCATGACCTATATTATGTCTTGCTACTTTTGATCATCCAAATGTAGAAGCAGCTTCTATTGAAATAGTTTTGGCTGGATGTCATAAAATTTTCGAATCTCAATTAGAAGCAGAAATTACATTTAAGTTTAATTCTTTACCAATTTTAAAAGCATTCGCTAATTCACTTCCTGTTGCTATTAAAGCAAATTCAGAATCAGTTTTATGAATAAAATAACTTCCTTTTTTAAATTTTTCTTTATCTGTAGTTTCTAAACTAGTAATATTTTGTCTTGTTAAAACTATTGCATGCGGTTTATTTTTAGAATTAATTGCTAATTCATAAGAACCCATCACTTCTTTTTCATCAGCTGGTCTTAAAACTGTTAATCCTGGTAATGATCTTAACATTGCAAGTTGTTCAATTGGTTGATGTGTAGGTCCATCTTCTCCCACAAAAACTGAATCATGTGTAAAAATATATGTTACTGGTAGTTTCATTAAAGCTGATAATCTCATAGCAGGTTTTACGTAGTCTGAGAAAACAAAAAATGTTGATACAAAAGGTTTTAAAACGGAATGCAATGCTAATCCATTAGCGATTGCTCCCATAGCAAATTCTCTAACACCGAATAAAATATTTCTACCTGAGCGATTTTTAACAGAATATACACCATCAGCTCCCCCGGCTTTTGTAGAAGCGACTAAATCAGCAGATCCTCCTATTCAATTAAAAGTATTTTCATTTAAATATTTTATTACAGAACCTGAAGAATTTCTTGTTGCATCATCTTTTTTAAGTTCTAAATTAATTTCAATTTTTTTTGTAGAACTTTCTAAATAAGATCTTAATTCTTCTGAAATAACAAAATTATCTTCAGCTTCTTGTCCTCTCTTGAATAAAGTATCTTGATAATATTGAATAACTTCTTCAGGTAATTCAAAATCATCATATGTTCAATTTAATTTCTCTTTTAAATTCTCAAAATCTTTACCCAAAGGAGATCCATGAACGTCGCTTGTCCCTTCTTTCGTAGCACCTTCTCCAATAACTGTTTTAACTTCTATAAATGAAGGCTTATTAGATTTTTTAGCTTTTGAAATTGCTTTCGAAATTTTTTCAAGATCATTTTTTACTAGTTGATAATAAAAGCCCATAGATTCCATTTTTAATCTTAAATCTTCTGAATTAACTTCATTTACTGGTGTATCTAATTGAATATCATTGGAATCGTGAATAACAATTAATTTACTTAATTGTCATTTACCAGCTAATGATAAAGCTTCGTTAGCTACTCCTTCTTGTAAATCCCCATCTCCACATAGAACATATGTAAAATGATTTACTTCTGGAAATTTAGCATTTAAGTGGCTTTCAGCTACAGCTAAACCAACTCCCATACCTATTCCTTGCCCTAAAGGACCAGTAGTAGCCTCTACTCCGATTGTATGACCAAATTCTGGATGACCCGGTGTTAAAGAACCTAATTGTCTAAAGTTTTTTAAGTCCTCTTCTTTAATTAAACCTAAAATTCTCAATTGCGCATACAATAGTGCTGATCCATGTCCTGCTGAGAGAATAAATCTATCACGATTAATTCATTCAGGTGACACAGGATTAAAAACTAAATGTCTTGTAAACAAAGTATGCATAATAGTAGAAGCTCCTAAAACAATACCAGGATGTCCTGAATTAGCTTTATTAATAGCTGCAACTCCATTTATCTTTAATGTATTAATAGAAAGTTTATCTAATTCTCTGTTATAATTCATATTTTTCCTTATTTAATTCTTTTTATTTGCGATCTTTCCTTTATATAGTAAAGAAATATTTTCCGGTTCTGTACCAATTAATAAATTTATAGTTTCCTTTAGTGAATTAATCAAATTATTAAAAATGGTTGTAAAGTCTTTTTTATTTTCTATTGTAAAAAAAGATAATATCATACTTATATTTGTGTTAGTACTATTAAATTTAATTTCAATATTATTTTCTAATTTAACATTAGGATTTTTCGAAAACACAGCCTTTATAGTTTGAATAAACGCTTGTTTATAAACTGTATAAACTTGATTTAATCCATAATTAACAATTACATAATTCACTTTTATTTACCAGCTCTTCCAACATATTTTCCAGTTTCGCTTGAAACTATAATAATTTCTCCTTCTTTTATAAACATAGGAGTTTCAACTTCAAATCCTGTTTCGACAATTACTTTTTTCTGTGGATTTGTTGTCGTATTTCCTTTAACAGCATCAGGAGCCTCTGTTACTTTTAATTCTATATTTATAGGTAATTCAATATCCAATATTTCTTCCTCAAATTTTCTTACCTTAACTTTTAGGCCATCTTTTAAAAAGTTTAATTCTCATTCTAACTTAGAAACATCAATTCCTATTTGTTCATAAGTTTCTTCGTCCATTAAAACTATTTGTGTTCCATCATTATATAAAAAGTTCATACCTACTGTTTCTATATGAGCTTTTTCAACTTTATCTCCACCTGTATAAGATTTTATAGTGGTTGCTCCAGTTCTTAAATTTTTAACTTTAGCTTTAACAGTAGCTTGACCTCTTCCTTGTTTAGAATGTTGTGATTCTAATACTACAAATAATTCACCATTCTCTTGAAAAGTTATCCCTGGTTTAAATTCATTAACATTAACCACATTTACCTCCTTTATTTTATATTAAATTATATATGATATT
This sequence comes from Mesomycoplasma molare, assembly GCF_024918955.1. Lineage (NCBI taxonomy): Bacteria > Bacillati > Mycoplasmatota > Mycoplasmoidales > Metamycoplasmataceae > Mesomycoplasma > Mesomycoplasma molare. Next base: position 588,383 of record NZ_CP103423.1, read on the forward strand.
TCAAATATAAATAAAAAATGACATTAAAATTAAATGCCATTTTTTAAAATATTAACTATTAGTTATTTTAAATGTTATATTAACATTAGCACTGTCTACTACAGTTGAAAAAATTGGTATAACAGCTCCATTATTGACATCTAATTGAGTTCAAACACCTATAAATTTTAATTCTTTATTTAAAGGTGCATGCTCACCAGAATCTACTGACATAGGATTTATTTTATACTTAATTTCACGATTATTAGTTACTATATTTTTTGGATTACCGTCATCATCACCAGCAAAATATAAATTACCTTCATCGTCTTGAAATACAGCATAAGAAGCTATATTGGAATTTATTTCTCCATTATTTCTAAAATGTACTGTTAATTCCTTATTGTCATTGTTATATGAAGTACTATCTATCGCTATATGATTTCTAATTCATGAGGAATTAGTATTTATTCTAGGGATTGTTTTATTATTGAATGCTTGACTTGATACACCCACATCCTTACTTATAACGGAATTATATCTTCAATCAAATTGTGGAAATGAATAAGTAGAGGCAGTAGTACTAATGTCCTTTCTTAAAATAGTTGTTCCATCATTAACATCAGTTATGGCTTGATTTCCGGTAAGAGCATCAAAATTATTATTTCCACCTGTTAAATTTGAGTCTGCTACTGCTATTTTTAATAATGCAAATACACCATTTTCTTTTAATCTAACATTTTTTCTATACATTTTTGTTATATTGAAAGACTCTGAATTTGAATCTGATGCAGGTTTTGCTAAACCTAAATATGAAACTAATACATAATTACGATTATTAGAATCTCTTTTAGAATGAATAGCAACATTTCTTGGTTTAAACTCTGTTCAATTACCATTTTGATATTTTGAATATGATTGTTTTAATTTAAATCCTGATTGACTTTTTGTAATACCAGGAGTTATAAATTTACCATTATTTATTACAGAGTCATCAGAATTTTTATTTCATGCTTCATAAGCATCACTACCAAAACCATCTTGATATTCAAAGGTAGCAACACCAGGATATGGAGAATAAATAGATTCTCATACTCATTTAAAATCATAACCGCTTGACTCTTCAGATTCTCTTAATGAACGTTTTGGGTCAAAAACTCTAAATGAAAAACCTACTATAGGTGATGTATTATCACTATCACTACTATACATTACCGGAGATTGAATTCTTTCTATAAATAATTGAGAAATCGGAGAAGAGACTATTTCATTTCCTATAGAAGTTTCACTTATAGAATTTACAGTAACTAAATCACTTTTATCTAAACGGGAAGAATAAGATAAATTATTTATAACAAAAGTTAATTCTCTAGCTACTATTTCTCTAATATCATCGGATTTTATTTTAACAACTAAAACACTTTCTTCATTTTTTCTTGATAATTCTATTTTTGACGTGTCTATAGATGAATTACTTTCATCAGAATTTCTAGCCTTTCCAGAGATACTTACATTTCAATCAGAAAGATTATTTCATTTTATTGAGTTTTTAGGATCGATAAATTTTATTTCAAAGCTTGTGTCATATTTATATAATTCGTTTGTATTAGCATTAGATGGAATTTCTGATTTTAAAGCTGTAATGCTTTCTACTTTTGGTTGTTCTATTAAAGTTTCAAAATATATATCTCCATCTCAAGAAAAATTAATTCTTTCTGATGCTGGTGATAAATCGTTTATTTCTTTTATTTTATATTTAGTTCCTGGTTTTATATTATTAGCATTATCTGTAAAATTAAATGTTATTTGCCCAGTTTCACTTATTCTAGCATTTTGCGGAGAAACTATATTATTTCCTAATTCGGAGTTTTGTTCATCTACTTCAATATAAGTAATTGATACATTTTTATTTTTTGCAAATATAACATCATCGTTATTTACATTAAATTTAGCACTTGTACTATTTGTTGAAACATCACCATTATATTGATGAGAAATATATTCTAATCTACCATTTTGAGCTAAAGTTTTAAAGTTTCTTGAAGAAAATAATTCTTGACCTTCCTCAAAAATATTTTTATAAGGGATAACAACAGAAGAATTAGTTTCATCTGAAATAGTTTTTAAGGAATATTCAGTAAATTTATTTAAATTATTTAAATTAAATATAGCCACATGTGAAGAATTGATAGTTGAATTTACCTCTAATCTTTGAGCACCATTTCTTCTTGAACCAGTTTTACCTTCTACAGGTTCGATGATTAATTTAACTTCATTACCATTTAAAAAGCGACCTTCGTCTGCGAATGTTATTTCAATTCTTGCATTTGTTTCACTAGAAACATTTATGTTAATAGAAGAAATCTCTGGTTTTGTATAAAACTTATTAACATGAGCATTTTGTAATGTGTTAGAAATAGAGACTGATGCAGAAGAAGGTATTAATGTTCCTCCTATAATTTCATATCTTGACCCAGCTTCTAAATTATTTAAATTAATTCTAGCTGTTTTATCTTGAGAAATTTCAACTAAATTTGAGTTAAATGTTTCATTAGTACCTACTTTTCTATACAAAATAGAAACTTGTTGGTTTGTTTTAGTGAATTCATCCAAGAATGTTATCACTGCAATTGCGGAATTTCTTTCAATACTTTCGAAACTAATAGTAGAAACATCTGCACTTGTAGAAAGTGAAATGAATTTTCTTTTTGAATTTGTTACATCATTAATATTTGTATTGAATCTTATATTTTCTAATGGGGAAGCTTTTTTAATAGCTGTTATTTTATATTCTTTTCCCTTAACAAGATTTTCTAAATTAAACGTTACGCTAGTATTATTATTATTATTATTATTATTATTCACAATAACATTAGCTCTTGCAGTTCCTGAATGATTATTATTTTCAATAGGTTCTACTAGTTCGTATTCTATTATTAATTCGGTATTATTAATAATATCTAAATTAAAATTATCAAAATCAACTGTAACATTAGCTTGAGATTCTATACTAGAAATAAAACTAATTTCTTTTATTGAAGCTTTGGTATTAATTAAAGAATTTGGCTCATCATTATTTTGTATTCTAGCGATTACTTTCTCATCATTTTTTGTTAATGTTATATCCGTAATATGATATGTTTGTCCACCTGATAAATTTTCTATATTAAATGTCGCAGTTTTGTTTGAAATGTTTATAGGATTTATGTTATTAATTTTTCTTTCTATTCCATTTGTTACTTGATAAGAAATATTTACTTGTCAATTATCATTTAAATAATCATCGAATTGACCAAAATTTAGTGTGAATGCACCGCTAGTTTCTCTCTTATCGTTATTAGCAACTATAGAAACTTCTGCAGTTTTATAATTGGTTGTGAACTGTTTATTTCTTTCTGTATCATTAACTCTATTAAAATTAAATTCTATATTATCAATAGTTGCTTTTACTAATTCATAACTTGTATTTTTTTGTAAATTAGTTAATTCTACGTCTATTGAATTTTTATTAGAATAAGTAAACGAAGTATTTATCTCCTCTTCGCTTCCTACTTTTTTGTATGTTAAAATACCCATTTTATCAGAACCAGGCTCTACGATATCATTTAAATTAATAACTTCAATATTAAGTATAGCTTTGGTTTCAACATTTACATTTTTTGTAACATTTCCCAAGGCAGGTAAAGTTTTGATAACTTGATTTAAATTACTTGTAAAACTAAAAGTAATGTCATTATCTTCAGGAGTACCTGTTCTTTCTTGTAAAGAAATAATCTCATAAGTATCTCCAGGATCTAACTCTGTTAAATTAAAAGTAACTGAAGCACTATCATTTTGATAAATAACAGTCGCAGATGTACTTGTTTTAATAACTCCAGTATTTCTAGAAGAAATTAATAAATAAAGACTTTTAGCTGGTAAATTCGGATTAACGAAAGTACTTCCTCCTAAATATTTATCCATTGAATCAAAAGTTAAAGTTACTGTAGCCGCTTCTTTGGAAATAGCATTTTCATTTCCTGAAATAGAAACTACTTTGGCAGTTTTACCTACAGTACTAAAAACTTTAGATGCTTCATTAAAATTACTTTCAAAAGGAGTTTCTGAATTATTTATTAAAACTTTTTTTATTTTATAAGTATATGCTTTATCTAAATTTATTAAGTTAACAGTTGCTTCTGATTTTCCTTGTAATGAAGAAACTAATATTTCTGCTTCATTTGAGGTAATTTCATTATCTTCTTGATCTTCTCTATAATAAACAACTTTTAATCTAGAACCAACATATGTTTGAGAATTATCATTTACTCTTACCAACACTTCTGCTGTTGTTTCAGATCCTTTTGCTAATACTGAAGCAACATTCGTTGTTGTAGCGAAAGTTCTGTCATTTTTATTTACGTTATCTCCAAATACAATTCTTACACCATTAGGATTATTTGTATTTTTTTCACTTGAATTAGGTACATCTCCTTCAAAAATAACAGAAAGTATTTCATAAGAAGCTTGAAGAAAATTATCTGTTCCTACACTAAAATTAAATGTTGATTCTAAAGTTGAAGAATCAATTGTATTACTTTTAGTTATAACTTCTTCTTCACCTTTACGTCTATAATTAATTGTAATTCTATTATATTGTGATAAATAATTTCTGTCTTCATCTGAAAATTTTAATTTAAATGAAACTGTATCAGTTGTTCCTACTTTTTCTTTTATTTCTGTTATTGTTGCTATTTTAGGAATAACCTTAAATACTTTATCGTTATCATTGATTGTTGATTCTAAATCTAATGTTATTTCAGAAGTTGGATTATCAGATACTAATTTTATTTCTTTAACTTTATAGTTTACAAATTTTTCTAAATTATCTATTTTAACAATACTTCTATTAGAATTAATTTCAAATTCTTCAGACACTAAGTCAGTATTAACTTGTGTTTCTTTAAAATAAACTAATTTTATTTTTTTATTTTCTGAAGTTTCCTTTAAATCTTTTAATCTAACTTCTATATTTCAACTTGATTCTTCATCGTTTTTATAATTTTTAATTAATCTAACTGTAGGTATTGTGTTAAATTGTTTATCTTCATTAGAAATGCTTGATGCAAAACTTAATGAAACATCATCATTTGATTCTGTTTGAGCAGAAATTATTCTTACATTAGAACCATGCCCTAAATCTGTTAAATTAAAAGTATAAACAACTGAATCTCCTTCAATAATAGGAGAACTTAAAGCTGAAGTTAAATTATTACTATTTTCGGAAGAACGATAGTTTATTTTAATTTTTTTAGCCTTGGTATTTAAATATTCATCTGCTTCTTTTGAAAATTTAACTTTTACAGTTGAACTATTATTTCCTATATTTAAAAATTCTAATCCCGTAATTTGAGCAGTTTTTTCTACAACTGTAAATTTTTTATTCTCTTCAGTTACATCTGGCTTTAAAAAATTAAAAGCTGTTAAAACTGATGATAATTCTATACTTTTAGCATCATATTCTATTTTTTCAATGGTATATGATTTAGATTTCTTTAAATCATTAAGATTAAACACTATTCTAGAAATATTAATAATTGATTCTGAAGTTAACTTTTCACCTTGATTATCATCAGCAAAATATGTTATTTTTACTTTTTTACCATCAAATTTTCTATTGTCGTTAGAACCTGATAAAGGGTCTCTTATTATTGTGTTTACTTGATATGAAGTCTCTGATAAAGAAGAAATTAATAATCTAGAAATTATAGGAGTGGTTACAATTTGTTTTTCAGCATCTGTTAAATTTTGTCCAAATGCTGTTTTAGGAACTTTATCTATTTCAATACCACTTAAAACATAAATAGATCCTGCTTCTAAATTAGAAAAAGCTAAATCAGCTACTGGATTATTATCACTATTATCTACACTTAACCTAGCTGTAGCTGATTTTTCTTCTGTAGAACCTTGTTTTCTTATTTTTAATGTAATATTTTTATTTATTGTAAATCTATCTTGTTCACCTAATTTTAGTTTAACGATAGAACTATTTAAATCCGAAGTAGAACTAATTGATGTAATGGTTGAAGTTTCAGAAACTAATGTAAATATTTTATTATTTTTTTGATTTGGTATTGATAAAATATCTTTTTCATCTAATTTAGATAAATTATTTTCATTATTAATTTGATCACTAATAAAAAAACCATCTATTGTAAATGTTCCAGATTTTTCCAAACCATCAATTTCAAAAATAGCTCTTCCATTATTGATTGAAACTATATATGAATCATTTATATGATTTGAAAAATTGTTATTATGATATTTTATTTTTCCTTTAAAGTTTTCTTTAACTCTAGCAATATCTTCTATAGAAACTATTACTCTAGCTGATGTTTCTGAAATTTGAATAACTTCATAACTAGAAACTACTGTTTTTGTTACAAAAGTTCTATTTGTTATTAATGCATGTGAATTAGAACTAGAATCAAAATTAGATCTTAATTCATCAATTTTAAATCCTGTTATTTCATATCTTATTCCTTCTTTTAGATTAGAAATACTAAAATTAACGGAATTATTAGAAATAATCTCTCCTTCACCTTCTGTTTCTCTTATTTCTGAAGAATCCTGACCCCTAAATAATAATTTAACTTTTTTACCATTAACAAAAGTATCTTTATCAACAAAGGTCATTTGAACATTAGCACTAGTTCTTTCCACTTGACTAATAGATACACTATTAACTGTTGCGCTAGTTGCAATAACATTAAATACTTTAGAAACATTTAATGATGACTCTTGTTATACACCAAAAGGAATTTCTATATTGTAATTATTTCCATCATTACTTTCATAAATTCCAATAATTTCTAATATTTCTAATTTAGGTAAGTCATTTAAATCAAATATATATAATCCTGAATCTGAAGTTGTGATTGCTTCATACGTCTTAGCTGATGCATTTTCTTTTTCTGATTGTTTTTTAGCTACTATTTTTAGATTTTTATTTACTATATCTCTATTAGCATCATTAAATCTAACATAGACTTTGGCTTTTTCTTCTTCTGAAGTATTTATTGTTATGCTATTAATAGTAGCATTTGTAGCAAACTGTTTTTTTTCTTCAGATACATCGTCCTGGCTAATTTGAATATTATTTCCATCTTTTGAACCTAAAAATCCTATAGTGTAATATATAGAACCTTCTTTTAAATTAGAAAATGTAAATTTATATTTTTTAGTTACAGGATCTAAAATACCAACAATTGGTTCCTCATTATTCTCTGATCCACGACGTTTATAATTTAAGGTCAACATGTATTCGTTATTAGGGAAATACAAATCTTGATTATTAAATGAAACTAAAATTTCAGTAGAATTTTTTGTTTTCATTACTTCATTTACTTCTATATCAGAAATTTTAGCTGTTTGAGCTGAAGTTTTAAATATTTTCCCCTCTTCAGCTAATCTATTTGTTATTTCTAGATCTTTTTCAGAATCTCCATTAACAATTTTAACCTTTTTAATTTTATAACTTTCTAGTTTTTCTAAATTAGATAAATCAAATATAGCTTTACCATTTATTATTTCTGTTTTATCTGTTGTTATATCTTGAATATTATTACCTGTAGTCTTTGAGTAAACAATTTTAACTTGTTTATTCGAATATTCTGAATTAGAATCTGCAATAGATACAATTACTCTAGCTTTAGTCTCTATTGCTGTTCTAAATTCAAAAGATTTAACACCATTTGTGGTTCTAAAAATTTTATCTGTTTCTTGAATTTCAACAGCATCATAAACTATTTTAGTTAATGGTTTATTAACTGCATCTGCATCATTTCTTTTTACAGTTAAAGAGGTAATTAAATAATTAGTACCAATTTCTAAATCTTGAACATTATATGTTAATACTTTTTCGTTAACTACAGCTTCAATACTTTTTGAAGCTTCGGAAACGGAACTATTAGTTTTTCTATATTCCATTACTATAGTTCTACCATTTAAAAATGCAGAATTATCATCAAAAGTCAATTCAATATTTGAATTAGATTCGCTTTGAGGTCTATTTACTATATTTATAATGTTTGCCGATGTTGCGGTTGTGTAAAATAATCTTTCATTTTCTGTAATATTGGTAGAAACTTCTAATAAATTTCTAGTATTTTTAGATGTTTGATAATCATTTACCTCTATAGAAGTTATTTCAAAAGTTTTATTAGGAACTAAATTAAATAAATCTAGTACTATAAAATTAGCTTTAACTTTGGCTTGTTTTGATATTTCTTGAACAGAAGAAGAATCTCCTTCAACTTTTTCTTTATATTTTACAGTTACATCTTTATTTTCAAAAGTAGCATTTTCGGTGTTATAAGAGTTATTTAATGCTATAGTTAAGTTTACTGAAGTATCTGAATTAGTTGAATTAATGGATTTGATAATGGGTTTTGTTATAAATCTTCTTTTTCCACCTTCCATTTCAACGGAAAAATCTATTTTCAAACTATTTTCAGCAATATTTTTATTAGGATCTTCATCCATAGTCAATCCTAAAATAGAATAGTTTGTACCACCTATTAAATTATTTAAAGTAAATTCAGCTTCTAATTCTGTATTTTTCTTAGTTATAGTTACACCTTCAACATTTATATTTTCCTCGGTAGAAAGAGGATAAGTAATTTCGTCTTTAGAACCTAAAGTAGATAAAATTAACTTAACTTTTCTTCCTAAAATAAATTCTTGACCAGGTTCAAATTTGACAACGACTTTAGCAGATGACTCTTTTAATTCACTTTCAGTTACATCAATATCACTCACCATAATATTTGAAGCTGTAGGTATAAATTTTTTATCATTTTCTTTGAATTCATCTGCAAAACTTAATTTTTTCTCTATTTTTGGTTGTACAACTTTACCGTTTTCTATTACTTCAGGTTTCTCAACTATTATTTCTAAAATAGAATGTTCTAGTAAAGGTGGTAGATCCCTTAAATTAAATCTAATAAAATTACCTATAACGTTAGATTGAACTGTTTTTATTTTTTCTTCTTGTCCAATTTCTGAAGTTAATGAATATTTTAAATAAGCTTGTCAACCATTTTTTGTATATGAATCATCTTTTAAAGAAACTGTTATAAACGCTGATTTTTCTAAAGAAGTATTAGTACTTATTTTAGAAACAACCGGCTCTGTTGATAAAACTCACTTTTCATTCTCTTCTTGAGGCAATAATACATTAACTGCTAATAATGAATCGTCTGAATTAACGGAATTTATTCTTAAAATTTTATATGAAGTACCAGGATTTAAATCTTCAAGATTTAAACCCTGAATGCAAAATCAAGTGCACCACTATAATGTAAAATTAAAAAGTGGTTGCACTTGATTTTTTAAATAAAAAAACTACCTATAAAAATTTAAGACAACATACTTTTTATTGAAAGGATCATATGAATTATAATACAACAAAGCATTATTCGCATTTAAATGCTGAAAAAGATTTTTAATAGAGAAATTGTTTTATAAAAATATTCAATTAGACAAATTGCTAATTTTCTTAATGTCAATCACTCAACAGTGTCAAGAGAATTAAAAGAAATTCAAATTTTTACGGATTTTATGATCATTTAATAGCAAATGAAAAAGCCAAAATAAGACATAAACATAAAAGATTGTTTTTCTTTTCTCAAATGGATGATTATAAAGAATTTAGCAAACTTATTAAAGATAATTTTAACAAAGCAACATGCGGAATAAAAATGACTTACAACTTAATAAAAGAAGGTATTAAAAATATTAAAATCCCTTCGCTAAGGACTGTTTTTAATTGGATTAATACAGGAAAATGAGTATTAACTAATAAAGATAGATTAAGAAAGCACTATACAAAAGGCGGAAAAAGAAAAAATAACGTTATTGAAAGACTTGTGCAGTCAAATTATGTATTTCCTATTTGAGCTAGACCAAAACATATTGATTTAAGAGAAACATTTGGGCATTGAGAGGGTGATTTAGTTATAGGTAAAAAATCCGCAGGGCATTCTAGTCTTTTAACTTTAGTGGAAAGAAAAAGTAGGTTGGGAATAATTGTAAAAGTTTCAAGTAAGAACCCTTTTACATTAATAAAGTTCTTTATGAAAGAATAAATACACTAGAATTACCCGTTGAAAGTATTACTTTTGATAATGGAATTGAATTTAATGCGGTTGGAATATTAGCAAAAAATTAGGAATTAAAATTTATAAAACCGATAAATACGCTTCTTTTCAAAGAGGAACTAATGAAAATTTTAACGGACTTATAAGAAGAGTTTATAAAAAGGGACTGATTTTAATAAAGTCTCTCGAGAAGAAATATTAAATCTTGAAAAAGAATAAATTTTATGAATAGAGACATACTAGAAGGAAAATGCGCTTTTGACATATATGAAGAAGAAATAGAAAAATTAAATAAATATTAATTAAAACTATTAAAAATTACAAGATTATTACAAGAAAATAATGAAAGGGTCGAAAAATTTCGCCCCATAATTTTTATTAACTTCATTAATAAAAAACCGCTTTACAAGCGGAATTAAAAGAAGGGGGATATCCCCCTTCACTCCTTTAATAGTAAACAGGGAGTATAAAATATTATAAATTGTAGTACAATGTTTTTATAATAAAAACTACTGGTGCACTTCAATTTGCATTTTAGGTTTAAATCTTCAAGATTTAAATCTATTTTATAACTTTTTTCATCATTTTGCTCAATTCTTTTATCGCTAACAGTTTTAATATTTTTGTAACCTGTTATATCTCCATTTTCATTTTTTGTAATTTCTGCAAACGTAATGTTTACTCTTTTGTCTAATACATCAGAGTCTAAATTTTTTAAAATTAAAGCACCACTGCTGCTAGATTTGGTTTGTTCTTTTTGTTTTAATTCAGAAACTATTGTTTGTGGTATTGTGGTTTTAAAATCTAAATCTATGGAACTACTAAAACTTATATTCTCGTTGTCTATTAAAATACTTTCAATTTTATATATTGTATTTCTTTTTAATTCTTTTTGTGAATCTTCTTTTAAATATTCTCCACTTTCATCTATTAAATCATTTTTAGTTGAAGCAATAAAACCTATTTTTTCTTTTGCTATAACATCATTTCCTTTAGATGGAATGGATACCACTTTTCCTTTTAATCTTTTAATATCTCCATCTAAAGATCCTTCTTCTTTAAAAGAAACTATTATGTCTTTTCCTAATAAAATTTTTTCTTCATCAGAAAAAATAAATTCAAATGAAGCGTGCCTTTTATCTAGTATATATTCTAAAGAAGTTAGTTCTGGTTTTGTTATAATAAATCCTGAATTTGCATTTAAATCAAAAGTTAAATTTTCCAGACCCAAATCAATTACTTGTAAATTATAAATTTTACCTGGTTCTAATGAATTAATATCTAAAGTATATTCATCTTTTTCATTTTTAATGGCTTCTAAAGTATCTAAAATAATACTTGTATTAGCATCAATAATATTTACGTTTATTTTTTCTTTAGATTTTATTTCTTTTTCTGTTCTTTTATCTAAATTTTCTAAATCCAATCTAAATTTAATTGTTGCTCCATTTAAACCTACATTGCTTGTTTCAAAATCCACAACCTTAACTGTTTCAGCTT